>NZ_FNJI01000014.1:0-1022 GCF_900104445.1 Desulforhopalus singaporensis | reverse complement strand
ATCGTTGGTGATGAAGTCACCCGCCACACCGGTATCCTCGGTAATAGCGGTAATTTCCACACTGGCCGCTGGCGGTGTCGTATCAATAGTAACGGTGAATTCAGTCTCGACACTACCACCGGCAGGATTGGTTGCCGTGGCGATCAGCTTATATGCGCCATCGGGGGTCAACGCGTCAGTGGCCGGGATCTTATAATTCCAGTTGCCATCATTATCAGGGGCTATTCCTGTAGCTAGAATTGTCCCATTTGACAATTTGAGTTCAACAGTCGCGCCGGCACTGGCGGTGCCCCAGATTTCCGGTGTAGCATCATCGGTGAAACCGCCGTCAAAAACGTTATCGGTTACCTCTCCTGCATCGTCAACGAGATAGCTGATTTCAACGGATACACTCGACGTATCGACAACAAACGTCATCTCGGGACTGCGTCCACTGGTGTTTCCGGCTTCATCGGTTACAGTATAAGTAACGCTCTGCTCACCATCGGTCATAGTGTTTGCGGGATCAAGCTCGACTTTCCAGCTACCATCTGTGTCGACCACAGTAGTAGCTATTACCTGATCGTTGCCATCGTACAGCGTAATGGTCTCTCCGGCTTCCTGACCGGTTCCGCTAAAGGTTGGACGATTATCATCGGTGGTATCACCTGCACCTACAGTGACAATCTCACCAACATTGTCGGTGACAATAGCAGGAGTATTCGGCGTATCCGGCGCCGTCACGTCATAGGTGACGGTAAAGGTTCCGGACGGATCGGACTCGTTGCCCGCCGGATCGGTCAGCGTCGCCGTATACTCTACGGTGCCGCTCTGGTTAGCCAGGTTGACGTTCCAGCTGCCGTTGCTGCTGACGGTGGTCGTCGCTACCACGGTGCCGTCCTGGGTATAGATCGTCACCACGTCGCCAACCTTGCCGCCGGTGCCGAACACCGTCGGATGGATATCGTTGGTCACCCCGTTGTCATACACCGGACCCTGCACCGCGCCCACATCGTCGTCGAAATAGTCGATCGCAGGTGCGT
>NZ_FNJI01000005.1 GCF_900104445.1 Desulforhopalus singaporensis | reverse complement strand
ACCACAACGTTGATAGGTCGGGTGTGGAAGCGTGGCAACACGTGGAGCTTACCGATACTAATAAGCCGTGCGGCTTATCCATATTTTTTGATTAATACTCTACTGATTGCTCTACTATTCGATTATCTGAGTTACTATAGGAAGGCGGGTCGCAATCCCACCCCCCTTCCCTGCTAAAGGAAACAAACAGATTTTTCCGGCGGTCATAGCGAAGAGGCTCCACCCGTTCCCATTCCGAACACGGAAGTTAAGCTCTTCTGCGCCGATGGTACTGCACGGGCGACTGTGTGGGAGAGTAGGTCGCCGCCGGTTTTATATATAAAGCCCCGTAATGCAAACGCATTACGGGGCTTTTTTGTTACCTTACCACACCACAGCCCCGGCAATTCCTGCTCAATCCGTTTTTCTGCCATATCAAAGGAAAATTGTTTGTTTTTTTTCAGGCCTGACAACTCTATGCGACCGCATCCTGGTCTCAATCATCTCCTGAGCTTCGATGCAAAGCGTCGCCAGAGGCTGGGCGACAAGCCTTTTGAGTCCTATCTCCTCTCCCGTCAGCTCGCAATACCCATATTCCCTGCGTTCGACACGGTCCAGCGCCCGGTCGATTTTCGCCAGCTTCAGCCTGTCTCTGTGATTGGCTTCCAGGGCCATCGCCAGTCCCGACTGCGAAGATGCCACGTCGAAGGGATCCGGATGATGCAGCCCCTACTCATGCAGGTTTTTACGGCTGGTTGAAGATTTGTTCACCAGGTCTACCCGTAGTCCCAGCAGCACCATTTTAAAATATCGCAGCTGGTCCTCGTTCATGTATCGTTCGCTTTCCAGTGGGAGATATCCACCGGATACATCCATGGTTCCCATAATGTCCTCTCGTTCTATGACATTTTCCAGATATTGTCGGCTGCAACTTTCAGATACGTTTTTTTTCTGACCCGTAATAATCAGGTTTGAACATGACCTTACCCGGCAAATGTTCGGTTACCATTAGAATAAAATGAGAATATCTGCTGTAGTCTGGCATATATTGCTCTTTGATATAGTGATGCAGTGTGCTACTATTGGCCTCTTTGATGCGCCAAAAACGGTGTCGCAAATTATGGTGCACCGCTTAACCACAACTGATTCAACCGTCTTTATTCCATGAACAACAAAGCATTAACCGCGATTATTCTCGCCGCCGGCAAAGGAACGAGAATGAAGTCACGGATGGCCAAAGTCCTTCATCCGCTGTTTTTCCGGCCAATGGTCGGCCATGTAATTGAAAGCGTCCTGGGGCTTACCCCTGGGCAGGTCATTATTGTAGTAGGTCATCAACATCAAAGTGTGCGTGAGCAGCTCAGGCAGTACCGGGTCGAATTTGCCGAACAGCAGAGACAGCTTGGGACCGGCCATGCGGTATTGGCTGCAGAGGATCTGGTTGATGATCGCCAGCGGGATATAATGATTCTCTGCGGAGACACTCCTCTTATCAGGCCGCAGACACTGTCGCAGCTGCACCGGATTCATACCGAATGCGGAAACGATCTCACCCTGCTGACCACAAAACTTGAGGATCCCACCAATTACGGGCGTATCGTCACTGATTTTAACGGTAATATCTCCGGGATAATCGAGGAGAAAGACGCCACCGAGGAGCAGCGAAAAATTACGGAAATCAACGGAGGTATCTACTGCGTCAGGGCAGAACTGTTGTTTCGCGCGCTCAAAAACGTCTCCAGCGACAACGCACAGGGCGAGATTTACCTGACCGATATTGTCAAAATTTTCGTTGACGATAAATTACAGGTGGGCAGATTTACCGTTGTTGACCCGAAAGATGTTCTCGGGGTAAACTCACGTCGTGAGCTCGCAGAAGCCCAGCGGGAGTTACAGCTGCGAAGAAACATGACACTCATGGATGACGGCGTCTCTTTTATCTCCCCGGAGACCACCCGCATCTCTTTAGAATCTACGGTGATGGCAGATACAATTGTTGAACCCTGCGTTCATATCTCCGGGTCCAGTCATATCGGTCATTGCACCACCATAGAACAGGGCAGTGTGTTGAAAAACTGCATTGTCGGCGACAATGTCTTCATTGGCGCCGGATGCTACCTGGAAAACATAACCATTGACGATGGAGCGCGAATTCCGCCCCTGACAAAGCAAATAATCTCCTGATCAACCGGCGGTTTTTATTTGGCACCGCCCCAGAAAAGTTGAGGAAAAAATTATGAGTGATTTGAAAAAAATGTATTCGACCATCCTGGGCGACTCCTTTCCCCATGAGATGACCATCTCTTTTGGCGATCAGAAACTTGTCTACCGTAAACGCACCTGGGCGATCCCCCAGAGCGACGGTTCGACAGACGAGCGTGGCATCCGCTATGGAGAAAACCCGGACCAGGAAGCCGCACTCTACGAGCTTGTCAACGGCAACCTGGTTCTAGGCGACTGCAGATTCATAGAGCCAGGAAACGGACTGGTCTCCGCCATCAAGGTGGAAGATATGCTCCAGGTCGGCAAACATCCCGGCAAAATCAACCTGACCGACATAGACAACGGCCTTAATATCATCAAATACCTGGTAGACAAACCGTCGGCGGTCATTCTCAAGCACAATAACCCGTGCGGGGCGGCTTACGGCGATGACCTCGCAACAGCGTTCAACAAGGCCCTCAGGTCCGATCGTATCGCCGCATTCGGCGGTGCGGTGGTGCTCAGCCGCCCATGTGACAAAGAAACAGCAGAGCTGCTGTCACAAAACTATCTCGAGGTCGTCTGTGCCCCCGAATTTGAAGAAGGCAGTCTTGAAATCCTGAGCAGACGAGCCAACCTTCGTATTATCAAGATAGCTGGCATCGACCGGCTTGTTGATTTTGAAAAATATCGTTTTGTCGATTTCAAGAGCCTCATTGATGGCGGCATTATCGTTCAGCAATCCGCAGTCAACTCCATCCGTTCCCTGGACGACCTGAGCCCCGCCACCGCTTCCTGGAAGGGTAACGACTACAGCTGCAAGCGCCAGCCGACCAAGCGCGAGATAGACGATATGATCTTCGGCTGGGCCGTTGAGCACGGGGTGACCTCAAATTCCGTACTCTATGTAAAAGACGGGGCAACAGTGGGTATTGGAACCGGCGAGCAGGATCGCGTCGGGGTGGCGGAGATAGCTGTTCATAAAGCGTATATAAAATATGCCGACATACTCTGTTTTGACACCCACGGAATAGGTTACGCTGACCTGGAACTTGCAATCTCAAGAAATGAGCGTGACCGGGCGGAGAAAGATCTCATAGACGAGCGGGTTGCCAGGGAGCGCGCTGACCTTCCCGGATCGGTAATGATTTCCGATGCTTTCTTCCCGTTCAGGGACGGCGCAGATGTGGGAATCGCTCAGGGGGTGTCGGCAATCCTGCAGGCGGGCGGTTCCATGCGTGATTTTGAAACTATCGAGGCGTGCAATGAGGCGGACCCGCCGGTTGCTATGATGTTTACCGGCCAGCGTTCTTTCAAGCATTGACCTGAAGTTGTTAGAAGCTGTTAACGGGCCAGGTGCACCTGGCCCAGATTTTTCTGCCCGCATATGGTTGCAACCGACCGGCTTGCTGATATGCGGGCAATTCCACCCGTTGCTGCTGCACCAGCTTTTTCTCAGGCGAAAACCGTGCGGAAGAAAATCACATAGCCAACCGTACCGACGGTGACAACAAGCAGCGCAAACAACGCAAGGCCTGCCAGAATACGGCTCAAATTCACCTTTATCCAGCTCTGTTGTTTTACTTTTTTGCCCCTTCTGCTGTTGCTACGCCTGGCGACCATAAAGCCGATATCCCCTTATTTTCTGAGCGGCAGATCTGGATTTTTTCCCCCGCCTCTTTTGTTATTTTTCACGCATTACCACATAGCTGGCAAGAGACTCCAGAACCATTTTCTCTTTTTCCATCCGTGGTGAAGTAAATATCCGCAGGTTGTCCACGGCCCGGCGCGACGCATCCTCAGCCTGTTGCCTGGCGGTGACAAAACCGTCATAGCGGTCGATCAGCTCGACAGTCTCCAGGAGTCCGTCACGCCGTATCTCCTCACTGGAGATGATTGTAAGCAGACGGTTGCGGTCGTCAGTTCCGGCCCGGTCAATTGCCAGAATCAGAGGCAGGGTCATCTTTCCCTCGGCCAGGTCATTACCCACAGCCTTTCCCGTTTTTTCAGGGTTACCGAGGTAGTCCAGCAAATCATCGGTCACCTGAAAGGCGCAGCCGAGATTTTCACCATAACTTTTCAACGCCTTTACCTGGTCGCCATTTCCTCCACCGAACATGGCGCCAACCTCGCAGGCGGCCGCAATAAGCAGTCCGGTTTTCCCCATTATGGCGTTGTAATAATCAAGTTCTGATAAATTGTGTTTTTGAGCGTTTCTGAGCTGCATAAATTCGCCCTCGGCCATACCCTTGGTGGCCCTGCAGAAGCTGGCGAGCCCATCTTTACCCGCCATTTGGCCGACTATATCCATCGCATGGGCATGGAGGAAATCCCCGGCGAGAATGGCGGAGACAACCCCGAATTTCTTGTGCACCGAGAGCTTGCCCCGCCTGGTTGCCGACCCGTCGATGATATCGTCATGGAAAAGTGTCGCGGCATGAAGATACTCAAAAGCGATGCCCAGCTGGTAAATCCGCTCATTTTCCACGGTGCAGAGACGGCCGGCAAGAACCGTCAGAAACGGTCTGATGCGCTTACCGCCGTTGAAAAGACCATACTCCAGCACCGCTGACAACAGCTCGTCGATATCAGGGCCAAACAGCGCTTGGTCCTGGCGCATGCATCGATCTATTTTCGCCGCCTCACCCTTGACCTGTTCCAGCAGTCCTGCCATTAGTTGTTGATTATCCATTAATACTCCAACATAAAAGTGTACTATTGGTTTGTTGCACCATCGAAAAATGTCTCAATATCTTCCATCTTCTCGGTGACCGGTGACGGCGGCAGACTTTTGAGAAAAGTCGAGCCATAGCTTTTGCGCCGAAGCCGGACATCCATAATTGCGATCACCCCCCTGTCCGAGGCAGCACGCATAAGCCTGCCGACCCCCTGCCGAAGAGAGAGAACGGCCCTTGGGACCTGAAAAGTGAAAAAGGGATTCCGGCCGCTGCTTTTTATCTGTTCAATCCTGGCCTTCAACACCGGGTCACTGGGTACTTCAAACGGCAGTTTGTCGATAATTACGCAGCTCAGGGACTCTCCGGCGATATCAACACCTTCCCAGAAGCTTGCCACCGCCACCAGCACCGACTCCTTTTCCTTGCGAAACCGGGCGAGCAGGGATTTTTTTGACTGCTCGCCCTGGACCAGCACAGTATACTCGATATTGCTGCGCAGGACATCGGCCAGTTCATCCATTGCCTTGAAACTGGTACAGAGGATAAGTGCCCTGCCCCTTGTCAGGCGGAGTATCTCGGTAATAGTCAGAGCAAGCATGGAACGGTAATTTTCTTCATTGGGGAGCGGAAACCCTGCTCCGGGTATATAAAGAAGAGAGTGGTGCGCATAATCAAAAGGTGAGGAAAACTGCGCAAACCTGGTCTGCTCATCCAGTCCCAACCGGTCTTTCATGTAGGAGAACGACCCACCGGTAGACAGGGTTGCCGAGGTGAGGATACAGGTCTCAACGTTGCTGTAGAGCACCTCGTGGAGAACCGGGGCAACCTCCAGAGGGGTCGTCGACAACACTACCGCTTTCTCTCTTTTTTCATACCATCTCACGAACGAGGCGTCTTCTGGACCAACCTCAAGAGCAATATGGCGAAGGTTCTGCTCCAACTCTTCAGCTCTTTTTACCAACCCCGCCCAGCTCTCTCCATATTGAGTGTAGCGTCCGAGTTTGTCCCCTACCCTGGCGATACCCGTCAGCAGCAGTTCAACATTTTCGCGCCAGACATCAGCCGTCACCCGGTCTATTAAACCGTCCAGGGGAAAACGTCCGGTTGCCCCTTCAAAAACGGACGTGAACTGCTCCGCTCTCACCCGCAACCCCGATAGACTTGGCAGCAGTTCATCAACAACGTCCGGGTTCAGCTGCTGTTGTGCCTGATGTTCTATATCCGCTACTAGGTCGATGAGTTGAAAATGGCTGAATCTCTTGCCGAAAAAGGTACTGACGACATTTTCCACATGGTGCGCCTCATCGAAGATCACCGCCTGGTAACCGGGAAGGAGATCGCCGTAGCCACTGTTTTTAAGCGCCAGGTCGGAGAAAAAGAGGTGATGGTTAACGATGAGCATCTGCGCCGCGCCAGCTTTTTTACGCAGCCTGGTGATAAAGCAAGAGGACAGCTCCGGGCAATCGCCGCCGAGACAATGGGTTGACCGGGCCGAAATTCGGCTCCACAGGGGAGAATACTCATTGAGGAACTCAAGCTCCGCCCGGTCTCCGGTGGTCGTTTTTTCAAGCCACCGGTCGATCTTTTCAAGATCGGGATCATCGCTTAAAAACAGCTGGGGTGTGGCCCGGAGCTGGAACCACCGGTAAAGGCAGATGTAATTTTCCCTGCCTTTCATGCACAGAGCCTTGGCCGAACGTTCAAGCAAAGTCTCCACCAGCGGCAGGTCCTTGTCCACTATCTGGTCCTGAAGATTAAGGGTCGCGGTGGAGATCACGACCTTTTTCCCGGAAAGCAGAGCGGGTACGAGATAGGCAAGGGTTTTACCTATGCCGGTTTCCGCCTCGATGACGACGAGATGAGGGGGCTGGTTTTCGTCGCACGCCTCTTCTCTGCCAAGGGCACAGCCGACCATCCGGGCCATGGCGAGTTGTCCCTGCCGCTCTTCAAATCGGCTGAAGTGGTTCGCCAACAATCCTCCCTTTAAAAAAATATCTTCCAACTCCATCTCCTGCTGTTGCCTCCGGGCCAAGTCATCGCCTTTTGCTGGGTCTTTGTATTTTAGTGGTCACAATCATATTGGAACATAACGCTGGTTCCAAGTAAAATCGGAACCATAAGACCATATCATTATTATTTTCCGAAACATCGGCTAAAATATGGAGAGAACTGCCACATTTTTTGTTTCCATCGGATGTGGAAAAGATATAATTGATTGAGCCGAAAAATTCCCCTTAACGTGACTGAACCATGGTAGAACTGCTCTCGACCAAGAGTACTGCAATACCAGCCGCAGACCTGCTCTCTGCCGGAGAAGTGGTCGCTGTAGTCGACGACTCCCCGGATATCCAGCTGCTGCTCACCCATTACCTGCAAAGCGGCGGCTTTAACGTCGTCCATGCCAAAACAGCGGGTGAACTAAAAAAACTGTTTGAATCCCACGACATAGCCCTTCTTATCCTCGACATAGAATTACCGGATAAAAACGGCGCCGAGGTTCTCAAGGAGACCGCACCCGCATATCCCGATCTCGGCATCATCATGGTCACCGGGACCGCCGACCTGGAGATTGCCCTTCACTGTTTACGGGAAGGAGCGGACGACTACCTGACCAAGCCGCTGGCGTTCAAGCCGTTCAGCCACACCGTCCAGAACACCCTCAAAAAGAGGCGGCTTGCCATCAACTACAAGACCTATCAGAAAGAGCTGCAGATAACCAACGCCAGGCTGCGATTCCTCCATCAGCTCAACCTGAAACTGAACACAGCTTACCTCAACCTCTTCGAGCTGGAGAAAATCCTCTGGACCATCCTGCTGGTCATAACGGCGGAAGACGGCCTGCATTTCAACAGAGCCCGGCTGTTGTCGTACGACTCCTCCACCGGAATATTTGAGGGGAAAATGGAGGTTGAGGCTCCCCTTGACCAGAAGGTCGGGCACCCCCCTCTCAACCTGGATGTGATACTGCAGACCCTTTCCGATGAGGAGCCGGAAGATGATGGAAAAAAATACGGCAGTATCGGCCAGCTCGATATAGAAAAGCTTGCGGCCGACCATATCCTTTGCCATGTTATCAAGACTCAGAGGCCGGTCTTTGTTAAAAACGGCAGACATCCCGGCAGCCACATTCCCAAAAAATTTCTTGAACAGTTAAACCTATCTTCCTTTTTTGTTCTTCCGCTGTTTTCCTCAAGTCAGTTTTTCGGCGTCATCATTGTCGACAACCACGGTACCGAGATACCGCTGAAACAGAGCGATATCTTCGATCTTGAAATTTTTGCCAGTCAGGCTAGTCTTGCCATTGAGCACAGCTTTCTCTACCAGAAGATGTCCGAGAAAATCTCGGCGCTTGAATCGGTAACCCTGGAGCTGGAAAAAAGCCGCGACCTTCTGGTTGCTTCAGAGCGGGATTCCACTCTCGGGAAGATTTCTTCAAAGCTGCTGCACCGAATCCGCAATCCCCTCACCTCAATCGGCGGCACAGCTCGTTTGCTCACCAGAAAAACCGACGATGAATATACCTTGAAGTTTCTGGAAATAATTACCGAGGAAACCGATAAGATAGAGCAGACCCTCAACTATCTGTTCACCTTTGCAGTTGACACCAAGCTGACGCTTACCCGCTGCGCCCTTTTTCCGCTGATCAGAAAAACTTTAATGTTTTTCTACACCGCCTTTCACGAACACGACATTGAGACCCAGGTCGGTCTTGACGAACCCGGACCCGTGATTGTGATTGATGAATATAAAATACGACAGGTCGTCATGCATATTGTCAAAAACAGCATTGAGGCCATGCACCAGGGAGGGACACTTACCATACAGGCGACGGAACAGCCGGACCACGTCTCATTTTTTATCACCGATACCGGACAAGGTATCGCCAAGGAGCATCTTCAACTGGTAACTGATCCTCTGTTTACCACCAAAGCCACCGGTAACGGAATGGGCCTCTCCCTTGTTGACCAGATCATCAAGGCGCACAAGGGTGTCTTTTCCATCGCCAACAGTCCGGGGGGCGGAACTGTCGCGACAGTCACTCTGCCAATACTACCGGCGCAACAGGGAAACAACCACCCCGAACAGCGCAAGAGCAGCTAGCAGCAAAAAAGATGTCTGAAAAGCATGGAGGAAATCCGGACGGTTGGCCGGGTTGAAATCGGTAAGCATCTTGCCGCCGCTGTATTTTGCGTACAACGAGGCAAAGAGCGTTGCGCCAACGGTAGCCCCGCTCACCATCCCGAAGTTTCTTGCGGTCGCGAGAATCCCCGCGGTAGTACCGGAAAAAGAATCATCAACTTTTGACAACACCGAAGCGCTGTTGGGCGACAGGAAGATTGACTGGCCAGCACCCAGCATGGCAAGGATAAGGGCAACTTCCGTCAGGCTGCTGGTGTCGGTCAGCCTGGAGACGAGAACCATTGCGCAAAAGCTGATAAAAAGTCCAAAAGTGGTTGGAATTCTGGCGCCGATCTTGTCATATACAAATCCTGCGGTCGGGGAGAGAACCATAAGCGTTGCCGGAACCGCCATCATCATTTTCCCAACGGTGTCCACAGGCACCTGCAACAGATATTCGAGATAAAACGGCATCAGTATCAACACCGAAAAAAGCACCGCAAACGATACCGCGGCACTGACCACGGCCGGCCAGTATTTTCTGCTGGAGAATATTTCAGGCGGTACAATCGGATTGACACACCGCTGCTGCCGGATGACAAACAGGCTGCCGAGCAGGACAACCATCCCAGCAAGAATTACAACCCCAGGACCGATGCGTTCACCCGCCTTGTTGAAAAGAGATATCAGCACGACGGCGACAGCTGCCCAGAGCACGCCGCCAAGCCAGTCGCAGCCGTTGACACTTCCCGCCTTGGCACCGGGCAATCGCCTGTACATCACCAGGACACCGACCCCGAAAACCAGGGCGGCAATAGCCATTGAGACCAGGAAAACAGCCCGCCAGCCATACACTAATAGCAGCTGGCCGCTGACATATGGGCCGCTCAGCAGGCCACAGGCCGTGGCAATGCCAACCAATCCAAGGCTCCGTCCGAGATAATTGGGAGGAAAGGTTTCCTTCAGGATGGCCGGCCCGGACGACATCATCATCGACGCCCCGATCGCCTGAAAAAAACGGCTGAACACAAGAAAAGAAAAGGTAGTCGACACGAAACAGCAGAACGCTCCGACTCCGAAAATCCCCATTCCGCCGATATATATATTACGCCGTCCTACCCGGTCACCGATCATCCCCCAGAACACCAGCGTGGCGGTAATGGTCAGCAGATAGACGGTTACAATGATCTCACTCTGCTCCAGATCGAGCTTGAGCGAACGGGTAATGGTGGGCAGTGCCACATTGATCATGCCGCTATCCAGAGTGGAGAGAAACACTCCGGTCATGACAAAAAAAAGAATTGGCCAGCGCATGAAGATACTCTTGTCAACACCCCGAGGTAAACAATGAAAAAAGCCCGGTGGAGTTTCCTCCACCGGGCTTTTATACTGAACTATTCTACTGGATGACGCTGTCTCTTTATTAGAAGCTCAGAGATACGCGTACACCGCCTTCGAATACGTCGTCGTCACCGGTAGCATCGCCAGCTGCGAGGTATGCGAGAACTGCATCAAGATTCAGGTTGTCCATAAGCGCGTAGGTGAGTTTACCGTCAACCTCAAAACCGAGCTCATCTTCACCGGCTGCGTTGTCTTCAGCAAGCATCGCGTACCAGAGGTCTGCAGAAAGGGTCAGCTTGTCGGCAGGCTTAACGGTTACGCCAGCGTTAACTGCGAGAACATTGCTGATTCCGTCACCAGGAGCGTTGGCAGAAACGTTATTATCGAAAACACCGTAACCCATGATCTCAGACCAGTAGTAGGAACGACCTACAGGATTGAAGAATGCTTCCATGTCGCCGTCGGCGGCATCATCGTCGCCGGTTGCGTAGAAGACCTGGCCGTGTGCAATACCTGCATCAACACCCAAGGCACCGAGGAACGCGCTGATGTCGTCATCACCGTAGTCGCCGCCGTTATAGATAAGAGTACCCCATACGCTGGCTGCGTCCATCTTCATGTCAAAGTCAGCACCGAGATAGTAGGAATCCCAATCGCCTGCAAGAGATACCACGCCTTCGTCATCTACGGAGGTGCCTTCGTCAGCTGAGTAGTATACAAAGTACGGGGTGAGGTTGAAGTTGTCACTTACCTGTACGCCAACCTGGAGGAAGGCGATACCTTCGGTGTAGTCATATCCACCACCGTCTTCGGTCTTTTCAGAGATGTATCCCAGGGTCGGGGTAACGTTGCCGAGATTGGGAGAAACCACGATACCGGAGAAGTCATCGTCGAAGAGGAAACCGCGAGCGATAGTGTGACCCTGGATACCAAGCTTGGTGCGAACGTTGCCGAGGGTGAAATCAGCGTAGGAGTGCTTGACCTCGAACACCATGCCGTCAGAACCGACATCTCCAAGAGGCTCGCTACCCCAGTTGGAGTCGATCTCGAACTTGTTTACGAATTTGAAGTTGTCGTTGAATTTTGCGGTGTAGTAGAGACGGGTACGATTGTCGATGCGTCCGTAGCTTTCGCCGTCCTGAGCAAATTCGTCCTGAACGAAAGCGCGGGTACGCCAGTAGCCGCCGAATTGATTTTCCACTGCAGATGCGGTCGTAGCTGCTACACCACCAACCATCATCAAGCCTAAAGTTGAAGCGATGATCTTCTTCATTTTCGTTTCTCCTGTGATTTTTTTATCCCTTGTGGGATTGCTTTATCTCTACCCTCTGTCAAAAGCGCTGATGCCCGGTCAATATGCGACCAGCAAAGGCTAAAGACATAAAACCATTCGCTGAACAGTATACGTGGCTCCATTCTTTGTCAAGATTTTTTTACCCGGCAGTATAATTTTTTATACTTTTGCTATTTTCTTCGTTATTCTGCCACCTTTTGTGAAAAAACAAGGTCGTATACCGCCAACTCGCTGCGAGAGCCTCCCGGGAGAATAGCGGCGAGGGAACCGCTGGCGGGAATGTTGGCGATAAAAAGCGTTGCCCCTTCGTTTTTATCAGACTTCCCGGCGCTTCCAGCAGTGGGTGGTGTGACTGGTGGACGAACAGCATAATCCACCAGATATCCGCGGTAACTGCCCGTACGCCATGCTTCCACAAGTTCATCGCCGACCCAGGCCATCCCCACCACGGAACCCGATTTATAGGGGCGCAGTTTTTCAAAAAAGCCAAACGCCGTCATCTTGTTCTCGTTGATGACGATCTCGTCAGCCCCGTTTTGATCAAGGTCCGTCACCAGAATCCTCGCCGGCACAAACACCAGTTCCCTGTCGCCGTCTTCGTCAGCCGTAAAATTTTTCCGATCCTGCTCGTTGATCGCTCCGCCGGTATTCGGTCCCAGATACATCTTGCTTCCGCCAAACTTTGCACTGCTCACCCACATAAGCTGGTTCGACGGGCTGTATACCCTTAAGTGTTCATCGCCGTCCACGGCAACGACTTCGTAAAAATTGTCACCGTCAAGATCGGCATAGGAAAAATCAAACAGATTGAGTCCTGGCGGCAACGCCAGCTGCTGCTGCGGTTTCAGGACAAAATCTTTGGCTACGTCCATGACAAAAATTCCCGGCCGGACAAGCTCCAGCCTCTCGGTCCCGCGGCGCTGTCCGCACAGACGTACACCTTCTCCTGGAATGTCGACGGGTCGCAGATACCAGCGGATATAGTCGGCGATCACCTCAAATCCCCTCGTTTCGCGCCAGCCCAGTATCAAAGACGCGACATCAATTCCGCTGGTTGCGCTGAGAACTATTTCCTGGGTGCCGTCTTCGTCTACGTCGACAAGGTTAAGGGCGTGAATCTTTACATCTCTTGACAGTTCGATTGAACCAAGCTTTACGATCCGCCTTCCCGACACCCGGTAAGCCTCCAGGGTGGAGTGCTGCAGCACGATAAACTCCTGCACCCCGTTGCCGTCGATATCCCCCGCCGCAAGTGCGGTAATCTCTTTATCAAAAGTCAGTTTTCTTTTTACTCCGACTGATGCAACCGTAAAGCCCGCGCGTCCGGAACCTGCCACAGTACCGGTATAGAGCCCCCTCTTGTAAGCCTCTTCGGGGTGAGCGGTAGTGAACCCGGAAAGACCTGAAGGATCGCCTTTTTCACTTTTGGCCTTCTCTACAATCTTGTAGCCAAAACTCTCTGCGGCAATTTTCGATGCCAGTCGTTCTATATCGCTTATTATCTCTTTTTCCGTCAAGGAGTTGACCGTATAATTTTGTTCATCCCGGTCACCGCTCAGCGGATACAGTGTTATGTTGACGGTAAGCCCGGAGACCGTCTCAAAAACCCCGCCCGTAACGAGAAAGTTCGAGGAATCATCGTCTGCCGGAAACAGACCTGCCAGTTTTCTCTCTTTGAGCTGGGCGAGGTCCTGTTTGCTGAGCACCGTATCGATTACCTGGATGCGATCCCTCGACGCAAGACGACTCATGAGCATGTTTTCAATACTGTCGCCCAGAAATCCGTACTTACCTATTGAGTTTTTATCGAACTTTGCAAAAACCAGGCGGTAAAGCTGGCCGCTGTCCTCCGCCCAAAGCGGCTGAACAAAGCAGAGAAGAGAGAAAAATAGAGTGAATAAAAGAGGAATGATTCGCATACCGAAATATCTCCTAAATCTAGCACCGGATCGACCATTACGCCGGCTTTGCGTTTATGCACCGGCTTATGCACCAGTGGCGGGTTCTAAATAACACACAGACCTATCTATATCTTACTTTTTTTCCCCAGGCAAGATGTGTCTTGCCGGTTGTACAACTGAGCTATAACTTGTGAAAATCCAGAGCATTACGTTTGCACCTGCTAATTTTCCAGCTTTTGTTGCCACCGCTACTTCTTGCTTGACAAAGAATCTAAAAAGAAGAATGATTTAAGTAACCATGCAGGATGACGTATCCTGCTGAAGTAGTTAATGAAACTTTTGATTTTGCATAAATAATGACGCTGCAGACAACAAATTATTTTTGCATGCTGGCAATCCTGGCTTCGCTTTTGCTTCGGCCCGGCGCAATCCTTGCCGAAGAGAGCACCAGCCACCGGGTATACCGCATTACATCGTACGATCTGGGGGCGATCCTCGAACAGCAGGAACAGACTCCGGGGCTGTATAGCGAAAAATACCGGCCGCTTCTGATCACCAGCATCGCATCCGACGTTTTTACCAGCGAACATATGCAAAAAGTCGCTTCGGGGGATTCCGAATCCTTTCTGCCGGGAACCAGCACAGTTGCACTGTCGGCTCGCTTTACCGCCACCGAAAATTTTTCGTTTGAAGGAGCTTTCGGCGTAACCCGCAATCACCGTCCCTTTCAGCTGGACAAGGACAACAAGGCAGGCTGGGAAGCCGATGTCGGGCTGATATACAGGCTGGTCGAAAACCTCTCCTACGAGCTTCACCTGGGCTATATGGATACCGGAGACCTGTTTGTCGACAAGAGCACCTACTCCGATATCGAAAACATCATCATGATTAGCAACCGCCTAACGTTAAGCTTCTGACAGCTGCACTCCGCTTTTTCTTTTTTTCATGGAGCACACGACCGACCTTGCCAGATGATATACTATCTTGGCAACATTGACAAAAGTTTCCTGCATTCAATCTCGCCTGGCGGTATTACCCTGACAAAAAACATAAAAATCAGAATTTGAACCAGGCAGACTTGACATCTGAGGTTGCGTAGAATAAGAGTTGGCAAGTCCATCCTGCAAACAGTGTCAATCTCAGATCATAGGTCAGGTCATTATGCCCCCTGAAACACATGAAACCTATAACATCCTCATGTATTCTCACGACACCTATGGTCTTGGCCATATTCGCAGGACCATGGCCATCGCCAACCACCTGCGCGACGCTAACACCAACGTGCTCATCCTTACCGGCTCTCCGTTGGTGGGAAGATTCAAGATGCCGAAGCAGGTGGATTTCGTCAGAATTCCCGGGATGATAAAGCAGACCAACGAAGAGTACCGCTCCCTGTCGATCCGTATCGAGGAGGAGCAGGCGCTATCCATCCGAACCAACATTATCCTGGCCACTGCAAAGACATTTCGGCCGAATCTTTTCATCGTCGACAAGGAACCCCTGGGGCTGAAAAAAGAGGTGCTGCCGACCCTTGAATGGCTGAAAGAAAACAGTCCGCACACCAGAACCGTCCTGGGACTGCGGGATATCCTGGATGATTACCGGGTGATCCGCAAAGACTGGCGGGATAAGGATGTATACACCTGCCTGGATCGTCTCTATAACGAGATATGGGTATACGGCAACCGGGAGATATACGACCCCGTGGAACAGTACGCTATTCCACAGACCATAAAGAATCGCATAAAGTATACCGGCTACATTCCCAGAAAAACCCTGCCGAAAAACTGCAAATCAAGGGTCAGGAGACGCTACAGGATCCTTGACGACGACAAGTTTATCCTGGTTACCACCGGAGGAGGGGGCGACGGTTTCGAGGTTATCGATCACTACCTGAAGATGCACGACTATTTTCCAACCTCGCTGCCGTTCAAATCAATCATTATCACCGGACCGTTTATGCCGAAACGCCAAAGGGAACAGATCAAGAAAAGGGCGAAGACCCTCGGAATAAAAACCCTGCCATTTCACCCGCAGCTTGAAGAACTGATGACCGCCGCCGACCTGGTGGTCTCTATGGGCGGCTACAACACCATCTGCGAACTCCTCACCCAGCAGACACCATCCTTGATCATTCCAAGAGAGACCCCGAGGAAAGAACAACTTATCAGGGCAGAGCGGCTCAAGGACAAAAACCTTCTCGATTTCATCCCATGGACAGGGGTAACGCCGCAGCTTTTCAGAGATAAAATTTTTTCCATCCTCAACAGGAAGGAAGAATATCTCCGGTCAATGGCTGCGTTCGAGCTGTCCGGGCTCGACATCATGCTGGCCAGGCTCACCCTTTTCAAGGAACAGGCACCGGCCGGGTCTGGAACCGGTTGCAACCTTCATGACTTTGCCTAGATTATCATCAGACGTCAGAAACTCATAATGTCAACTACATCTGCGCCACACACCCGCGGAGGTCCGGTACTCGCCTATGTACTGAAGGGATACCCGAGAATTTCCGAAACCTTCATCTCAAACGAGATCCTGCTCCTCGAGCAGCTCGGCTTTGCCATGCATCTGTTTCCCATGCGCCAGCCGAGGGAAACGTTCTGCCACGATTCGGTCAAGAAAATACGTGCCAGGGTGGACTATCTGCCGACCGAACTCACCCAGCAGTTCTGTACCCTGCTGCGCGCAAACATCTTTCTTGCGGCCAAGAAACCAGCCGCTTTCAGGGAAGCACTGCGCCACGCGCGGGCGGGACTAAGTGTTAAAACCGGCAACCTCGCAACCTTGAAACATCTTCTGCAGGCGGGTTTTTTAACCAACAACCACCTGCTGGGCGACTCGCGCATCTCCCAACTGCACGGACATTTCGCCCACTCCCCCACTTCGGTAACCCTCATGGCGTCGATCTTTTCCGGACTCCCCTTCAGTTTTACCGCGCACGCCAAGGACATCTACACCTCGGAGCCGGGAAAACTGAGGCGTAAAATGGAAAAAGCCAGATTTGTCATAACCTGCACCGACCATAACAGGAAATATCTCGAATCGATAGCCCAGGGTGTTTCGACACCCGTTTATTGTGTTTACCACGGCATAGACCTTGCCCTGTTCAGCAATCCCGAGGTTCCAAGGGTTGCCGTCAAGCCGCCCTACCACATTCTGACGGTGGCCAGGATGACAGAAAAAAAGGGGTTGCCTACTATTTACCGGGCGCTGGCGCTGTTAAAGGCTGCAGGGATCAGGTTCAGGCACACCCTGATAGGTGACGGCGACGACAGGGAAAAGATACTCGAGCTCATCGACTCGCTGAAACTTGACCAGGACTGCCGGTGGCTCGGCACCAGAACCCACCAGGAGGTACTTGAGCAATTCAGGCAAAGCGACCTTTTTGTCCTCGGATGCAATATTGCCAAAAACGGCGACCGGGACGGAATTCCCAACGTCCTGGTGGAAAGCCTCGCCATGGGAGTACCGGCAGTTTCAACGAGCGTATCGGCGATTCCGGAACTACTGGTCAACAACGAAACCGGCATCACCGTCGATCCGGGCGACCCGACCCAGCTTGCGGCTGCAATGAAAAATATCCTGACCGATGCGGCTCTTCGCCGGCGGCTGATCAGCGGCGGAAAGCGTATTGTCGCGGAAAGTTTTGACAACAGAATGTGGATAACGCGGCTGGCCGAGCTGTTTCGTCGCCACAATGACGCCTTCGGCCCACATCTTAGCCGGCAAGAACTCCAGGTGAACGGCCATGAAATCTTCTGAACAACCGACGCTGTTCGGACTCCTCAGACACGGACAGACCCGGTGGAACAGCCTGAAAAAGATCCAGGGCCAAATGGATTCTCCACTGACCGCCAGGGGCAGAAGCCAGATTGACCAATGGGGGACAACCCTTGGCCAGTGGCACTGGGACAGGATCGTTGCAAGCGATCTCGGCAGGGTGGTGGAAACTGTAGAAATACTCAACAAAAAGCTGCATCTGCCGATCACCTACGACACCAGGCTGCGGGAGCAGTCCTGGGGGCGGTGGGAGGGGCTGACTCTTCCCCACATCCATGAAAATTTTTCACAGGACCTCGCGCTGCGGGTGGCAAAGGGATGGGGTTTTTCCGCACCTGGCGGAGAATCAAGGGATGCGGTCCGCCAGAGGGTTCAGGGCATTCTTACCGAGATCAGCAGCAACTTTCCCGGGGAAAAGATCCTTATCATATGCCACCAGGGGGTGATCAAGGCGCTGATCTACCATCTCATGAACAGGGCTTTTCTGCCGGAAGAGGATCCTCTTCTGCAGGTAAACGGTTTTCATCTAGTTGCCCTGGAAAGTGGGGTGTTCTCAATCAACAAGCTCAATATTCCCCGCTCGTTCAGGTCATGAAGGTAACCTATTACTGTCAGCACGTCCTTGGCATCGGCCACTTTTACCGCAGCCTGGAAATCTGCCGCGCCCTTGCGGCCGAATTCCCCACAACCCTGATCCTGGGAGGACCGGATGTACGCTTTGACAGGGGAGCCATCGAAGTGGTCTCCCTGCCAGGTCTCATGATGGACCGTAATTTCGAGAACCTCGCCCCCTGCACACCCGGCCGCACCCTGGACCAGACGAAAGAGCTGCGGCAACGGCTGCTCTTTGACTATTTCCAGCAAAAACGGCCGGACGTTTTCATCACCGAACTCTATCCATTCGGCCGGAAAGCATTCAGATTCGAACTCGATCCGATACTTGAAGGGGTAAAAAACAGTTCCCTTGGCCCCTGCATCTGCCTCAGCAGCGTGAGGGATATTCTGGTGGAAAAAAAAGAGGGGCAGGAAAAATACCAGCAGAAGGTCATAGACACCCTCAACACTTATTTCGATGGGGTTCTCGTCCATTCCGACCGGGGGGTAATAGCTCTTGAATCATCGTTTCCGCGACTTGACGAGATCAGATGCCCCCTGCACTATACCGGTTTTGTCGCCCCAAAAGTTGACGGTGTTGGCAACAAGGGTATCCGCACCAGGCAGCAGATCGGTGATGACGCAAAACTCATCGTCGCCTCGATCGGCGGTGGCAATGTGGGGTCCGAGCTCCTTTTCGCCACCGTTGCGGCCTTCAGGTCACTTGTTGGCCGTAACAGCGGCAATTATCACCTCCAGGTCTTTACCGGTCCCTACTGCAGTGATGAGGCTTTTGACCAGCTGAAAAAGGAGCAGGCGGCCAATATCAGAATAGATCGGTTCACCGACTCTTTTATCCACTGGCTCGAAGCCGCCGATCTTTCCGTCTCCATGGGAGGTTACAACACCTGCATGAACCTTATCCGAACGGGCACCCCCGCTCTTATCTATCCATTTGACCAAAACCGTGAACAGGCGGTGCGGGCAGCCAGGCTGAGTGAGACCATGCCGTTTTCCCTGCTGACAAAAGATGATATGGAAACAACAAGGTTTGGTGCCAAGCTTGCGTCGCAGCTATGCAAACAAAGATCTGCGACCAAAATCAACCTCGACGGCGCCGCACAAACTGTACGCATAATCAGCAATCTCAGGTGACACCCCGCAATGACCAGACCCGTATCCCCACTTTATCGCGACATCCCCTCAACGGTGTCATCAATGGTGTCTGCATCTATTGACCGGGCATGTGGTAACGCTGATAAACATCCGCTGGTGTTCTTCAGGGCCGACGATATCGGTATTCCCTCAAGACAATTTCTTCGCCTTGCAGCCTGTTTTCGCAAACACCGCATGCCGCTCTGTCTCGCCGTTGTGCCTTCCTGGGTGACAGCGTCACGTTTTACCGAACTTTACCGGCAGCTTGACAAAACTAACAGTCAATGGTGCTGGCACCAGCATGGCGCGACCCACCGCAATTATGAACCGCAGGGGAAAAAACAGGAGTTCGGCCCTTCACGAAACAGGGAGGACGTGGAAAAAAGTATAGCGCACGGTTGCCGGCGGCTGCAGGAAATAGTCGGCGATCAATTCCACAAGATCTTTACCCCCCCCTGGAACAGGTGCAGCCCAGCTAGCCTGCAGACGCTGGTCGAGTTAAAATTTCTGGCAATTTCAAGATTTGGGCAACCAAATTCTGCCGCACCTTGTAACCTGCCGGATTTTTACGTCAATGTGGATCTGCATACCCGCAAGGAAAAGGATCCCCGCACCGCCCTGGACAACTTGCTCATTGAGCTTGAACGGGGCATAATGTCCGGCAGGTGCGGTATCATGATCCATCACCAGAGGATGAATCGGGCCGCTTTCGATCTCCTTGATCTGCTGCTTGAAAAAATCCGGTACGAGAAAAAACTTATACCGGTCACTTTCCGGGATCTGTTGCAGCACCCCTCTGGTTGAGTGAGGATTGCAACAGCTTTTTGAATTCACCCGGCACACAGTATGGATTAAATCAACACTGATATGGGGCAACCTCTTGAAAAGTTTTTCAAAAAGCATGATAAGATAAGAGAGACCCCAGGCAATGAAGCACTTTTTTGCGCAGCGCACACAGAGTTAAGGAGAGACCATGGCCGATCGCTATCAGCCGCTTGTCAGATACTTTCAAAAACTGTCAAGAATCGAGCACGCAATCACATTCCTTCAATGGGACCATATGGTTATGATGCCGCCCCGAGGCAGCGAAGCCCGGTCCAAAGCGCTGGCGGAACTGAGCGCAACGTATCACCGGCGGCTTGTCAGCGATGAACTGGGAGAGTTGTTACAGGAGGTGGAAGACAAGACAGACAATCCTGAGCGGATAGCGAGCATCAGGGAGATGAAAAAGGTCTATTCCAGGGCGGTCTGTCTTTCCTCCGACCTGGTTGAGGCCAAGACTATTGCCGGGGCACGATGTGAGTATCAATGGCGACAGCAGCGCAACGACAACGACTGGGACGGATTCGCCGGCAACTTCAGGGAAGTGGTGAAGCTTTGCCGGGAGGAGGCGCAGGCCAGATTTGCACGGAATCCGGACAACTTTGCCACCCCGTACGACACGCTGCTCGACCTTCACTGTACCGGAGACGACAGCGGGTTTATCCAGGCGGTGTTTACGCGGCTCAAGCGGGATCTTCCGGGGATCCTTGAACAGGTCCTCGAGCGGCAGCGAGAGACTAAGCGTCCGAATCTGGCGGGAGAGTATCCGGTTGCGCAGCAGCAACAGCTCAATAAAAATTTGATGCTCAGTCTCGGGTTTGATTTCGAGTCCGGCAGGCTCGATGTCAGCGCTCACCCCTTCAGCACCGGCTGCAGAGGAGATCAGCGCATCACCACCCGCTACCGGGAAAACGATTTTTTCGACAGCCTGCTGGCCACGGCCCACGAGACCGGACACGCCAGCTACGAAAACGGTCTTCCCAGACAGTACGATGGGTTGCCGGTCGGCGGTGCCCGCAACCTCTGTCTCCATGAAAGCCAGAGTCTGCTGTTTGAGAAACAGCTCCTGCTGACCAGACCCTTCCTGGAGTTTTTTCTTCCCGTCATTCACCGCTGCCTCCCCGCCACCTCCCATCTGAGCGCCGAAACATTATGGCTTGGAGCAACCAGGGTTGCGCCCAGCCTTATCCGGGTTGAAGCGGATGAGGCGACCTATCCTTTCCACGTGATAATACGCTTTGAGATCGAGCGCGACCTGATAAATCAGCAGATAGAAATTGATGACATCCCAGAACTCTGGGATGAAAAAATGCGTCGATACCTCGGAATATCCACCGGCAGCAACTTTAAAGACGGATGTATGCAGGATATGCACTGGACTGACGGAAGTTTCGGATATTTCCCGTCATACACCATGGGTGCGATAAACAGTGCCCAGTTTTCCGCGGCAATTCGATTGGCCCACCCGGACTGGCAGGAGCAACTTGCCGGGGGGAATCTCGATTTCATCCGCCGCTGGCTGCTGGAGAATATCTGGTCGGTGGGATCGACTATTGAATCCCAGGAGATACTGCAAAAAGCAACTGGCCAGAAAACAAACCCGGATTTTTTTCTTGATCACCTGAAAACCAGGTATCTCGACTGCGGCTATTGACACCGCGTGAAAATAACCCGGCACCATTGACTCTTGTCACAACCTCACCAAAAGGAGCGACCCCTATGGAGCTAAACGACACTCAATCCGCGCTGATCCTGGAAGTAACAAACGAAGGGGAGATATCTGTGGAGATCGCCACAAAAAACTTTGAAACCCTTGCCTCGGCGTTATGCCAGGCCATAGCCGCAAAACTTGTAAACGATGAGGATTTCCAGAACGACCTGATGGAAATGATCGATATGGACGAATAGCTTCTTCAGCGGGTACGTCGTTTTCACTCATGTTTTTATCTGGGTGAACAATTGGCATTGCCGCCATGTCAAGATACACCTATAATAGATAATAATAATTATCACAAATCTGTTTTCCTCTGGGTGGTGGTCCTGGCTTAAAACGGCGAAGATAGATTTCCAGGTGTTACGCTTTTTACCTTTTATCCGGAGTCTCGTGGATGCGGCGATTAGTTGAGCTACCTTTATCGAAGTCTTTCAAGATGGCTTTTCAGAGTATCAGGGTGAGATTTTTCCGCTCGATGGTAACCACCGTAAGTCTCGTCCTGGCCGTATCCTTTTTCACCTTCATCCAGGCCAGCAACGATACCGCCGAGGGACTTCTCTCGTCAAACGACCAGACGGTTCTTCTCGAACTGGTAAAGGCCGGTTACGACATCACCCCTGAAAGCGGATCGATAGAGAGTTCCGCCAAACAGCGCTGGATTCTCTTTCTCTCTCTTCTGGTCTGCGTTGTCGGAATAATCAACGCCCAGCTGATGTCTGTGACAGAGAGATTTCGCGAGATAGGCACGTTAAAGTGTTTGGGGGCTCTGGACAGGTTCATCGTACGACTCTTTCTGATCGAAGCGGCCATGCAGGGAATCACCGGAGGCTTAGTCGGCGCTTTTCTCGGCAGCTGCGTAGCACTGGGTTCCTGTCTGGCAACCTTCGGGGGAAAAGCTTTTTTCTTCATCCCCTGGGGACAACTCCTGGTCACCATCGCCGTTGCAACCGGAACGGGCACTCTTCTCAGTCTTCTGGGAGTCCTCTACCCAGCCTTTATCGCCGCCAGGATGCAACCTGTTGAAGCGATGCGGGTGGATCAGTAACACTAAAACACAACCCAGGGTGACAGTCAGCATGAGTCAGACAAGCAAAATAGTCCGGGTAACCGGAGTGGTGAAAAATTTCGACCTTGGCAAGATAGTGGTAGAGGTGCTCAAGGGGATCGACCTTGAGATAGAAACCGGCAAATACATTTCGATAATGGGCCCTTCCGGCTCCGGGAAATCGACGCTTTTCAACATGATAGGCGGGCTCGACAAACCGACGGAGGGCAAGGTCTTTATCGATGAAGTCGATATCGCCCAACTTGACGCCTATGAGCTTGCCTGGCTGCGATGCAGGAAAATCGGCTATATTTTCCAGACGTTCAACCTGATTCCAGTCATGACCGCTCTGGAGAACATTACCATCCCAATGACATTTGCCGGCGTTTCCAGCGACGAAGCGCTCAAAAAGGGCATGGACCTCCTGAGCCAGGTCGGTCTTGCCGGCCGTCATGAGCACAGGCCGTCGGAACTTTCGGGGGGACAGCAGCAGCGGGTGGCGGTGGCCAGGGCCCTGGCCAACAACCCGTCGATCATTCTTGCCGACGAACCAACGGGAAACCTTGACCTGACTACCGGGGAAGAGATTATCAAGCTCCTCAAGGAACTGAGCATCGAACGCGGGGTTACCGTGATTTCCGCAACCCACGACTATAAGATGCTCAACGTCTCTGACCAGGTTATCTGGATAAGAGATGGAAAAATTGAAAAAATTCAGCAGCGGGAAGAGCTGAATATCAGTACGGGCGGACTTGCAAGCGCCCATTAATCAGGCATCAAACGTTCTCATACCCACCAAGGACGCCACCGCTTATGATATATCTTTATCGTATACTGGTACTGCTGATCTTTTTCGGGCTGCTTGCGGATTCGCTCTGGTGCAGCGCCAGTGCACCAGAGCGGGAGAATCTTGAGAAGACAATCCACGAACTGAGCAGTTACTCAAGCCGGACAACCGGCTCTGGCGGATATGAAAAAGCTGCCGACTACATCGAAGCCAGGTTGCGCCACCTCTCCCTGTCACCCCAGAACTACCTCTACGACATCCCGGTACGCCGGTTTACCAAATCATGGCTGACGGTCAATGACCAGAAGTACCCACTGCACCCGTTTATCTATAACGCCGTCACCCCGGAAGCAACAGACGGCGCGTTTGACGGTCCCGTCTTTTACTGCGGCAGGGGATTACCCGGACAGCTGGACGGAAAGCGGCTCAAAGACAGCATCGTCCTGCTCGACTTCGATTCGGCCCGAAACTGGCAACTGCTGGCGTCCCTTGGCGCCAAGGCGGTGATTTATCTCTATGAAGGCAAGCAACAGGACCGGATCTTCTACAAGGAAAAATCCGAGCTGACCCCTATACAGTTTCCATGTTTCTGGATGAAACGCCGTCAGGCTCAACAGATATTCGGCAATCTGGAAACAACTGCCGCCCCGCTTGTCCAAAACGCCACACTTTTTGCCTCGGCCAGGTGGGAGCGAACCAGGGCGCGCAACATCTATGCTCTCATCGAGGGTGGTGATGCCAAGCTGAAAAACGAGCTGCTCATCGTTGAGAGTTTTTTCGACTCCGAAGAATTTGTCGCCGGACTCTCCCCCGGGGCGGACGCCGCAAGTTCAATCGCCACTTTTCTTGAAGTTGCCGAGCAGTTCACCAAGAAGCCACCGGGCAGGTCGGTCCTGCTGGTGGCTTCTAGCGGACAGTTCCAGACTCTTGCCGGAATGCGCGATATAATGTGGAGCCTCAACACGAGATCCAAGGATCTCCGCACCCTGGACCACAACCTCAAAAAACAGCTGCAGAGACAGAAAAAATATCTCAAGACTCTCGACCAGATGTCTTTTCCCCTGGCTCCGGACGCGACCAGGGACAACATCCTCAAACAGGCCATAAATCACGATGTCAACCAGGCGGTCGACCGGGTGTCACGGCGGTTGATGCAGCTGCGGCTGGCCGACCAGACCAGCGCTACCAAGCAACTCATCAAGGAAACGGCCGCCGAGCGCTTTTTATACCGGCGCCTCGGGTGGACCGAGGACTACAGCAGCCTGCCGGCCAAAGAGACGAAAGTCCTCAACCGGCTTATCGTCGAGGCGACGGACCGGACCGCAAGAATTATCGCCGACCTCAAAGGCCAGGCCAGTGCGCTCAGCTCGGCAAAGACGTTTAGAAATCTTGTGCGGGACTACGATGTGGCCGCCGTTGTCAGCCTCTATTTATCGAGCCACGGCAGCGGGGTGGGCGCATTCAACAGAGGCTGGCTCTACAACCTCAAATCAACCGTCAACAGGAGCCCGTCCTACACGACTGTCGCCTCGGTCCTGAGAGAAACCGGAGCTGGGAACGGGAATACAGCCAACGGTGTCCGCTACCACGACACGCTGCGCCCGGATAGTCTCAGGACCTGGGATTCCTGGTTTATCGACCGGCCAGCCATGGGAGGAGAGGTCAGTAGCCTTGCCGGATACCTGGGGTTGAGCCTGGTTACCACGGACGACGCCCGACCGCTCTGGGGAACCCCGGAAGATCAAGAAGAACAGATAGACTGGAACTACCTCGCCCACCAGGCACAACTGGTACGACGGCTCCTGTACGGTCTTGGTGGCGCGCCCCGGCTGCACGAAAACAATCTCCCGCGCGATGGGCTGGTAACCGTTACGGTACGGGCCAACCTGCTGTTGCAGGGGGAGCTTTTCGCCACTTACCCAGCCCACGACACCACCATACTCGGCTACCAGGGCCTCAACAGATTTTATGCCATGGTAGACGAAACCGGCTATTTCACGATAAAAGGACTCGCCGACAAGAAGCATGTGCTCGACAAGTTGATAATAGAGGGCTACCGGTTCGATTCGAAGACCGGCAAAGTAATCTGGGCGATTGACAAGAAAGAGACAGGCAAGGCCAACTATCGGCTCAAACTGCTGAGGAAGTCGATGCAGAGCGACCTGGTCATGTTCAACTGCCGGGAGACGACGCTTTTCGACCTGCTGGAACCGCGGACATTTGCCTACATGACCAAACTTCATCTCTTCGACGGGAGGAGGGATGCGCCACCCGAACACTATTGGTACAGCCGGATAGACACCAGGGAGTCGATAATCTCCTCGATCTACACAGCGCCCGGGACCCTGCTCAAGCTTACCTTGTCCGATACCGTTCTGACCACCAAGATGATCTTATCCAACGGCACCGACGAGAATCGCATGGGCCTTGGATATCCAGTGGACGATTTTCCCACTATTCCGAACACGATCTACCATGCCGCAAAAGACGCATGGACACTGCTGGAACCGCGAATCGTCAACCTGGAGAACCACGGGATCTTCGATCCCAGGATAAACGAACTCAGATCCCGGGGGCTGGCAGCTCTCGATGATGCGGAAAAAAGTCTTGACGCCCTGCACTATTCCCGGGCAAGAACGGCGGCAGCCACCTCCCAGGCACTGGCCGAGAGAGTATACGTACAGGTCGAAAAAACGCAGAAAGACGTACTGTTCGGAGTGCTTTTCTATATCGCGCTCTTTGTCCCCTTTGCCTTCGTAACGGAGCGCTTTCTTTTTAATTTCAACAACATATACAAAAGAATAGCCGGTTTCTTCCTGATCCTGGCGGTACTGATAGCGGTCATCTACAACGTACATCCGGCTTTTGAGCTCGCATACAGCCCAATGGTCGTCATCCTTGCGTTTTTCGTTATCGGGCTGTCGTTTATCGTGTCGCTCATAATCTTTTTCCGGTTCGAAGACGAAATGATTCTTCTGCAGCGCCGTGCCGCCCATAAAAGATCGGTAGAAATCAGCAGGTGGAAAGCTTTTACCGCCGCCTTTTTCCTCGGTGTCTCCAACCTGCGCAGGAGAAGGCTGCGGACGGTTCTGACCTGTTCCACCCTGGTCATCCTCACCTTTACCATTATGAGTTTTACCACCATCAAGTCGAACAAGAAGCAGGTAAGACTTCCTTTTTCCTCCTCGGCCCCCTACCGGGGACTGCTGCTGAGACAGATGAACAACAGGAGTCTGCCTCCCCAGGCCACCGAGATACTGATGTCGGCAATGTCTGCAAGCGATCGGTCCGCCCCCAGAGTATGGATTGAGAGTCAGGACCCGTCAAGACCGGTCCACGTGTCGGTACGCAATAAGGACAAAGAACTCGGGCTCCAGGGACTCATCGGCCTGAGTCCCGATGAACCCTATGTAACCGGACTTGACCGGTTGCTCACTGCGGGCAGATGGTTCAACAGGTCCGACATCAGGGCGATCATTTTGGAGAAGCAGACCGCGGATCTTCTCGGAGTCGCCCCCGACGGAGAACAGAATGTTTCCCTGTGGGGAATCCCTTTTACCGTGATCGGGACCTTTGATGCGAAAACTTTTGCCGAAGCCGTCGACCTGGACGGCGAACCGCTCACTCCGGTCATCTTTCCCAACGAGGCGGACACTGAAATGACCGAAGAGGAGCTGGAAGCCATGGAGTCAGGAGACGATGTCCGCTCGTTCCAGTCCCGCTACATCCACATTCCCGCCGGACAGACGGCAATCATTCCGGCACAGACGCTGGCGGCCGCCGGGGGAAGATTGAAAAACATCGCGGTGCGGCCCGCCAATCCCGAGCGGACAGGGAGCCTGGCCGGACAGTTGTCGGACCGTTTCAGCCTGGCCATCTTTACCGGAGAACCCGACGGGGTCTGGCTGTACAATATCAGCGACACCATGAATTACAGCGGAGTGCCCAACATCATTATCCCGCTGCTCATCTCCATTCTCATAGTACTCAACACCATGATAAGCGCCGTCCATGAACGGAAAAATGAGATAGGCGTCTACACCTCGGTCGGCCTTGCCCCCTCTCACGTCGGCTTCCTCTTCGTCGCCGAGGCCATGGCCCTTGCGGTTATCTCCGTGGTTCTCGGCTACCTCATCGCCCAGGTCCTGGCGGCGCTGCTGTCAACCACTGCGCTCTGGAGCGGCATTACGGTCAACTACTCGTCAATGGCCGGCGTCGCGTCAATGATTCTGGTAATCCTGGTGGTGCTGATCTCCGTCATCTATCCGTCCAGGGTAGCGGCGCGCATTGCCATTCCCGATGTCCACCGCACGTTTAAACTGCCCCTGCCGGAAAATGACAGAATTACCGTCACCCTTCCGTTTCTGATGAAGTTCTCCGAACACGAATCTATCGGCGGCTTTATTTACCAATACCTTGAGAGCCACCGGGATATCTCCCACGGTCTGTTTTCAAGCGGCCCGATACAGATAGTGTTCAGCTGTTCGACCGTGGACGAGATTATCAAGATGGTCAAGGAATCGGATGCTCCCCACCAGCTGCAGTGCCTCCATATCCGCTCCAAGATATGGCTTGCCCCTTTTGATTTCGGCATAATGCAGACCGCCGACCTGCAATTCTGCCCCGCCAGGGAGGGGGAGGAATTTTTAGAGATCAAAATAACCCTGCACCGACAGTCGGGGGAGTCCGCGGCCTGGCACCGGCTCAACGTCTCATTTCTTCATGAAATAAGAAAACAGCTCCTTATCTGGCGGTCCCTTGACCAAAAAACCCATGCCGAGCTGGGCGACCGGTTCAGGACCACCGTTGACCAAACCGAGTCACAGCTATCCCATGATGTCACAGACGAGGCCTACTGAGATGGAAGACACCCTGCAGTCCCGAAAACCAGCCATAGTACGAACAAGAGCAGTTGTCCTCGGACTGCTGCTGGCTGTGGTGATCTGTCTCCTGACCCCTTACAACAATATTTTCCTGCGCGCGACCCCCCTTGGCGGCGGACATTTTCCGCTCGCCCCGTTTTTCATATTTCTGCTTATGGCGACGGGGGTTGCCCTGATCGCCGCGATCTTCAAATCGAAACTTTTGCTCACCGGCCCGGAACTACTCGTGATCTGGATTCAGATGGTGGCAGGCTCAGGGGTGGCCTATACCGGCTTTGCCAGGACTTTTCTGATTAACCTGACAGCCCCTTATCATTTTGCCACCCAGGGCAACAAATGGCAGGAAGTGCTGCATCCGCTCATTCCTCCGGCACTGACGCCCTCCAATCCCGAAGCGATCATGCTGCTCTACAACGGATTACCGGACGGACGCCGCCGGGAATGGCTGGAGATCGTCACCGCCATCCCCTGGAGCGCCTGGATAACCCCTTTGGTTTTCTGGACTTTTTTCACCCTGCTCTGTTACCTGATCATGCTCTTTCTCATCAACATCATCTCCCGGCAGTGGATCCATAACGAGCGGATGAACCTTCCCCTGTTAAAGGTACCCGAGGCCATAAGCAGGGCGGTGAACGACAACCAGGCCGGGCTGTTTTTCTCCAACCGGTTTCTTCTTGCCGGGATCGCCGTCCCGGTCTTTCTCCACCTGGTGAACGGCCTGAACCTCTATTTCCCGTCGATCCCAGCAATCCCCACCCTGTTCCTCGCCGGCCCCTATTTCCCCAAGCAGGGGTTGCTCGCCGGCTTTTATAAGTTGAAGATATACATTTATCCGGCGTTTATCGGGTTCGCCTTTCTCACCTCAAGACAGATATCCTTCTCCTTCTGGTTCTTCTTTCTCAGCGCCGGTCTGCTTTACGGCATTCTCGGGCTGCTCGGATACACCATCCCCGCCGCGGAGCTCGGGATCACCTTCGGTCCCACCCTGGCCCGGCCGGAAGAAATGCAGATGATAGGAGCTTACGGAGTATTCTTTCTTTTTCTGGTCTGGCTTGCCAGGCTGCATCTTTTAGATGTGTGCCTCCAGTCTTTTTTCGTTAAAAAAAGCCCCCCCGTCCGCTCGGAATGGTTCGATGTACGGATATCTTTCTGGGGCGCAATCGGCGGGATGGGCCTTCTCGTCTGCTGGTATATATATCTTGGCATGGCCCCTGTAACAGCCACTCTTCTGGTCGGAGCTTTCTTCATGATCATGATCGTCGCCACCAGGGTCATCTGCCAGGGAGGCCTTGCCTATTTCACTCTGACCGCGGCCCCTGCCGACGGCATGATAGCTCTTTTCGGCACCAAGCTTTTTACCGGTGCAAGCGGTCTGCTGGCGGGGATGAGCCAGAAAGTTCTCTTTGTCGACCTCCGCGAGTCCTTACTCCCGACCCTGCTCCACAGCCGTCATCTGCACCGGGGAAAGAGACCGGCGCTGCTGCTCTTTGGCGGGCTTGCGCTGACCATCTCCGCATCCATGGCGGCGTCGATTCTCGCCATGATGGCTCTTTGCTACAAATACGGCATACGGGAGCTGCAGCTCGACTGGGCAACGAGGACCACGACAACCGTTTACGAAAATATTTACCGTCTGATCGCCACCCAGAGCGTCACCGGGGAATGGGTTCTCATATTCGCCCTGATCGGCGCGCTGGTGATGCTCGTGCTGGTGGTGTGCTATCATCGATTGCACTGGTGGCCAATACATCCGATCGGATATCTGACGGCATACAGCTCGGCCATGCGGATATTGTGGGTCAGTTTCTTCATCGGCTGGGCGTGCAACGCGCTGTGCATGCGTTATGGCGGAATCGCGATGTTTCGCAAACTGCAGCTTTTCTTTATCGGTTTAATTATAGGGGATTTTCTCATGGGAGGATGCTGGGCGATGGTCGGGCTCTTTTCCTCTGAAAGCTATCAGGTACTCCCGGACTGACCGGGAAAACCCGCCAATCAAGCCATCACTGAATCTATGTACGACGATAAGGAACTAAAGGAATATCGGGACCTGCTCCCGCCTCCCACCGAGTTTGACGAAGGGTTCGACTGGAAAACCATTATCGGTGCAATCTTCATCGGTTTTCTGATGATGCCGGGGTCGATGTACCTGCAGCTGGTCATAGGTCAGGGCATAGGTCCGGCGGCCAGGTGGGTTACCATTATCCTGTTTGCTGAAGTCGCCAAGAGAGCTCATTCAGACCTCAGGCAGCAGGAGATTTTCCTGCTCTACTACATGGCCGGTGCCGCCCTTGCCTCGCCTTTTTCCGGGCTGCTGTGGAATCAGTACCTGGTGCAGTCCGACGCCGCCAGGATGCTAGGGGTAACGGAATTTATCCCGTCCTGGATTGCGCCGTCTCCGGAGTCCCAGTCGATGGTTGAGAGGACCTTTTTCCACCGGGACTGGCTTGTGCCGATCCTGCTGCTGGTGGGTTCCCAGATAATTCAGAGAATAGATCATTTCGGTCTGGGCTACGCCCTGTACCGGGTGACTTCCGATGTCGAAAAACTGCCCTTTCCCATGGCCCCGGTAGCGGCACTGGGAACCATGGCTCTGGCGGAATCGGCTGAAGAAAAAAAGCAGAGCTGGAAATGGCGGGTATTCGCCATAGGCGGAGTCATCGGCCTTGCGTTCGGCTTTATCTATGTACTGCTGCCGATCATCTCCGGCCTCATTTTCACCGAACAGATCCGGCTGATCCCCATTCCGTGGATCGAGCTTACCGGTTATACCGAAGAAATTCTGCCGGCGGTTGCAACGGGGCTCCAGCTGGACCTCGGCCTTCTTTTTGTCGGCATGGTTCTGCCGTTCTGGGCTGTTATCGGCGGTTTTGCCGGACTTATCATCACCATCGTCCTCAACCCGATACTCTATAAAGAGGGAATACTTCACCGCTGGCATCCGGGAATGGCCACCGTCGATACCGTTTTTGCCAACAATTTTGATTTCTACATGAGTTTTGGCATCGGCTTGGGCCTGGCGATCGGTGCCATCGGCATCTGGTCGGTAATACGGTCATTCAGCCAGCAGGACACCAACCGCGGCAAGCTGTCGGACCTGTTCAATCCGCCGCCCGGCAGAGGGGATTTCAATTTCTGGATCGCAATATTGATCTACCTTTTCTCAACCCTTTCCTACGTTGGACTCTGCGTCTGGCTGGTCCCCTCCTTTCCCTGGGTATTTTTTCTCGCCTACGGCTTTATCTACACCCCGGTCATCTCCTATATCACCGCGCGGATGGAAGGGATAGCCGGACAGTTTGTCAGCCTCCCGCTGGTCAGGGAAGCCAGCTTCATAGCCGGCGCCAGGTTCTTCGGCTATCAGGGGATAGAGATCTGGTACGCACCGATCCCGATTCACAATTACGGTGAAGCAACGGTGCAGTTCAGGCAGATCGAACTCACCGGCACCTCGCTGAGGGGAATAATCAAGGCTGAAATCCTGGTTTTCCCGATCGTCATGATCGCCAGCCTGATGTTTTCCCAGTTCATCTGGCGGCTTGCCCCCATCCCGTCGGCGAGCTATCCCTTTGCCCAGGAACTGTGGCATCTCCAGGCGCTCAACACCCTGCTGATGCAGACTTCCACCATTGAAGGCAACTCGATGTTCTACCAGGCCCTCAATGGCACCACGGTGTTTTCCGGGTTCGGGTTCGGCCTTATCGTGTACGTCCTGCTCAGCCTCCTGGGGTTGCCGGTACTCCTTATCTACGGAGTGGTGCGCGGGCTCGGACAATCCACCCCCCACGGGTTGATCCTTGAGCTGGTCGGCGCCCTGGTCGGCCGTTACTATTTCCTGAAAAAATATGGATCGATGTGGCGTCAGTACGCCCCCGTCCTCCTGGCTGGTTTTTCCTGCGGTATGGGGTTGAGCGGCATGCTGGGTATGGGATTTGCCCTGATCCTCAAATCACTGAGCCATATGGCCTATTGACGGCGTCCGGCCGGTGCAGATGCTTTTTCTTGACACCGTCTCAATAGAGCAGCATATTTTGTGGTATACAACGATGTCCGCACTACTGACACAACCTGCAAAACCATTTTAAGAGGAATCTGTAATGCCAGCGTTACCCCTTAAAGCCATATGGCTGTCAACTGTTGCCCTGGTCTGTTTTTTGTTCGTAGCTCCGGTGCACGGGAAAGAGGTTCCCCTGTCGATAGCGGGAATTTCCATCGGCAGCGATATCAATTCCTATCCCAACATCATGGACACCAACTTCATGAAAGAAAAGGTGATTACCGACTGGCACGGGTTCAGGAAGGGAGTCATCTCCTATGGTGTCTGTCTCTATAGCGACCGGATCCTGAAAATCGACATGAAGTATGCGGACAAATCGAAAACTTTTTACAATAAGCTGCTCGATAAATTTAAAGAGAAATTCGGCGAACCCGATATCTGGGAAGGCGACTCATTTGGCGTCAAGTACATATGGAAATGGAACTTTTACGACGCTAACAACGACAAGGTAACCCTCAAACTGCAGCACAACAGCAAGGACACCAGCGAATCGATAGGAAACATGGTAAAACTTGCCTACCCGGAAAAGATCATAGAGGAGAGGAAGTGCTTCATGAAAATGTGCAGAAACACCATGAACAACTTTCCTGCCCAATCCCGTGATGAGTCGCAAAAAACCGGCTGGTCCTACCTGATCCCCGACTGACGATGACTGAACCATATCCACCTGGACCGGCAAAAATGGTTGGCTGGAACGGTATAGAACTGACCGTTCCCAAAACCTGGGAGGCAATTGTATCCGGACCGTGCCACCTGCTGTTTGAGTTTGATTTTGCGCCGCTTTTTGAACTTCGCTGGGAGCGTGTCGGCAAACTCTCGTCCAGCCGGTTTGAAGCACGTGTCAGACAGATCCGCCACCAGGCGCAAAAAGGTGGGCGCCCGCTGGCAAGGAGCATCAATAAAGACGACTTGGCGGCCAATTTTGATTTCACCCGGCTGTTTGGTGACGACCGCGGTGAGCTTTCCGAGGGAATTTGCTACTGCAGCCAGAGCACCATACTGCTCGTCTTCCAGGTGTTGACCCACCAGCACCGATTGAGAACTATGGTAAAAAGTGTTCTCAAGTCCCTCAAGTGCCGCCCGGGATCTGAGGTTTTATGGAGGGTCCAGGATTTTTCCCTCAAACTTCCCCCCTCTTTTCATCTCCAGGATTTTTCCTTTCTGGCCGGCTTCACCAGCCTGAAATTCAACGGTCCTGACTACTCGCTCATGGCTGGCAAACTGGCCGGTGCCGGGAAAAGGCTTGAGCACCAGTCGCTGGCTGCGCTCCTGCCCGTTCTTGCCGGAACCGACCATATCAGGTTACAGCAAAAAGAACACAGCTGCACCGGGTACAGAAAACCAGGATGGGGAAAAAGAATGTTCTATCGCCTGAAAAGAGAGCCCCCTTTTTTGACGGCAAAAATCTGGCGTACCACCGGGAGCGATCACCTCCTTGCCATCATTCTGTCATCAACGTCGAACATCTGCGACACATCTCTTGACAGCCACAGCCAACGCTATGAAATTATTTAGTAACAAAAAGGGTTTCCAACAGACTGCCGACGCACCGAAACTTACCCGCACCCAGTCTCTTGGCTGTATCCCGGTAAAAACGGAAGGTGTCACCTGGGCGGCGGGGGAGAACGGGGACGCCCTTATCGAGTATCCGATCGCGCTGAAACCGTTTTTCATAAACATCCTTGGCAGGTTCACCGGAACCCCCCGCACCAGGCTCACCAAAAAACTTCAGCTTGACGAGACCGGCAGCAGGGTCTGGTACCTGATGAACGGGCAACACGATGTCAAGACCATAATAAAACAGGTGGCGCAGGAAACCGGCCTGTCCCTGCAGGAAGCCGAACTGGCGGTTACCGCCTTTTTAAAAGAACTCGGTAAACGGGGACTTATCATGCTCCGTCACCCCTGATATCGTGAATCTTTTTGCGGTATTTTTTATCTGTTTAACCCGGTTTTTCAACAACGAGAGAACAGGAGCGCCATCATCACCTGGATGGTGAAATCGGCAGCCCCAGCTTTTTGGCAACCAGCTGCAAATCAAGCCAGGTGGCCTTTTTCATCTCGGCATTCTGCAGCAGGTAGGTCGGATGGTAGGTGGTCAGAACCGGTATCTGCAGTTGCTGGTCAACGGAGTACATGTGGAATTTGCCGCGTAATCTCGATAACGGCATCTTTTTTTCCAGGACGGCTCGAGCGGCGATCATCCCCATGGTACAGATGAGGTCGGGCCGTATCACTGCTATCTGGCGGCGCAGGTACGAAACACAGCTGCGCACATGGTCTGCGTGCGGCTGGCTGCTGGTCGAGATTGCGCATTTGATGACGTTGGTGATGAAGACCTGGTCAACCGACAGACCGATAGCTGCCAGCATGCGGGAGAGCATCACATCCTGTCTGTGACCGAAAAGATACCGGCCACCCTGGCCACTGTTTTGTTCATCTATGCCGAGCCAGTCGCCGATCACAAGCAGTTTTGCCTGCTCATTTCCCCTGCCCGCCACAGGATGGATCCGTAACCGGTGCAAGTCACAGGCGCTGCATCCGGCAACCTCGGTAGAGATTTCCTCCAGATTCGCTTTTATCTGTGCAAGGGTGAGCTCGTTTAGCGGCTTGGCCGGGGGGCGCCGGTCTTTTCTTTCTAGCGAAGATGGTGGATGAAAAGAGGTTGTTTTTTCCTCCGCCTTCCGGGCCGCCACAGGGACCGCCTTCATAAACGACCGCACGGAGGAACTTCCGGGGTAATACTTTATGCCTATTTCCCGGTGATACTGCAGCACCCCCCGTATGGCTGATAATATACTCTGTTTTCTGTTGTCCACCTGGCTCTCTTTTTTTTACAAAACCAAGGGTTCAATGAAACGGGAATTCAAAAATCTGCCACTCTTCGCCAATGTGCGGAACGTCACCGACAAATATCCCGTAATAGCTGAACGTTATTTGGGTCGATCCGGCAGGGATGGCAAGAGTTTTTCTCTTCTCCAACGAGTGCATGACCTGTCCCCTGACGGAATAAAAAGGGGTGACATCCAGTGTCGCCAGCACCCGCCCTTCTTCATCGAGAAAATTCAATTTCAGGAAAAAATTTTTTATTATCGGAAACGAATCTGTCAGGCTCCGGTCAAAATGAAGTCGGCCCCGGTATTCATAGGAACCCTCATTTTCCCTGAGCGAATAGACAAGCTTAAGTTCGGGAGTCTGGTACACCTGTTCTGTCTCCGAATCAACGGTCAGCACGATCCGCTTTTCCGGATCGGCAACACTGCCCTGTTCAGGAACAAGATACCCGGAACACCCTGCTGTCACCAGCGCCAACCAGCAAAACAGCCAGCATATAAATTTTGTTTTCATCCCACACCACACGGAATTTTTTTTGTTTATATCGAGTTTTCTAAAAAACTGAATCAGGCGCTGAGCCAGGAAATATTCTACCCCGAACCGTTGCCTGAGACAATCTTTTACATCTAAGGCCTGAAAAGTCAAAGCCATAAGCTTCATTTTTTGGTAATTTCATTAACCATGACTATTATTGTATGACACAAAAAAATGTAATCAACCAAACAAGAGAGGTACCACCCTTGACCAAGGAAGAATTCAGCCTTGCAAGAAAAAAACTTGGCAAGACCCAGAAACAGCTTGCAGAACTGCTCGGCGTGTCGTTGAAGACCATACACAGTTACGAGCAGGGGTGGCGGACTATTCCCTCCCATATAGAAAGACACATCTATTTTCTGCTGATCAACCAGCGAGGACGCAGAGACAGCCTCCAGCCCTGCTGGGAACAAAAAAACTGTGCAGTAAAGGACCAGTGTCCGGCCTGGGAATTCCAGAGTGGACATCTATGCTGGTTTCTCTGCGGAACCCTGTGCGAATGTACCCACGACGTTCCGCAAAAGGGCAAATTGGCAATCTGCAAGGAGTGTGCAATTTTCACCAATCTGCTGAGCTAGAACAAGCCCGGCGGTCATCGCGCTGAAGATTTCGGTGCCATGACCGCCGGGCTCAGCGCAGATTTGCCAGCCGTAACCTCAACAGTATGACCTGAACCCGCCATGCCCATTTTTGAATATCGATGCAACAAATGTGAAAATGTATTTGAATTACTGCAGCTTTCATCCTCACAGCAGGACAAAAAACCAACGTGCAACAAATGCGGCAGTGAAGACGTCAGCAAGCTGATCTCAGCAGGAGTTGTCCGCGCCGGCGGGGAAGGCTCGGCGCCCTCGCTCCCGTCGTCCAGAGGATGCGGAGCCTCAGGCTTCTCGTGAGCTGCCTGATGGTGGTTCCGTGCGAACCCCTCAGTTATTTTTCATTTTCCCGAGCGTGAGAAATCAAAAACTTTCTCGTTTTTCTTGAGGAGATTGTGCTTTCTCCTGGCAATATCCTCAAGATACTGCGGATCGGCAAGCAGCCGTTCAATATCCTGCTGTAGGGCGGCATTTTCCTTCTCCAGAAGGTTCGCTCTTTCCTCAAGCCGACGATAATCGGATAACTTGCCAAAAAAAGACAACAGCCCGGCGCCGGGAGCAAACATAATCCACGACAGGAATAGAAGAACGGCGACCGCCATGACTTTTCGAAAAACCTTCTTTTCCCCCGACGGCAGCATTTGCTGAAGTTTCGTTCTCTTTCTGGAGTGGTACATAATTCATCAAATTAAAAGTATGCAGATTCAACACCCGGTAATTTTAGTCAGCGCCTGTCTTGTCGGCCTCTGTACCCGCTATGACGCAAAGCTCAAACCAAGCCGTCACTGTCTGGCCATGCTCAATAAAACGTCCTGGATACCGGTGTGTCCCGAGCAGCTGGGAGGTCTGCCCACCCCCCGGGAAGCGGCGAACATCCGCGGCGGAGACGGTGACGCTGTCCTCAACGGCATAGCCACAGTTATAACAAAAAACGGCACCGATCTCACCCAAGAGTTTATCAAAGGAGCCAAGGAGATCGAAAAAATAGTAAACCTTCTCCACGTTGAAAAAGCGTATTTAAAAGCTGGGAGCCCTTCGTGCGCGGTAGCAGACCCCATAGGAGTTACTGCGGCCCTGCTGAGAAGGCGGGGGGTTGAACTGGTTGAATTCTAGGCCTGTTGCTCTCGTTCACCTGCAGCGTCTTCCCCCCCTATTCGCAAAATACGCAAAATGATTATACCCGATTCGTACAGGATATAGAGCGGCCCTCCCATCAGCGACATGTTCACCACATCAGGAGTGGGGGTCAGAACAGCGGACAAAATGGCGATCAGGAGCACCGCGTAGCGTCGGTTTTTTTCGTAAAACTTTCTTTTGAAGACCTTCACCTTGGCCAGAAACACCATAAAGATGGGCAACTCGAAAATCACTCCGAACGCGAGAATGAACAGGGTGATGAAATTGACGAACCTGCCGACCGAGATCACCGGCTTGAGCTCTTCCGAGCTAAATCCGAGCAGAAATTTAATACCGAAAGGCAGGGTGACAAAATAACAGAATATTGTCCCCGCATAAAAAAGCAGGCAGGTAAAAAAAATAAAAAAGAACAACTGTCCGCCGGGGACACCGAAGGGTTTGCACATCGACCGCCACAGTACGGTCATCAGCCATGGCACAAGGACATAAATTGCCGCAAACAGGGAAAGTTTGACGTGGGCGAGAAAAGGCCCGGCAACTGAAAAAAAGTAGAGTTTATCCGCCAAATGTTCCTGGACCAGATGAAGCAGGTGCGGCGAGAGAAAAAAAATCGCCACCGTCGTGAGGATAACGGTAACTCCCAGGCGGCGAATCGATTTACGCAACTCGGCGATAAAGATGACCAGTTTATTCAGGGGAATCATTTATTGCAAAAACCAGGTTGCTCTCATTGTAGAGTTGTCTTTTGACCTGAAAAGGGAGCATTCAGATGCTGCACTGTTTGCAGGACAACCTATCAGAAGCCTGGGAAAATTGCAATTTTATAGAGGTTGATTTCAACAAACAGCCGTGATAAATAATAAATTCCGCAGCGTTAACAATTCACATCAACCAGATAAAAAACCATGCTCGAGCTACGATTCATTAGAGAAAATATTGAGTTAGTTAAAGAAAAATGCATACGCAGGGGAATGGAGCCGACCCTGGTAAACGATTTTGCTAAAACGGACAAAAAACGGCTTGCACTGTTACAGGAGGTCGAAAACTTAAAAAATAAGCGTAATACGGTTTCCGACCAGATCGGCATATTGAAAAAAGGCAGTCAGGAAGAAAAGAAAAAAGCCGACGACTTAATCGTCGAGATGCGCGAGACCAATCAGTCGATCAAGGAACTCGACGGCCAGCTGGGCGATATTGAACAGAGCCTTGCAGAGATTGTCATGGCCATCCCCAATCTCTGTGACGACAGCGTCCCGGTGGGCCAGGACGATTCCGACAATGTCGAGATAAGAAAATGGGGCGAAAAACCGACGTTCACTTTCGATCCCAAGCCCCACTGGGAGCTCGGGGAGCAGCAGGATATAATCGATTTTGAAACGGCGGCAAAACTCTCGGGAGCAAGGTTCGCCCTGCTCAAAGGGTTCGCCGCAAGGCTTGAGCGGGCTCTCATTAATTTCTTCCTTGATCTCCATACCCAGAAACACGGCTATACCGAAGTGCTTCCCCCTTTCATGGTCAACACTCCCACCATGACGGCGACAGGGCAGCTGCCAAAGTTTGCCGAAGATCTCTTTAAGATACAGGACTGGGACCTCTACCTCATCCCCACTGCAGAGGTGCCGGTGACCAATATCCACCGGGGCGAAACCTTGAGCGAAAAAGATCTGCCGCTGAAATACACCGCATATACCCCCTGTTTCCGGTCGGAAGCGGGAAGTCATGGCAGGGACACGAGAGGGCTCATAAGACAGCATCAGTTTGACAAGGTGGAGCTGGTCAAGTTCACCACCCCAGAGACTTCCGGCCTGGAACTTGAGAGTCTTCTCAGTGAAGCTGAAACAGTTCTCAGGATGCTCGGACTGCACTATCGGGTAGTGACCCTCTGCACCGGAGATCTCGGTTTTTCGGCAACAAAGACATACGATATCGAAGTCTGGCTGCCTGGCCAGAACGCCTATCGCGAGATTTCCTCATGCTCCAACTTTCTTGATTTCCAGGCCAGGCGCGGAGGCATAAGATACAAACCCGCCGGCCAGAAAAAATCTAAACTTGTCCATACCCTTAACGGATCGGGGTTGGCGGTCGGCCGGACCCTGCTGGCAATTCTTGAAAATTACCAGCAGGAAGACGGCACCATCGTGCTGCCCGAGGTGTTGAGGCCGTACTTCGAAAATCGTTTTTAAATCGAACCCGGGTCCTTGATGCTTAAAATCACAGGGGCACGGGTTCCCCATTGGCTATCAAGGCCTGGTGTTACAGAACGGATGGAATGCAAAAAGCGACATTGTTTTTTTACCAGCTGATCCTGACCTTCATCCTGTTGCTCGGATGCGCTACGGGAGGCGGTGCGGCGCAGGACGCAGCTGTCACGGACCGGATTCGCACCCTGGTGGCGGACCTGGACGATACCGAGGTACGGCAGCTGCTCGAAGAACTACAGCAGGATACTGCTGCGTCCCGCCAACCAGCAGATGGCGCCACAACGACCGTCGGTCCACCCCCGTCGGCGACCAGGGTTCTGTCCCTGTTTGAATCCGAATTTCTTGAATCTGACAACCGCCTCCGAGCACTGTTCAAGGCCATCCCCGGTGTGAGCGATGACCTTTACCGGACACTGTTGACCCTATCTTCTTCAGGAACAGTTCGGGGTATTTATGTCAACATGTTGTGGATCGTTTTTTTCATTTCGGCAGGTTTTGCGGTCGAACAGATTGGCCGTCGCATGCTGTTTTATGGGAGATTCCGGATCAACAGGGAAGAACTCGATCCCCACCTGCCAAAGGGCAAACGTCTGCAGGCCAGCGTCATCCATATCCTGCCCGACCTGATCTGCCTGGTGATTTTCTTCGGAATATCCTGCTTGTCTTTCACCCTTTTTGGCCCCACCCAAAACACTCCTGTCTACCTTACGTTTCTGGCACTGCTGCTCACCATCACATCAACCCGGGCAATCTACAGCGGTTCTCTGATTCTGTTTGCCCCGGATGTTCCCGAGTTCAGATTCGTTACTCTCAAGAGCAAGACCGCCAGGGCCTGGAGCAACATCACCACCGTTGCTGCCGGATATATGATTTCGGTACTGATGTTTCTTGCCCTGATCCAGAAGCTCGGAGCGGGAGAAAAAACAGTGCAGCTGCTGTATCTGGGTTTTGCCACCCTCCTGCTGGGAGCCATCGGCGCAAGCTGCATCGTTTACCGGACCAAAGTAAAAAAACACCTCTTTTCCTCAGACCAGAAGAACAAGGAAACCCTGTGGGTCCTGGAGCAGCTCGGTGCGGTCTGGCACATCCTCGCCCTGTTGTACCTGGCGCTGTTGTGGGTCCTTCTGGTCAACTCCATTACCCTGCCGCAAAATGGGACACGGGCCGCGTTCATGTTCAGCGTATTTGCGTTTCCGCTGTGGCTGGCCGGCGACAGGATCGTCCAGCGGGTTGTCCTGTATGGCGTCACCCTGTTGAAGATCCACCAGGAACAGTACCAGGAGTCTGCGGACACGGAAGAGATCGTGCGCCAGAGAGAAGATGGGAAAAAGATATACCTCAGGATCAGAAAGTACGCCAGGACCGGACTAGCGGCAATAGTCGCGATATTGCTTGCCGGGTTGTGGGATTTCAGGATTCCGTTTATCTCCAGATTGGCCGCGATCGCCCTGGATTCTCTGATTATCATCGCCATCGCGCTCACATGCTGGCATCTCATCAACACCTGGATAGCTAAAAGGCTTCAGGATTCGCTGGTGGAAGAAGAGTCAGCCGTCGACGACGAATGGGGAGCAGGCCCTCCCAAGGGAAGAGCGGAAACGCTTCTGCCGATAATTCGCAAATTTGTCGCCATAGCTCTCACGGTTATGGTCACCATGACCATTCTCTCCGCGACAGGGATCAATATCGGGCCGCTGCTCGCCGGTGCGGGCGTGATTGGCCTTGCGGTGGGGTTTGGGGCGCAAAAACTTGTATCCGACATCCTGTCCGGTTTTTTCTACCTGCTCGACGACTCCTTCCGGGTCGGGGAATACCTCACTGCCGGCTCGGTTTCCGGCACCGTGGAATCGATAACCCTCAGGAACCTGATGCTGCGCCATCACCGGGGAATGCTGCAGATAATCCCACACAGCGAACTCGGGGCGATAACCAACTATATGCGTGGCGGAATCGTGGTGAAATTCAACCTCGATTTCCCATACGACACCGATATCGACAAGGTAAGAAAAATCATCAAGAAGGTCGGCATCGCCATGCTCGACGATGAGGAGATGGGCAAGGATTTCATACGGCCGGTCAAATCGCAAGGCGTTCGCGAGATCACCAACTCGGTGATGACCATCAGGGTCAAGTTCACCGCAAAACCCGGTTCCCACTTTGTCATCCGGCGCGAAGCGTTTAAACGGATAACCGAAGCATTACAAGCCAAGGGGATCGAGTACGCTCACCGTAAAGTTATTGTCGATATCCCCGGCCTTGACAACGCCGATAAGGTGAGCAGCCTTTCAGGGGAAACCAGGGAAAAGATCATCAACGGTGCCGGCGCTGCAGCTTTTGCCAAGAGCGGCCCGGACCAGAAACAGCAACCGCAGCAGCTGCGCCATGGCGACAAAGCGGTATTTTAAAATTCCCTGGCCAAATCCGGTTGTGCGAGGTAAAAACTACGTGCTGAATTCTATCTGTTTTTACCGTCTATTATCGCCGGGATGATCTCAGTGCTTACCGGGCGCACGGCCCCTGCCCGGGACAACGCCGCTCTGCCGGCTGCCACTGTCTTGTGCACCAGCGCACTGAAACCAATACCCGGTTACAGCAATTTCTCTATTTTACAACAAGGAGCACAGGCATGGCTGACTTTTACTATCAGGACCCTTTCCCGCTGGGCGAAGATCAAACACAATACCGAAAGATCGAAGGATCTGAAAAATTGGTTAAGGTCGAAGATTTCGGCGGCCGGGAAATAGTAAAAATCGACAGGGAAGCTCTGACACTGGTCGCCAACACGGCGATGAAGGATGTCTCGTTTATGCTGCGTCCGGCGCACAACCAGCAGGTGGCGAAAATACTCGAAGACGATGAGGCGTCGATGAATGAAAAGGGAGTCGCGCTCGCTTTTCTCAAAAACGCCGAGGTTGCCGCAAACATGGTGCTGCCCATCTGTCAGGACACCGGAACCGCCACCATCGTCGGTAAAAAAGGACAGAATATCTGGACCGGAGTCAACGATGCGGAGGCGCTGTCTCTTGGTGTCTACAAGACCTATACCGAGGAAAACCTGCGCTACTCGCAAACAGTTCCCCTCGATATGTACAGGGAGACCAACACCGGAACCAATCTTCCGGCGCAAATCGATCTTTATGCCACAGAGGGCGACGAGTATAAATTCCTGTTCGTTGCCAAGGGAGGCGGAAGCGCCAACAAGACCTATCTTTTCCAGGAGACAAAAGCGCTGCTTAACCCGGATACCCTGGTAAATTTCCTGGTGGCGAAGATGAAAACCCTTGGAACCGCCGCCTGCCCGCCCTATCACCTCGCTTTTGTGATCGGCGGCACCAGTGCTGAAGCCAACCTCAAAACCGTCAAGATGGCGTCGACAAAGTACCTCGACGAACTGCCATCCTCAGGCAACGAACATGGACGCGCCTTTCGCGACAGGGAGCTGGAAAAGGTCCTCCAGGAGGCCGCACAAAAGCTGGGTATCGGCGCCCAATTTGGCGGCAAATACTTCACCCACGATGTCCGGGTGGTGCGTCTCCCGCGCCACGGAGCTTCCTGCCCGGTAGGCATGGGGGTCTCCTGTTCTGCAGACCGCAACATCAAGGCCAAGATCAACCGGCAAGGCATCTTTATCGAGGTGATGGACAGCTCTCCGGGGAGACTGATCCCTGAGAAATACCGGGCCAAACATGACCACGGGGTGAAAATTGACCTGAACCGGCCGATGGAAGAGGTCCTGGCTGAACTGACTAAACATCCGGTCGGGACATCGTTGCTGCTTAGCGGCACCATCGTGGTCGGCAGGGATATTGCCCATGCCAAGTTCAAGGAACTCCTTGACAGAGGCGATAACATTCCGGAATACCTGAAAAAGCACCCGATCTACTATGCCGGACCGGCGAAGACCCCGGCGGGAAAACCTTCCGGCTCTTTCGGTCCCACCACAGCCGGCCGTATGGACAGCTATGTCGATCTGCTGCAGTCAAAAGGCGGATCCATGATCATGATCGCCAAGGGCAACAGATCGCAGCAGGTGACGGACGCCTGCCGACTCCACGGCGGTTTTTATCTCGGTTCGATCGGTGGTCCTGCAGCGATTCTTGCGGAAGAAAATATCAAGAAGGTTGAGTGTATCGACTATCCGGAGCTGGGTATGGAAGCGGTATGGAAAATCGAGGTTGAAGATTTTCCGGCATTTATTCTGGTTGACGACAAAGGCAACGACTTCTTCTCCGGCCTTATGTAATAAAAACATAAACCCGCACCGGGACCTGCGGCGGATCAGTGCCGCAGGTCCATTTCTTCATTGTCGTGGCCATCACTTCAGGTCGATGTGGATATCGATCGACTCAATCGTATCCCCGCCCGCTCTCTCACTGATAAAATCAGCTACCAACCTGGTGATTTTTTCACTGTCCTTTCCGACAAGAGATATCGGCCGGTCGTTGACCAGGACAACGCATGTTGTTGTTTTTTTCCCCTCAAAAAACCGGTCCAGGATGAATTGGGCTATTTCCCGGGCATCGTCCAGGGAAAAAACGGGCAGATGCGATACGACCCTGTGGCTGGCGGCAATAGCCACCACCCCGTCCACCTGCTCCCTGATCCGCATGTCGCTGTCCTTGAAAACCTCGATTTTGGCGATGCTGTCCGCTGTTTTGAACCCTTCACCGACAACCAGATCGACTTCCGGGAAAAACCTGTTGGCAAGGGTTGCCAAATCGAGCCCCTTGTTTCCGGTCCGGACGATCATCTGGTCGGGAGCAACCAGCATTATCCCGTCAGCTCCGGCTTTTGTGTGCTTGTAAGTATCCGTTCCCGGGGAATCGAACACGATCCCCTTCTCACTGCTCGATTTGATGACAGCCACATTGTAACCAAGCCTCTTCACCTCCGCCACTACACGGCTGGCAAGCGTCGTCTTGCCGCTGTCGTGCCACCCGATAAACGATACGATTGCCGGCATACATACCCCACAGAAAAGATGAAAAACGGTATTTCAGGCAGGGATCGCTAAAAAGAAAAATGTCCCGGCCTTCCACACCCTGCATCTCGTTTTTTTAAAAAGTATCTTGAAATTATCTGCAACCCTCTTTACGGTATCCCGCACCACGTCGTTTCAGCTACTCCAACGTGGCATGAATCCTAAACAACTATCTACGCGACAGACGACAATGAGTAAAGCACAAACATACACCACTTCGCTGACCATGAGTCACACCACCACCGTGCTCACTCCCGACGGGGCGCAAGAGCAGCTTGAGCAAGTGGCCATAGAGACCCCCTACTCCATTGCTCTCAACGATGAAACGATCGGTTCATCCATGGTATTGCCTTCAGCTCTTGAGGAATTTGGTGTCGGCTTTCTGTTCGGGCAGGGGTACATAAAACACCCCCGGGAGGTGAAGGAGGTCTACGTCTGTCCGGAAGGACGCATTGCGGTTTACGCAGACGTGGACAGCTCGACTCCCAAAGAAGTCATTATCACCTCTGGATGCGGCGGAACCGGAAAGATTTCAAAGGAAATGCTTGAAGGCGCCTTCGAACCGCTGCAGGAATGCACCATAACCTTCGATGAAATGGGCCGTTTCATCAAGGATTCCCTGCAAAGCTCGCCCCTGGGCCCCCAGACCCATTGCATCCACGGCTGCGGGTTCTGGCAGAACGGGCAACTTCAGGTCTACTATGAAGACGTGGGCCGCCACAACGCGGTAGACAAAGTCCTGGGCGCAATCCTCCTTGGCCGCATAGGTCCGAAAGGGGCAATCTACACCACCGGCAGACTCACCTCCGACATGGTACTCAAGTGCGCAAGAATCGGCATTCCCATCATTATGTCGAGAACGGCGCCGTCATCTCTTGGGCTGGCAATAGCCAGAAGAGCCGGGGCCACGCTCGCTGCCTACGCAAGACCGGGCAGGGTCAACGTATTCAACGAACCCCGGCGCATTATCTGTTAGCGTGCACAGTCACCGGGGAAGGCAGGAAATAAGCCAATCGAGCGACATCAGCTTTCTTTTGTTTTTCTGCCTTCAAGCCCCAGCTCTATGAGTTTTTCCAGAAACTGGGGAAAAGCCAGTCCGTATTCCGCCGCCGCCTGGGGCATAAGGCTGGTTTCGGTCATGCCGGGTATGGTGTTGGTCTCAAGCAGATAAACATTTCCGTCGTTGCCGATGATCATATCCGTTCGGGAATACCCCTTAAGACGCAAAGCCTTGTGTGCTTCAACCCCGTACCCCTGAACCAGATCCCTGAGTTGTTCACTTATATCAGCCGGGCATATCTCTTCGCTGGCCCCGGGCTTGTACTTGGCATTATAATCGAAAAACTCAAACTCCTCTCCGGGGATGATCTCGATAACCGGCAACCCGACCGGGTCGTCGTTACCGAGAACGCCAACCGTAATTTCCCGCCCCTCGATATACTTTTCCACCATTACCTGGCTGTCGTGAACCAGGGCCTTTTCGATCCCATCCACAAGTTCCTGCTTCGACCTGGCAATGGTCAGGCCAAGGCTCGAGCCTTCACGAACCGGCTTGATAACCACGGGAACCCCGAACCTGGCCTCCAGAGAGTCCGCATCAAAGCTGTCACCCTTCGTTACCAATTCCCAGTCGGCCACCGGCAGTCCATACAGTCTGTAGAGTTCCTTGGCCAGGTGTTTGTCCATCGCTATGGCACTGCCGAGAACTCCCGCCCCCTGGTAGGGTATCTGCAGTAAATCGAGAAAACCCTGCATGGTGCCGTCTTCGCCGTAGAGTCCGTGAAGAAGTATAAAGGCGAAATCGATGTTTGCGGCATCGGCGGCCAAACGGGGGAGGTCGGTTGCCGGATCGTACCGTTTTACATCGAATTTATCAGGATCGAGGGCTTTTTCCACTCCGGCGGCGCCGTTCAGGGAGACTTGGCGTTCACCGGACACTCCTCCGGCAATCAGGGCAATACACAGTTTGCTGGTCTGCATGTTATAGTTATCCTCCTGCTCTGTTTTCAGTTGTTCATAAAGGCAGTGAAAGTAAAAAACACTGCTCTGTGATACCGATGGATATGTTAGTATCCGGCAAGCTTAACATAATCGGGCAGCTTGCCCAAAAGCTGTTTTGCCATTATGGCAAAACAGTGGGTGAGGCCCGTCGGATTAACACATTTTCTCCTGAGAGAGCAGCGCCGCCACCCGGGTATTGGTGCGGCCGCCTGTACAATCGGTTGCCCCACCACGGCCCGCCCTCTTCTTCGCCGAGGGGAACAACCGCACCGTGCAAAATTCCATTGACAAACGGACTTGCTGTTTAGTATATAAAAGAGATTGTTGTCACTAAATAAGAACTATTTGTCGAGAAGACGTGCAAGTGCATGATCTTTTTCAATAAACAAGATTATTTCGTTAAACGGAGCCCATAATGATAGAAGTTGAAGTTCGAGGAGATCTTGAGTACGCGATCCGTCAGCTCAAAAAAAAGCTGCAGATAGACGGTATCAAAAGAGAGCTTAAGCGTCGCGAATACTATGAGAAGCCGAGCGTGAAAAAGCGCAGAAAGCAAGCTGAAGCTCGGAGAAAGCTCCGCAAGTTCAACAGAATGCGAAAGGCCATGTAAGCCGGTTGACGGTTTTCTGGTAACCAGCGTGCAATCGCCGATGCCCGCTGGTTACTTTTTTGCCGGACAGCCGGTGGTCCCTGTCATAACTACAGCCACACGAACAACTATCGCAAATTCTACCCTACCCCCGGTTTTTGCAGGGCATCACGAACGTTACCTGCATTACCTGATCACCGAAAGAAGATTTTCGGAAAATTCAATAGAAGCCTACGACAACGATATAACTATTTTTCTGACCTATGTGGCAGCGACAGGCACGCGCTCGCTCAACCGGGTCGACATCGCAACGCTCCACTCTTTTCTCGATCATTGCCGCACAGTCAGGAAATCGTCAAACCGGACCAATAGCAGACGGGTCTCGGCCCTGAAATCTTTTTTCGATTTTCTCGCCAGGGAAAACCAGGTCAACAACAACCCCTTCAACATCGCCGGATTGCCGAAAAGCGGCAGTACCCTGCCCAGGGCACTCTCGGTGGAAGAGGTCCAGCAACTGCTGGAACCGCCCCATATCCTCACCCCGATAGCCAGGCGAAACAACGCTATGCTGGTGCTGCTCTACGCCACCGGCCTGCGGGTTTCAGAACTTGTACAGCTGCCGCTTTCCGGATGCAACCTGCACGCAGGGTTTGTCAGAGTGGTGGGCAAAGGCAGCAAGGAACGCCTCGTGCCTTTTGGCGAGTTTGCCAAAGAAAGGGTCGAACTCTACATCAAGACGGCGCGCGCGCTGATTTTAAAAAACAGGCGGAGCAACTATCTCTTCATAACCCATCTCGGGACCTGCATGACCCGGCTGAGGTTCTACCAGATTATCAGGCAGGCCGCCCTGGCGGCGGGGATCACCAAGGAGATATCACCCCATATGCTGCGACATTCCTTTGCCACCCACCTTCTGAGCCACGGAGCGGATCTGCGTTCGGTACAGATGATGCTCGGGCATTCTGACATTGCCACCACCCAGATATATACCCATATCGACCAGGACAGGCTGAAAAAAATCCACAAGAAATTTCACCCCAGGGGATAGACCTCGCTCTTTTTTTCCGGCCAAAGGTCATACCGACCTTGCCCGAAACATCCAAGCGGCAAGTGTCAGGGTCAGCGAGGCGATAATCATTAGCGGCCAGATATGGGGCCATACCGCCGCCAGATCGGCACCCTCAAGAAAAATTGAGCGAAGCGCTATAATTATATAGCGGACAGGGTTGATCATATCCGCCTGCTGAAGCCATGGCGGCATATTCTCGACAGGGGTTGCCAGACCGGAAAGAGTTACCGCCGGCATGATAAAGACAAAGGAGCCGAGCAGACCCTGTTGCATGGTCATGGACAGCGAAGAGACCAGCAGGCCGACCCCGACCATGGTCACGATAAAACAGAGCAGCGCCACCGCCAGTGCCGCTATGGTCCCGCGAAACGGTACGCCAAACCAGTACACTGCTCCTGCTGCGAAAATCATGGCGTCGCCGAACCCGAAAATAATCCCGGGAAGTGATTTACCCACGAGAATCTCCGCCGGGGTAAAAGGGGCGACCAGCAGCTGGTCGAAGGTGCCGAATTCCCGCTCCCTGGCAACGGAAAGGCTGGTCAGGATCATGACCACGACCATGCTGATCAACCCTCCCAGCGCGGACACAATGAACCAGCGGCTGCGGAGGTTGCCGTTGAACCAGGCCCTCTCCTCCAGCAGCAGCCCGGAGGAGCCTGGTTGCACCACCCCCTGGTGCACCAACTCCTCGTTGAACTGGTGTACGATGGTACCGAGGTATCCGAGGGCGATCAGCGCCACGTTGGGGTTTCTCCCGTCGGCGATAACCTGGATTTTCACCGGTACCGACCGACGCACTTTTTCTGCAAAGGTGTCGTCAATATGGATGACGAGCCTGCTCTTTTCTCCGTCTATATATTCGGCTATCTGTTGCTGGTCGTGCAGCATGCCGGTCAGGCGGAACACCCCCGATCCTTCCACTTTGGCGAGGAACTGCCGGGACAGCGCCGAGCCGGATTGGTCAAGGACCGCATACCGGACGTTTTTCAGATCGTAGGTAGCGGCGTAGCCGAAAACAAAAAATTGTATCAGGGGCGGCCCAATAATGACAAAACGGCTCTTTGGATCCTTCATGATAAGGGTAAATTCTTTAACCACCAGTGCCAGTATCCGTCGCAGAACAATCATTATCCCTCCAGCCGTTTAGTTATTTTTCGATAGGCCAGGGTTATGAAGAAGATTGCCATAAAACCGAGCATCAGCCCGTCAGGCAGCAGCACCTCCCACACGTCACCGGCCATGAACAGGGTATGGCTTATGGAGACAAAATAACGTGCCGGAACTATATGGCTGACAATCCGGATTACAGCAGGAGTTGACTCAAGGTCGAAAATCAACCCGGAGAGAAAAAATGCCGGCAGGAACCCGGCCACAATGGAGATCTGGGCCGCGACAAACTGGATCCTGATGGCCGCGGAGAGCAGCAGCCCGAACCCGAGCGAGGCCAACATGAAAAGGGAGCTGAGGACGAACAGGGCGCCGAATGAACCGCGGAACGGAACGCCGAAGATGAGTACCGCAACCGCAACCGACAGACCCATGCCGACCATCCCAAGCAGATAGTAAGGGATAATCTTCCCCAGCAGGATGTCAATCCGACGAAGGGGGGTAACAAGCATTGCCTCCATGGTCCCCCGTTCCCATTCCCGCGCCACCACCAGGGCGGTGAGCAGGATGCCGATGAGGGTCATGATCAGGGTGATCAACCCCGGCACCATGAAATTCCTGCTTTCCACTTCCTCATTAAACCAGACCCGCTGGGCAATCGACACCGGCACCCCCACCATGGCAAGCCCCTCACCTGTACGTACGTCGAACCATTTACCGGCAACCGTGCGAACGTAACCCTGAATCAACCTGGCGCGGTTTGCATCTACACCGTTAACAATTACCTGCACCTGGCCACCAGCCCCTCCGGCCACCTTCGCCGAAAAATTCTCCCGCAGATGTATGATCCCGTCTACCCTGCGCACATTGAGCAGCTGTTCCGCCTCCGCCATCGTTGCCACCCGGGTCACAACAAAATTTTGCGACAGCTCAAAGCGCTGCAGCAGCTGGGAAGAGCCGTTTCCGTTGTCTTCTGCGACGACCGCCACCGGTATGTACTCGGCGTCAAGCGTCACGCCGTATCCGAAAATAAACAACAGCACCATGGGCATGACCAGTGCAAGGGCAATGGAGCTCGGGTCACGAAGGATCTGGAGAAATTCCTTGCGCAGGATACCGCGAAGACGCATGAAAAACAGTGCGGTGCTCATGATCTTTGTTCCTCTGGCGACGCTTTTTTTCCGGTTCCGCCATCCATGTTCACCGCTCCATCGGCCAGAGCGATAAAGGCGTCGTCCATGGTGGGCTCGGGATTATCGGGACTACAGGCGAGCTCCCTGATTTTTGCCGGAGATCCCATGGCAAGAGTCTCGCCCTGGCTCATAATCAGCATACGATCGCAATACTCTGCCTCCTCCATAAAATGAGTGGTGACCACCACCGTTACACCCTGTTGGGCAAACCCGTTGATCCGCAGCCAGAATTCACGGCGGGCAAACGGATCCACCCCCGAGGTGGGCTCATCGAGAAAAAGGATATCAGGTTCATGCAGCAGAGCCGCGGCCATCGCCAGCCGTTGCTTGTAACCGCCGGGAAGTGAAGCCGCCATCTTGTCCTGCCACTGTTTCAGGCCGAACTCATCATACGCCCACCGGATGCGGTGCTCCAGCCTGCTGTTGTTCAGGCCGTAGGCCTTGCCGAAAAAGCGCAGATTCTCTTTTACACTGAGCTGCCCATACAGGGAAAACTGCTGAGCCATATAGCCGAGCCTTGCCCTGGCACGGGCCCGGGAGCGGTGCAGATCATAACCGGCCACGCTGATCTTCCCTCCGCTTGCCGGCAGAAGACCGCACAGCATACGAAACGTGGTACTCTTGCCGGCGCCGTTTGGCCCCAGCAGTCCGAAGATCTCCCCGCGGTTCACCGTAAAACTGAGGTCCTTCACCGCGGTGAACCCGCCGAAAACCTTCTGCAAATTTTGCGTCGTCACGACCGCATCGTCTTGCCCATCTGGAACATCCGCCAAATTCCGGCCGCCCAGCTCCTGGCGGAAATGATGCCCGCTACCGGGAATCATCGCCATGAAGGCGTCCTCGAAACTCGGTTCAACCGGCTTGATCGCTCTTTTTTCCGGTACCAAAAACCCGATTCCCGGCTGCTTTTCCTTCTCGGTTACCACGCGGACCTTGCCCGAGCGGATGGTTACATCGACAACGCCGGACTCCGCTGCAAGCTCCGCATAGAGACGCCGTACCGACTTTGCGCTGACGGCAGCCACCTCGAACACTCGGCCCCGCATCTTTGTCATGAACTCACGGGGCGCACCTTCAAGTAATACCTGTCCCTGGTGCAGCACCACCACATGATCGCACCGCGCCGCCTCGTCCAGGTAGGAGGTGGAGACAAAGACCCCGATATTGTCCTTTTCCACAAGCTCATATACGATTTTCCACAGTTCCCTGCGGGACACCGGGTCAACCCCCACCGTCGGTTCGTCAAGCAGCAGGATACCGGGGGACTTTATCAGGGCGCAGGCCAGTCCAAGTTTCTGCTTCATGCCCCCGGAAAGCGCGCCGGCCTTTCTCCTGGTGTACGCGGCCAGGCTGGTCATCTGCAGCAGGCGGTCGTACCGCTTAGGCCTTTCAGCCCTGGGCACCCCCTGAAGATCCGCGTAGAGGTCCATGTTTTCAGATACGCTAAGATCCTGATAGAGCCCGAATTTCTGGGGCATATAGCCGACCGCCGACTGGACTTTCAGCGTCTGGGTTACAGAATCGAGGCCGAGCACGGTAACCGAACCGGAGGTGGGTACCAGCAGGCCGGCCGCAATGCGAATCATGGTGGTCTTTCCCGCACCGTCTGCCCCGACAAGTCCGGTAACCCGCCCCCGCATCGCTTTGACCCGGACATCCTGCAGGGCATGGACGATCTTTTTATTTTTTGCCACAAACTCTTTATGCAGACCGCAGATCTCAAGAACCGGATCGCATTGCACCTTTTCTGATGCAGCCAGCAAGTCGCCGTCCATCATTTTTCCCGCAGCACTTCCCTGCCGGCGGTTGAATCCTGCCGGAGAGGTGAACTCGCTCCCTTTTGCGGACGCGGTTCTTCGTCGACGACCACAGTTACCGGCATGCCCAGTCGCAGACGGTTATCGGGATCGGCCACCACGACCCTCGTCTCGTAGACCAACTTGGTCCTTAATTCCTCCGTCTGCACCGTCCTCGGGGTAAATTCCGCCACCGGGGAGATAAACCCCACCACTGCCTGTACCGGCTGTTCAGGAAATGAATCGCTGATCACCCTCGCTGTCATTCCGGTTCTTATCCGTCCAAGATCGGGTTCTGACACATAGGCCCGAACCCATTTCGGATCGGTGAGCGCGAGGATGAGAACAGGCTGGCCGGGCCCCGCCATCTCTCCGGGTTCCAGGATTCTGCTCTCTATCGTTCCTGACGCAGGAGCGGTAAGGGTCATGTCAGCCAGGCGTACCTGCAGCTGAGCAAGGCCTGCCCTGGCAGCCGCAAGCCGGTAGTCAGCGGCTGCTCGATCTTCCGCTCTTGGACCCTCGATCACCAGATCGAGCGCTTTTTGTTTCACCTTAAGCAGCGCCCTTTCGACCTCAAACCTTGACCGGGCCTCGTCGAGATCCAGTTTCGAGCTGGCTCCGCTGCCCGACGTCTTCTCAAGCCTGCGTAACACTTTCAGGTTATTGGCAACCTGCACCCTGGCAGCCTCCACCTCCGCCCGGGCCTGGGCGATTTCCTGCGGACGGCTTCCAGCCGCAAGCCGCTTCACCACTTGCTCCTGCTCGCCTATCCGTCCCTGCGCCTCCCGGATCGCCGCCATGACCAGGTCGCTCTTGAGGCGGGCAAGGACCTGCCCCGACTCTACCCTGTCACCTTCTTCAACCAGCACCTCGGTTATACGCTCCTGCTCCTTGAAAGCAAGACTTGCGTCCCGGATGTCGACGGTGCCGTAAATTTTCAACATATGGCCGGGTTGACCCTCACTGTCCCTGCGGTACCATTTCCTGCCGAAAATGACCGCAGCGGCCACGACCAGGATCACCACCACGACTACCATTGGCTTTTTCATGTCTCATCCATCCCCGATTTATCTTACTATTGTACAAAAACCACCACAACTGCGGACAGTTACCACCTGCATACCACGCCCCCTGGTGTTATCCGCCGGTACCGGTCGTCATCTTCCACCCGACAAGATCATGATCCGTGGCCCAGGCCATAACAACGCGGCGGCACCAATCCGCCGAAACAAGAACAACCTCTTTGGGAGGTATCAGCCCCCCACACATACACAATCGATCTCACCCCAGGGCGTTAACCACCGACCTGGTATGTTCGAGTATTATTTTCCTGATCTCCGCAATCTCGCCGGGATCGTAACCATCAAACTCGAGCGCCCGGACGACGGTTTCCCGAGCCACGCGAAAGATGATCACCTGTCCCATCAGGGCCACACCTCTCAGTTTTGCCGTTTTCCGGTCCTGCCGAGGATCGAGAACCACCAGCAGATCGGCCAGGGAGTCGAGCATCAATTCCATAAAACCTTTAAAAATAAGGTCATATGCAGCCGACGGACAGAGCTGCTCGCGCAGGATTATCCGCGAAACCCTGACAGCTTCGGGAGACCCTACCATGAACATGACCACATTTTCCAGCAGTCGCTCAAGCAGCAGCCGTGCCTTGCCTACACCGGAGTCGCAACTGAAATCGGTGGTGGCGATCTCCTGCTGCACCTGCACGATCTGCGACCGGACAATCGTCACCACCTCACTGACGGCAGCCCTGTACAGCCCTTCCTTGCCCTTGTAATAGTACGGTATTGACGCAATGTTGACGTTGGCCCCGGTAGCGATCATCCGGGTTGTGGCCCCTTCATACCCGTATCTGCCAAACACGTCGATGGCGGCACGGAGCAACCTCTGCTTTGTTGATTTCGTCTGCTGCCTGCTTTTTTCTGTCATTTTTGTTCCCGTTAAACGAAGTGCATCATACATCGACAGTATAAAATCAATCAAATGATTAAGTCAATCGATTGATTTTATACTGGAGCAGGATATGGGGCCTTTTTGTCACCCCCCCTTGCGAGATGATGTGGCAATCTTGACCGTTTTACCCTACAATACCTCTATATGACATTTACTCTTTTGATTTCTTTTACTTATACCGATGCCTTATGCAGTTGATCACCACCCATGTAAACGCCGACTTTGACGGCCTTGCCTCAATGATCGCGGTACAAAAGCTCTATCCCGGAGCGACCATGGCTTTCTCCGGCTCCCAGGAACGCAACGTACGAGCGTTCATTGCCCAGAGCCTCGGCTACAACTACACCTTCGCCAAGGTCAAAGACATCGAACTGGACAAGGTATCAAAACTCATCCTGGTGGACACCCGCACCTCGGGCCGGATCGGCCCGTTCAAGCAGTGCCTCACCAACCCCGGCATTGAGATACATCTTTACGACCACCACCTGGAAAATGGCGCGGACATAAAGGGCCACCTGGAAGTGATTGAAAACTGCGGCTCCACCACTACCCTGCTGGTAAACATCCTCAAAAAAAAGAAGACTCTCATCTCAAGCCAGGAGGCAACCATATTCGCCCTCGGCATTTATGAAGACACCGGATCCTTCACCCACCTCACCACAACCCCCAAGGATCTGCTGGCTGCTTCCTGGCTGGTCAAACAGGGTGCGGAGCTCGACCAGATCTCTCAATTTCTCACCCACGAGCTGACCTCCCACCAGATATCCATCCTTCATGAGCTGATGAAAAGCGCCAAGCAGTACACTATTCAGGACATCCCCATAGTGGTGGTGACTTACAGCCTCGACGAATACATGGATGAATTCTCCCTTATCGTCAAACGATTCATGGCCATGGAAAACCTCAACGTCCTGTTCGCCCTTATCTCCATGGGGGGCAGGATCTATTTCATCGCCAGAAGCAGGATCGCCGACGTCAACGTGGGAACCATCGCCCGGGACCTCGGCGGCGGCGGCCATGCCACGGCGGCTTCCGCCACCATCAAGGAGATGACCCTGATCCAGGCCCAGGAAAAACTTATCCACACCCTCCACCGCCATATCCACCCCCAGCCTATCGCCAGCGAGATGATGTCGACCCCGGCCATCACGGTAAATCCCGAACTCACCATAGACGCGGTCAAGGACGTCCTCACCCGATACAACATCACCGCAGCGCCGGTCTGTGCCGACAGTGACCAAAAAACCCAGAAAAGCACGGCAATACAAGGCATTATCACCAGACAGATTGTCGAGAAAGCAATGCACCACAACCTGGGCAGAAGGCCGGTAAGCGACTACATGACCAGCGAGGTGGAGACCCTTCCCCTTGGGGCGACCCTTGGTGATATCCAGAGGCTTATTATCGAAAACCGGCAGCGGATCATCCCTATCCTCGCCGACGACAACATAGTCGGCATCATTACCCGCACAGACCTGCTCAACCGGCTGGTCAACGACCCCGCCCACCTGCCCAAAGACCTGCTCAGCGAAGCAGATCATCCATCCCTTGAGAGGACGAGAAACCTGACCACAGTAATTGTCGAGTGCCTCCATAAAAAAATGACGACCCTCTTGAGGACCATCGGCGAGGTGGCGCAAAAAAGAGACTATAACGCCTACGCCGTGGGTGGATTCGTTCGGGATTTACTGCTGAAAAAACCCAACTTCGATCTCGACATCGTCATTGAGGGGGACGGCATCCTCTTTGCCAAAGCGCTGGCCGCCCACCTGGGGGGACGTTACCGCAAACATGAACGGTTCAAGACCGCAGTGGTGCTCATGAAAAACGGCTTCAAGATAGACATCGCCACCGCCCGTCTGGAATATTACGAATACCCGGCAGCCATGCCGACAGTCGAGCTCTCTTCCATCAAGCTTGACCTCAGTCGCCGCGATTTTACTATCAACGCCATGGCCATCCAGCTCAACCCCGCCCGTTTCGGTACCCTGATAGATTTTTTCAACTGCCAGAGCGATCTCAAGAAGAAGGTGATCAAGGTTCTTCACAATCTCAGTTTCGTGGAAGATCCCAGCAGAATATTCAGAGCGATACGGTTTGAAAAGCGGATGGGATTCCAGATTTCTCCCCACACCAGGAGATTGATCAACAACGCGGTCACCATGAAGCTGTTCGGCAAAGCTGCCGACATGAGGTTTTTATCGGAACTTAAAATCATCCTCAGCGAGGAGAACCCTCTCCCGGCTCTGCAGCGTCTGTCGGAATTTAATCTTTTTCAATTCCTCTGGCCCGACCTTCGCCCCCACTACAAGGTTGACCGAAGGTATGGCCATATTCTGATCCAGGCCCAGATGGCCATTTCCTGGCACCGGCTGCTTTACCTGGACGAGCCGTGCCAGAACTGGATGGTCTACCTGCTCACAATCATGTCGCGCTCGCCGGTGGATATTCTGCTGCGCTTCTGTAAACGGTTTGAGGAAACCCAGAAAAACACCAACTATCTACGGGATCAGAAAATTCTCTGCGACAGGGCAATACACACTCTCAGAAGAGACCGCCGGATGAAAAACAGTGAGATCGTGGCGTGCCTGGAATCCATACAGATAGAAGGGTTGCTCTATATGATGGCCATCGCCAGAAAAAACCATGTCAAAAAAGCAATCTCTTCATATGTAACCACCCTCAGGGAGCTCAAACCGGCCGTTACCGGAAAAGACCTTATCGCTCTCGGCTACACCCCCGGCCCCAGATTCAAGAAGATTCTCGATTATCTAAAAAATTGCCGGCTGGACGGGCTTGCGGCATCCAGCGAACAGGAAATCCTGCTGGTCACCAAAAAATTTCCCCGCTAACCCGGACTACTGATCACCAGAGTTTTTCACAGCTGACAGCGGCCGGCCTGCACACCCCGAAAGGCGCCCGGTTTTCAGGAACTATCCATCGCAGCGCAGGGCCGACCTCCGGTTTTGAGACGGGAACCACCGAGAAATTTCATCAATATCCGTTTTCATTGCAAAACCATGCTGTTGACTGTAATGTCAGGAAATCCGTGAGAATTGCGGCAAAGAGGTTGCCCTCCCGTTCCAAATGGTTACTGTTGAATCACACGATAACAGGACGTTTTGTTAACTATTAAGAAACTACATTCAGTACAATGAACAATTTTATAAGCGAACTGACCATCCTCGCCCCGCCGCTGCTTCTGGCGCTTACACTCCACGAATTCGCCCATGGCTACATTGCCTATCGACTCGGTGATCCCACCGCCAAGAGCCTGGGAAGGCTGACCCTCAACCCGCTCAAGCACCTGGATCCGCTTGGCACCATCGCGTTCTTCTTTATCAAGTTCGGCTGGGCGAAACCGGTGCCGGTCAATCCCGGTTATTTCAGAAATCCCAAACGGGATATGCTGTGGGTTGCGCTGGCGGGACCAGCGACAAATCTGGGGTTAGCCGTCATCAGTGCATTGCTGGCAAAAGGACTGTGGCTGCTGGCGTCGACAATTCCCTACTCCAGCCTGGCGGAAGCGATCCTGGTGCCGGTCAACGGCATGCTTATTGCCAGCGTATGGATCAATCTGGTTCTCTGCATCTTCAATTTCCTGCCGATCCCCCCGCTTGACGGCAGCAGGATCCTGGCCGGACTACTGCCCAACAGGCTGGCAGCTTCCTACATCCGCTACGAACGGTACGGATTCATCCTCATCCTCATACTCGCTTTCAGCGGCATGCTGTCCAAGGTTATTCTGCCACTGATCAGCTTTGCCAACCATCTGCTGCTGTCCTGATCGGAAAATGATCGCCGCCGGGCAGGTAGCTACTGTTTCCGGCACGGCACCAGGGTAACAAGCGATTCGTGAAAAGTCGCACCGCCTCCCATATCAGTCAGCTTCTGGGAGGTGAGGTCGTTGATTCCTTTATCTTGCCCCCCGGCCGGTGCGGGCTCTGCCGGCCAGTAAAGTCCCGGCGCGGCAACCACTTGCGGCCCCACATCGGTGGTCACTCTGGCCACTCTTGTAACCGATCCCCGATGGTTGACAATCTGCACCCGCTGCTTGTCTACAATCCCCAAGAGCTCTGCGTCGGCGGGGTTGACCAGCACGGTTCCAACCGTACCGGGATAACGCTCGCCGAAGGTGCTGTTCAACAGATCGGCAACAGGCGGCGTCACCAGCTGCAGCGAAAACCTCGACTGCAGGTCGGGGTCGTCTGCTTCTTCCTGGCACGTAAGGCTAATCGATCTTGGAGCGAGAGATTCGCTGTCGAGGACGAAGCTGAACTTGCGCCCGCCCGTTCTGAACTCCTCCCCGTACCCCTCAGCTTTTGGTGACACCACATATCTGCCGTCCATCATCTGCTCAGCTGACAGCCCGGAATCCGCCGAATCAATAGTGGCGAGGTATTGTAACAGCCGGTCGCGACAGCTTTCCTGAAACGGTTGTTCATCAAATCCCATCTCCTTTGCCATGAGTCTGAACAGGTCGAAATTACTTTTTGCCTCCCCGACCGGTTCAATCACCGGTTCAGCGACTCCAAGGTAGAAATGACCGTATCCGGTGTAAAGATCGAGGTTTTCCAGAAACGTGGTCGCCGGGAGCAGCAGGTCGGCATATCTGGCGGTTGGCGTCATGACCTGCTCATGGACAACGGTAAAGAGGTCCTCCCGTGCAAGCCCCTGACGGACCATGGAGCCGTCGGGGCAGACACTGAGCGGGTTGGAATTATAGACCACAAGCGCTTTGACCGGCGGTGTCCGGGCAACCAGCGCCCTGCCCAGCTGCACCATGTTTATCCGTTCGGTCTCTTTAGCCAGAAGCTTTTTGTGCACCAGAACTTCCCTGTCGCCACCGAACGCCCGGCTACTAAGCAGTACCCCCCGGCCACTCCCGCCACCAAACAATCCCAGCACGGCGCCAAGGGCGGTCACCGCCCGCACCGCCATTCCCGCCCTGCTGTTTCGGGTCATGCCGACGCCGATCCGCATAAATGTTCTGCGGTTTTCCGAGACCAGAGCAGCCAGCTGCTCCATCTGCTCTACTGCCACCCCACTTGCTGCAACAAATTCACCAATCTTCCGGGTTCGGAGATAGCTTTCAAACTCGGCAAACCCTTCGGTCGACTGCTCGATAAACGCTCCGTCGGTCTTCCTCCACCCCAGAAGAATCTTACAGCAGCCAAGGGCCAGGGCGCCATCGCCGCCGGGACGAACCTGGATATAGTAATCGGCAGATTTTGCCGTTTCGTTTCTGCAGGGGTCTATAACCACCAGTTTCGCCCCTTTTTTTCTTGCCTTGACCACATATTGCCAGAAATGAACGTTGGTGACCTTGATATCGATTCCCCAGGCGACTATCACTGAACTGTCCGCCGCCTGCTCAGGGGGACACCCAGCCAAACCACCGCAATGGGCGTCCCAGCCGGCCCCTGCCGCCGCCGAACAGATAGTCTGATCGAGCTGCAGGGTTCCCAGCCGGTGAAAAAAAGGAAATCCGGCGAACCTGTTGATCATTCCCATATTGCCGGCATAGCAGTAGGGCAGAATAGTTTCAGGGCCGAATTTGTCGCGAACCTGCGACAGTTTTTCACCACAGAGCCGTATCGCCTCCTGCCAGCTGATACGCCTGAATTTTCCGGCTCCTTTGTCGCCGATACGCAGCTGCGGATAAAGAATGCGGTCGCTCCCGTACAACCGCTCGGGATAACGGTGCATCTTCCTGCAGATAAAGCCGTTGGTATAGGGATGATCTGGGTCGCCGCCCAGCGCCGTCACCCGCCCGCCGGTAACATGAACGATCAGGCCGCAGCTGTCCGGGCAGTCCAGGGGACAGATACTTTTTTTCAGCTGTTTTACACCATCACCAGACAACATGGCCTCCTCTTTTTCAATTGTTCAGACTTATCCCTTATACCGGCAGGAAAGAGCTGGAAAACCTGTTGCCGGCAGACAACCTTATCCCAGGATGCCGTGACCGCTGTAGAGATATCGTTTGATCTTGTGGGTCGCGGTCTTGATAAAGGGTTCACGACGTTCGAAGACCTTTGCGATCCGGGACGATTTCGACACCTTTTCGTTGAGTTCAAAACGCATCTCATCAAGAAGTCTTTCTATGAATTCACGGCGTTCAGAACGTGACTTTCCCGCGGTCTCCTCATCGATAAACTCATAGTCGGGATAGACCCACGCCTCCAGCTGATCGTTGGCCTCGATTATCAGACTTTCCACCACCCAGTGATAGCTGTTGATCTTGTGCTCAATGGCCTCCGGGTAGACATTTTCCCCGTTGGTCAACACGATGACATTTTTAGACCTGCCGGTAACATGAAGGTTTCCCCGTCGGTCGACAAATCCCAGATCACCGGTGGACAGCCACCCGTCGTCGCTGAGCACTTCGTCGGTCGCTTCCTTGTCACCGTAATATCCGCACATCACGTTCGGCCCTGACACGGTGATCTCTCCTATGCCATGCTCCGGATCGGGACGGACGATTTTCACCTCCACCCCCGGAATAGGTTTTCCGGCCGATCCCACCGAGATGGTAGGATCTCCCAAGGGGCCCCCGGAAATAAGCGGGGCCGATTCGGTCATGCCGTAGCCTATCAGGTAGGGAAATCCGGCCTCATTGAAAAATCTTTCCACCTCAGGATTCAGTGCCGCCCCCCCGATGCCCATGAGTTCGAGGTTGCCCCCGAAAAAGGCCGTTAATTTTTTACCGATTTTCTTATAGATCAACTTTCTGCCGACCTCCAACCTGCACAGCAGCTTCAGGGCGACGGATTTTTCGATCTGCGGCAGGATCCGCTTCTTGTAAATTTTCTCAAGTACCAGAGGGACGGCAAAAATGGCAAAGGGTTTTTCATGGTTGCACAATTTCTGCAAAATAGCTGGAGTGGGAGTTTTCCCCGCATAGGCGATCCGCCCGCCGCAGAGCAGCGGAAGAATAAACCCGCAGGTAAACTCATAGGTGTGGGACATGGGCAGAATAGAGAGCCATACCGAGCCAGGCTCCACCTTGGCAAGCGTTGCCGCGGCATAGGCGTTGGCGGCAAGATTCCTGTGGCTCAGCATGACCGCCTTGGAATACCCGGAAGTCCCTGAAGTGTACAGGATGGAGGCCAGGTCGTTTTCCGCCACCGGGCTGAATACCGGATCGTTTTTTTCGTCGGCAAAAGCTGCCAGCGCCTCATCGAGATAGTCCGTAAAGGTCTGCACCGGGACGATATCGACTGTTGGAACATAGTTATCAAGAGTTATTACCGGACAGCGCAGCACCTCCTGCATCTCATAGATCTTTTCAATCTGTTTCTGGGTGGTAAACAGCACTTTGACCTGCATAACATTGAGAATATGGTGCACATCGGTCTCCGGCAGATCGGGAAGAATGGGGACCGCCACGGCGCCCAGACGCACAACAGCCAGATAGGCTATTCCCCAGTTATGGGAATTTTCACCCAGGATAGCGACACGATCCTCTTTCTGGATTCCCTCCGCCTGCAGCCTGACGGCCAGAGACAAAATTCTCTCGTGCAGTTCACCATAGGTCAGCGGCGCCTCCATGGCCATGCCTATGGCGGGCCTGTCCCTGTATTTTGCACAACTGGAGTCGATGACATAGTTTAGCGTCCTACCGACTTCAACCACTGAATTCATAAAGCACCTCTAACTCTTTCTCTCCGACAAGCCACTCTTCATGCAGGTAGCTGCAATAATACGATATTGGCTGTGATTGTACACAAAACCACAGGTCCGGTCAATTGCCTTACCCTTTAACCAGCCGCTAAAAACAGTAGAGCAAACGGGGGCCACCGGTTGACAGCTGCGATGAGGGTGCGTTTCGGCGGATACGGAAAAGACAGAAGTTAAAGGGGAAAACGGGAGGAGAATTGGTGGGGAATTCGTGTGAGATCGCAGGGGCAGGTGACAGGTGGCGCACTTCGGACTCCTGTCTGAAGTGCGCCACCAGCGCGCGTTACGCGTTTTTGCGGCTGTTCACATATGCCGCCAGGTCTTTTTCAATACCCGGATCGATATCCGGTTTCTCATACTTGGCAAGACGCTGGCTCAGCTTGGAGCCTGCAACCTCGTCGATTTTCAGCCTTCCGGCCTTGGTCCAGGCATCATGATTGGTTCGCACCATCAGATCCGGCATATAGAATTCTGACCGGCACAGCTTAAAGGTCTTGGGATGGGTCAGATACTGTCCGCCGGGGCCAACCTCGGCGATCATATCGATATCTATCGCCTCGTCACTGATGTCAATCGGCTTGATCATCTGCCTGACCATGCCGCAGATCTCTTCGTCCATCAGGAATTTTTCAAAGCTCATGGCGATATAGGAGCCGAGGATACCGCACGAATGGAGGACACAGTTGACACCGCCGCGCAGCGTGTTCAGAAGAGCCAGCGCCGATTCCGCCCCGGCCTGGCCGTCTGGATAAAGAGCGTCGGTAAGACCGCCGCCGGACCTGCTCGGCATGTTATAGAACCGAGCCATCTGGGCGGTGTAGTTAATATTTTTAGACAGCTCCGGAGCACCGATGGAGAGCCCGCCGGTTTTCATATCCATGGCTGACGAGGTGGAACCGTAGACCACCGGTGCACCTTCGCGGACCAGCTGGGCCAGGGTTATCCCGGTGAGGATTTCCGCATTCTGCAGCGCCATTACTCCGGCGAGGGTCACCGGGCCGGAGGCTCCTGCCATGATCAATGACGCCACGATGCAGGGCTGGCCGTGACGGACAAGCTCGATCAGCGACCCTAACATCTCCTCGGAAAACTGCAGCGGAGAAAGAGAGTTGATAAGCGATATGGAAACCGGCTTGTCCATGATCTTGTCTTTTCCGCCCCAGGCGATACCTGCCATTTCAATGCCGTCAAGAACTCCCTGGCGGGATACCGGGCTGCCCATAAACGGTTTGTCGCACAGCAGGATGGAAGAAAGTGTCATGTCCAGATGGGCGGTCGCCGCCGGAAGATCGCCCGGCTCGACCATCATCCAGCCATTCATGTCTATATGTTTGGAGGTATGGATTAATTTACAGAAGGTATCGTAGTCCTCCATACGCGCTTCCCGCTGGTCGCCGCTGGCATCTATGATATAGGGGGCGCCGTACCCCGGCAGCAGCACGAAATCATCGCCGCCGACAGACACGCTTTTTTCCGGATTGCGGGCTTCAATGGCAAATTTTTCAGGAACCTTGCTCAGTGCGTCCCGTACCTGGGTCTCCGTGGGGAAGACCTTTTTCCCTTCCACCTTGAACCCGTTTTTCTTGAATATTTCCAGAGCTTCCGTGTCGTTTATAACAATTCCCGCCTTACCCAGCAGCTCCATGGATGCGTCATGAACCTTAGTCATCTGGGCCGAACTCAATTCCTGCATTCTATCGTACATAGTATTCTCCTTTGCTTATGTCGTTATTCGCGATTGCTTCGCGCAACGACTTTTTCATTACTGGTGTCTATTTCTGGGCATCACTTTGTCCGTTGAGTCCTTTGAAGATGCCGAAAAGTACCAGCAGCAGCAAAAACATCAGGGGAAAAGCGGTGGCTATCGATGCGGTCTGAATCGCTTTCAAGTTACCGGTTCCGGCAAGCACAGCCGCCACGGCTCCCAGGGCTATGCCCCAGAAAGCGCGCAGATTCCTTCCCGGGGTTTCATGTCCGGAGACGAACATCGCCAGGGAAAGCGCTGCAGAGTTGGCGCTGGTAAGGAAAAACGTGCCGATGAGGAAAACGAGGAATATCGACAAGATACCCGTCATCGGCAGATTCTGGGCGATGGCGAAGATGGCGCTCTCCACCCCGTGCTCCTGCAAAGTGGAGGTGACGTCGAAGCTGATGCCGGCGCCGCCGACCACACCGTACCAGAGAAAATTGCCCAGGGTCGGGAGCAGCAACGTTGCCGCGATGGTTGCGCGGATGGTCCTGCCTTTTGAAATTCTGGCGATAAATACCGCGACAAACGGTGCCCAGCTCATCCACCACGCCCAGTAGAACACAGTCCACCCGCCGATCCAGTTGCCTTCGACGCCGGGAGCGGTATAAAGACTCATGGGCAGAAAATTAAGCAAGTACTGACCAAGGGAGTTGGTGGTAAGATTGATCAGGAAAATAGTCGGTCCAAAAACCAGGATAAAGAACCAGACGGCGACAAAGACCCACATGTTGACATCGCCGACAAGTTTTATTCCCTTTTCCAGCCCGGTGTAGACCGAGAAGGTAAAGATCGCTGTCAACACGGCTATTATGATATACATCCCGCTGTCGCCAAGCTCCATGCCATACTGGTATTTCAACCCGGCGGAAAGCTGCAGGGCGACAAAGCCGGTGGTGGTGGCGAGGCCGCCAAGGGTCGCAAAAACTGCAAAAATATCGAGAATTTTACCCCAGATCCCATTAATTTTATCACCGATAACGTAATAAAAGGCGGTGGAAAATTTCAGCGGCAGCTTCCGGGTGAAGCTAGCGTGGCCGATGGCCACCGTCAAAATGGCATAAATGGCCCAGGCGCTGAGTCCCCAGTGGAAAAAGGAGTAGGTCATGGCGTTGGCCGCTGTCTCAGGAGTCTTCGGTTCACCCCCGAAAAACGGCGGAGCGCTCATGTAATGGTAGGCGGGCTCGGCCGGCCCCCAAAAGACGATTCCAGCAGCAATGGCCGAACCGAAAAGCATCGCAAACCATGAAAAATTACTGAATTCAGGCTTGTCTTCGGCAAGTCCCAGCTTTATGCTGCCATACCGATTGCCCATCAGAGCAAAACAGCCGACCACCAGGAGAAAAGCGGTGAGAAGGTACAGCCACCCCCAATAAGTCGTTGTCCAGGAAAAAACCGCGTTGATGCTGTTTTGCATATTTTCAGGAAAAACAACCGACCAGAGAACAAACAGAACTGTAACTGAAGCAGAAACCCAGAATATAATCGGATCAAATGGTCTCTGTGCCGTAGTTGTAGTCGACATCTCAACTCCTCCCCACAAATTATTGGTTTAATGATTGCGACGGGAAACCGCCATTTCGTTGTGCCTCCTATAGTGCACACGTCATGCCAACAAGGGTCAAAGCTCTGCTTATTTTTTTTACAATGTATTATTGGACAGTTACCTCCATTCGGCGCTATTTTCGCCAGAAGCGGACATGAAAACTTTTTTTCAGTGAAAAAATCCTTGCATGCAAAACAGCGGTATATTGAAAATTTTTTTTCAGTATACCGGTAAAAGACATTTCGGATATGACCATTATGCGGACGGGTCGCCGATTGAAATGCTGATTAAAAAGTACAACAGAACTAGAAGCAGCGGGACCGGTCAGGTTGCGGCGGTATTTTTCCCTTTTATAAAAGTTTCGCGGACCAGCCCGTGCTTTTTCATTTTGTAATGGAGAAGCTGTCTTGAAATCCCGAGTTTTTTCGACGACTGGCTGATATTGCCGTTTGTGGCGGCAAGCACCTCTTTTATTGCCGCGTACTCGAGTGCCCGGTGTTCTTCGGCAAGATTTTTCCGCTGCGCCGTCTCCGTGTCCGTCGCCATGCTTTTGCCTTCCGGCTCCCTATTTTCCCCATTCGCTCCAATAGCGCCAAAAGCAGCGGTCTGGTCGGGGGCGGCGGCTGCGGGGGGCGAACAGGTCTCGGAGATAAACGGGGCGTCCCTCACCGCCTCAACCCCCAGCATCGATTCAAAGGCGGCGGAAAAATGTTTGAGATCTATGGTATCGTTATACCCGACAATATTCATCGCTCCCTCGATCAGGTGTTCGAGCTCTCTTATATTTCCGGGCCAGGCGTAATTTTCAAAAAGATCCATGACCTCATCGGAAACAGCCCGGACACCCGTTCCGAGAGTCCGGTTAAGGCGCTTGATAAAATGATTCACCAGCAGCGGGATGTCGTTTTTCCTCTCCGCCAGGGGCGGTATTTTGATCATCACCACTCCGAGCCTGTAAAACAGGTCCACCCGGAGCTCCCCGTCGTTGATCGCTTCACGGGGCGAACGGTTCACCGAACTGACTATCTTTATATTGAGGTCAATATCTTTGACCGAACCGATCCGGTGCACCTTCTTTTCCTGGAGCACGCGCAACAGCTTGGCCTGCAGGTTGAGCGGCATGGCAAGAAGTTCGTCAAGAAACAGGGTGCTGTTATTGGCGATCTCCAACAGCCCTGCCCGGTCAACCGCTCCGGTGAACGCGCCCTTGGTGGTGCCAAAGAGAATACCTTCCAGAAGGTGATCCGGAATGGCGGCGCAATTTACGGCGACGTAATTATGGTTGCTGCGCAGGCTGTGATTATGAATGGATTGGGCGAAAAGCTCTTTTCCGGTCCCCGTCTGACCGATAATCATAATCGGCGAAACCGAGCTGGCGGCCTCCCGCGCGGTGTGTACCGACCTGACAAGCTCCGCGTTTTGTCCGAGAATATCGCCGAAGGTGTAGCGCGTTCCGTTTTTCTTCTTGGGCTTGAGGTCCGGCACCGACACCACCGGCGTCGTTTTTTTCAATATCTTGTAGTCGCGGACAAAGCAGATGGCGCCGGCGACCCTGTCGCCGCTGTATATGGGGAAAACACCGCAAATGGTATTGGCAACCTTGCCGGCACTGGTTTTGTAGAAAAAAGTCCGGTTGCGCATGGGCTCCCCGCTGCGGATGCAAAGCATGATCAGGCTGGTGTCACGGGACAGCTGATATATGTCGGTCACTTTTCGACCAATGGCGTATTTCGCATCCAGCCCGTCTATCTGCGCCTGGGTCTTGTTGTAATAGACTATATTACCGTCACTGTCGGTAATAATGACACCTTCATCGAAATGATCAAATACCGATGTCACAAAGTCAATATTGTTGACATCAAACTTTGCTATGATTTTTTGCATACCGATGACACCCGCTCCCGTTGTTTTGATTTTCAGTCAAAGCTTACCTTTGCCGGCGCCAAAGTGCAAAAAAAGATATCCCTTTTTACCCGGCCAGGCTGTCTCTTACCAATACCACCCGTCATGACGGTTGCCAAGTCATTTGAATTGCACCACAATCATAGACAAAACCTTGTCATTGTCCCCCCATAAGCGATTTAACCCGGCTTACGGTCAGGGTAAGCGCCCCGAAATCCTCCTCGACCAGACCGGTCACCAGATAGCCCGCCCCGGTCCGCAGAAGATGGGCGTGGGCACGGTAGACTTCCGGAAAAAACGTGGTCTCCACCTGGCCGGTCTCATCCTCAAAAGTCAAAAACTCCATCACTTCCCCGGTGGCGGTGGAGACAAGTTTTCCCGTCAACAGCCACAGCGCAAGCTCCACCCGCTGACCAACACGGCCGCCAAGCTCCACCACCCTTAGCAACCGGTTGGTGCCGCTCTTTTTTACCTGCGGAAGGCGGCACAGCGGCCTTGCGATCTCCAGGGGATGATGGCTGCAGAGAAACCCGAGAACCCGATATTCCCGCCGCAGCCTGGTCGCAAGATCTGGGGGAGGAAGCGACGGGGGATCGGTTTTTTCCGTAAACAGCAACGCAACCCTGCTGCGGTCCCTCTGGAATGCCGCCCACTGCCACAGCAGAACGGTCCGGTTCGGTTGGGGCTGCAGGCCGTCCAGGGCGCCGGCATGGATAAGCGCCCTGGCTTCATTGTCCGCAGGACTGGTCCGGCGGAAAAAATCCTCCACCCCCGCAAACGGTCCCCGCTTTCTCGCCGCCACCAGTCGCACCACAAACGGTCCGGACACCCCGGCGATCGACTGCAGGCCAACCCGGATCCCTTGCCCCTCCCCCTTCCAGCGGATCGCGCTGTCCCGGACATCGGGCGGAAGAATTTTCAACCCGAGCCGCTTGGCCTCTGACACATAGGCAAAAGTCGAGTAGTATCCCCCCTGGTTGGAGATAACCGCCGCCATGAAATGGGCCGGAAAATGGGCCTTGAGGTAGGCTGCCTGAAACGACACCCGGGCATAGGAGGCGGAATGCGGCTTGCAGAACGAATAGCCGTCAAAGCTCATCATCATCGCCCACATCCGCCTGGTTTCATCCGCTTCTATGTTGTTGGCGCTGCAACCGGCAAAGAATTTCTTTTTATAATGCCCGAGCCGGTGCTCCCTGTCTTTTTTAGACATGATCTTGCGCAGCCCGTCCGCCTCTGCGTGGCTGAACCCGGCAAGGGCAACCGCCACCTTCGAGACGTCTTCCTGATACACCATCAGGCCGAAGGTCTCGTCGAGCACATCGCCGATCTCAGGACAGAGCGGCGTCCACCTCCCTCCATGAAGCCGGCGTACATATTCGCGCACGAATTCGTTGGCCGCCGGCCGAATGATGGAAGACTGGATCACGAGCTGGGCAAAGTCACCGGTCCCCGCTTTTTTCTCAAGCAGCCGCATGGCCGGACTCTCTATGTAAAAGCAGCCCATGGTCTCACCGTTGGCCACCGTCAGCCTGGTCCGCTGGTCTTCCTCCGGGCGCCACCCCTCTTCGTTAAAGACCGCCCCCCTGGCGCAGATATCCTCGATACAGTCGCGTACAACACCAAGACTGCGGTTGCCGAGAAGATCAATCTTCACCAGACCCGCCTCTTCTGTAGCATCCTTTTCCCATTGAATGACCGGAATACCCTTGGCGGCCATCTCCACAGGCACATAGCTGTCTATCGGTTCCGGCGTGATCACCACGCCTCCGGGATGGACCGAGATATAGCGAGGCACGCCGACAAGTTTTGCGGCAAGACGAAGGATATCCGACCAGGGATGGTCAAGATCCTGGTCTTTCAGGGCGGGCAGCGACTCCAGCTGGTGCTTGAGATCCTGGTCCTTGACCCGGTGCAGGTGCGAAATTTTCTTGGTCACCCGCGAAATTTCATGCCCCGGCAGGCCAAAAGTTTTGGCGGTTTCCCGTATTGCCATTTTCAGCTGAAAAAAAACGTGGTTGCAGACCATGGCCGCGTGACCGGCAAAATCGTGCAACACCTCGTTTAACACCTCATCTCGCTCATCCCAGGAAAAGTCTATATCGATATCGGGGGGATCACTTCTGCCGGGATTCAAGAAACGTTCGAAATAGAGATTATACTTCAAGGGACAAACATTCGTGATTTCAAGGCAATAGGCAACCAGCGACGCGGCCCCGGAACCGCGGCCGCAGATCCGCCGCTTTTTTCTGCCTCCGTCTCTACCACGGCGATGGACAATATCACGGACCACGAGAAAGTAGGTGGCAAAACCCATTTGGCAGATCACCTTAAGTTCATGTTCCAGACGCTCGATGACATCCTCTCCCAGGTCGTTGCCATACCGGCGCCTGGCGCCCCTGTACGCCTTCTCCCTCAGGCTCGCGGCCGTGCTCTTCCCGGTGTCACCGCGCCAGGGAGGCATCACCACGCCAAACTCGGGACCTGAGAACCCGCAGCGAAGGGCAAGCCCATCGGAGCCGTCGACGGCTTCGGGCCAGACGGCGAACGCCTCTTTGTAGGTGCCGATCGCTTCAAGCGCGGCTGCTGCGCGGGAGGAGCATTCCGACCAACAGGCGCCCTCGCGCACCGCCTGGAGCAGCGCGTAGAGTTCCTGGTCGGCCGCTGTTGCCAGGGAACTGTCCGGGGTGGCGATTGCCGGAAGGTTGTGGCGAAGGGCAAAATCCCGCAGCCTGAGACCGGAAGCCGACGGCCGGGAGCTGAGATCGGCGGCGACGTCCGCCCCCAGGCGGCAGTAGCGCTCCAGCAGGACGATATCGGAACAGAGAAGCAGCAGACCGTCGGCAAAAAGAGGCAGATCCCGGGACAGCTGAAACGACCCCCGCGCGTTGGCCCGCGCCGAAAGAAGGCGGCAGAGATTCCTGTATCCGGCACTGTTTTTAACCAGGCAGGTTACAATGCGTGGGGAACCGGCTTCGGAGACCTCGGCGCCCACAATCGGGCGCAGCCCCTGTTGTCGGCAGCCGCGCAGAAATTCCCAGAGCCCGTAAAGATTGTCGCGATCGGTAAGGGCCATTGCGGTATAACCGAGCCGCTTGGCGCGGTGGCACAACAGCCCGGGGGGAGCGGTCCCGCGCATCAGGGAATAGTAGGATCTCACCCGCAGAGGAATCATGACATGGGGCCAGGCAGCAACAACCCGTCAATGAACCGTACCCACGGGGCAGGTGTACTGCCGTCCCACCCCTATGATGTCGTGGCCGTAGCGCGACCGCAGCCCGTCCACCGCCTCCTGCAGTCCGTGCTGCCTGCGGCTTTTGGCGTCGAGTTCGGGAAACAGCGACAGCTGGGGAGACCTCGGCTGCAGCCGGTCGCACACCAGGCGGCAGCTGCGGATTCTGGTCCTGCGGATCCAGGCACGCTGCAGAGCGGTGGCGGCAAGTTCGCGCAGCAGACGGTCTTCCGCTGTCCCCTTGCCACATGACGCCTGCCGTACCACATGCGCCCCGTCGGAGTAACACAGCCAGATCCCTGTCCGCCGCGCCACCTGATTCCTGCCGCGCAGCAAAAAGCCCGCGCGCCCTGCAAGAACCGCCACCACGGCGGAAAGCGCCTCCCTGTCGTTGGTGTCCTCACCAAAAGTGTGCGCACACTCCACGGCGCCTGCGGCCTCATCACGGGTGGTGACCCTGCTGCCGTCATCTCCGCGGCTGGCGTCATAGAGGAAATCACCCCGGCCGCCGAAAGCCACCCTCAGCTGAGAACGGGAGAGAGTGACAAGGTCCCTGACGGTCGTCAGCCGGAACTCCTCCATCTTCAGCAACTCTTCGGCGGTTAATCCCGGCAGCAACCTGGTTGGCAGGGGCGCCAGGAAAGCGGCCTCTTCTCCCGGGGTCACGATATATTCCCCCACCGGTTTCACCAGCCTCGAGGCTACCTTGGATATCAGTTTGCTGGTTCCAAGCGTCCAGATCGGATCGATTCCGAGACTTCTGCGGACCTCGCGGCGCACACGCCAGCCGATGTCCGGCGCAGGGCCATAAAGCCGGTGCGTACCGGTCACGTCGACAAAAAAATGGCCGTCGCCCACCCCGCTCTCTATCAGGGGAGAATAGCCTTCAAGGGTTTTGCCAAACGCTGTCATCGCCTGCTGATAAAGATACGGCCGCGGGGTCAACACAACCGCCCCAGGGCAGAAACGCGTGGCCTGTCTCAATAACATTCCCTTGCGCACCCCATCGCCATAGGCCTCCTCACTCATATCATACACAACCGCACGGGATGCCCGGCAGGAAGCGATGACGACCGGCTTTGACCGCAGCGCGACATCGGCCTCCCGTTCGACCGCAACGGCAAAGTCAGCCACGTTGAAGTGGAGCACCGACCGTTCGTAGCGCATGGAATTCGCCCCCCTGTCAGCCATACAGTCCCTCCCCCGGCGGCAGCTCTTTTCCCGCCGCCGTAAAATGCCCATGCTGCTGCAGGATGCGCTGCAGCAGCATGCCGTTGTGCGGTGCCCGGGCCCGGACATGGTTGTTGAAAAAGACGAGCCCCCGGCCGCTGCGACGGGCCATCGGCACCAGATACTGCGCCGACCAGCTGGCCAGCTCCTCCCGGCAGTAGTCATAGGCGAATTTCTTCTGCATATTCCCCGATCGCCACCCCTCCTGATTGCGGCCATGAAAACGGACATAGAAGAGTTGCGGATTGGTGACGACGTCAAGGGAGGGAAAGAGTTCGGCAAGAGCGGGGACGTCGACGGCCACCAGCGTCACACGGCGTCTGCCGAGCTCTGAAAAAACGGAATCAGCGAGCCAGGACACGTGACGAAACTCCACCGCAACGGGCAGCCCGTGCAACCCGTCGAGGAGGGCGGCAAGGTAGGTCCGGTTGGCGATGGTCCGTTCGAAGCCGGGAGGGAACTGGACCAGAACCGCCGCCAGGCGGCCCGCCTTTACAAGCGGCGCTATTCCGTCACGATACTGCACCAGCTGGTGGCGCCAGTTGTCATCACGCTCGTGGGTCATGGTCCTGGTGAGCTTTGCGCAGAAAAGGAGATGGGAGGGACTCCCGGCTACCATACGCTCCAGGATATCCGCCCGGGCCATCTGGTACCAGGTATAGTTCAACTCCACCACCGAGAAACAGCGTCCGTACAGGCCGACCATCTCATTGCTTCTGGTCCCCGGGGGATAAAAACCGCTGTCCACCCATTCGGTATAGGAGTATCCACAGGTTCCCACATAGACGGAACATATCTCCGTTTTCCCTCCAGACAGTGGCGACATGGCCAGGTCGACCCTGCCGGGGCTGTCAGTTCTGGCCGTGCTCACCGTCAAACTCCCGATGTTTTCCCCTGATAACGCCGACAACTTTACCCTGCACCAGCAGCTCACTGAAAGGATAGCACATCACCGGATACGCATCGTTGGCGGGGTGTAGCTCGACATGGTCCGGATAGAGAAAAAAACGCTTTACGGTGGCCTCTTCGCCCTTGATCAGAACCGCGACGATCTCCCCGTTTTCGGCATATTGCCGGGGCTCACAGACGACGAGATCCCCGTCGAATATACCGGCATCCTTCATCGACTGCCCCTTGATCCGCAGACCGAACAGGTTCTCCCCCCTGAAAATCGAGGCGTCGACAACGACGGTCCCCTCCCACTCCTGCTGGGCGTACATGGGCAGCCCCGCGGTAATCCGGCCGACGATCGGCAGCTCACGACCGCGGCGCGATCCGTTCGTTTTGCCGGGAACAGGATTGAGACGAACGGTCCTGCCGTACCGCCCTTCACGCTTCAGGACCCGTTTGCGTTCCAGCTGGTTCAACAACTGCGCAACCGCGGTATGGCTGACCCCCAGATCCGCGGCAGCCTGCCGCAGACTTGGGATCCGCCCCTCCCCGTCCATCCGTTCCACCAAGTAATCAAGATACTGCTGCTGTTTTTCCGTCAGTTCCATGACCGCCCCCGACAAAGTACACTTACAATGTTTATTTGTAATAATTGTACATGTACAATCAGGTTTGTCAATAAACATTTTGCCGTCACCACCTTTCACCGATCAGCCGTACCGACAGGAGAGGGGAGCGCGCAGAAAAGCAGTACCGCAAAAAGCACAACCGGGATTTGCAATCGCAAATCCCGGTTGTGTGGGAAAATCATTTTGCGGTCTTTCTCAGGACATTACGGTAGAAAAACCCGCCCGGTCACAGGGACCGCACCAGCCGACCGAAACCTCCGGGGATGGTTCCCGAAGACCAGAATGCCCGCCCCTGCTTGAAATCGACAAACCAGTATCCGCCCGGCTTTCGCTGGGCATCGACGAAAATAAAAGGCTGCTCCTTTGAAAAACAGAGATCCAGGTACACTCCCTTAACGTTTTTCACCGGTTCCATAAGAGACATGGCCTCCTCCATTGTCGGCATGCGCCAGTCGCTGAAACCGCAAAATTCCCTTTCATTGAGCTCTGCTATGCTTTTACGCATCAACCGGATCGAACCGATATCGATGCCTCTGCGCTGCCACATCAGCGAGGTTTTCCGGTCGACAACGACATCGGGATCATTTCCGGCAACAAACGAATTTTCAAACCGGCCCGACGGGTTCTGCTCCAGATCAAAGAAATTCCATTTCTCCATTATCCCCTGAAGCTGTTCATCCTGGATGATGGCCCCGACACGCGGCAACGACACCACCTCTTGGGTAAAACTTTTCTCCGCAGCCGAGGGCAGTTGCGGCCCCATGTCCTCTATGACGGGAGTATCCACCCGCGGCACCACCAGCCGCGAATCACCGCCGTCAAGGACGTTGTCGATAAGCCACTTCTTGATCCGGTCGTTGATTGCGTAACTCTTCTCAAAAATCGATGAGGTTCCCTGGTCTGCCACACAATCCCTGATTATCTCCGGCGGTGCCTTCACCTCCGCCATGACCTTGGCGTGCTTCACCGCCCGCTCCATCAGGCATAGCTTCGGCTCCTTTCCCCAGTTGTCGACAAAAAAATAGTAGACACACTCATTATTATTGCGCACCCGCTCACGTCCGCCCCATGATTCGTAGGTCCCGAAAGAAAGCGCGGGATTCATCTCCCAATCGATCGGGCTGATTACCTGGTCTCCGACCCTGACTCCATGAAACTCTCCCATACCACCTCCACCTGTTTAGGGATTACCTGAACATTTCTCGACACCCCGGACCTTTTTCTAAAAAAAAAAGCGACCGGACGCATCCGAGTCATGAACCATTCACCGTAAACTCATTTTGCTTTTTGCGGCCAACAAGCTACAATAGCTTCAGGACCATTACACATAACCTCCGGATAACACCTGGATTTAAATATACATATTGTAAAGTATTAATTATCATTACCAAAATGTCCACCGTAATTGACCACAAAATGTTAAAAAGGGGCTTTCCCCTTCCAAGGGGAGTGACGATCCTCAAAAGTGGGATTAATTTTGCGATCTTTGCAAGGCATGCAACCCGGGTGGTTCTGGTTGTCGACATCCGGCGGCAGGAAAAGACAGAGCATTACGAGTTCGAACTGGACCCGGACGAGAACCGTACCGGCGATATGTGGCATATTCTCCTTGATGCCGACCTTGACGATTTCAGTTACGGATTCCGGATGGACGGCCCGAGCCATGACGCCAAAGGACAGAAACTGGGGTATGACAGCCGCGTCGTGCTGATGGACCCGTACAGCAAAACCGTTATGCCGAGAAAGTGGGGAACACCGGCACAGTACGGCCGCACCCCATGCTCCACCATCGTCTCCACGGAGTTCGACTGGCAACACGACAAACCCCTGAAGATACCCTTCTCCGAGACAATTATCTACGAACTGCACGTAAGAGGGTTCACCCGCTCCCCCTCTTCCGGGGTGAAGGCTCCGGGGACCTACCTCGGCCTGACGGAAAAAATCCCCTATCTCAAGGAGTTGGGAATCACGGCAGTGGAGCTGCTCCCGGTCACTGAATTCGACGAGAACGATACCGTGTTCCACTGTCCGGAAACCGGCCGGCGGCTCAAGAATTTCTGGGGATACAGCCCGGTCTCCTTTTTCGCCCTCCAGCCGGGCTATGCCAGCGATCCCGGCCAAACGGTCAATGAATTCAAGCAGATGGTCCGCACCTTCCATCAGGCGGGCATCGAGGTGTTTCTCGATATCGTCTACAATCACAGCGGCGAAGGTGGTTACGACGGCACCACCAGCAGCTTCCGGGGAATTGACAACAGCATATACTACCTCCTGGGTAAAGACGGCAGCTATCTCAATTTTTCCGGATGCGGCAACACCCTCAACTGCAACCATCCGGTGGTCAGGGAACTGATCCGCGACTCTCTGCGCTACTGGGTCACCGAGATGCATATTGACGGCTTTCGGTTCGACCTTGCGTCAATTCTCGGACGGGACCAGCAGGGCAACGTGCTCCCCAACCCGCCAATGATCGAAGTCATTGCCGAGGACCCGCTGCTCGGCGACACCAAGCTGATAGCCGAAGCCTGGGATGCAGCGGGCCTCTATCAGGTAGGCAGTTTCTCCAGCGACACCAGGTGGGCGGAATGGAACGGCCGCTACCGCGACGATGTCCGCTCTTTTTTAAGCGGCAAAAGAGCAACCGTCAGCCACCTGGCCACCCGGATCGCGGGAAGCTCCGATCTCTACCAAACCAGCGGCAGAAGCCCGCTCTGTTCGATTAATTTTTTAACCAGTCATGACGGATTTACCCTGTACGACCTGGTCAGCTACAACGACAAGCACAACCTGCCAAACGGCGAGCAAAACCGTGATGGAGAGACCCGCAACATCAGCTGGAACAGCGGCGATGAAGGAACAACCTCAGACACCGGTATCATCCGTCTCAGACACCGGAGAATCAAAACTTTTGCGGCGATACTGCTTCTCTCCCAGGGGGTGCCGATGCTCCTTGGCGGCGATGAATTCGGCCGCACCCAGCAAGGCAACAACAATGCCTGGTGCCAGGACAACGATACCGGCTGGGTCGACTGGACCCTGTTGGAAAAAAACAGGGATCTGCACAGATTTTTCAAAAAATGCATTGCACTGCGCAAGAACAACCCGATCTTTCGCCGGGACGACTTTTTCACCGATGAGCCATCTTCTCCCACCGCTTCCGCGGAAAGCACCATATCCTGGCAATATCTCGAGCCAAACCGGCCCGACTGGAGCGACGACTGCCACGGTCTTGCGTTCCTGCTCCGGCAGCACCTGGACGCCGGGGAAGTGTGCAGTTTTCTGGTGATGCTCAACGGCAACCGCGACATCCCCCTCTTTTTCACTGTCCCCGCTCCCCGTCCGGGGAAAATATGGAGAAAAATCATAGACACCGCCGCCGACTCCCCGGCAGATATTGTCGCAATCACCTCCGCACCGGCTTTAATGACCGAAATGGTCAAGGTCCTCCCTTTTGGCTGCGTGGTACTGCAGGACCGACAGCCCGCAAGTGGCCGTACCATTTGACCTGCGTGGCAGCACCCGGGCAGCGGACGGCGACCGCTGCGGCTCCGGTTGCAATCAAATCTGCCCGCCGAAAGGCAAAAACTCTTTGGCACAACACTCGTCTTATGATAGTCTTCTGCGCATAATCGGCATCCACTGTTAGCAACATTTCCCTTTCGTGAACAACTCTATTGTATACAGATGATAAAGGTTCTTTTAACCGGCGACTCCCTGGTTGCTGACCACAACTGGCAAAAAAGGCTCAAAGGTTACGACGTCAACAACCTCGGGATGGCGGGAGCAGTCACCAACGATCTGCTGAGCCTGATACCGCTTATTAAAAAAAGATCCCCCGGGGCTGACATAATAATGGTCATGATCGGCACCAACGACATGCTGTGCGGCAACATTGCCTTTACCACCTTCTTGAAAGAGATTCTGGTAAAACTCCACAACCAGTACCCGATGGCGGAAATACTAGTAAATTCATTGTTCCCGATGTCTCTCCCCCACCTTCCGGAAGATATCATACGTGATGTCAACCGCCGGATAAAGGAAATTGCGATCAAGACCGGCAGCTGCTTTCTCGATATCCATCAACGGGTATTACTCTCGGATAAGACCATTTTCCAGGAAGACGGAGTTCACTTGACTGAAAACGCTTACGAAATCTGGGACCGGATGCTTATCGAACATATTGCATTTCTCATTGAAGATGACTAACGTGGTCAGTCGTTGGCTGATCAATCTTCATTTTTTCCAGGAGTATGCAATGCAATCAAAACCTTTTTTTTCACTGTTGGGGCTGTTCTTTATCTGCGCGCTTTTGGTCTGTTCACCTCATTTGCCGGCAGCGGCAGGAACAACCTCCACACCACCGGCAGTTAGCGGGAAAGTTACCCAAACCATGAATGTTGCCGGATACACCTACATGCTGGTCGACACTGAAGGCGGGCAGAACTGGGTCGCCATCCCTGAGAGCAGTGTCGCAGTCGGCGACACGGTCCGCTACAAACCGGGTATGGTCATGGACAATTTCACCAGCAAGACCCTCAATCGCACGTTTGACACGATTACTTTCAGCGACGGACTCGAACAGCAGCCGGCGGCCCCACTGGGAGGCGGAGAAGACTCTTTTGCCGCAGCGGTTAAAGCCGAACAACAAACAACCCACACGGCCATGGCCCCTTCCGCTGAAGAGGTCTCCGGAGGCAGTGTAGGAGCCATTGTGCCGTTCAAGGAGATCCACGTCGACAAGTCAGTTGCGCCAAACGGATACAGTGTCGAGGAAATTTTCGCCAAAGCCGAAGAGTTGTCCGGCCAAAAGGTGCGGATAAAAGGAAAGGTGGTGAAATTCAGCCCCATGATCATGGGCCGCAACTGGGTCCACCTGCAGGACGGAACCGGTGACCCGATGCACAACACCCACGATCTTGTCATAACCACCGCCGAGACCGTAGAGTTAAACAGTACGGTAACCCTTGAGGGGGTTCTCAGCGCCGACAAGGATTTCGGCGCGGGATACAAATACGAGGCAATCGTAGAGCACGCCTCGGTCATCAAATAAAGGCAAGAGGAACATGCACTATCTACTTGTGGGCCCGGGCGCGCTTGGGTGCCTGCTCTATGCCCTGATGGCAAAAGGGATGCACCAGAACGATCGGTTCACCGTGCTCGACTACAACCGCGAACGTGCTGAACTTCTTTCCAGACGCGGAGTCATATACCAGTGCGGGGCTGCCGAACGGCTGCTTCCGGTGACCACCGCCTCCGACCCGGAGACGCTTGAGCCGGTGGATGTGGTTCTGCTCTGCGTCAAGTCCTACGATGTCAAAAACAGCCTTGACTTCTGCGCTCCGATCCTTGGAGAGAAAACGCTGCTGCTGTTCCTGCAAAACGGCATAAGCCATCTTGAACTCGACACCTGCGGCCATAAGGCGTACCAAGCCTACGGCACGACCACCGAGGGAGCCACCCTGCTCGGCCCCGGTCATGTGAGGCACGCCGGAAGCGGAACCACCTCCCTGGGATTTATCACCCCGCCCGATGAACATTTTAAAAACCTGCTCCAGAAAACGGCAGACACCTTGACCAGATCGGGACTGCAGGTCAACATTACCGGCGACATACTGGCAAGAATCTGGACCAAACTGTTCATCAATGTCGGTATCAACGCCCTTACCGCAACACTCAACTGCAAAAACGGGGAACTCCTCACCCTGCCCGGCGTTGATAAAAGAATGCGTGCGGCTGTTGAAGAGGCCAGGCTAGTTGCCGCGGCCCAAGATATTATCGTGCCGGTCGACCCCTTCGATGCCGCCAGACAGGTGTGCCGGAACACCGCCGGCAATATCTCCTCAATGCTGCAGGATGTGCGGAAAAAACGGCGAACGGAGATCGATGCCATCAACGGTGCCATTGTCCTGATGGCGAGAGAACATGGTATTTCGACACCGGAAAACGACCGTCTGGTAAAGCAGGTAAAAGAACTTGAGGCAACTTATGAAAATGGTTGATGGAAATTTTGCCACTCCACTATCTGCCAGGAAAATCAAGGTGTCGGAGATCGGTTTTGATTTTGACGGAGTGATCGCCGACACCGCCGAAGCGTTTATCCGTCTTTCCTGTGAAGATTACGGCTATTGCGACTTCACCAGAAAAGACATCACCAACTTTGAGCTGGAAAACTGCGTGAACATGCCGATGGAAATCGTCGAGCGCATTTTCACACAGATCCTGGAGGACAGCCTGGGGGCGAACCTGCAGCCCATGGCCGGAGCGCTCAGAGCTCTTGACCGGTTGACAGCCGGCGGGCAAGTGACCATCATCACCGCCAGGTCCCGGACTGAGCCGGTCATAGACTGGCTGACCCATCACTGCAAAGCCGACACAGCCAACCGCATCACCGTGGTTGCAACCGGCGACCACGACGACAAGGTCCGCCATGTCAAGGCCCGCAGAATAACATATTTTGTCGATGACCGTGCGGCCACCTGCAACCAGCTGGCCAAGGCGGGAATAGTCCCCATCGTTTTTACCCAGCCGTGGAATGCAGGAAAACATGCGCTTTACGCAGTCGACGGCTGGGAAGAACTTCTTGACCTTATCGACTCCGCCCGGTGAGATCATGAGATGCCCGAACTGCAACAGTGAAATAGAAGTCTATAGAAATCCGGTCCCCACGGTTGATATAATCATCGAGATCGGCGACTCCATTGTACTGATAAAAAGAAAGAACCCGCCGTACGGCTGGGCTTTGCCGGGAGGTTTTGTCGATTACGGCGAATCCTATGAAAATGCGGCACTCAGGGAAGCGCGGGAAGAGACCGGGCTTGAGGTGAAAAACCTCAGGCAGTTCCGCACCTACTCGGACCCGGACCGCGACCAGCGCATGCACACCGCGTCAACCGTATTTATCGGCTGCGCCGAAGGTAGTCCGGCAGGTGGTGACGATGCGGCCATGGCCAGGCTTTTTACCGAGCAGGACCTGCCGCAGCTGGCTTTTGACCACGGCAGGATACTGGCCGACTATTTCAGTTGCAAAAAACAGCGGTGAAACAGGTGCGCTTTCTTGCGTTAATATCCATCATCTTTTGCCGCTGAAAACATTAAAGACTGCCCCGGTGACCTACAGCAGTGAATGCAGCAGCCAGTAACTCAACAGCCCCACACCTATGGAGCCATAAAGGATCATTCAGGGAGTGCAGTTCTTTTTCAGTTTTCCGGCAAGCAACCAGAAAATCGCGCCGCCCATCAGGGCGGCCGCTGCAACGGTGATCATCTCCTTCACGCCGGTCACCCCCTTATCTTTGTACCGGGCCTTTTCCGCAGACGGATCGACGACGGAGTCACCTCGACCAGTTCATCGTCGTTGATATAGGCGATGCAATCCTCAAGTGACATAACCACCGGCGGAGTGAGAATCACCGCCTCGTCCGAACCGGACGCCCGCATATTGGTTAGTTTCTTACCCTTTGCCGGATTGACCACGAGGTCTGTTGAGCGGCTGTGCTCGCCGACAATCTGCCCCTGATAAAGAGGCTCGCCCGGATGAACAAACAGCTTGCCCCTCTCCTGGAGATTGAACAGCGCATACGCAACCGCGGTGCACGGTTCCTTTACCACCAGCACGCCGTTGACCCGATTGACGATATCTCCGGCATATGGTCCATACTCCTGGAACACGTAAGCCATCATCCCCATCCCCTTGGTATCGGTCATAAACTCGGAGCGATACCCAAGCAGTCCCCTGGTCGGGATGGTGAACACCAGCCTCGCCATGCCGTTGGCGTTATCCATCTCCTCCATCTGGCCTTTGAGTTTCCCCAGTTTTTCGATAACTGCTCCCTGGAACTGCTCGTCGACATCGACGGTCAGCCTCTCGTACGGCTCAAGAATCTTGCCGTCTTCCTCCCTCATGATGACCTGCGGCCGGGTTACCTGGAATTCATACCCCTCCCGGCGCATCTTCTCGATGAGGATGGAAAGATGAAGCTCTCCGCGGCCGGACACCTTGAATCCAACCCCCTCTTCCAGGACGTCGCAGTGCAGGGCGACGTCAGCAAGGGTCTCGCGGTGCAGGCGATCTCCCAGATGGCGGCTGGTAACGTAGCGCCCCTCCTTGCCGGCGAAGGGGGAATCGTTAGGGACGAAGTTCATGGAGATTGTCGGAGGATCGATGGTTATAAGCGGCAGGGGGGCGGGCCGTTCGGGATCGGTAAAGGTTACCCCCACGGTGACGTCTTCCATCCCCGCAACGGCTACAATTTCACCGACGCCGGCTTTTTCCACAGCGGTTTTACCATCGCATTCAAAACGGTAGATCTTGGAAATACGCACCGGTTTGATGGAGCCGTCCCTTCTGGCCACAACGATAGGCTGATTAAGCCGCATGGTGCCGTTGATGACCTTGCCGATACCGAGCCGACCGAGATAGGGAGAATAGTCGATGGTGCCGACCTGCATCTGCAATGGCTTGTCGCTTGAGCCGGTGGGAGCGGGAATATGGTCGACGATCATCTTTGACACCGGCTCCATGGTTCCGCCGTTTACCACCGGTTCCTCGGGATCATAGAGCGCGTAGCCGTTTTTAGCCGATGCATACACTATCGGAAAATCGAGGATCTCATCAGGGGCGTCGAGCTTTACGAACAGATCGAACACCTGGTCGACAACCCAGTCGCAGCGCGCCGCAGGCTTGTCTATCTTGTTGATAACGACGATCACCGGCAGGTGGTTTTCAAGTGCCTTTTTCAGAACGAAATAGGTCTGCGGCATGGGACCTTCCTGGGCATCCACCAGCAGCAGGGCGCCGTCAGCCATGCGCAGCACCCGTTCCACCTGGCCGCCGAAATCGGCATGCCCGGGGGTATCGATTATATTTATCCAGTAATCCTCGAATCTGTAAGACCCGTTTTTCGCGGTTATGGTTATCCCCCTTTCCCGCTCCAGATCCATGGAGTCCATCAGCCTCTCGGAAACCTCCTGGTTGTCACGGAAGATCCCCGAATACTTGAAAAGCTGGTCCACCAATGTTGTTTTTCCATGATCAACGTGGGCTATGATCGCCACATTTCTGATCTTACTCTGTTCCATCCCGTTACCCGTCAAGGCTGCATCGACCTGCAGCGTTATCGTCAGACCGTATTCGCCCGGCATATAAACAAAAAAAGCACACGCCTGTAACAGCGGTGCCGCCCGTTAAAAATCACATCAAAGTGTAACTTTACAGTATAACCCTTGATGAGATATTTTGCAAGCACGGGATTAACAACCAGCCCTTTCCCTCCTATTTTTCGACTTTTTTTACAACTGGGACAGAATCACTCCCCGATCATTTGCCGACCTGAGGAGGGCGGGAATATTTTCATCGATATAATCATAAACCTTCGCCCTCTTGTTTTCCGCAGGCCGCATTATTCTTCCGATTACCTGGAGAAGCCGCCCTTCGAAACGAATCGGCGTCGTCAAAAACAGCGTGGTCAGGCCGGGACAGTCGAATCCCTCGCCGATAAGCTGCAGAGTTGCCACCAGCACCTCGATATCGCCGCTCAGCACCCGGGCGACCACCTCGTTTCTCATTTCAGCAGAGAGCTGGCCGGACAACAGCTCGCAGCTTATATTGCCGGCCTTCAACCTGTCTACGAAGAACCGGCAGTGACTGATCCGGTCGGAGACGACCAGGATCGTTTTACTCTCTTTTTGGGCCGCTTCGGCGATAATATCGTCGAGAATCTGTCTGTTGCGCCCTTCATGGCCTACCAGAGCCTTGATCAGTGCCTGGTAATCCCCACGGTACCGGTAGGAAAAGCTGGTACCACGGCGAATGATTTCCGGCGAGAGAATCGCCCCGGTCGCCATCAGCTCATCCCTCTCGACCCGGTGTATCCGGTCGCCCATGAAATAGTAGATCAATTTCGTCATTTCCCCGTCGCTGCGAAACGCCGTCGCCGACAGGCCAAGAAGAAAGTGGCAGTCGAAAACGGAGACGACGTCGGTAAACAGGCTTGCAGGCACCCGGTGGCATTCGTCGACCACCAGGTGACCAAAGCATGGGGCAAGCTCTTCAACCCTTTTCCTGGCACTGTTTACTATGGCAACGGTTACCGGCCGTATCTCAAACCTACCATCCCCCACAAGCCCCGCCTCACAGCCAAGAAACTCGCGAATCCGTTCCTGCCACTGGTACAGCAGTTCCTTGGTGTGCACCACTACCAGGGTCGGCTGTTTCCTGCGGGCGATAAGGGCCAGGGCCATCACCGTCTTGCCGCTGCCGGTCCCCGCTTCTATAACCCCGAAAGATTTTCCCGCGGCGGCGCCAACCGCATCCTGCTGATAAGGACGCAATGTTGCGCTCAAGGTGAACTCCTCGGCTGCCAGCAGCCTCCGGTTGTCGACAATCTCCGGATCGAATCCGCAGAGCCTGCGGCAGCAGAGAACCGCCTGGTTGGCAAACCCCCGGGGAAACCTGAGCCCACCAGGTATGGAATCATAATATCTCAGTTGACGCTTCAAGTTCTTGCCGATCCACCGGCCATACTTTTTGGCGGCAGTATACTGCGGGTTTTCCAGGGTCAGCTTATTTTTGATCTCCTGTTCCAGATCAAAAGCGATCCCTGTAAACGCACAGTCGGAAGAAACGGTCAGTATCGGTTTGGTGGCCATAATCCGGTTGTATCCTCCGCGCCGGCGTGGACCGGATGCGGGACAGAGATGGTAATAGAGTTTCTCACTTGCAAATTGATCCTGCAGCAGGTACCCTACTTCGACTCTTATATTGCTTCTAATGTCGAGGTTTTAGGTTTATGAAAAAAATTCGCGCCGCCATGGCGGCTTTTATTTTACTTACCATAGTTATCGCTTTTCCGGCACATGCGTCAGAAAACATTATCCTGGAGATCCCCCAGAGTGTCATCGCCAGGACCACCAGAGCCCTGCTGCCCTACGACGTCGACACTCACTCCAAGTCAATTGACGGCAAGATAACCATTATCGATATCAGTAAGGTGCAGCTGGAAAAGGACCAGCTCAGCTGCCGCCTGCACATGGCTGGCAGCAACCTGGCCCTGGTAACGGATATTGCCGGGCACCAGATAAAACTCAAGGTGGGAGCCGTTGAGATCAATTTCCACAGCGAAGCAAGGCTGCGTTTTGACCGCAACCGCCAAAAACTGTTCGTCCGTCCCTTCATCAAAGACCTGACCACCACGGGGGACGGCATCAACGACGAGATAGGCCGCACCCTTGTTTCACTGTTCAACGGCAGGGAATTTCCCCTGGCCATGCAAAAACTGGAACCGCTCATTGTCGAAGCGGGAGCCAAGACCGTAGCCATCGATACCCGGATAGACGACATCAAAGCCAGCCGGGGCAAGATCACCCTCAGGCTGGCCCCCGTAATCACCGCGAAATAGATCCACCAGGGAGCAGTTATCACCACATCAGGTCATCCGGCACCTTATAATCGGCATAAGGATCGTCGGGGTCGCTGGCCTCCGGGGTGGGAGCTGCAGTTGTCAGGTGAATAAAGACAGCATTGCTGTTGGCCCGTATTTTCTCGGCCACGGCTTTGGGTATTACTTCAAACTGTTCTCCCAACTCGACAATACCCAGCTGGCCCGAACTCAGCATATCGGCTGTTTTTTTGGTAACGAAGATCCGGTGAATCTTTCCCGAGACGTTGAACCTGTACGCCACGCCGCCGTCGTCTCCGGCGACTTTGTGCTGCTCGACAAGTTGTTTTATCTTTGCATCTTCGGCCCTTTTCTGCAACTTGGCCTCGCGCTCTTTGTTCAGTTCACGGGCACGGGCTTTTTTCTTTTCCTGGGCTTCCTTGGCCATACGCAGGTTTTCGTCGGCGATGACGTCTGTACGTTTGCCTTTGGTCTTTTTCTTCTGCTGGTGCTTCTGCTTCTTGACCTCGTTGGCCTTTTTCTTGTCCACCAGCCCCAACTTCAGCAACTGCTCTTGAAATGTCTTGCCCATAACCAATAAATCCGTCCGATTATTTTAAAAACCTGCCGCACATCGGGCAGCAACCCTACCCTGCGACCATCTTGTTCACCTTTGTTTTTTTATCCCTGCGCCCATCTGCCTGCCGTCCCTTTTCATGGGGCGACCAAAGGAGCCGGACCAGTCCTGTAGAGAAGATAGCATGTTCCGCCAAGTGACGCCACCAGTAGACGCAGCTGAGGGCATGTAAAACGTTTTTACCGCCCAGCAACAGTAACCGCCAACACTATGGTCACCAGGAAAAAGTGATACAGAAAACATAGCTGCTTATCGATCGTTTTTGCAAACAGCTCTGTCGGTCGCAGCGGTCCTGCCTGCCCGAACCGCACGACACCACCCGGCCTGGACCAGACATCTTGTGGTTTTCACCTTACATCGGTCTATGTCAGGTAGTTTTGGTGGTCCGGTTGACCTATTGTGACGATGAAGAGCAACAAAAACTGCAACCTGAAACCTTATGGAGGAAAAGATGAAACTGACGATGATGATCATAGCGCTTGTTATGGCCGCAACTCCCGCACTGGCTCACGACAGGGATCAATACCATATCGACGCCCGGAAACAAAACGGCTGGCACCGGGAGTACCGTGCGGACACCCCGCACCGCCATGGCGCAGCGCAGGCAAGAATTCCGAGCACCAATCACACCGGCAGAACCTTCTACCGCCACCACCAGCAAACTTTTCAGGCGGGCTGGGACATCCCCCCCGGACAGGCGGCAACCGCAGACAACTGTTACAGATACTCCCTGCGTGCCGAGGGCGGCAGGGGAGCGGCGAGGATATTGTCGCTGCCGGGAAAAAACTACATACAGGTGGAAAACGGAACAAGACACGGGTTTGTCTGTTTCAATGAGCAGCAGACCCTGGAGCTTGGCAAGCTTGGCAATACGGCAACCGAGGTTCAGCTTGTTATCTCCCGGGTGGGAAAATACCGTTTTTCAAGCGGAGATCCGGGAGTCAGCTACAAAAACAACTGGTACAGGTCATATGTGAAACTGTAGCGCCTTTTAGGGTGCTGGACATGTCAAAAAAAGCGGATCGATGGCTGCAGGACAACGTTGACCCGCTTTTCACGCCGGCATAAGCGATCGACAGACAACCGCGTTGGGTTCAGCCGACCAGCTGGTTCATTTCGAAGATGGGCAGCAGGATGGACAGGACGACAAAACCTACCGCCACCCCCATCAGCGCGATCATGGTCGGCTCAATTATCGAGGTCATGGCAACGATAGAGATCTCGACCTCTTTTTCATACATTTTCGACACCTTTTGCAGCATCTGCTCGAGACTGCCGCTCTGCTCACCCACTTCGATCATCTGGACAAACATGGGCGGGAACCACGGCGACTCCCTGAGGGCCAGGGTCATGCTCTTTCCTTTACGCACATCATCCATGGAGGTCTCGATGACTCCGGCCACATGAACGTTATCGACAAGATTTTTGACAATACGCATCGAATCCATCAACCCGACGCCGCTCTCCAGTAACGAACCAAGGGTCGAGGCGAACCGCGCCAGGATTATCTTGCGCACCACCGGACCTACTACCCACACTTTCAATTTGACAAAATGGTACACCCGCCTGCCCGCCGGCTGGCCGATAACGTAGCGCAGCCAGAAAAACAGCACCATGGCCGAAGCGAGGATAAGCCACCAGAAATGCTTCAACACGTCGCTGAGATTGATAAGGACAAGGGTCGGCAGCGGCAGCGTCCTGTTCATTTCGGCAAAAACCTGCGTAATATTTGGCACGATATAGGTTATCAGGACAAAAAGTATCAGTCCGCCTATCACCGCCATAAAAAGCGGATATATCAACGCAGCCCTCACCTTCGCCTTAAGGATCTCCTGATTCTCGCCAAACTCGGCAAGACGGTCAAGGACGATATCAAGTGACCCCGAAGCTTCTCCGGCTCTTACCATATTTATGAAAACCGAGGAGAAAAGCCGCGGATGCCTGGCAAGCGCCTCGGTGAGACTGTTGCCCTCGTTCACCTCGTCTTTTATCTGCGCAATCACTTTCTGCAGGGCGATGTTGCCGGTTTGCTGCGACAAAGAGCCCAGCGCCTGTACCAGAGGGACACCCGCTCCGAGCAGGGTCGCCAGCTGCCGAATCACCGCATTGACTTCGGCCGACTTGATGTTTGCAAACAGGCTGAGACTGCGTCTGCCTTCTTTGCGGCTCTGCCTGTTGCTCTCCACTATCCCGACGGGAAAAATGTTCCGTCCGCGCAGTTTGGCCCGAGCGGCTCCTTCGCTGTCGGCATCGATAATTCCCCGAATCTTTTTCCCTTTTTTATCAAGGGCGCTGTAATCGTATACTGGCATAACCTTTACCGAAAATAGACATTTATCCTATCCGGCAGAAAGCCATTGTCCGGACGGTGCGAACGGCAGTTGTGCTGCTCCGTATCATGGTCCGGAGCCGTTCGTATCTGATCGATCATGACAACTCTATTATAACACAACAAATTTTCCGATCCTTTTTTTATTGCAGCCGCTCATTGACCCGGATCACATAATTTTCCCTGGCGCTGCCCTTTACCTATTTATCGATAGGCACTGGTTCACTATTATTGTAAGATAAAGTACTGTTCAGCCGGATCCAGGATCTCCAGGAGGTTGGGCCGTACGGCAAAAAAATATCGTAAAACCAAAAAGGTAACAAGTTTTCACACTCAATACGATTGATAAAGACAACATGTATACCCGCTACTTCGGCTTAAAGGAAAAACCCTTCACCATCGCTCCTAACCCGAACTACCTGTTCATGAGCGAACAGCACCAGGAAGCGCTGGCCCACCTGCTCTACGGTCTTAACAGCGAGGGATGTATCATCTTACTGACCGGTGATATAGGAACCGGAAAAACAACGATCTGCAGAAGCCTGCTGCAACGGCTGCCGCAGGATACGGAAGTGGCGGTTGTGTTCAATCCCAAGCAGACAATCACCGAGCTTCTCGGGTCCATCTGTGAAGAACTGGGCATAAAAAACATCAAGGAAGGCTCGTCAGCCAAAGCTCTTGTCGATGCCCTCAACGAACATTTACTGAACTCCCACGCCCGGGGCAAAAACACGGCATTGATCATCGATGAAGCCCAGAACCTGGATGTCGAAATCCTGGAACAACTCCGTCTTCTCACCAACCTTGAGACCGACACCAGGAAACTGCTGCAGATTGTACTGATCGGGCAACCGGAACTACGGACGATTCTGCAGGCTCCGGAACTGGAACAGATCAACCAGAGAATCACCACCAGATATCATCTTGGCCCCCTCTGCCGCGCAGACATAGATGCATACGTAGAGCATCGACTTGCAAAAGCCGGGATTCCGCCGATCCTGAAGCTGTTTGACCAAAAGGCGCTTAACTATCTGGCTAAAACGTCCAGGGGTATTCCACGAATAATAAATACACTTTGCGACAGAGCCCTGCTCGGGGCATACGCGACCAATAACGTCACCGTTTCCCACAGCATCATCAAAAACGCCAGAAAAGAAATAACCCAAGGGTTTTCATCAGTTTCACGACCGCCGGAACGTACCGGGAAAATTGCGGCACTGGTGCTGTCGGCGCTGGCGCTGCTGGGCGGCTCCGTTTTGCTGTTCCTGCAATTCTCCCCCTATTCGATGAGTGATCTTCCTGCGCTGAACCGAATCCGGCAAGAACAGCCGCAGCAGTTGTCGGCGCTTACAAACGGTGCCGACAACGGTCCGCTGGCGGCCAGTGATGCTTCCCGATCTCAACAGCCAACTCTTTCAGAGGCCAAGGAGTAAACACAGAATGTCCTTTATCCTGGATGCGTTGCAAAAATCGGATCATGAACGGCACAAGGAGTCCGCTTCCCCGCTCTATTCGGCGCACGGTTCATACCCCCAGGCAGCTTTGCCACCCAAAAACGGCAACACCCGTTTTTTCAAGCCACTGCTCTATCTTATCATCCTGGCGGTCCCGATTGGCGCTGCACTCCTTTTTTTCTCCGCCCACCGGGACCAACAGGAAGCACCGGCAACCGCCACCCTTGCACAGCAGGTGAAGTCGCCTGACCGGCATCACTACCCTCACACCCAGTCTGCTGACAGTTCAGTCGCGGCGATCGACACCGGCGAGCAGCCGGCAGGCGTCGTCCTTCAGGACGGACCTGCATTACCCGAGTCGTTACAGCCTCCCAGGCTGTCGCCTGAGAAACGTAAAGTCATATTCCAATATTTCCGCGATCAGTCGGACAACACGTTAGAGGTTGCCCCGAAAAACACCGAACCCGCAGCAGTACCGGATTTTTCCGAGCTTGCTGAAAATATCAAGAGCCGGATTCCGCCCCTGCACTTTGCCGGTCACACCTATTCCGAGACCCCGGACCAGCGTATGATCATCATCAACAACAACATCGTAAAGGAGGGTGACATGGTCGACGCCAGGCTCCGCCTGGTAGAGATCACCTGGGAAGGAGTCGTCCTGGAATTTGCCGGGACGCGGTTCGCCATGGAAGTCCGCTAACGGGGAAAGACAAAGGTTTTCCTTACCACATGCCAATTATCAAGGAGTTGCCGATGAAGGAGCGTTTGGCGAGGTGCACTCCGGAGGATTGCCGTCTTTTGGGCTCGACTTTACATTTCACTTTATCCCGTGGTTTGGATAAAATGAAGTAACCCATATCCATGCGCAGCCCGGCAAAATCCGGCGCACGCCCTCTTTGCCAAAGACCAAGCCGCCTGGCCCGCAGGTTTTTGCCAACCACCACCAATGGTTGACAGAAAAGAAAGCACAGCCGGCGCTGCAGATGGCAACAGAAAATGTGACAACACCTACGGAGTTCTTTTGAACGAAGAGAAACAATAGTGAAAATTAAATCTTGACCACCACTTTTATAAAGAATGCATATTGTTTTTTAACTGATTACCAATACACCATTGGTAGGATATATCGACACCGCCCCAATCATTTTTTGGCGCTCCATCTCCGGTAGAGTATCCACAGATCTTTTCATCTACCAGCAAGATCAGTGGTTCCAGGCGGTCAGTGCATCACTGAAGAAACAGACTTTGTCAACACAGCCTCAAGGGAGGGATAAAATGAAAAAACACAACCGACTATCGTTGCTGCTGGCAGCTCTTGTTGCGGTGGCGTTTTTCTTTCCGTCATCGACCTGGGCTTACTATGTGTTGACCCCTGAATTCGGCACAAACGGCGTTGTCCTTGATGATTCAGGGCTGGGTGATGATTTGCTCACCAGTGTGGTTACCCAGGACGACGGAAAAATTGTCGCCGCCGGTTATGTCAATAACGGCGCCGTGACCAACATTGCCGTCGCCCGGTACAACCCCGACGGCACGCCGGATTCTTCCTTCAACTCGACCGGCAAATTCACCGCAAGCTCAGGAACCGGCAACAGCAGGGCCGTCGACATCGCACTGCAGGAAGACGGCAAAATCGTTATTGCGGGAACGGCAGAAGAATCTGTCACCGAACTTGTTGTCCTGCGGCTCACATCGGACGGTTTTTTTGACGCAACCTTCGGCGACAACGGCCGGACCAGCCTGCCGGTTGGCAACGGCTCGGTTGCCGATTGCACACTCCAGCTCGATCCAGCGGGCAACATCCTGGTGGGCGGCTCCGGGGAGAACGGTTCGTCAACGTACGGTTTTCTAGCAAAATTCACCACGGAGGGTTCTCTCGCCGCCGGATTTGGCCAAAACGGCATCGCCCTTGCCGACAACCTGCAGGTAAGCGCGCTTACAAGCCTTGAAGTGCAAAACGACAACAGCATCCTGGCGGTGGTGGCGGCAGAGATCACCGCAGAGAACCGGCCGGCTCTGCTGCGCCTTGAAGCTGACGGCACTATTGATCCCTCATTCGGGACCAGCGGGATACAGGAGATAGCCCTCACTAACAGCACCGCCGTTGTCACCGATTCGCTCACCGATACCACGGGAGATATATTTTTGACCGGCTATATCGAGGGTGACACCAGCAGCGCGGCCTTTGTCGCCAAGATTGACAACTCCGGCCAACTTGATCCCGGTTTTGCCACAGACGGGATCTACGCCAGCGCCTTGACGGCCGATTCACGGCTGAACGGTATTGTTGTGGTGGACGAAAACACTATCGCCGCGACCGGGTATGTTACAGGATCAGAGGGCAAAGACGTGCTTCTTGTCACCATCAGGACGGTCTCGGCAAGTCCGGGTGAAACCGAACAGTTGTCAGTCGTCTTCAGCCTGGTATCAGGCGACGATACAGGACAGGCCATAGCAGCTCCCGGTGACGGCTCGATTATCGCTGCCGGATCAGCTTCAAACGGGACAGACAGCGATTTTGTGCTGGCACAATTCGTCCAGCAAACGGCCCTGGCGACCATTGGCGGAGCAGACGGGACAACCTCAGGAATAACAACCTCAGGATATAGAATAACCACACTGCCGGTGATCAACATCACCCGCGTCAGCGCAATGAGCGGAGGGATTATTGAGGATGCCCAGTCACTTCCGGCCTGTGAATCGTCGTGCGAGCAGGAGTGCTCCGACCAGCCCGAACAGATAGACACCTGTCTCTCCACCTGTCTGTCGGGATGCCAGGAAAAACCGACCGTAACCCTTCGCGGTATCGTCTACGGCACCAGTAACCCCCCGGAGTATGAAACCGCTCCCGAGGAAAGTCCGACTCCGACCGAAGATACCCAGAGTAGTGAGCAGAGTTCTCTCTTCCCGCAGGATGCGGCCAATATCTCCTATTTTGTAAAAAGAGGGCAGACGGAAAACGGAAGCGGCACCGGTCAATACACCGCCGATATTGCTGAAGTAACACCGGATACGACCTATTTTGTCCGTGCCTATGCCGTCCTCTCGGACGATACGGTAATTTACGGCAACACCCTTCTGTTTACCTCTCAAGATGCCTGTTTCATCGCCACCGCAGCCTACGGGACCATAGCCGACAAACATGTCTTTGTTCTTCGCGAATTCAGGGATAAAGTGTTACTGTCGAGCAAACCCGGCAGATACCTGGTGGGAACCTATTACAGGATTTCACCCGTAATCGCCAACTTGGTCGCCGAAAACCACGCAATCCGGATACTGGTACGGGCTCTGCTTTTACCTGTTATAGCCTTTGCCGCGTTCGTATTGTACACCAGCCTGGCTGTCAAAATTGTCCTTCTGGCAACCACTGTCTTGACTCCGGCTATTTTTTACGCAGTTATCAAACGAAAAGAGGTCAGCTAAATGAAATCAGGCGGGAGACGATCTGCTTACAATTTTTCCCTGAAAAAAGAAGGATTCACACTCATTGAACTGTTGGTGGTACTGGTCATCATAGGCATTCTGGCCGGGTATATCGGACCCAAGATAATGGGGCATCCCGAAGAGGCAAAACGGACCAAGGCGGTGCTGCAGATCCAGGGTCTTGAAACGGCATTGAAACTCTATAAACTCGACAACGGGAGCTATCCCACCACCGAACAGGGGCTGCAGGCACTGATCGAACCGCCCACCACTGGCAAACTGGCGAAAAAATGGCGGGATGGAGGATATCTTGAAAAATCGATAGTACCGCTCGACCCGTGGGGGTATGAATTTGTCTACCTCAGCCCGGGAATCAATGGGGATTTCGACCTCAGCGCCTACGGGGCGGACGGGGAAGCCGGAGGTGAAGGAGACGCACGGGATGTCAACAACTGGGAAATTGAATAGCGGCGCTACTCCTGTGTTACCCCCGTTGGTCGGTGATGATGACAACATGTGGCGAGAAAAGGGGTTCACCCTGATGGAGCTGGTTGTTGTCTGTGCCATAATCGGCATCATGCTCTCCATTGTCGTTCCGGCAATGCGCGGCTTCGTCTTTGGCGATCCCCTGAAGACATCGTCGCGCAAACTCATCGGATATGTGGCCGAGGCAAGAAGCAGATCGATCCGCCTGCAGAAACCGTATATTCTCTATATCAGCCAGCTTGAAAACCGTCTCAGCTACGAACCGGCGGCAAGAGAGGAGACAGATGCTGAGACCGGTGAAACGGCCCGGGAGTTCAAGCTGCCCGATTCGGTTTCAATTTCGGAAATATGGGTTGAAGGGGAAAGCGGCGTGGAGGGAAAACTCGGTGTATGGATCAATGAGCAGGGATACATGAACCAGACGATGATACAGCTCCAGGATGACGCGGGGGAATCGGTAACACTGCATTTTCACACCTTCCTGGACACGGTTTCCATAACCGATGATTTCACCGTCCCCGGCCGGAGCGGCGACCTATGAGAAAAAAAGTCGCGACCTTGCCGACATCCCGGACCACGCGTAACGACCGCGGTTTCACCCTTCTTGAGGTCCTGATAGCCGTCGCGATCCTCTCCATCTCCCTGGGGGTGCTGTTCGGTTCACAGTCACGGAGCCTTGACTATGCGATGGAGGCCAGCTTTAACTTTACCGCCCCCATGCTCGCAGCAAAAAAATTCGCAGAACTCGAGGCGATGCAATCGATAGAGGACAATGAGGGCAATTTCGGTGAAGAATATTCCGACTATGGGTGGAAACTTGAAACGGAAGAGGCGTCTTTTCTCTACCTGGCGAGCCTGCAGGATCTGCAGCCGCCGATTGTCAAAGCGACACTGACGGTCTTTCGGGAAGATACAAGCCTTTCTTGTTCACTTATTTTTTATGGCCAATGGTAAAATGTCTTTCTTTCCGGTTGCAGCAAAAAGCCGCAGGGTATGCCAGCAAGGCTTCACTTTGCTGGAGGTTCTCTTTGCCACAACAATTCTGGCCGTTGTCATCTCGATTGTATACGGTGCCTACCACACCTCCTTTCGCACAATTTTTGGTGCCGGGGAGGTGGTGCAGGAAACCAGTGATGCCCGGATAATTATCGAGAGATTCAACGAGGACCTGTTTGCGGCCGTCATCGGAGCGGGAAGTTATCTTGAAGGAGAGCAGCAGGCCATCTCCGAAAAACGGGCGGACAGGCTGCGTTTTATGTCATCAACCTGTCTCCAGGTCGGCAACAACATACACAGTCAAGGACGCTGCATGATCAGCTACGAGACAGAACCAGACGACGAGACCGGTCTGCTTAGGCTGTTGCGCAAGAGCGTACCGTATCGTATCGGCCAGCAGTCGATCCAGGATTCCCGCTCCCACCTGATCGGAAAAGGCCTCGCCCTGGTACGGATTACCTATATGGACAGCGACGGAAACGAGACCGACGAATGGCACAGCAACCCGGATGACGAACCGGCGCCGGGAAATACCGAGGGCGCAGAACTCCCCCGGCTGATAACCCTGACTTTTTCCTTTGCCGGCAACAGCGATGAAGAAGAACAATCCTCCAAACAGTACCGGACCGCGGTCTATCTACCCGCATCCACCGTGCAACAGCAGTAAGCGGCACAATGGGACAACAGACATCAAAAGGGTCGGCAACATGAACCTTGGCCCAGGCAACCAGAAAGGCGTGGCACTGCTGATAACCGTAATGACCCTGACCCTGCTGACAGCGCTGACCGTGGAATTTCACCGCGCAACCTGGCAGAAACTGCTCGCCGCCGATACATATAAGACCAGGGGAGAACTGCAGGCGATAGCCATTTCCGGTGTAAATATCGCAACAGCGCTCTTGGAAAAGGATTTTGTTGACAACAATTTTGACAGCGCACTCGATGACTGGGCCGCCGTCAAAACCGCCGATTTCGAAGAACTGTTCCCCGACGGCACCCTTGTCCTTACCATCGAAGATTTATCGGGAAAACTACCGATAAACAGCCTGGCGGAACAGGCGGGTCGTACCCCCCCCGGCGAAACAAATCCTGCACTGGAGTTGCAGAACATATTTCTCAACCTGCTCACGTCGGGAGTCTTCAACGTTGAAGGGGAAACAGAGGCCGAAAACATTCTCGACGCCATCATCGACTGGATCGACACAGACGACAAAGAGTCTGATTTCGGCGCTGAAAGTGGATACTACCAATCCCTTGAACAACCTTACGACTGCAGAAACGCTCCGATACAATACATCGAGGAATTACTGCTGATCAAAGGAATAAGTCCGGAACTTCTCTACGGTGACGGGGAGAGGGAAGGGCTGGTCGACTACATCACCATCTACGGTGATGATGGCAGGATAAATATCAACAGTGCCGACCGGTTGCTGATAAAGAGTTTCGATCCGACCATCGGCGACGAATTGTTAGAAAGATTTGACGATTTTCGAAAAATGCCTGAGAATAAGGAGAAACTTTCTTCGCCAAACTGGTATACTGAAACCAGCGGTTGGCCAGGGGATATTGTTTTGAGCAATACCATAACAACCACCAAAAGCAGTTTCTTCCAGATACGGTCCACCGGGATCTCCGAAGACCTGAGCAGGACAATAGTGATCGATCTGCAACGTGACAGCGATGGTAATCTCATTACAAGAAAAAGAATCGTGGAGCAGCAATGACCGAAAACCTGTTTTGCCTTGAATTGCAAAAAGACTCTTTCGCGGCAATTGTCGTGGACGCCAGTTCCCGCGCGAAGGTGGTTACCGACTGCTGTTTTTTCAAGGATCCGGACCTCTCTCTGGAGCAGGTGGCAGAAGAACTCAAGCAAAAAACAGGCACTAGTAACATCCGTTGTGTTCTTCTTTTTTCACCCGATTTCTTTTTATTTCACAATCTGTCTCTGCCTTTTGGGGACAAGAAAAAGATCGCCCAGGTTCTGCCCTATGAGCTCACGGAGAATTCCCCTGTTGCCGCAAGCTCCCTTGTTCTCGATTTCCTTCCCAGCAATTCAACGACAAATGAGACGGATATCCTCCTGGCCGGACTTTCGCGGGAACTGCTGAGCAAGCGGCTGTCAACACTTGCAGCGGCGGGACTCGATCCGGACAGGATAACAATTTCCGGGGAAGCCGTCTGCCTCAATATTGCCGAAGGGTTGCAACAAAAAGATTTTGTACTGCTTAACTGCCAGGAAAAGTTTATCCATCTTTTTCTGGTACGCGATGGTGCCATCGTCCTTATCCGCTCTATCGCCTGCGGCTCTTCTTCTGTTGAGGCAACAGTTCTGGAAATCTCCAGAAGCCTGCGCGGAGCCGGCGGTCGAAATGGGGAGTCGACCGGTCCGAATTTCTATCTTTCAGGCAATAAAAAGCACAGCAACGAGCTGGCCGATTGCCTCACCAGGCAGTATGACTCGGCAACAGTTCAGCTGTTCGCGCAGAGCGAGCAGCCTTTTATAAAAATAGATGAAAAAATCAGCAACGATTATGATCCGGAACGGATGGACCAGCTGCTGGCGCAGACCGTCAGGGTTAACGGCAAGGGTTTCAATTTCAGAAAAGACGAGTTCAAAAAATCAAAATCGATAAAAGAGTACCGTTCCATCATATTCAGAACCGGCATTCCCCTTCTTCTTTTGGCGGTGATTTTCTTTGGGTACCAAGGATACAAGCTTCGAGAATTGAAGGTGAAGCATGAAACGCTTCGACATGAAATCGCAACGGTTTTCCAGGAGACAGTTCCTGAAGTGACGAGAATCGTAAACCCGATACAGCAGCTGAAGGTTATCAACAACAATATCAGCACCACCTATAAGGCAGGGATCCCCGGCGGCGGGGAACAGCATTCGATGATCGGTCTTCTGATCGAACTGTCGGCACGCATACCACGCTCGTACAAAATCAAGATCACGCGGCTGGTTGCCGATCTTGATACCGTGAGAATAAAAGCCCTGACATCCGATTTCAATACGGTTGACAATATCCAGAAGGAGCTCGAGAAATCTGCGATGTTCAGCAGTGTGACAATAAGTTCTGCCAACCAGACCGCAAAAGGCGACAACGTACGTTTTGAACTGAACCTGAAACTTGCCAGGTAAACCATCGATGATCAGACAGCTCAAACATAATAAATATCTGGCCCTGATATGGAAAAAACTGGGGTTTAACGATCTCAACCCCAGGGAGAGATGGGTTCTCATAGGCGGGCTTGTGTTCGTGGCCGGCTTTGTCTTCCTGCAGCTGGTCGTTTCACCGTTTCTTGCGGCAAAAGACAAACAGATAGAGTCGGTTGCACGAAAGCAGCGAGAGTTGCTGGAGATCCAGGAGCTTCGCCGGGAATATCTCAGCCTGAAATCCCAGGAGAACTCCATCCAGGGCAAAATTGCAAAACGTGACAAAAATTTCACGCTGTTCACCTTTCTGGAAACGCAGGCGGGAAAAGCCGGGGTAAAAAAACAGATAAAATATATGAAACCGTCCGTAATCGAGGGTGATTCCGTTTTTAAAGAAGTCATGGTAGAGATGAAACTGCAACAGGTATCACTTGATTCCCTGGTAACTTTTCTTCGCCAGGTCGAATCGGATGAAAAGGTGGTCTTTATCAGCAGGCTGCTCATCCAGGAAAACGATGCGGGATCGGGCGAACTCGACTCCATCCTGCAGATTGCCACTTTTGAAACCAGGGAGAACTCATGATGCGGGCTCTGTTTTCCATGCGAACGGTGTTGTTTTTCCTCTACGGCCTGGTGCTGGTGATCGTTTTGGCCTACGTTCGTTTTCCCGCCGATGATTTTAAAACATATTGCGAAAAATCTCTGGCCGACCTGCTCCAGGCCAAGGAGTGCAGGATAATGGAGATATCGTACCTTTTTCCCGCAGGAGTCCGGCTGCAGGGACTCACCCTTGTTCAACCCAACGGCGGCGCGGTTGACAGTTTCACCATGCAATCCCTGAAGATTTCTCCAGGAGGCTGGAATTTCTGGAGAAGCTTCGATCTTGACACCAGCCTTTACGAGGGGACGGCGACGGCACGGATTATGCTCGACTGGAAAGGAAATCTTTTTCAGTTCACCCAGATCGAGGGGAAAGAGATAGAGCTTGCCAGGTGGAACGACCAGGAACAATCGCTGCCGAGAAAGATTTCCGGCCTGCTCTTTTTTTCGGGGAGATACAGCGGAAATTTCTCCACCCCGTTTGAGGGAGAGGGTAAAGGCAATGTCATCGTCCAAGACAGTGCCATAGAACTGCAGCGCCCCCTGCTCACCCTATCCCTGCTGACCATCACGGAGGCGGAATCGAACCTGCACTATAGAGGCCGGCTGCTGTCGGTGACAGAAGGGAAATTTTCCGGCAGGGACCTGCGCGGTGATTTCGAAGGTGACATAGAGTTTTTCGGGCAGAAAGGGAGGTCGGCTCTGAACATTACAGGCAACCTTGTACCACAGGCCGGTTTCTTTAAAGATCATCCGGACGAGGCGGAACTTGTTCGAGAATTGCTGATCCGTTACAATGCCCACCAGCTTCCTTTCGAGATGGGAGGCTCGGTGGTTAGACCAACCTTCAGTCTTGCCGAATAGCGCTTATATGCATAGCCGAAATTCAAACATAGTTATTCTATTTATCATTACCCTGGCCGCGGTGGTAACGGTTGAGGGATGCTATTGGGCAATGGAACATTTTCTCTTTATGGAGGCGAAGGAGATACGGACGCAGGATCAGGTGGTCGCCAGCAAACAGTTGGTGGCAAGGGCACCAAGACCCATACGCCAGGATTACCGGATCATCGTCAGAAGGAACCTGTTCGGCGCCGACACCCAATCACAGAGCGGTAACACCAACATTGAAAACACCGAACAGCTGGCGCCGACCCAGCTCAACCTTGTGCTCATGGGCACCGTCTTGTCCGGTGGCGACGGCGATCACGCCTTCATCCTCGACCAGCAGAACAAGAAGCAGGAGCTTTACCGCACCGGAGATACCGTTCAGGGCGCCCAGATAAAAGAGATTCTCCGGCGCAAGGTCATCCTGCACCGCGACGGTCAGGACGAAGTTCTCGACATGGCTGAAGCGGAAAAAGTCAGGGCCTCCTACGCACAAACTAACAACGTAACAAGGCCGACAGCCGCCCGTTACCGCCGGACACCGGAACAGGTATCAACCCGGGGCATACCGAGAAGAAACGTTACTCGACGACGAATTGTAAGACCAACCCAAAGAACCCTTCCCAGGAGAACAATCGCACAATGACCCCTTTGTCTGACAGGAAGCTCATGTTCAAGCTTATCAGTTTTTTTACCGGACTAGTGCTGTTGACAGGCGCAGCTCTTCTTCCCTCGCCCCTCTGGTCCCAGGAACCCTCTTCGTCCTCAGTTTCAGACAAAAAGGAGGGAAAAGGCGGGAAATACATCACCATCGACTTCGACAATGTCGACATCCACCTTTTTATCAAATACATAAGTGAGTTGACCGGAAAAAACTTTGTCATAGACAAAGCGGTACAAGGCAATGTTTCCATTATTTCACCAACGAAAATAACCGAGGAACAAGCCTACAAGGTTTTTGAATCGGTGCTGGAGGTACACGGTTTCACCACCGTCACCGCCGGCCCCGTGATCAAGATTCTGCCATCGGCGCGGGCACGATCGCAAAACCTCGAGATGGTACAGGGGAAAACGACGCAGGACCCTGACGATAAAGTCGTAACCCAGCTGGTACCACTGAAATACAGTTCCCCTGAGGATCTGAAGAAGATACTCACCCCCCTTGTCTCCCAGACATCGGTTATTATCGCCCATACCCCGTCCGGAATGCTCATCATCACGGAGACCCAGGCAAATATTCACAAACTTCTGGGGATCATTAAAGTCCTTGATGTCGAGTCCCGCGAAGACGAGATCGCGGTCATCCCCCTGCACAACGCTTCCACCGACGCTCTTGCCAAAATATTGAACACCGTATACCAGAGGTCTGCAGCCTCCCAGCGGGCAGCCGCCGGCGGCCAGGACAGTGAAACAGCGAAGATTGTCCCCTACGATAGGGTAAACGCCCTGGTTGTACTGGCCAGTACCGGTGAAATGAGCCGTATCCGCAGCCTGGTGAAGCTGCTTGACACTGAAGTTGCACGTCCCGAGGGCAATATTCACGTCTACTATCTGCAACACGCCACCGCCGTTGAAATGGCAAAAGTACTCAACGCCCTGCCCGAGCAGCAGCCCCAGAAAGGTACCCAGGAAAAACCCAAGACCGCGGCCATATCAACAGATGTGCAGATCATGGCTGACGAGGAGACCAACGCCCTTCTGATAACAGCTTCAAGGGACGAGTATGCGGTTCTGGAATCGGTCATCAAGCAGCTCGATATCCCCAGGCGCATGGTCTACCTCGAAGCACTTATAATGGAGGTCGACGCCGACAAAACCTTCGATGTAGGAGTCCAGTGGGCGGGGGCCGGAGCGTTTGACGACACCACAGGTCAGCTGGTCACTGGGTTCAGCGGCAGCGAGGGCTTCAACCTGCTGGAAGGCATTTCGGTGGAAAACCCCGCGTTGCCGGCGGGATTTTCCATTGGCGTCCTCAAACAGGGGATCCAGATAGGTGATGTCGTCTTTCCCAATATCGCGGCAATCCTGAAAGCATACAAGACCGATTCGGATGTAAACATAATCACCACGCCCCAGGTGCTGACGATGGACAACAAGAAAGCCGAGATTTCCGTCGGCCAGAACGTTCCCTACATTACCAGCCAGAATACCAGCGTTAACAATCAGGACTATACCCAGTACGAATACCGAGACGTTGCGACCAAACTCTCTATCATGCCGCACATCAACCGCGCCGACGCCCTGAGGCTGGAAATAGAAACGGAAGTGACCAGGATTAAAGGCACGGCGGAATCGGGTACCCCAACGACCTTCAAGCGCACCGCCAGCACCACGGTGGTCCTAAACAACAACGATACCGTGGTCATCGGCGGCATTATCGGCAGCGACTATGACGACACCGAGTGGAAAATCCCGCTGCTCGGCGATATCCCGGTGTTGGGGTGGCTGTTTAAAACACACAACATGAACAGCAGGAAGACCAATATGTTTATCTTCATAACCCCGCGGATCATAAAAAATCCCGCCGATTTGATCGCGGCGACCATGGAAAAAGAGGACACCATGGAAGCGCTGCAGCCCGGGGTGAAACAGCATACAAATAAAAAGCCAAATCCAGAGCACACCCTGAACCTTCTTGACCGCGGGTATTACAAGCTGCAGGAAAACAGGATCGACGAGGCGATGGACTATTTTCAGGCTGCCCTTAAGATCGATCCGCACAACCCCTATGCCCTGTTCAATATCGGGGCGGTCTATGAAATAAAGAGCGACCCTGCCAACGCACTGAAAACATATGAACGGATCATCGCGGACGGCGGCAGCGGGAAACAGCCGGGTTTTACACCACAACAGCATGCACCGCTGATCAACCAGGCGCAGGCGGGTGTTAAGCGTGTTTCCGGCATCATGGAACAACAACACAACCAAAGCGAATAGATTCATCTTCGATATACCGGGACGCCCTTTGACGACCATGAAAAAGATTGGAGAAATTTTAGCAGAAGAGACCGGACTGTCGCAGGAGAAGATAGAATCCGCCCTCGCCGAACAACAAGAGACGGGGCAGCTCCTTGGTGAAATCCTGCTCAGAAGAGGTGAAATTGCCGAACAGGACATTTTAAGCGCCCTCGGCAGACAGCTGCAGATGGAAGTCATCCAGGTATTACCGGCAAATTCCCAGGTAACTTTTGCCGACGTAATCCCGATCGGTTTTCTTAAAAAGTTCAAGCTGGTGCCGATCCTCACCGACGAAGATCAGTATATCGCCGTGAACAATCCCCTTGATTTCCAGCCGCTGGACACCCTGCGTTCGACGTTGCAGCTGGAACAAGTCCGCGCGGTCATCGCCCCGGCCCAGCAAATCCTCAACGTCATCAACTACGCCTACGATATGACCCAGACCTCGGCAAGCGAGGTCATGCAGGATATAGACAATGAAGATCCCGAACGGCTCTTCTCTGAGATAGAGGAGGTCGGAGACCTTCTTGACGACACCTCCGACTCCCCGGTGGTCAGGCTGGTGAACCTGATGTTTTCCCAGGCGGCAAGAGACAACGCCTCCGATATTCATATCGAGCCTTACCAGAACAGCCTGAAGATCCGTCAACGGCTGGACGGGATCCTGTACGACATGCTGAGCCCGCCCAAGCACGTGCAGTCCGCCCTTGTCTCGCGGATAAAGATTATGGCCAAACTCAACATCGCCGAAAAGAGACTGCCCCAGGACGGGAGGATCGAACTCAAGGTAGCTAACAACGAGATCGATGTGCGGGTCTCCACCCTGCCGACCGCCTTCGGCGAACGTGTCGTCCTCCGTCTTCTCAAAAAAACCGCTGCCATGATCTCCTTGGGCGAACTCGGAATGTCAAGAGAGAGGCTTGCGCAGTTTACCAAGGAGATTCGTTCGCCAAACGGTATAGTCCTGGTCACCGGCCCCACCGGTTCCGGCAAAACCACAACCCTGTATGCTGCCCTTACGGCTATCAACTCCACCGACATCAACATCATCACCGTCGAAGACCCGATCGAATATCGTATCAGCGGAATCGGCCAGGTACAGGTCAACCCGAAAATTAACCTCACCTTTGCCTCGGGGCTGCGCTCCATTGTACGACAGGACCCGGATGTTATCCTGGTTGGTGAGATACGGGACTCGGAGACCGCCGAAATTGCGATACAGTCGGCTCTGACCGGACACCTGGTCTTTTCAACCCTGCACACCACCGACTCAGCCGGAGCCGTCACCAGGCTGTCGGACATGGGCATCGAGTCTTTTCTGATTGCATCGTCGGTCAACGCTATTGTCGCCCAGAGACTGGTTCGGATAATATGCAGGGACTGCAGGGAAGAGTACGAGCCTGCCGTTGAGTTCCTGGAAAACATAGGCATGGCAGCGCAATTTTCAGGGAAAAAAGTGTTCCGGGGCAAGGGATGTGTCAGGTGTCAGCATACCGGCTACAAGGGCAGGGTGGGAATTTTCGAAACCCTCATAATGGACGATGACCTGAAAAAACTGGTCCTGAAGACGTCAGACGCCAACCAGATAAAGGCTGCAGCGGTGGCAAACGGCATGATCACCCTAAAAGAAGACGGAGTGGCCAAAGTTTTGGACGGCACAACCACCATCGAAGAACTCTACCGGGTGTCAAAAGCGTAGCCGCCACCAGCAACCGTCGCCTGAATGGCCCGGCTGCTGGAAACTGTTCCTGCCAATTTTCGCAGTGTCAGTCCGGGATCACCCGCAATGCCAGGAACTGATCGATAAAATCGGTGGGTATTGCAATGAGTCCTGCGATTTTCTCCAGTATTCCGCGCTCGGCCGCCGAGACAGTTCCGCTTGCTTTGGCGACAAGACACAAATCGCGCAGGACCTGCATGCGCTGGGGGATTGAAGAATAGTTCCTGGCGTTTGCCGCACGTTCATCCAAGGTCTGCTTTACCCGCTCTATATCAAGATTTTTCGAGAACTCGCCAACCCCGAAAAATTTTTCGAATATTGCTATTTCATCACTGCCGATACCGTCACTTGCGTCGGCGACCGCTATGGCACCGGCCCAGAGCAGGCGACGCATATGGATGGACGCTTCAGTCCGCCCCTCTATATAGTTGGGCTCCATCAGTTCCATCAGATCCTGGACCGACACCTCAAGCTCATCCCGGCTCATGCCGTTTTCCCGCACATAGAGGGAGTCGTGGTACAGCTGCAGCGCCTTGACCCGAAGCGGACTGAAAGGATGGGTGGCGAACCAGTCCTCCTTTGGTCCGTATCTGCCCGGCTCACTGTCTTCGAGTTGCATATCCTCGACCTGTTTGAGGAAATCATCCAGGTCGAACCGGATCATTTTGCCGCTCAGCCCGGATGCAAGCTTGAACAGGGCCATGGCAACAGTGTCAAAATCACCGGCACAAAGAGCGCCGGCTCGGTCTGCTGAAATTTCCGCGTAACGGGACCAGGCGAACAGTTCAAGGACCAACCGCGGCTCAGGGGCGGTGCCGCCCTGGAGCAGGTGACCGATGGGAATGTCGTGGTGGCGATAGATATGATGCCCCAGTTCGTGGCCCATGACGAATCGCAGTTCATCCATTGAAAACGACTCGAGAAGGCTCGACGAAAACATGATAAACAGCCGGCCGTCTTCAGGCTTGAAACACATGGCGTTGAACTGCGGGCTGGGAAAAACATAAAGCTCAAGGGGAGTTTTCCCTTCGAGTAGACCAATACATTCATCCGCCACTTTGTGGACTTCCCAGGCCATCTCCCGGCTCAACCGGACCGAGGAAGAAAGCAGCCTGCGCCTGACCCCGGTATAGTTCCCGTCTTCCCGGCTCTCAAGAAACTCGTTGACCCTTCTTACATCGGGATGGTGAAGCAGCCTGTTGAATATTTCCAGATCATTCTGGCAGCGTACGGTCTGTGCATTCATTTTTACTCCGGTACGTTGCGGCAGGACAGCGAAGATTGCCTGCGCTATTTTCACCCTGCTATGGGCAATTAATTTTCTGAGAAAAATCGGTAACCTTCACCCTTTGACCTGCCTGAAAAGGGGCAAAGTTCTGCCGTCATCAATGACCTGATCAAGCCGCCATTGCGCCGGAATATAAACATTGCGATCAAATTTCGAGAAGATATTTCTGTCTTTATTTAAATAAAAGCTGTTGAGTTGCAAAAAATTCCATAACCGGGGTTCGGCGCTCCAAAGTACCCGGACAAGCCGGAATGCCAGAAGCGCCCGTACCATAATCTGGCGGTTGTAACACCCCACAACCATCATAGTTATCCCGGGCGGGAAAATTGCGGCCCCGGCGCTAGTACAAAGGGCGGCGGCCATAGGTTATCCACCGATCTGCCGCTGCAGCTCATCACCTGTTCTGAGCAGCTCGCTAAAGAAAGCGTCAACATCTTCTTTGACCGCCAGCGGATTGGTGATCAGAAGACGCAGCACCAGTTTTCCGTCAATATAGGCAATGCCGACGAGGCTCTTCCCCTGTTTGTAGAGTCTGCTTCTCAGTTCATAGTTGAAGTCATTGTTCCTGGACGCGGCCACCCTGTAGCGAAAGCAAATATTAAAAGAGGTCCGGGGCACCACAAGCTCAAGCCGGGGGTCATCGTGGACCACGGATTCAGCATACCTGCACAGCTCAAGATATTTTTCCACCCGATCCCCCAGCCCCCTGCGACCAAAGAACTTCCAGTCGAGAAACCATTTCAGGCTGTCCACCCGTCTTCCGCACTGCAGGGAGGTGACTCCGAGATCCTCAACCATATTCTCATCCTCGTCCCGGAAGAGGTAACTGCCGTCTCCGGCGCTCAGGGCGGTGCCAAACGCATTGTTCTTGTTATTGATCAGCAGGATATTACACATCAGGGCGGCCCCGAGCATTTTGTGAAAATCGCAGGTAAAAGAATCAGCCTGCTCAAGTCCGGCCAGAAATTTTTTCTTCAGCAAGGGACTCAACACCGCCGCACCGCCCCAGGCACCGTCAACGTGAAGCCAGAATCCATACTTGGAGCGAAGCTGTAGAACAGGCTCGATCGAATCGTATGCCCCCCGAACGGTCGTTCCGGCGGTTGCCGCCACAAAAAACGCCCGGTCTCCGGAAGAATGCACCTTTTCAAGCAATTGTTCCAGCTCTCGCAACTCCATCTCACCGCGGTCATTAAGCGGAACCTTTATCAGCTGGTCTGTTCCCAACCCCAGGATATTAGCCGCCTTGTCCATCGAGTAGTGCGCGTCGGAACCGACAAACCCGAAGATCTTCCGCTGTCCGAACAACCCTTCTCTTTTCACATCCCGCAGCGCATGGTTGCGAGCCACCATCATGGCGATCATATTGGCATTTGACGAGCCGGTGGTCATCTGTCCTTCGGCCCGTTCAAATCCTACAACCTCCGCCATCTGGTTAAACATATACTTTTCAAGCAGGGTCGATACCGGTGCCGATTCATAAGTGCAGGCGGAGGTATTGGTCACGGCGGCAACTATCTCCCCGACAACAGAAGGCAGGTTGGCACCGGTCCACATCCGGTTGACAAAGCCGGGGTGGCTGGTTTTCACCGAATAATCGAGGTATTTGCCGACCCAGTTGAAAATCTCGTCCCAATCCCCCTCCCGACCTGGTCCGTCAAGCTGCAAAATTTCCTTGAGTTCGGCAGGCTCATGGTATTCGACAAATTTACCCTTCCGATACCCCTGCCGATACCGCTCAATCATCTGTAAAAGATTTTCAAAGACACTTTCTTCGTTCATTGATCCTTCACTTTTTTCCCGCAAAAATTAACAATTATCGTTCCGGCGTCCGGCAGCCGAAAACCTGCTGCCCCCCTCCAGGCCGGGCCAGAACGGTTCATTCCGAAAAATTAATATGCCCAACATGTTCGGCCCAGACAGAAAACAGTATAGCCCAAGAGTCATATACTGCCTGAAATTTGATCCACCCTGCCAGGTGTCTTCTGTGCACCGCAGGCGTTGCTGAAAAGTCAGGAAAACCGAGCAAAAAACAGGGGTCAATAATACCACAACAAATCAGTTTGAGATATTAGAACTTTGATGTTGCCCAAAGCGATCGAGTGAAAAGGTAATATCGAAACGGCAACGGGATGGTAGGCAGAGTAGCGCCGGAGTCCTGCAATGTGGTACAAGTAGTTGTATTTTAACTATTTTTCTGTTAAAAGCCTTTATCATCTCCCACTTTTGCAGTAGAATGATTGTTGTCGTGAAACAGTAAAAAATACCTTTCATTCCAGATCACTCAACCGACAGTGAGGCAAATATGGCAAATTTTCTTTTTGTACTGCGATCCAACGATTTTGAAAAAGCAACCCGCTGTTTTCAATTTGCCAAGATTGCCCATTCCAAGGGCCACAGTGTCAACATTTTTCTCATCGACAGCGGCGTGGATTGGGCGATAAAAGGCAAGGACGGTTCCCACAAGACCACCACGGGCGATTGTGTCGCTGACTATCTTCCCTATCTCATCGAAAATGAAGTCCCCACAGGGGTGTGCACCCCTTGCGCAAAAAACAGGAACCTGGATGAGGCGGATTTCAACTCCAACATGGTGCTCGACGGCGGCCCTCATCTCATCGACATGGCCGCAGAGTCGAAAATATTCAATTTTTAGCTACATTAAACAAAAAAATCCGGGAGTATTGAACAATACTCCCGGATTCAAGGGCCGGACATCTGTACCAGCTGCTGTCTACACTTTTTTCAGTTCCCCCTTTTGCTCCCGAACCGCTCTGGCCTGAGCGACAAGGTATCCATTTAAAGCTTCCTGGAGGGTTCTCACCGCGAGATGAGCGCAATGCTCCTCTTGTTCAGGGAAATGACCGATATACGCCAGAACGTCACTTCCCTTCATATCCAATATTTCCCCAAAATCCTTCCCGGTTGCCAGTTCGGCAGCAAAGGAGCCGGCAATGGAACTGGAGCTGCAGCCGTCTGTTACATAACTGACGTCAACCACCCGTTCCCCTGCTATTTTGAGGTACATCTCCATAGTATCACCGCACTCACCCTTGAGTCTTGCATACCCATCGGCTTGTGCCATCGGACCGCAGAATCTTGGATTTCGCCAGCGGTCGAACCCTTTTTTTCCCAAAACGTTGCGAGCCTCCTGAAAAACCTCTCCCTGGATCCTTGAGACCAGGGCGTCAAGCTCATTTTCCTTCATTCCGCCTTCTCCTTGAAACAATCACCAACTGTTACCCTGATAAGACCTTACCAGTGTCCCTCGACATTAGCCCCCTGGCTGTACTGCACCTTGCCCTGCAGAAACTCTTGAACCGCCTGTTCAACCGTTCCCTGAATATCGCTGACGACCTTTATACCTGCCGCCTCAAGGGTTCTGAACGCGTTGGGGCCGCAATACCCGGTCAGCAGCACCTGGACCCCGGCATCGGCAATCATGGTGGCGGCCTGTATTCCAGCGCCTTTAAACGCACGGATATTGGCACTGTTGTCAAGGAGTTCACAGGACATCGTCTCGGTGTCCACCACCAGGATATGCGCTGCCCTGCCGAACCGAGGATCTATCGGTGAAGAGAGCTCGGTTCCTGTCGATGTAACTGCAACTTTCATGATTATTCCCCCTTGATCTGGTTAACACTATCCCTGGTGTGAACCGCCGCACACCTGGTCGTCGGCTATGACCGGCAGAAGTCCCGCTATCATATCTTCCACCACCGGTTTGATATCCCTTCGCTGTCCGTCATAATAGACGTCTATTCCCACCTGCCTGAATCCCATCAGTGGACGCATCCCTATTCCCCCGACAACAAGACTTCTGACATTGTTGTCGGCAAGCAACTTTACCGGCACCATGCAGCCGCCCTGGACGTGTTCCTTGTTCGGCAGTATCGAAACATCAACTATCTTTCCGTCTTCCACGTCGACCAGAGTAAAGACATCGCAATGGCCAAAATGTCCTGCCCGGAATCCTTCAAGTCCTCCGGCTCCTTCTGAAGGAATCGCTATACGTACCGTTGTCATATTTTTCTCCTTTTCTGTGTTATTATTGAATTACTTGTTTCAAATCCCTTATCCCGAGACTGTTCATTACCTGGGAGTCCATGATATTGCACCACACCGACCTAAGGGCTCCGGCAGCTTCTGATTCCGGTGAATGCTCAAAAATGTTCTTGCCTTCAATCATGGCCGCAACAAAAAGGGAATCAAAGGGAACCCGCCCCAATATCTGCATGTTTCTCGACCTTGCGTACCGCTCTATTTTTACGGTCATCGCTTCATTGAGGTCATACTTGTTGATACACACCATCCCGGGCACCTTGAAATGCGCGGCCAGATCCGCAACCCGCTCCATGTCATGAAGCCCGGACACCGTTGGCTCGACAATGATCACCACCGCAGTGGCTCCGCCGAGAGAGGCAATAACGGAGCAGCCAATACCCGGCGGGCCGTCGGTCAGGATCAAGTTACATCCTTTCTCTATTGCCAGCTGCCGCGCTTGCCTGCGGACAAGACTCACCAATTTACCCGAATTTTCCTCGGCAATCCCCAACCTGGCGTGAACCATCGGCCCGAACCTGGTATCGGAAACAAACCACTCTCCGCACTGCTGAACTGGAAACTCTATGGCCTGTTCCGGACACAAATCGACACAGACCCCGCAGCCTTCACATGCAAACCGGTCAATCTCATAGCTTTCACTTATTGCATCAAATCTGCACAATTCCCGGCATCGGCCGCATTCACAGCACATCTCTGGCCGAATTATGGCCAGGCTGCCACCCATAAACGGTGAACTCTGCTCCACCCGGGGGTTAAGCAGCAGATGAAGATCTGCGGCGTCGACATCGGCGTCACAGAACATACATTCCGGGGCAAGAGAAGCGAACGCACCAGTAATACTGGTTTTACCGGTTCCACCCTTGCCGCTCAAAATAACCAGTTCTCTCATATCAGCCGTGCTCCTTGTGCATAACAATCCGCATAATATCGCGATAAAGACCCTTGAACTTGTCCGCCCAGTCCGGATACCGCTCCACGATCGTCCGCCCCTGCGAATAGGACTGAGCAATTTCCCGGTCAAAAGGAATCTGCAGGAGTATTGGAATTTTTTTGTCCTCGGCGTACCGCCTCACCCGGTCATCGCCTATGTCCGCCCTGTTGACCACCAGCCCGGCATCAATGCCAAGCATCCCGACCGCCTCGACAGCCAATCGCAGATCATGGAGACCAAAAGGAGTGGGTTCGGTTACCATCAACACAAAATCACTGTTTTTCATGGCACTGATAACCGGACAGGAGGTACCCGGAGGGGCATCGATTATAGTGATTTCCGACTGATTTTCCCATTTCCGGACCTGCCTTATCAGCGGCGGAGCCATTGCCTCGCCAATCCTCAGACGGCCACTGTGAAAGTGCATTTTTCCGATCCTGCCGCTCTCTATAACCCCAAGGGATCGTGATCCAGCAGAGATTGCATTTTCCGGGCACACTTCCAGACACCCCTCGCAACCGTGACACAGTTCGGGAAAAACAAGCAGCTTCTTTCCAGCAGCCGCAAGTGCACTGAAACGGCAGATATCGGCACACTTTCGGCACAGCGAACAGCGTTCCTCATTAATTTCAGGAACAAACGTAGTTACAGGCTGCTCACCGGTCAGGGCCGGATTTAAAAACAGATGGGCATTCGGCTCCTCTACGTCACAATCGAGAAACGTCACGTCAACGTCAGGAGCAAGGGCAAGGGCAAGACTGGTGGCAACAGTAGTCTTGCCCGTGCCTCCTTTGCCACTTGCAACGCTTATTATCATTTACCATCTCCTCCATTTTCACATTGTCATCAGAACTTCTATCGATTCAAGCAACTCCAGAAGTTTTGCGGCATCCTGCGCGCCCGGCGCAAGCGGCAACTGCATCAGGACCCCCAGTCCTTCTGTCTGGTCATGGAATTTTTCGGCAGAATAACCGCTTACCATAACACAGGCGACCTGCGGATACCGGGCAACAAGGGATTTGACAAAACTCAAGCCGTCTGTGTCACCGAGCTGTTGAGCCACTGCCACGACCGCCACCTCTTTATTTTTTATCAGGTCAAAAAATTCCTTAGCTGCTGCGCAAAACAGCACGCGAACATCTCTATGACGCTCCAATTCTTCTCTAAAATCACCAAACAGCTCCGGTTCCCCGGCTGCCAGCACAACATTTTTCATCTCATCTCCCACAACTCTGCCGTTTAAGCTGAAATTAACCTGGCCGGCCGTACTCAATAAGACTACTGCCACGACCAGCCTGTCATTTCCCGCCTTCCAGATAAGCTATTCGCTCACCAAGGGCTTCAAGCCTTGCTTGTGTATCTTGATACAGCCTCTTCAGCTCTTCCAGATCTTCGGGACCATCTTTATCTTCTCTTTGGAAAATACGCGCCCGCTCCCGGACCATCCTTTTTTGTTGATTGCGGTTTTCACCATAATCTTCGTCTCGGTTTTGTCTCGATTTTTGACCACCCTTCATCCGGCCTGAACCAACCCCTTTTATCGGTAATTCCCCGGTTCTCCGGCACATTCCTCGCATCCTGCCCGACCCTTTTTGAGGATTATTTCTGTTAAAAATAGCCATTATAATTCCTCCTTAGAATTTAGTATTACCGGTAAAACCATGATCATTCGTATCTCAAAACAGCCAACCTGTTTTTCTGCTTACCGGTACAAAAGCAAGATCTTGTTCCGTTCAACTCTCACTGCCGCGGTCCCCCCTTAATTTGCCGCAACATCTTCCTGTTTCGCATCCCGGCATGATAAATCCGTCCAACTCCCCGCCTAAGGCCAACTGGATCAGCAAAGGCTCCACCTCTCCGGCAACAAAAGAGACCACCTCAATCCCGAGCGTTTCAATGCGCTTGAGCCACCGTCTGCAGATTGCCCCGCACACCAACACGTCAACGTTAACCTGACTCGACATCTCCAGGAACCAGTCGACGGGAGAACCCTGGACAATCTGCAGGCTTTCTTCGCGCACCACCCCTTCAGACAATTCAATAACCAGAAGACACCTTGAAGCATCAAACACCGGAGAGATCCTGCTTCCCCACACCGTAATTGCGACATTCATTGCCAGCCTCCCGTTGCACTTTCATTCTAGTGGAAGCAAAGGGTGTGCCAATGGGACGCAGACAAGTGAGCTTATAAATTTATAATTATTTTCAACGAATTAGAGACAAAGACAATTGATTTCCAAACAAGACAGTGTCGCATACAGTAGCGCCATTGCGACACTAAAAGACAGTAACAGGCGCATTCGTGCGCCCCTATATCAGGCCAAAAAACGAATAGAGACAGATCAGAGACGACGGCTGCGTCCATCGGTTGCGGGCAGGCTTATCTTGTATTTTTTTATTTTCCTAAAAAGCGTCGATTTGTGTATGCCCAGCTCTCTTGCAGCCGCCAGCCGGTTAAAATTATTCCTCTTTAAGGCAGCAAAGATGGCCTCTTTTTCCCCTTCGACCAAGGAGGCCTCCATGGTGGTGGCTACAAGAGCGGGCGTTGGGAAAGACACAGTCGGCTTCGACCCCAGTGACGCTGGAAGATGGGCCACATCTATTTCCGGTCCGCGGCAGAGTACAAAGCCGTGTTCAATTATATTTTCAAGCTCCCGGATATTACCCGGATAATCATGGTTGAGCAGCAGCGACATCGCAGCGGGGGTGACTCCTTCCACAGAGCGGTCATGCAACTGATTCATTTTGGCGATAAAACGTTCGGTCAACAATGGAATATCCTCTTTTCTTTCCCGGAGGGGCGGAAGTATAAACCGTATGACATTTATCCGGTAAAAGAGATCTTTGCGAAACGTTCCCTGCTCCACCATCCGTTCCAGGTCACTGTTAGTGGCGGCTATGATCCTGGCATCGGTGTTGAATTTTTCAACACTGCCCAGCGGCTGGTACTCTTTTTCCTCCAGCAACCTCAAAAGCCGTACCTGAAAGGCGCTGCTGGTATCGCCGATCTCATCAAGCAAAATGGTGCCGGATGTCGCCGCAGAAAAAAGCCCCTGCTTGTCTTTATCCGCTCCGGTAAAAGCACCCGCCTTGTAGCCGAACAGTTCCGATTCCAGGAGGGTGTCCGGCAACGCCCCGCAGTTTATGGCCATAAACGGGCCTTTTTTTCTCTTTGACAGACGATGCAGGGCCAGCGACATAAATTCCTTGCCGGTTCCGGTTTCCCCTTCCAACAGCACGGTACTGTCACTTTCGGCAACCTGGGGAAGAATTGCAAAAAGTTTTTTCATGATCGGGCTGCGGCTCACCATCCGGGAAATCTCAAAACTGCCGCTCAATTCCCGGCGCAGTTCTTCCACCAGGGTACGATCCCTAAACGTTTCGACACCCCCCAGGATTTCGCCGCTCTGATCTTTTAACACGGACGTGGACACGCCGATGGGAACTTTTTGCTGCTTGCTGTTTATAATATAGGTTGAACTGGAGACAAAAGACTTTCCTTCCTTCATCGTCCGCTTCAGGGCACAGTCGCCTTCACACATATTTGACCGGAAAACTTCCCAGCAGAAGCGCCCTATGGCTTTTTTCCGCGGAGTTCCCGTAATTTCTTCAGCCGCCCTGTTGAAACTGGTGATCCGCCAATTATGGTCGACGGTAAAAACACCATCTGAAATGGACTCAAGGATGATTTCATTAACCTCATCCGGCAACATCTTTTTATCGCTCATTCGATTTGCTCTTCGCTATTGCCTCAACCACGTAGGGATAAATATTTTCGGTTATTTTCGTATATCCCATGTTGTTTGGATGGATTCCGTCAGCAATGTTCAACTCGGGGTTCATGGCCACCCCCTGAAGGAAAAATGGCATAAAAACCAGGCCGAAATCGTTGGCAATCCTGGGATAGATGGCGTCGAACTCTGAAACATAGCTGCTCCCCAGATTGGTCACCATTTTCATTCCAGCAAGCAGGACAACAACATCGTTGCGGTGCAGGATCTCAATTATCTGGCGGATATTCCCTTCGACAAGCTCTGTTTTTATCCCCCTGAACCCGTCGTTGGCCCCGGTCTCCAGGATGACAATGTCGGGGGCAAGCGACATGATAACCCACTTGATCCGAGCCAGGGTGCCGCTACTGGTTTCACCGCTGACCCCGGCGTTGATGACCCGGCAGTCAAAGCCGGCCCGGTGCAGTCTTTGCTCCAGCAGATAGGGATAGCTATCGGCCTCGGCCACCCCGTACCCCGCAGTCAAACTGTCGCCTAATGCCACAATTCGCGTTATGGCTCCGGACGCCTCCGACTTTTCCGCCAGCAGCACTTTAACAAACCCGCCCTGCTGTTGTGCACCACCCACCTGTACCATGCCGACCATTATAAGCATAATCACATTAAAAATTCTCACCATAACATACCCGCAGAAAAAATCTCATCAGAATGAATTGCGCAGAAAACGCGCCGGCTTTTCCCGTATCACCGACCTTAATGTTGCGGTTCCCACACCCAATACCAGGAGCACAAGAAAGAGCAGCGCGACTGCCGACCGTTCCCAGCAGCTGCTGTAACTGATATCGAGCATGAAATAACAGATCGAAAAACTCGCCGCCTGAGCCACCAGGATTCCACAGCAGCCGCTGCCAAGGGCCAGGATCAGGTTTTCAAGGATAAAGACCTTGCTGACAAACAGAGAATCGCCGCCCAAGACCTTATAATAAACCGCTTCCCGTACCCTTGCCATCCTGGTCGCCAGATAGGAACTGACCAGGATAAGGCTGCCGGCCCCGATCGAGAAAATAGCGAAGAAATCGATAATCCGGACCATTTTTTCTATAATATTGCCAAGTTCAGACGCGGTCTCGCTGACATTCACGGTGATAACATTGGGCAGAGCGTTGACGATGCGGTTCTCAACCTGTCCGATGGTGTCAACCGGCAGGGAAAGCGCCGCAAAAAATGTCTGGGGTGCCTCCTCAAGCTGTTTTTTCTCAAAGACAAAATAGAAAAAAGGATAAAGCATCGATGCGTTGCGGCTCCGTATGGAACTGATCTTTGCCTTGAGCCGAACGCCCTGGACATTAAAGGTCAGGACGTCTCCGGTTTTCATATTCCCCATTGTCGCCACCCTATCGAGTACAGAGACCTGGGCAAGGGGCGAAGAATCCGGCGCTGTCGCTTTATAAAACAACGTTTTTCCTGAAACAAGGATCTCGTCTTGCAGTAGTTTTTCTCTGTAGGTCAGGTTGAATTCGCGCGACAACCTGTCTCCTTTTCTCTTGCGCTCCTCAGACAAATCCACCTCAACACCGTTTATCGCCAGCAGACGGGCGCGGACAACGGGAAAAAGTTCCACCCTTGCACCGATAAGCTCACGAAATTGGCTGCGCTGGTTTTTCTGGATATCGAGACAGAAAAGATTTGGCGAACCGGGAGGATACGAGCTGATATAGGTGTCGTGCATATTTCGCTCGACCAGTTCGATGGTCAACAGCACCGCCAGCGACGCGCCGAAAGCTACCATGATCGTTCTGGTGGAACCGCCGGGCCGGTTCAGGCTTCTGACTGCCTGGCGGTAGGACAGCGGCAGCCGGTGCCCCGCCGGCAGCAGCTTCATCACGATGGTCACCAGAAGCGACATTACGATGATAAGGCATGCCGCTCCAGTCAGGAAATAGAGCCCGGTCTTGAAATCATCCAGCTGCCGCACAAGCGATCCCAGAACCACAGCCGCCCCGCACAGCAGCACCAGAAACGTCTTGTATTTGTTTATAGGGACTCTGCGCTCATGCCTGAAAAGAGTAGCTGGGCGAACGTCAACAACAGCGCGCAGCGGCCCGTAGGTAAACAGTGCCGCCACCAGAAGTCCCAACCAGACGCCCTCGACAATATCCGACAGTGCCATCCGCATACTCAGATTATCCGGCAGCAATCCGGAAAACATGACCGGCAGAACCTGTTTGACCGACAGGGCCAGAACAATTCCGAGCAGGCAGCCGGCAACTGTTAAAAACAGCGTGAACACGAGATAGTGACCGACAACAAATCCGGTGGACGCCCCCATGGAGCGGATCATGGCAAAGGTGTTTTTCTTGCGGCTGAAAAGTGCATTAAGCCCTCTTTCCACACCTATACCGGCAAGCAGCAGGGTAAAGACGGATATAAGCGAGAGAAAAAACAGCAGGTTATCGAGAAACCGTTTCATCCTGGACTGCGCAGTCAGGTAGGTGTCCACTTGTTCCCCACCCTGCTTCGCAGCTTTTTCAAGACTTGTGACCAGCTGTTCGAACCTGCCCTTATCCTGCAGCCGACCGCCGGACAGTTTCAGCAACATCTGATGGTGAACGCGGCTTCCCAGGCCGACCAGTCCCAACCGTTCAAGTTCCGTGGCGGAAACGAAGATACGGGGGGCGAAATTAAAAAACGAAAGCGGTCTCGCCGATTCCCTCTCCACCAGATCGACGACACCAAAGTCACCATTGCCCACGAGAACCCGATCCCCAACCTGTCCCCCCAGCCGCTTGAGAAGACTCTCCTGGACAACCGCGCTGCCGGGTTTCAACCGGGAGCCCATCGGTTTTCTTGAGATAAGCTTCACCTCGCCGTAGAGAGGGTAGTTGGGCTCTACCGCCATCAGGCTGGCAAGAACGGAGGCTCCGCCGTCGGCCCGGCGAACCACGGTGTTAAGTTCCCAGCTCCTGGTTGCCTCGATCCCCGGCTCTTTTGCCAGCTGCGCCAGCTGTTTTGTCAGCTCCGGAGAAAAAGAACGGTGGGACCGGACCCTGATATCACCGCCGAGCAGATTTTTTGCATCACTGAGTAGCGAAGTGTCGATATCACGCCTGAAACTGTCAATCGCAACAATGGTTACCAGGGAGAGAGCTACACAAAGGATATATACTGCCGCCTGACCGCGGCTGTTGATAATTTCGCGATAGATATACCGCAAATGCATCACCGCCCCCCCCCGTCGACAATCCGGCCGTCGTGCAGCCGGATAACCCTGCCGGCTTTATCCGCTAGGGAGTGGCTGTGGGTCGCCACCACCAGGGTAGTCTTCCTGTCACGGTGCAGCTCATCAAGCAGTTTGATCACAGCAGCAGAGTTATCCGAGTCGAGATTTCCGGTCGGTTCATCGGCGTAGATTATTGCCGGATTATTTATCAGCGCCCGGCAGATCGCCACCCGCTGCTGCTCCCCCCCCGACAGCTGGAAGGGAAAATTGACAGCCCGTTGAGAGAGTCCCACCCGCTCAAGCAGTTTCATCGCTTTATCACGGGCGTTGCCATCTTTTTTCAACTCTGCCGGGAACATGATATTTTCCAGGGCGTTTAAAGACGGTATAAGATGAAAAGCCTGAAAGACGAATCCGATTTTCCGGTTGCGGATGGGGGCGAGCTGATCCTCGGACAGGATGCCGATATTTTGTCCCTGAAAAACGACAGAGCCCCCGGTTGGCTGTTCCAGGCCTGAAAGGATAGACAAAAGTGTCGATTTCCCACTACCGCTTTTTCCGGCGATAACGACAAACTCTCCTGACAAGACGCTGAGGTTCAGGTTTTTCAGCACCTGAACTTTCCGGTCTGCCTGGACAAACTCTTTGGAAAGATTTTCTACCCGAAGGATATAATCGTCCATGGCTTCTCATTTATTGCAGGTGACGGATAGCTGGACCTGAACTTTCCAACAATTCAGGTAAGGACACTCCTCTATAGTAACCACTCCCTGGAAAAGATCGACACCTGTTTTCCAGGGCCCAATCCATTATACGATCTTGTCCCATGTCCGCAGCAAAACCGAGAAAAAATATACTGCAGATGAAATATATTGCTTTTCAGGCGAAAAATAATGAATTGCGGGCAAGGTCGCAAAGGATAAAAAGTATGAGGTGTTGTCAATAATGGAAAGTAAAAACAGTACCGCCGGCATTAACAGCTGCCGGCGGTTCATTAAACCGACACTTGAGTGTAACATCGACCAGTACCGATTTAAATCAAACGCACCGGAACCAACAGCACGATTGTGGTATCGACATTTACTCTTCAGGAGTTGGATCAGTTCCGGTCCTTTATTTGAATAGACAGAGAACTAATCTTCTATAAGGAAGGTATCCATAGATTCGCCTTCCTCCAGGCGAGCTTTAAATATGTTAGGCATACGCCCTTGACCGGTCCATGTTATTCTCTCCCCGGATTCATTCCAGATCTCATACTTGGGCTTTCGCGGGGTACGCTTTCTGATATTGCCCGCTTCCGCCTCCTGCAGCTCGCTCAGACCGATCCCGTCAGCCTCCAGCATTTCTTTATATTTATTGATTTTGGCAATTCTTTCGGCGTTTTTCTTTTCTTCTTCCGCCTCCTCTTCAAGACGGTCCTCCATTATTTTATCAAGCTTATTTTTAATCTCTTCAAGCTGCTCAATACCTAAATCTTTCACGGCACTTTTAAACCGACGAGCATGGGTGATTATTCTTATAAATTCACTCATTATAATTTGCTCCCTTTCTTTTAAGTGTTAATAAAATAACAGTCATTACTTTTATATTAGTCAAAAAATTCCGGATGTCTATATTTTTTTTGTTTAAAAAATTTACCAAAAATTGACTTGTCCCTTTCTACGCCTAAAAACTCTGATCAAAATGGTGCAAAAAAATAAATGACACTTTATTTTACAACTTGTTGGCAGTTGAAAATTGATTTTATCCAGGTATAAAAAACGAAAAAAATAATCCAGACACCTAGGCTTGATAGTCACTTTAAAGATCTTCCCCGACCACAATCATGGAATATAGCGAGGGGCGGACAACAAAATATCTCCCTTAAGAAGTACGGCCCTATCTCCGTGTCCGGCTAATCACCACTGTTTTTTCCAGTGACATTCTCAGCACCGCAAATTACTATCTTGTCTATAAAGACTTAAAATGCAGGGAAGATACTTTGAAGAACAGACCTTCTATTAAAATACCGTTTACTCAACCCCACCGGATAACGTTCAGCGAGATAAAGGCACTGCTCTTTCCGACCTTCAGGAAACACCGCCGGCGCCTGGTGATCGGCTTCACTGCGCTCATCGTGGTCGATTTCTTCCAACTGACCATACCCCGGATCATCAAGCACGGAGTCGACGGCCTTGCAACCGGGACTGTTTCCTCGGCCGGTCTGCTGCGCCTGGGCGTGTTCATCCTTTTCATTGCTGCCTGTGTCGTGGGTTTGCGGTTCTTGTGGCGCTATCTCATTATCGGTTTTTCCAGGATGCTTGAAAGGGCCGTGAGAAACCGTATCTTCTCCCATATCACCGGAATGGATGCGCCTTTTTTCGAACAGCGCACCACTGGTGAACTGATGGCCCACCAGAGCAATGACTTGGCTGCGGTACAGATGGCGTGCGGAATGGGAATGGTTGCTGCAGTCGACGCCCTGGTCATGTCGATTACGGCAATAGGATTCATGATCGCCATAAATCCGCTGCTGACCTTTTTCGCTCTGCTGCCCATGCCGGCGCTGGCGCTGGCCACCAGGATTCTCTCCGGCAAGCTGCATGGGCGTTTTGCAACCGTGCAGCAACAATTTTCCGAACTCACCGAATTTTCCCGCTCTACCCTGATTTCCATTGGCTTGATTAAAGCGTACACCATGGAGAATTTCCAGACGTCGGTGTTTGGCACCCTGGGCCGTAAATATGTCAAAAGCAACCTCAGGGTGGCGCGAATACAGGGATTAATATCTCCGCTGGCGACTCTGGTCGGCAGTATCGGGATGCTTGCCGTACTCTATTTCGGGGGCCGGCTGGTGGTGCAAGAGGTCATCAGCATCGGGGAGTTTGTCGCTTTTATCTCATACCTTTACATGCTTATCTGGCCGATGATGGCCATAGGGTGGGTAGCCAACCTGGTGCAGCGGGGCCTCACTTCTCTGAGCCGGATCAACAACCTGATCACCAGCAGGCCGACCCTTCCCGATCCGGAACTCCCCGAGGGAATCGAGCCTTTTTCCCGGCCCGGTTTTGCCATGAAGAATCTGCATTTTTCCTACTCTCTGGCCACCGCTCCGGCTCTTTCCGGAGTAACTCTCACGCTTTCTCCGGGAATCCACGGGGTCACCGGACGGACCGGATCGGGCAAATCGACTCTTTGTAAGATTCTCACCCGCCTCTATCCGGTGGAGAACAACACCCTCTTTTTTGGCGGCAGCGATGTCAACGGGCTGCCCCTGGAATTCATGCGGTCACATATCGCCTACGTGAGCCAGGAACCGATACTTTTCTCCGACACCATAGCCGGCAACCTGGCCTTTGGCCGTCCGGAAGCGTCCAGAAAGGAGATAGAAAGAGCGGCCGAGAGCGCGGCGGTACACAAAGATATCATGCAACTGCCCCATGGCTACGAAACCGTTATCGGAGAGCGCGGGGTTAAACTGTCAGGAGGGCAGAAGCAGAGGCTGGCACTTGCCAGGGCACTGCTGTGCGACCGGCCGGTCCTGATACTCGATGATGGTCTGTCGGCGGTCGACGTTGCCACGGAACACAAGATTTTCCAAAACCTCAAACGTCATTTTTCCGGCAAGACCGTGATCATCGTATCCAACCGCATCAAACTGCTGTCAATGACTGACAGGATTATAATTCTTGCCGAGGGAAAAATAGAAACAGAAGGAGACCATGAAAAACTCCTCGATACCAACACCCTGTACCAGTCCATGTATGTCAAGCAGATGAAGGGGGAAGAGCTTCGCGGGGGTGATGACGCATGAGGAATTACGGATACAGCGAGGAAGGAGACCAGAGTTCGATAGGTGACTGGCATCTCTGGCAGAAAGTGCTGCGATTCACGGCCGCCTACAAATTCACCCTGGCCCTGGCAATACTCATATCGCTGGTTATCACCGCCGGAACCCTGACCCTGCCCTATCTTGTTCAGGTCGCAATCGACACCTGCATCGTTGCCCCGGACGTTGCTTCCCAGGTGCGCTTTTCCGGCCTGACCAAAATCTCCATCCTCTACGGTATACTCATTATCGGTGTCTTTTTTTCCCACTTTTTCCAGGTGCAACTACTGGAATGGATCGGTCAGTCGGTTATGCACAATGTCCGCCAGCGGCTGTTTAGCCACCTGCTCCATCTCGATCTCGCATTCTTCAACACCAACGCGACCGGCAGACTGGTCACCCGCCTCACCAACGACATCCAGAACATGAACGAAATGTTCACCTCGGTTATAATTACCCTGTTCAACGATCTTCTGCGCATCGTCGGTATTCTGGTCCTGCTGTTCTGGATGAACAGCAGCCTGGCCCTGCTCATGTCCATCTTCATCCCCCTGGCACTGATCATTACCGTGCTGTTTGCGCGGCTGGCCCGGGAAAAATTTCGGGCCATACGCAGTCAGCTGGCAAAGATTAACAGTTTCCTTGCCGAAATGCTGTCTGGAATGGCAATTTTGCAGCTGTTCGGCCAACAGCAAAGAGCTGAGACGAATTTTTTCGACCTCAGTCGGGAATATCTCAACAGAACCCTTGCCCAGATAAAACTGTTCGGCATCTTTATGCCGTTATCCGAACTCATGAGTTCGACGGCTATAGCGTTTATTCTGTGGTACGGAGGAAATGAGATTCTCAGGGACCGCCTTACCCTTGGAGAGCTGGTGGCGTTCATCTCCTATATGAGGCTTTTCTTTCAGCCGCTACGGGAACTTTCCCAGAAATACTCCGTGGTCCAGTCGGCGATGGCTTCAGCCGAACGGATCTTCCAGCTGCTCGAGATAAAAAGCACGATCGTTGAGCCACCCTCCCCGGTTATTCTCCCAAAAAAGACAAGCGCGGGCCTCACCTTCACCAACATACGGTTCAGTTACAATCACGACGATATCGTTTTAGACGACGTATCGCTTACCCTCTGTCCGGGACAGACGGTTGCCCTTGTCGGCACAACGGGGTCGGGTAAAACCACCCTGGTCAACCTGCTGCTGAGATTTTACGAGCCGCAACAGGGGAAAATAGAGATCGACGGAATAGACATCCGTAACATTGCCCTGCAAAATCTCCGCTCAATCGTCGGCGTCATCCTCCAGGATGTGCTGATCCTCCAGGATACGCTTCTGGCCAATATTGTGATGGAAACAGACGTCGGCCGCGACAAGGTCGAGCGGATACTGATGCAGACGGGAATGGACCGGTTTGTCAACAAGCTCCCCGCAGGGCTCGACACCCAGATAGGAGAAGGAGGAGTGGAGCTGTCGACCGGTGAAAAGCAGCTCCTCGCTTTTGCCCGGGTCCTGTGCCGGGACCCGGCCATACTCGTTCTCGATGAAGCCACGGCCGCCATCGACACCGAATCGGAAAACATTCTAGAACAGGCAATCGGTGACAGTTTCAGGAACAGGACATCCCTGGTGATCGCCCACCGGCTGTCGACCATCAGAAGAGCCGACCATATCGTTGTCATGTCCCGGGGGAAAATAGTGGAACAGGGAAGTCACGACGAACTGCTGGCAAGAGATGGATACTACGCATCGCTGATCGCCATGGACCACCAGCAGGCCATCGACACCGGCGACAGCAGGCCGTACCCGGCGACCCGCTGACGGCAGAGCGACGACTATTTTCTCAGGGTAGCCCGGAGCCTGTCCGGTTTAATGACCAGGTCAAAAACGTCCAGGATATCGGTGCACACAATATCTGCCGAGAAAACTGACGAACAGCAGGCCCCTTCCCTCTGAACAAGGGCGACCCCAAGTTCTGCTGTTTCAAGCATCAGCCTGTCGTTGCTGCCATTGCCCACGGCCATAACCGTCTGCTGACCGAGCTCCTGAACATAATGCTGTTTCTGGCGTTCCTGGTCTTTTTCGCCGATGATATGAAGAGTCACGTCATTGTTGGCCAAAGCGGCGGCAACGGTGCCATGGGTATCCGCCGTTACCACGTGCACCTGAAGACGTTCGGCCAGGATGGCAAGTTTTTCCTCCACACCGTCGAGCAGTAGTCCATCCTCGGCCATGGTGCCGTTGTAGTCGAGCACAAGATGGGCCAGGCGGATGACGCCTACCCCAGGAACAGTAATCTGTATCATGATTTTTCCCCAAAAACCGCATAATCAACGCGGTATAGTTATTTCTTTATGGCCGTGATAACCGATGACTCGTTTGGCACATCGATCCTGTGTTGTTTGACCTGGCTGAATCCGCAACGGTGCAAAAGCGATGTGACCTCGGCACTGGAATAGGAGCGCCCCCCGTCGGTACCGACCAGCATGTTCAAGGCAAAGAGTGCCGGGAATTCAGGTCCGTCTTTTTCTGCGTTGAGAAAAAAATCATGGACCATCAGCAAACCGCCTGGGTCGAGCAGCTGCGCTGCCTTTATAATAAATTTTTCACATTGCTCAAGAGTGTTGGAGTGAAGGATATGAGACATCCATACCGCATCGTAAGAGTCGTCCCCCAGGGGATCGACGGTAAAATCCCCGCCGACAAACCGGATTCGTTCCCCCAGCTGATACCGGTCAACGGTTTTCCGGGCAAAAGGTTCCGTGGTCGGCCGGTCGAAAATGACCGCTTTCAGGCCAGGATTTTTCAGGCAGAACTGAATTGCATAAGTCCCTGGACCGCCCCCCAGGTCAAGGAGATGTTTTCTGTCTTTCAGCGGAAATTTTTCGGCAATCTTCGGTGCCAGGTTAGAGGCGAGGTTGAACATGCCCAGCAGGAAACTCTCCCGCTCCGCCTGCTCTCCATAGCTTCTGCGCGCAACCTTTTTGCCGGTCGTCACAGCCTTGTCAAGCTGTACCCAGCCGTCCATTATATGGTGGTGATGTTTTATAATATGCCCCTGGTACGAGGGGCTCTCTCTCACCAGAAACGTTTTTGAAAATTCACTGTTGCAATACCTTCCCCCGACTTTGTCGATCAGCTTGAGGGCGGCGAGTGCGTCCAGAAGCAAAGAGGTGGCCCGGGGGTCCGTCCCCGCGTTGCAGGCAACTTCATCGGCGGTGCTGTCGGTATCGCCAAGGCAGGAGAACAGGTCCAGCCTCACGGCGGCCTGCACCACACACCCTTTCCAGTAGCCGCTTGATATATCGAGCAATTTACCAACACTCCACCCTGTTTCCATGACGATCCTCCCCCGCATTTGTTGCCAGAACATGAAAAAACGCACCTGCCGGCATCGATTTTACCGGTACATTATCCTTATTTTTCTTGCCTTTAAACGAAAATAGCAGCACTTTGATGTGGTGTCAGTATAAAGCGAACCCCATTCTGTTTACCAGAACAAACAATTGCCAATAAAATGAAACCTGACAGAGCCGAAGTAAGTGATAAAGAGTTAAAAAGAGTCATTGCCGACTTTCTCGACATGGGGCACGTTGAGAACATCGTGGCGATGTTTCTCCGCGAACCCCGCTACTATGCCTGGACCGGCGAAATCCTTCATGACGAACGGCTCAGCGTCCGCCTTGGGGTGATGGTTCTCTTTGAAGAACTGCAGCTGGTTGACCCGGAAAACCTGCACCTGGCCATCGCCTCGCTGGCTGAAGTTGTCCGCCACGGTCAACCCCTTTACCGGGGAGAGGCCGTATCCCTGTTAGGGGTGATCAACACATGCGATGCCCGGTATATTATCGAGCGGGCACTGGACGACGAAGATGTCCACGTAAGAGAGATGGCAAAACTCACCCTTGCGGATATGATATGAGCAGCAACAGAAGCGAAAAAGGCAGGGGACGGCTGAAATGGCCATGGTGGCTCAGTGTTGTCGCCGCCGCAATCAGCTATGCCGGCCTTAAGTATGGTGTGCAAAAACTTCATCGGGGCCACCCGGATCTCGACGGTCTTGTCACAATTTTTCCCGAACTTGCTCCTATTGTTGCTATTTTATTTCTGCTCCTCGGAGCCAAGCAGCTCTACGACGACGCTCCCCCGCCTGGCGCCGGAAGTGGCGGGGAAAATGGCGAGACCGGTCCCGAATCCTGCAGGGAGGATAACAACGAAAAACCTGAATAAACCTGGAGTTGGTGTAATCTTTCTGATCACAAATCCAGCTATCGTCCGGGTGCTCTGCAGCACCGCGGCCTACACCGGATACGGGAAAAAGTCTGGTGAAAGGAATTTAGGAGTAATCCTCTTTTATTTTTACCAGAAATTAGCTATTATTGACCGGTTGACCTGCGTCCGGAAATCCGGCTGCGCATCTCGGTTCAACCTGATAACAACGCAACCATGCTTGACGATACTGATAAAAAAATTCTTTCGATCCTCCAACGCGACGGGCGAATTACCAACTCTCGCCTGGCCCAGCAGATCGGGCTGTCGCCGCCGGCGGTCCTGGAGAGAGTCCGGCGTCTTGAGGCATCGGGGGTGATAGAGAGGTACATCGCACTCCTTAACCGGGAAAAAGCCGGATACAACGTCCAGACCATTGTCATGGTTTGCCTGAGCCATCACCAGATATCTTCTTTGCAGAAGGTGAAGGAGAGGCTGACGCAGATGGAAGAGGTGCTCGAGTGCCACCAGCTGACCGGGGACGTCGACTTTCTGCTGAAAGTGGCGGTAAAGGATATGGCCGGCTATACCGATTTTGTCAATAACAAGCTTTCCGGCATTCCCGGTATCCAGAATGTGAAGACGTCGTTTATCCTTGATACCCTTAAAAACAGCACCTCACTCAAACTGCTTGATGACTGATCGCTGAATTTTACGTGTCCCTGTGGGATGTGTCACATGCAAACCAGCACAGGGACATGCAGCGGCGATCTGTCACAGCCTGAAAACATAATACAATCCGATCCAGGACTTGCTTGTCATCTCTTACCTGAGCTTGTAGCGACGGAACATGGCGACATTTCCGGGTGATAATTTATCCGTTTCGGAGTATATCGACACTTTTTTCTTTTTGCGTACCATCAACGGTTCAAAACTCAAAGCGGACTGAACAGATATGAAAACCAGAGAAGATCTAGTAACACAGGCGCTGGCACTTGTCGCTTCCGGCAACAGGACGCTTGATACCCAGTCAGCATCCACTCATTCGAGCCCGGTTGTAAAGGAGGAGCTATTCCATGAATTCAGGATAGGTTCTCTCTCCTACCTCAGCCGTGTTTTCGGAGCCAACAGCACCTACTACCAGAGCTTTAAATCGGAGGTAACCCACGCCACCGCAAGTCGTACCAGGAGGGGTGTCGGCATCCTTTCAGCCGCCCGGAAAGAACTGGAAGGCAACTGGCTGGAGACGACCAGGGGGGCGATAAGCAAAGACATTCTGACCTCCATCCTCAAACTCGCCAGAACCCACTTCGACCAGGGGTGTCTCCACGCCGCGGTCATTTTGGCCGGCGGGGTCATCAACGAGCTGTTGCAGCAGCTGTGTCTTGCCCAGAATATCAGGCTGTACAATGAAATCCAGGGTAAAGCAGTTGCCAAAAAGCCGCTGCAGCTCTGTGGTGAAGCGTACAAGAAAAAAATTATCGACCGGCAGCAGAACAAGCAGCTGATCTCCTGGATCGAGCTCTGCAACAGCGTCGCAGGCAACCCAGGCGAACCGGCAGCAGAAGGACAAGTCAAGCAGATGCTCAGCGGAACCCAGAGTTTTTTGGCACAGTCCACCCTGTAGCGGTGTAGCGGACCACCTGAACCAATTCATGGCAAAACACTTGCTCAGCCCTTAGTGCAACCAATGACCACAGAGCTTCCCCTACTCAGACCGGACACCCAGCTCTATATCTACTATATAGAAGGTGTAATCCCAGCCAATTACCCGATAGTTACTGACAATTTTGCTGGAAACTGGGTCGAGGACAATTTCAGTTTTCTCTTTTTTACCCAACCATCGCCGGACCAGGTTGCCCAAATAGTGGACGACTGCGGGGGGCTGAAACTTATCGACGAATATGAGATGAGCTATGCCGAATGGCAGGGTGGTACCGTCGAACCGGTTAAAATCGGGCGGTTCATTATCAACCCCACATGGATCAAGGCGTCCCCCGCAGAAAACGAGATTTCCCTCACCCTTGACTCGGGGGTCGTGTTCGGCAACGGCAACCACGCCACGACCCAGACGTGTCTTGAAGCCATCGATATCGCATGTTCCGGAAAAAAAGTGACAAGCATGCTCGATCTGGGGACAGGCACCGGAATCCTCGCTGTTGCGGCTGCCAATCTCGGCTGCCAACATATAGTCGCTGTTGACTTCAACTATCTCGCGGCCCAGACGGCGCTAAGAAACGTCAGGCTCAACGGCCTGGAAGATCGCGTAATCGTCGTCAACGGCCGGGCGGAAGAACATATCGCCGGCCCCACCGACCTGCTGGTCGCCAACATCCATTACGACGTGATGAAAAAAATCGTTGCAAGCGACGGTTTTCTCAAGCAAAAATGGTTCGTTCTTTCCGGATTGCTGACAACCCAGGCGGAAAAGATCGTCGACCAACTTCGCAACCTACCGGTGCTGATCCTCAAAAGATGGAATCAGGATCAGGTGTGGCACACCATCCTGGGCATCACCCGGAACGGTTGACCAAACGGGCGGCAGATGTGTCAATAGACCTGGTCTGCCGCCGAAGATTGAGTGTACAACAAGCCGTTTAGAGTTCTTCCAGGGCTCTGATTCTCGCTTCAAGGGGCGGATGGCTTCTCAACAACTCGGCAATCCCCCCTTTTTTAGACCTGATACCGAATGCCGCGACCTGATCGGGCAGACGTGACGGTTCATGGTGGGCCTGCAGACGCCTCAGGGCACCGATCATTTTCGTTTTGGAGGTAAGAAAAGCGGCCCCTTTATCCGCGGTAAATTCCCTTTTTCTTGAAAACCACATCACGATAAAGGACGCCAGCAGGCCAAAGGTCATTTCAAGGACGATAACCACGGCCATGTAGCCGAAAAATCCAAGTCCTTCCCCCTCCTCGTCGCTGAGGAAATTATTTATGATACCCGCAGCGATTCTCGACAAGAAGATGACAAAGGTGTTGAGCACTCCCTGAATAAGAGACAGGGTCACCATATCGCCGCATGCAACGTGCGTCATTTCATGGGCCAGCACCGCTTCAACCTCGTCTTTCGACATGTTCTCAAGCAACCCGGTCGACACGGCTACCAAAGCGTCGTGCTTCTTCATGCCGGTGGCAAACGCGTTCATATCCGGCGAGTGATAGACTGCAACTTCAGGCATACCTATCTCCGCCTCCTTGGCCATCCTTTCAACAGTGCTGTACAGCCACTGTTCGGTGCTGTTTGCAGGCTGTTCTATAACCCTTGCCCCGGTCGATTTCTTGGCTATCCATTTCGACATGGCAAGTGAAATAAAGGAGCCTCCCATGCCAAACAGAGCGGCCATCACCAGCAATCCCGACGTGGAGCGGCTGTCCACACCGAGAACAGACATCACCACCCCGAGAAGAACAAGTATTGCCAGGTTGGTCGCGACAAACAAAACTATCCGTAACACTTAAGCCTCCATCATTTTTAATGACGTTATAACAGTGCGTCCCGCCTATCGGAGCCACACGTCCTTTTCACCTGAATTGTAGTATAACCATCCTTTTTTACAGCGCAAATCGGACGATTACATCTTTATGCGATTATCCTCGCAACCGTATGTCAGTCAAACTCCTGCAGCACTTTTTTGACGACATTGCCGTCAGCGGCGGCTCCGAAATGATTCATGATGGGCTTCATCGCCTGCATACGATTGGCCAACGCGCTGAAATCGATATTTTCCTTAATCCAGCTGCGAATTTCCTCTTCACTCGCCTGGCTGGGCAGGTACTGTTCCATTATCTGCAGAAAGGAGGAATCCTCCTCGCCTTTGGCATTGAGAAGCTCTCTTTCCGACTTGATCAGTTTTTTTATAATCGCGATCACCTGGTCATCACTGAGCTCTTTTTCTACCTGCCGCCCGAATTCTCCCATGAGGATCCTTATCGCCCCGGTCCGGTCACTGTCCTTGGCCTTCATCGCGTTTTTCAAATCGACGCGCAGCTGTTCCTGTAGTGTCATCTTTTCTCCAGATTATGTTATTGGATAAGTAGCGTTACCAGCAAAAATCGTATTACTATATACCCAGACAAGATACCATTTCCGGCTGACCCAACACAATATTTTCCGGCAGGTATCCGGTAAAATTCATTTTTCACGTCAGCGGCGTTTATGCCACCTGCAGTGTAATAACAGCGGAGCAGCAACCTGATTCCCCAGATGATTACGGTTACAGCAGCAATTATACAGAATAACGGCAAAGTCCTTGCGGCCAGACGAGGACCGGGCAGACATATGGCAGGCTACTGGGAATTTCCCGGAGGAAAGCTTGAGCAAAACGAACTTCCAAGAGAATGTCTCAAAAGAGAACTGCGGGAAGAGCTCGGCATCTCGTGCAGAATTGACAATTTTTTCTGCGAATCGATATACCAGTACGACCAGGTCGTAATCAGGCTGCTTGCTTTTCTCGTCACCAGCAACACCAGGGTTTGTTCACTCAACGATCACGACAAGCTGCTCTGGCTGTTGCCACACCAGCTCAAGCGGCTCCGCTGGGCTCCGGCTGACATCCCGATAATGGAAAAGCTGTTGAGGATGCATGGGGAGCCCCCCCTTTAAAATCGCTGGGGAAATCCGCTCAGAACATTGTTTCTTCAATAGGTATGAAAAAAACACGAATTGTGTTATACTTATTCTGCACGTAAGGTCCAGGGTCATCTTCGGAGGCTTATTCGCCTCCATCTTCCCTCTTTATAGTTTCTTAGCACTGAGTATTCCAAAAGTGTTATTTCATTTTAAACAGGTGATTACCAATGCAGAAAAATCGCTTACAAAAGCTACGTCAGATTATTGCCCTTTCACCGGAGATCGAGGAAATTTTTCTCTCTCCCCTTTTGCTCGACGAAAAGAGAATGCAGCTGCGCGTCTATCTTTCAAACATGCTGCTGGCCGTTTTCAGCGAGACGGACAAAATCCCCCCGCTCGAATGGATAGTCTGCCGCGACGCCACCTGGGTGATGCGTAATATTCTCACCGCGCGCAGTGAGGAATTGTCCGGTTTTTCTGTGTTGAAATATGTAGACGCCCTGCTCAACAACAGCTCCGAAAAGCAGCCGCCGCTCACCGCCGATTTTCTCGCCGAACTCGAGCACCTGCTCAAAGGAATCCAGGGAATCTCCAACATATACAAGGAAAAAGCACCTGCTTTTCTGCGCCACAGTGGTCGAAAAGCTGCCAAGATGCGTTCCACTGACCTCTCCAGGATGGCGAGACAAACACAAAAATATCTCAACAGATACCCGACCGGAATCGATGACGATCTGGTGCGCATTCACAGCAACAACAAACAAAGACTGTTCGAGTACTTCAATATTTCCGAACTCGAGTGGCACGACTGGCACTGGCACACCAAAAACATTATCAGGGATGCGGCCACCATGTCAGAGCTCGTCGAACTCAGCGACGAGGAGAAACGAGCCATAGAGAGAGCCAGATACAACAAGATACCTTTTGGTATTACGCCGTATTACCTCTCGCTCATGTCCCATGAAAAAGGAAGCGAGTGGGACGCTGCCATAAGGGCACAGGTTATTCCGCCGATCGATTATGTCGACCAGATGATCCAGCATAAATCAAACTCGTCCTGCTCCATGGACTTCATGATCGAGCACGACACCTCACCCATAGACGGCATTACCAGGCGCTATCCCAACATCGTCATCCTGAAGCCGATTCTCACCTGTCCGCAGATCTGTGTCTACTGTCAACGCAACTGGGAGATAGAGGATGTCTATTCGCAAAACGCGGCGCTCAGCCGGGACAAGCTGGAAAAAGCGCTCCAGTGGATCGAAGACACCCCGGAAATCAACGAAGTGCTGATCACCGGAGGAGACCCGATGCTGCTCCCGGACGACAGGATCGAAGAAATACTGAGCCGGCTGGCCGGTATTGATCATGTCATCAGAATCCGTATCGGTACCCGGACTTTCGTGACCCTTCCGCAAAGGATAACCGACTCCCTGGTCCGTACCATCACCCGCTTCCACGTTCCGGGAAGACGGGAGATCGTCATGGTAACCCATTTTGAGCATCCGACTGAGATAACGCCCGACGCGATGACCGCGGTGCAGAAATTCAGGCTATTCGGAGTGGAAGTGCTTAACCAGCTGGTCTACACTTTTTACAACTCTCGAAAATTCGAAGCTGCCGCACTTCGCCAGAAGCTGCGGTTGATAGGGGTAACGCCATATTACACTTTCAACACCAAGGGCAAGGAAGAAACCGACCGCTACAGGGTTCCCATAGCCAGATTGCTGCAGGAACAGCAGGAGGAGGCGAGACTGCTCCCGGGTACGGTCCGCACCGACGAAATTGTTTTCAACGTACCCCGGCTTGGGAAAAATTATCTCAGAGGGGCGGAAAACAGAGATGTAATCGCTATTTTACCCGACGGCAGAAGGGTTTATGAATTCCACCCATGGGAAAAAAAGCTTGCCCTGGTCGACACCTATGTTTATACCGATGTGTCGATATACCAGTACCTGAAGCGGTTGAGGCAAGCCGGTGAACAGGTCAAGGATTACGAAACCATCTGGTACTACTATTAATTCTACACCAGGAAAAAAACATGGCCTTCCTTCCGGCTGTCGAAACCACGACTACAACCGAGCCAGACAGCGCAGTTATCTGGCTCCACGGCCTGGGAGCCGACGGTAATGATTTCGCCCCCATAGTGCCTGAATTAAGACTGCCTTCCGGGCTCGGGGTGCGATTTATTTTTCCCCATGCCCCATCGATACCGGTCACCATAAACGGCGGTTTTGTGATGCCGGCCTGGTATGACATTGTGGAAATGGATATCGACAGGAAAATCGATCTGGACGGACTGCTCGCATCAGCAGCCCTGGTCAGAGCTTTTGTCGACAGGGAACAGGACAGGGGGATCGATACCCGGCGTATCATCGTCGCCGGCTTCTCCCAGGGGGGAGCGGTCGCCTATCAGGTGGCTCTGAGCTATCCCAAACCACTTGGCGGACTGCTTGCCATGTCCACCTATTTTGCCACCGGCAGCACCGTTACTCCTACCAGCTGCAACCAAGATATACCGGTTATGGTACACCACGGCAGTTACGACAGCGTGGTTCCGGAACAACTGGGACAACAGGCAGCAAGCAGTTTAAAATCCCGCGGATATACAGTACACTATCGGACATATCCCATGGAGCACGGTGTATGTCCGGAACAGATCGGGGACATATCCCACTGGCTGCAGCAACTGCTAAACAACTGATACGTGTTACAGGTGTCCCTATGGAATCCATAGCCTTTATCGCCGAACAAAAAATCGTCCAGGCAATGAAAGAGAGAGATCTTACCGCGTCAAAGTGGAAGAACAAGCCGCTGCCGCTCGATGATGACCGCCTTGTTCCCGACGACCTGAAAATGGCATACAAGCTGCTGAAAAACTCCGGCTACCTGCCTCCTGAAATCGAAGAGCGAAAAGAGGTGCAGAAACTGGAAGACCTTATCGCCGCAACAGAAGACGAACATGAAAGGGTGAGGCAGATGAAGAAACTGAACGTGCTGCTGATGAAAGTCGAGGCACGGCGTTCATTCACCTCGAATATAGCAAGCCAGCAGGACTATTACCAAAAGGTTGTCGAACGCATCAGCGTCAAGTCAAAAGTCCCCGGGAAGTGATCCGGAAGTCCTGAAAAACTCGCGGTCAATATTATGCGCACAATTATCTCCGGCAAAGACGGTGAATATCTGGCCAGGGCGGTTACCCTGCTGCAACAGGCATCCTGTCCCCTGGCTCTAACCGGAGCGGGTATTTCGGTCAACAGCGATATCGCCGACTTCCGCAGCCCAGGCGGGGTCTGGACCCGCTTTTCTCCCGATGAATACGCTACCCTTGAGGTATTTCGGCAAAATCCGCAAAAAGCGTGGCGGCTCTATCGGGAAATGGGAAGGGGGCTGATCGGCAAAAAACCGAACAAGGCGCACCGCACCCTGGCCCGGCTGGAACGGGCAAACCTCATAAAAGCAGTCATTACCCAGAACGTCGACAATCTTCATCAGGTGGCCGGCAGCTCCAGGGTGTTCGAGATCCACGGCGACCACCAGCACCTGCAATGTCTGCAATGCGGCGATATTGTCGAGGTTGAACAGCAACACTACCAGGCGGACACCGTCCCCCATTGCCCCCACTGCAATTTTCCCTATAAGCCAAATGTAGTGCTGTTTGGCGAGGATGTTCGTCACCTGAACACCATCACCAACATCATCCATCAATGCGACCTTCTGCTGGTCATCGGTACCTCGGCCCGGGTTTATCCCGCCGCCGCCCTGCCGGAGACGGTGAAACAGCGCGGCGGCAAAATCTTTGAATTCAACCTTGAACAGACACTGGGCTCTGACAGCAGAGGGGCAGGAAGAAGTATTACCGACTTTTTCTTCAAGGGGGATCTCGCAACGACCCTGCCAACATTTGGCGAAGCCGCGCTCAACCAGAGGTAACGCTCTAAAACCGGTCGATTTTTCCACCAGGCTCGGGTTGTTTTGCATCCAGGGTGGTCTTTAACAGAAAACAACCGACCGGGATATAGGAAGCGAGCGCCAGACCGGCGATATTGGGAAAGATCACCTCGGTTTCCGGCGAATATATGAGCAGATAAGCCACCAGCAGCGGCAGTTTATCGAACTGGAAAAAGGTAAAAAAAGCGAGCACGAAACGCCTCATAAGATCCGGTTTGTCCTCCGTGCCACCCCTTGAGGCGAGATAGAACAAAACGCAGGAAGCCGTAACCCCGGCCAGATAGAAACAGGTCCCCCCCAGTACTTCCGCCGTAAGGGCCGAAGCGGCCATTTCGATCCTTTTTTCATCACTGGGAAACCAGTAGACGGACGAGAGGAAAAGAGTCGCCAGATAACAGCCTATCCCCCACAGGAAATACTTGAAGTGGCAAGCCGAAACAGCCTGCCTGTCGGGTTTTCTCCCCTTGTAGAAAAACAGTATCACGACCATCGCCAGGAGTATCGCCGCAACTGTGAAATAGGGCCAGGCCTCAACTCTTTCATAGACCGGGAATATGCGACGGTCGGATTCGACAGGCAGCGCAAACAGCAGCCCCAGAAAAAAGGAACTGAAGGCGCCGAATCCTATCAGCAGGCCGGTCATCAGACTGGCCAGGCCGGTCAGGTAGCTCATCCCCGCAACCAGCGAGGCAAATCCACCAATGAATATTCGAATAATCATCCAGACTCAGTGATAATAGTGGGTATGCGGCAACGTCTGCTGTTCTTGGTTACACTAGAAGTATTAACCCATATTTCATGAAGTTACACCACCTTTGTTGAGCAAATTCCAGGAACGTCCACAACCGTCCTTCCCTTTTTCCATTAACCAACTGACAATTCAACAGATTTTCAACACAGAGAAGGTTTCAACCCCACTCTTGCCACCACATTGTGGCATGATTAAAGTGGTGAGCAGGAGAATACCGACAATTTTTCAAGAGATAATATGAGTACGACAACAGCTAACACTCCCCTGACATCGCTGAATTTTGACAACAGCTTCACAGCCAGGTTGCCGGCAGACCCGGAACTTGACAATTACCCCAGGCAGGTATACCACGCATGCTACTCACGGGTTAAACCGGCGCCTGCGGATAAGCCCAGGCTGGTTGCCTACAGCAGCGAGGTGGCCAAGTTGATAGGGCTTGATCCGGACGAGTGTTGCTCCGCCCTTTTCAGAGACGTGTTCGTCGGCAACACTGTTCTTGACGCAATGGAGCCTTTTGCAATGTGCTACGGTGGACACCAGTTCGGCAACTGGGCGGGACAGCTGGGTGACGGCAGAGCGATCAATCTTGGTGAGGTAGTCACCGGCGACGGCACCAGATGGATGCTGCAGCTCAAAGGTGCCGGCCTCACTCCCTACAGCAGGCGGGCGGACGGCCTGGCCGTGCTGCGCTCGTCCATCAGGGAATTTCTCTGTAGTGAGGCGATGCATCACCTGAAGATACCGACCACCAGGGGACTGAGCCTGATTACCACCGGAGAGTTGGTGACCAGAGATATGTTCTACGACGGACACCCCAGGAAGGAACAGGGTGCGGTGGTGTGCCGGGTCTCCCCTTCGTTTACAAGATTCGGCAATTTTGAGATACACACCGCCAGAAACGATATAGCGTTGCTCAAGCAGCTGGTCGACTACACGATAGAGACCGATTTTCCCCACCTCGGCCCTCCTTCGGTGGACACATACCTTGCGTGGTTTGCAGAAATCTGCGAAACCACCGCCGCCATGATCGTTGACTGGATGCGGGTCGGTTTTGTTCACGGGGTGATGAACACCGACAACATGTCGATCCTCGGGCTGACAATCGATTACGGTCCCTACGGCTGGCTCGAAGGATATGAGCCCGACTGGACACCCAACACCACCGACAGTTACGGCCGCAGGTACAGCTATAAGAACCAGCCACATATCGGGCAATGGAACCTGGCCCAGCTGGCCAACGCCATCTATCCGCTGATAGGCGAAGTGAAACCGCTTGAGGATATCCTGGCCATCTACAGCAAACGTTTTCTGGCCGGATGGAATTCGATGATGGCTGCCAAACTTGGGCTGTCCGGCTTCGTATACCGGACTGACGACCAGTTGCTGAGCGAGCTGCTGGACATCCTGCAGCGGGTCGAAACCGATATGACAATTTTTTTCAGGAATCTTGCGAAAATCCCTGAACATTTTTCCGGCAACAGCGGGACGGACCCACTTGCCCCTCTCATGGACGCATACTATTTTCCCGATCGGCTCGACATGGATTACAGGGCACTGATCACTGCATGGCTTGAAAAATACGTAGGCAGACTGGACCGGGACAGCCTTGACCCGGTCGCGCGCAAAGCGAAGATGAACAGCGTCAACCCCAAGTACGTCCTGCGAAACTATCTGGCGCAGATGGCAATCGACAGGGCTGAAGTAGACGATCCGTCGATGATAGAAGAGTTGCTTGAGCTTTTAAAGCATCCCTATGAGGAGCAGCCGTCAAAGGAAAAATATGCGGTCAAAAGACCGGAATGGGCTCGACATAAGCCCGGATGCTCCATGCTTTCATGCAGTTCATAAAAAAAAGTGGCCCTGCTGTTTGATACTCCCTGTCGACCCCACAGAGTGAGACCTGACCATAAGGGGCAGAAAAAAAAGGTCGCCGTAAAATATTCTACGGCGACCGTTTATCTCTGAGCTTATGTGCAGCGGACAGCGCTAGTTCCAGATCACATTTTTGTCAAGATACTCACGCTGCTGTTTGAGGGTAAACGCCTGAGCTTGAGGCCTGGTCCAGTTCCTTCTGTTCAAAGCGCAGACAAACTGCCTTCCGTCTCTTACCTTCACAAGGATAAAAGCTTCGTATGTGCCTCTCATGGTGTACTCCTCCTTGTTGTCTGTAACTCTTTTTAGCCTTCTTACGGTTTCCGTCCGTTTGTCGACAGTCCCCGAAGACCGATTAAAAATCACGCTAACACCGGAGTAACGTCCGTTTCTTCCCCATCTTTTTTTACTTCTGTCGAAAAACCGAGAGCTCAGGTTTTTCATTTTCCTATTATACGCATTCCTACGCGGTAGGACCAGCATAAAGCGCAAAGTAATCGACAACATCGCCCGTTTTGTCGACCGGGAATTGGTTTTTCCCTCGGTTCTTTTCCACCGCTGTCATGAGCCATGGCCGCCCCCCTGCGGATTTCACCGGTCCGGTCCTCACCGTTAGCACCATAACGGGAGAGCAGGTCTTTTACATGATGGCCCGCATGGTCACATCAACAGGACCAGCGACAAAGAGGCGAAAGAGAACAGCGTGGAAACAACGATTGCCGCCGAGGCGAGTTCGGTATCGGAACACATCTGAGAAGAAAGTACATAGATTGCTGTTGAGGTCGGCAGGGCGAAAAATATCATCCCCACTTTAAAAGGCAGGCCGACTACCCCGAGCAGGATAAACATAAGGTACCCAGTTGCCGGGAGGATCACCAGCTTACAAGCTGAGGCCACCAGCGACAGCTTCAGATGCGCGCGGCTTCCGGAAAAAGTCAAGCTGCCGCCGATGGAGATAAGAGCCAGCGGCAGGGCGGGCATGCCGATAAGAGCAAAGGCGTTATCCAGGAAAACCGGAAAATTCCCCACCAGGCTTGCGTATGTCAGGCCGGCACAACAGGCCAGGATCAATGGATTGGAGACGATAGCCCTGATGGTCATAGTCCACCGTTTGCCCGGTTCATATTCCTTTTCCGAAAACCAGAGCAGCAGCGAGACGGCAAAGAAGTTAACAACCGGAATGGAAAAACTTATGGCAAGTCCGAAATACCGCAGCCCTTCCACCCCCAGGCTGTTGAGCACCACCGCCACGCCAATATAGGTGTTGAACCGGTAACAGCTCTGGGAAAACGATCCGGCCTGGAACGGCGAAATACGTAAAGCCCAGATTGCCAGGGTTGAAAGAACAAATATGGTGACAACCGTCAAAAGACACGCCAGGCAAAATGCCCAGTCGATACCCGCATCAAACGATGTTCCGCCTATCTTCCAGAACAGCATCACCGGGAAAAAGAAATAATAGATGAGCCGGTCAACGGTCTGCAGAAAAAACTCGTTGGTGAGGCCGCGAAGTCTCAATAATTTTCCGACGACCAGCAGGATAAATACCGGAAAAAGGGACTCAAGTACTATCAAAACATTCACCTGAACCAAAGGAAAAACCGCACCCGGCAGACCATTCCCCGGTGCTGGTTGATAATATACCCGGCGGGAATTTGCCGCTTGCTTTAACAAGAATTCCTTGACTATACTTAAATATGAACAAGGGCACGATAAAAAAACAAGGTCTTCCACGAACACCAAGAAAATAGAGACAAAAGGGGGAAGATATGGACACTGAAATAGGCAGACGACTACAGATTCTTGAGGAAAAGTTTGAATACCAGGACCAGACCATCGAGGCCCTGAACAATGTCATCATTGACCACCAGCAGCAGATCACAAAACTTGAAGAGAAGATAGTTCAACTGCAGACATTGCTGCAGAGGTTCCAGGCCGAAAACGAATACCCAAACGACAAGAAACCTCAACGTTACTGAACCGTTCTGCAACAACCGACCGGTTCATCACGGCACCATCTCCCCCCGGTAAAAAGGGATACAAAATCTCTTCGCTCTGGTCTTGTGGGCCAGACTATCAGCACAGAACGTCTCAGCCGGATATAATTTCTTCTGTCGAAGGTGTTACTCTATGGAGACCAGATGGATATTTTTTTTATAAACAACAAATTCGTCAGCAAGGAGGATGCTGTTATTTCGGTAAACGACCTCTCGCTGCTGCGCGGCTACGGAGTTTTCGATTTTCTGCGGACCTACAACGGCTGCCCGTTCTACCTCAAGGAACATCTCAAAAGATTTGCAACATCAGCAAGGCTTATCGGTCTTTTCCTGCCGCTGCCCGAAGATAGAATAGGAGATTTTGTCAGGGAGGCGATCGACAGGAGCGACCATCCGGAGAAAAACGTCCGGCTCCTTCTCACCGGAGGGGTGAGCGACAACGGCATCACCCCCGGAGATAATCCGCAACTGATCATTCTCGTGACAGCGGTTGAAACTCCCCCCGGCCATTGGCTCGACAAGGGGGTCAAGGTGATTACCAGCCATGTTGAGAGGTTCATGCCGCCCGCCAAGACCATCAATTACATTCCGGCAATCATCAGCCTCAACAGCGCCGCCCGGCAGGGTGCCATCGAAGCGATATACGTTGATAAAGACGGCTATATGCTGGAGGGAACCACGTCAAATTTCTTTGCGTTTAAAAACAATACCCTCATCACTCCCCCCGGCGACCGTATCCTTGCCGGAATAACCAGAAACGTTGTCCTGGAGTTGGCGAAAAGCCGGTTTGAACTGGTTGAGCGCAGGGTGCACAAAGACGAAATCGCCCTCTTTGACGAATCCTTCATCACCTCCTCGACCAAGGAAGTCGTGCCGGTAACAACAATAGATGAGGTGACTCTCGGCGATTCGCCAGGGCCCCGCACAACAAGGGTGCTCTCTTTGTTCCATGAATTCACCTCATCATATGGCAAATAGCGCCCATATTTCAAGAGGCTATCCAGGTCCTGGCCAACCTGCACGAGATGTTGCTGTCCAGGACGATCCCTCACCCCCGGAGCCTGGCGTACGATGCAAGAAGAATCATCTCGCCGTGGTTGTCAAAGTCTACCAGAAGACGCCCCTGCCGCCTGTCCCGCACCGCAACAACCCTGCCGCAGCCAAACTTCGGGTGAACAACACTCATACCCTCGTGAATCTGCTCTGTTCGCAGGATCTCCATCTCCTTTAGCTCCCCCCGCTCACCGGCACTACCTTCCCTCTGCTTGTCTGCAGACTCCACCAGCCGGATCGATGAACCGACAGCGGCAAGATATGTTCTTGCAATACCGATATCAGTTGCGGCGACGGTCCTGGTGTCGCTTTCCCGTTGCTGCTCCAGGTACCTGCCGAGAAGAACGGACAGTCCCGGATTCGCCTCAAACAGAAACCTGCTGGCCCGGCTCGGCTCGCGAACCAATGCGCCATGGGCAGCGATGCTTTTTTTCAGTGAAACATCTGCGGGGTGAATAAGAACCAGCCTCTCGACAGCCCGGGTCATGCCAACGTAAAACAGCCTCCTCTCGTCCTCCATGTCTGTTGCAGCATCCTTTTCTCGAAAAAATGGAAAGACTCCCTCCTCCAGCCCGGGAAGGATGACAAGCGGCCACTCAAGCCCCTTGGCCCGATGCACGGAAGTTATCAGGATCCCCTGTCGATCCTCTTTGACCCGCCCGCATTTGAATTCATCGATGGTGTCGACGACTCCCTGGACAGACAACCCGCGTTTGCCTGCAAAATCGATTAAAGCCTCACAGGTCCGGACCCGGTTTTCCGCCGCTGCCGCCCTACCGGAAAATGAATGATAAAAATCATAAAGATCGAGTCGTTTGACTATTTTTTTCAGAAAATCAGCACCATTTTCCCCGGGATCGACACCCAGCAGCCATTGCCACGTCTCCGCGGCTCTGGCAAATCTTTTCCTGATAAAAGGCGGATAGTCGCCGTTTTTCCAGCCAAGGATGACGGCAGGAACCGACCCGGAATCGTTGGCGCAATGAAGTGCCACCGATTCGGCCAGAGTTTCGATCTCTTTTTTTTTGATCCCTAGGTGGGGCTGGCAGAACATCGCCGTCAAGATCCTCCTTCTCTGGTCAAGCGGTTCGTTTTGCAACGTATCCAGGGCAAGCTTCAGGTACCCGGTGAGCCCCAGGATCTCCTCACAATCAAAGATATTCGCGCCCCCTTCGAGGGTATAGGGGATGGATGCTTCAAGCAGGGCTAACTCTACGGGTACCGTCTGGGCGAAAAGACGCACCAGAATAGCGGCTTCTCCAAGCGAGCGCCCCTTTTCCATCCATGTCCTGAGAACCGCCACCAGTCGATCGGTGGCTCCCTGCTCAAGGCAGCAGAGTTCGGTCGGCCCCTTCAGCGGATGGGATATGCACTGTTTGCCGTCGCGCTTTATGTTGTTGGCGATGAGATGGTTGGCGGCCAGTGAAAGCCGGTGGCCGTAACGAAAGGTGTAGGACAGGCGATACTCGGCGGGGTTTGCAAAATCGGCAGCGAATCTGGTTGTCATATACTCCGGCCGGGCGCCTCGCCATTCGTAGATGCATTGATCGACATCCCCTACCGCCATGACCCTGGCTCTTTCTCCGGCAACAATTCTCAGGAGATGCTGCTGGGTTTCGTTAATGTCCTGGTATTCGTCGACTATTATATGATCGACCCGATCGGCCACCCAACGGATCAAGTCAGCATCACCTCGCAGAGCCATCAGGGGATCGTAGATCAGATCGGCGAAAAAACGAAGACGCTGTTTTTGCCGCATCTGCTCGAAAAGTAAAAAAGCCGCCGGGAAAAAATCGAGCCTTTTGGGAAGATCGAGCCGGCTGAAGACGGTGTGCGGCGTTTCAACACAGGACTTGACCCGGTCAATAAATGTCAAGAACTCCTCGACATCCTCGGAGGTAAGGATCCCCCCCTCCCCTTGCTGCTGCCGACAGACTTCGTTTGCCACGCTGCGTGCAAGACGCTCGGCTACATATTCTTCGGTTACCAGCCGACAGCCGGCAAGACTGCCTCGCCGGGTAAAACTGTTGACAAGGCGCAGGCCAAGAGAATGAAACGTGCGGATCTCAGGGAGTTTTCTGTCAACTGCGGCAAGGCGACTGCGCATTGTTTGCTCAAACGATTGTCTGGCTGAGCGATTGAACATCAGGACCAGGATATTTTCGGCGGCGATTCCCCGTTCAAGCAGGCGACCTATCCGCTCGACCATGGTGGTCGTCTTTCCCGAACCGGCGACGGCACTGACACGTGCATGACCGCCCCGGTGGTTTATAATACGCAACTGCTCGCTGGTTAAATTCATCTGTTACAACTGCACCCTCAAAGAGGAACAGCACCCGACTGCCCCTCTTTTAGCAATATAAAATCCGGGCCGGCTGCGGCCCTGTAGTGTTTACCCGGGATCTGACCCGGACATGCTGGCTGCTATTTCTTTTTCGGCGGCAACAGATCGGTAATGGATCCGTCGACGATTTCTGCGGCAAAAGCAAATGTTTCGGCAAGGGTTGGATGAGCATGGACGGTGAGGCTTATATCTTCCGCGGTGGCGCCCATCTCCAGGGCCAGGACGGCTTCATGGATAAGCTCACCCGCATTTTTGCCGCAGATCCCGGCCCCGAGTATCCGTCCGCTCTCCTTGTCAAACAGAACCTTGCACACCCCGGCCGAAACCCCCGCGCTGAGCGCTCGGCCGCTGGCTCCCCAGGGGAACTTGCCCTTGTCATAATCTATTTTTTTACCCTTTGCCTCTTTTTCAGTCATCCCCATCCAGGCGATTTCCGGATTGGTATAGGCCACAGACGGGATGGTCATCGGGCAGAAAACAGAGACATGGCCGGCGATGACCTCGGCGGCCACCTTCCCTTCATGGACGGCCTTGTGGGCCAGCATCGGCTCCCCAACCACATCGCCGATGGCGTAAAAATGGGCGACGCTGGTCCGCTGCTTGTCGTTTACCGTCACAAACCCTCTTTCATCGAGCTGCAACCCGACCTTGTCAAACCCCATCTCCGCACTGTTCGGTCGTCTTCCCACAGCCACCAGCACCGCATCGAACTCGCCGGTTCCAGACTCTTTTTTACCCTCGAAAGTAACTGCAACGGAGTTCTCTCCGGGAACCATCCCTGTTACCCTGGTAGCGGTGAGAATCTTGTACCTGTTTTTCAGTTTCATGAACAGGGGCTGAACCAGGTCCTTGTCCGCCGGAGGGATAAGCTGGTCAAGCATCTCTATGATCGTTATCTCGGACCCCAGGGCGCTGTATATCTGCGCCATCTCAAGGCCGATTATGCCGCCGCCGATAATGAGCAAGCGCTTCGGGATCTCGTTTATCTCAAGAGCCCTGGTGGAATCCCAGATCCGCGGGTCATCAGCCACTCCGGGAAGGGAAAAAGGCCGGGAACCGGTGGCTATGATAATATCCTTGAACTGTATCCTGTGCTCGCCGTCCTTACCGGTGACGACCACTGTCGATCTGTCCTCGACAACTCCCCGCCCGTTCAGCCGGGTAATCTTTCTCTTGCTGCAAAGAGTATCCAGCCCTGAAGTGAGCTGGTCGATAACCGTATTTTTCCGGGCCAAAAGCGCGTCGACATTTATCTGCGGAGCCCCGAACGTAACCCCGTATTCACCAAGCTCAGCCGCCTCCTCGATCACCTCCGCCGCGTGGAGCAGGGTCTTTGAAGGGATACAACCGACGTTGAGACAGACCCCCCCGAGCCGCTCGCGCTGCTCGACCAGGCAGACAGAGAGGCCAAGATCGGCCGCCCTGAATGCCGCTGTATATCCTCCCGGGCCACCCCCCAGGACAACTACGTCAAATCCGCTTTGCTCATTCATATCGAAGCTCCTTGTGTGGGTTTGAAACAGCAGAGTAAATCTTTGCCATCAGACGTCTTCTTCAGACGGAATTATAGCAGCGTTCGCTTCAGGTCCTCAACATTCATCTTGATCGATATGCAGAACCTTGCCGCCTCGGCACCGTCAATTACCCGGTGATCATAGGAGACGGAAAACGGCAGCATACGACGGGGAACGAATCGTTGCCCATCCCAGACCGGTTTCATATACGTTCTGGAAATACCGAGAATTGCTACCTGCGGCATAGAAATGATCGGGGTAAACCCGGTCCCGCCGATCCCCCCAAGACTTGAGATGGTGAACGTCGCCCCCTGCATATCGTTTATCGCAAGCTTTTGCTCCCTGGCTCCGCCACTTACCCGGATTAATTCTTCGGCAATCTCATAAATCCCCCTGGTGTCGACGCGCTTGATAACCGGAACCACCAGTCCGTCCGGCGTATCAACGGCGATACCGATGTTCCAGTACCGTTTTAGCACAATCTTATCACTCTCGGGAAGCAGGGAACTGTTAAACAGGGGAAACTGCTTAAGGGAGGCGGCGACAGCCTTGATCACGAAAGCGAGCAGACTTAACCGAACGTTCTCCCCTGATAGCGACTCGTTCTGCTGTTGCCGGAATTTTTCGAGATCGGTGACATCGGCTTCCTCAAAATGGGTCACGTGGGGAATCTCTGTCCAGCTCTTTTCAAGACGGGAACCGCCAATCTTCTGAATACGGCTCAGCGCAACCTCTTCGACCTCGCCGAACCCGGCGAATTCATCGATGAAACGGGGGGGGCGCTGCCTCTTATTTTCAGCTGCCCCCCCCTCGCCAGCAACCGCCTGGAGAACATCTTCCTTCACTATACGTCCACCGGGTCCGGTGCCGTGTACCTGATCAAGCTCAACCCCTTTTCTCCTGGCAAGGGCCCTTACCGAAGGAGTCGCATGAACCCCCCTTTTGGCCACGCTTTCACCACCGGCCTCGCCAGTTGCCGGCAAACCAGCTGCGCCCCCTGTACCTTGCCCTCTGCCACTTTCCCCGGATTCATCCGCCATCGTTTTTTCCGGAACCGGGTCCGCCGTTGTTACCTTATCGGCACTCTTTTCTTTTTCATTTTCTCCCTCAGCAGTACCGTTTCCAGCAACTCGTATTGCGACCACCGCCCGGCCGCTTTTTACAACTTCGTCCTCTTCGACCAGCACCTCTTCAACCACTCCTGAAAACGGCGAGGGCAGATCCATCACCGCCTTCTCGCTCTCAAGCGTCAACAGAGAATCATCTTCTTTTACTGTAGTTCCGGGGGACACAAAGATTTCCACAACAGTAATCTGCTGCACCCCGCCAAAATCGGGAATGAGAACGTGTTCAACGCCCATCCGCATCTCTCCTTTTTGTAAGGCTTGTCTTTTCCCAGCTACCCCTACCCGGCCGAGATCAGCAGCCGTTTTTCAAATTGTTTCTCGACCGACCGGACATGCAAGAAGACCTCAACCACCAGTCTCGTTGTCCACTGCCACCTGCATGCGTTCAGCTCTGCAGCGGATGGGGGGTTGCCGTGTCAATTCCAAATGTCGCCAGCGCTTTTTCCACAACCGCTTGATCAAGCTGATTCAGCTGCACCAGGTTGTCCAGTGCTGCAATTACAATATGAAACCGGTCTACCATAAAAAACCGGCGTAGTTTCTCTCTTGAATCACTCCTGCCGTACCCGTCGGTTCCCAGAACGGTAGCCGGCCTGTCGATGAACCGCCGTATCTGTTCCCCGTAGGCCTGCACGTAGTCGGTACAGATTACTACAGGTCCCGGATGATCTTCCAGCTGGTGCGCCACATACGGTTTTTTGCGCGGTCTTCCGGGATGATTGCGGTTCCAGGTCTCTTTTATGATCCCCTCCCGGTGCAGCTGATTGATCCCCAGCACAGACCAGACATCGGCCGCTATGGAGAAATCGTCCTCAAGTATTGACGCAGCGGCGATGACTTCCCTGAAGATCGCCCCCGATCCCATCAACTGCACCCGCTTCCCGTTCTCTGATCCCCGGCGAAACAGGTACATGCCGCGGTCGATCCCATCTTCAACTCCGGGAGGCATCTCCGGATGCGGGTAGTTTTCGTTGAGCAGGGTGATATAGTAGAAGACGTCTTCACCCCGAACAAACATACGTTCAATACCTTTCTGCACCAGGAGCGCAACCTCATAGCCGAAGGTCGGATCGTAGGCGAGGCACGAGGGGTAAGCCGAGGCGAAAAGCAACCCCTGGCCGTCCTGATGCTGCAGCCCCTCGCCGTTGAGAGTGGTGCGTCCGGCGGTTGCTCCGAGCAGAAACCCCCGCGCCCTGCCGTCTCCGGCGGCCCACAACTGGTCTCCGATGCGCTGAAAACCGAACATTGAGTAAAAGATGTAGAAAGGAATCATCGCCACCCCGTAGTTGGCATGCGCCGTTGCCGCCGCCAGCCATGACGAAACCGCGCCGGCCTCGGTGATTCCCTCCTCCAGGATCTGCCCCTCGGGATCCTCCTTATACCAGGAAATGGTCTCCGAGTCCTGCGGTTCGTAGAGCTGTCCCAGGGGAGCATAGATGCCAAGCTGCCGGAACAGCCCTTCCATCCCGAAGGTCCTGGCCTCATCGGGGATAATCGGAACTATATGGTTGCCCATCTCCTTATCCCTGACCAGGCTGCCGAGCAGCCGCACAAAAGCCATGGTGGTCGACAGCTCTCTTTTGTTCGAAGAACCCAGCAACCCCTTAAACGCTGCAGCCGACGGAGCCTTGAGGGATTTTGCACTCACCTGCCGGCAGGGCACCGGTCCGCCGAGGGCTTCGCGGGTTTTGCGGATAAACTCAGCTTCGGGACTGCCCGGTTCGGGCCTGATAAACGGCAGATCAGCCAACGACTCATCGCCCAGTGGAACATGAAACCGGTCCCGGAATACCTTGAGCGAATCCAGGTCCATTTTTTTGACGTTATGGGCCACCATAACCGACTCTCCCGCCTGCCCCATACCAAAACCCTTTATGGTTTTTGCCAGGATCACTGTCGGTTTCCCCCTGTATTTCAGTGCCGCATCGTAGGCACCATAGATTTTTCGCGGGTCGTGCCCGCCGCGGGTCATCTGCCACAGCTCACGGTCGCTCAAATCGTCCACCAGGGCCATCAACCGCGGATCGTCACCGAATATCTTTTCCCTCAGATAGGCGGGTCCGCGGGCACGGATGGTCTGGAAATCACCGTCCACCATGGAACCGAACTTACTGATCAACAGCCCCTGGGTATCGCGCTCAAGAATCACGTCCCACTCGGACCCCCAGATCACCTTAATCACATGCCACCCGGCCCCGCGGAACCGCCCTTCCAGCTCCTGTATGATCTTACCGTTGCCCCGCACGGGTCCATCCAACCGCTGCAGGTTACAGTTTACCACAAATATCAGGTTATCCAGCTGTTCCCTCGCCGCAATGGACAGCGCCCCGAGAGCCTCCGGCTCATCGGTCTCGCCGTCGCCCATGAACACCCAGACTTTTCTGTCGCCGCAGGCAGCCAGGCCCCGACTGTCCATGTATCTCATGAACCTGGCCTGGTAGATGGCTGCCATCGGACCGAGTCCCATGGAAACGGTGGGGAACTGCCAGAAATCCTCCATCAGCCACGGATGGGGATACGACGACACTCCCCGTCCGTCAACCTCCTGACGGAAATTTTCCAGGTGTTCATCGTCTAGGCGTCCTTCCACATAAGCCCTGGCGTAGATCCCGGGGGAGGAGTGCCCCTGGAAATAGATCATGTCGGCGCCGTATTCGGCTCCTGGCCCCCTAAAAAACCAGTTGAAGCCGACCTCGTACATTGCCGATACCGAGGTGTACGTCGCAATGTGCCCGCCGAGCCCTTTGCCGCCTCTGTTCGCTCTGGCCACCATGGCCATGGCGTTCCAGCGCACATAGGCGGCGACGTTTCGGGCGACAAGAGAATCCGCCGGCATCTTCGCCTCGTTTTCCGGCAGGATGGTGTTCGAGTAAGGGGTCAGAATCCCTGGCGAGGTGGAGATCCCGAGAGCCCTGGCCCGATCTGTGAGCCGGCGCAGGAGGTAATCCACTTTTTCTTTACCTTCATTAACCGCCACCCCCTCAAGAGATGCCAGCCAATCCCCGGTTTCCTCGGGGTCCGGATCCTTATAATATGAATTCATAGCCACCTCCCGATCTTTATTTCAGCAAGTACCGGCCCGTTTCCTGTGATCAGTCCTTTTTGTTCCCGTATTTTTCATAACTGACATGATCGAAAAGCAGGGTTGAGTAATCCCGTCCTGGTTTCTCCTCTTTCGGGTAGCCGATTGCCACGATCGCCAGCACCCTCATGTCATCATCCAGCGACAGTTGACTTTTCACGAACTGCTCTGCGCTCAACTGGCCGTCGTGCTCACGTTTTCTGATCTGAATCCAGCAGCTGCCAAGCCCGAGATCGGCGGCCGCCAGGTGAATGTTGAGTGCGGCGATGGCGCAATCCTCCACCCACACATCGGACTTTGACTCACGGGCACAAACCGCTACGGCCAGCGGGGCGTTTTTTAAAAAACCGGCGCCATGCGGTTTGGCTTCTGCAAGTCTTTTTATCGTCTCCGGATTCTCAACGACCACAAACTCCCAGGGGCACAAATCCCTTGAAGAGGGCGACCTGAGCATCGCCTCGACAATAAGATCAACCTGTTCCCCGGGTACCGGTTTTTCCTCGAACTGCCTTATACTCCGTCTTTTTCTTAACAAATCAACAAACATATTTTCTCCTTTTTGATGGATTAACTGCAACTAACAGTGTAACATTGATAGGTTTTCAAGTAACATTATATATTTTAACGTAATTGAAAAGCGGCCGGGTATGCAAATGAATCGGACGCTTGACCGACTAATTTAATCACAACAGCGTACTTCCGCCGGAATTTTATCATCATGATGGATCCGCACACACTTCTCACCTGTCTGCTGGCTGTCACCCTGGTCACCCTCTCCCCGGGCGTCGACACCATGCTCGTCATCAGAAACAGCGGCAGGGGAGGATGGCTCGACGGCGCGGTCAGTTCTTTAGGAATCTGCAGCGGGCTTTTTGTCCACGCAACACTTTCCGCCTGCGGAATCTCCGTGCTGCTGCTCCACACGGCGTGGGCCTTTACCGCACTGAAATTTTGCGGCGCTGGTTATCTCGTGTGGCTGGGCCTGAACAATCTAAGAGACGGTTTTGCCAACCGACAATCGTTTTTCGATACAACCTCCGCTTCCGGGACAGCATCTTTTTCCTGGTACCGCTCCCTGCGGGAGGGATTTCTCTCCAACGTTCTCAATCCCAAACCCGTTATCTTCTATATGGCTTTTCTTCCCCAATTCATTGATCCGGCACATTCCGCCCTTGTCCAGTCCCTGATTGTGGCAACTCTTCATTTCAGCGTCGGCATGATCTACCAGTGTCTGCTGGCGGCAACCATCGACAAAGCCAGGGTCTGGCTTGACAGCCCGAAGGTCAACCGGGCCTTTAACGCCATGACCGGATCGATACTGCTATTTCTTGGTATGCGGCTGATAATAAGGGAATAGTGGGCGATGCACAACCGAGACAAAAACAACCTGAAAAGAAAAGGAGTGATCGTTGCCCATTACGGAGTGGCGGTCGAAGTTTTATTCAACGACACCGGCGAACGGTCGACGGTGCGGGTAAAACGCAACTCCGGCCATGTGGTTGGAGACAACGTTGAAGTAAAAGGAGAACTGCTCAATCGGCAGAGAAGATTCTCTGAACTTTCCAGGATGGATACCAGGGGCGGCATCCATGTCGTCGGCGCAAACCTTGACGTGCTCTGCATCGTCATCACCTGCGAACCTCTTCCGCCTCCCGGTTTTACCGACCGGGCCATTGTCGCCTCACGGGCGGCGGGATTGACGCCGATCCTGGTGGTTAACAAATCGGACCTCACCTGTTTCATGGAATATTTTCAAGATATCAAGCGGTCATACAGCGGTTCGGTGACGATTTTTTCCGTAAGTGCTGAAACCGGCAGCAACCTTGACCAGCTCAAAGAGTTTTTCAAAGAGGGACACCGGGGGGTTTTCGTCGGACCGACCGGAGTAGGAAAAAGCTCGATCTTAAACAGGCTGATCCCGCACCTGAATCTTTCCACCGGAGAGATCAGTGAAACCAAAAAAAGAGGCAGGCACACCACCACCGTTTCCACCCTGCACCTGCTCGAGGGCGGTGGCGAACTCGTGGACTCCCCGGGGTTTAACGATTTCGGCCTGGTCGACACCTCAATCAACGAGCTTGCCGCCTTTTTTCCGGGCTTTGAAAAAAAAGTTGCGAATTCCTGCAGGTTCAGAGACTGCAGGCACCGTGACGAACCTGGCTGCGCCGTCACCGACCTGCTGGAACAAAAACAGATCAGTGAAGAGCGATACGCAACCTACCTGAACCTGCTCACCGAGCTGGAGATGATCGACAGCGACCCGAAATACCGTGAACGGAGAAATCGAAGGAAAAAGTAGCCCGGCGCTGCATCAGTGATATCTGTGTTTTTCCTCTTTCCTGGAACCCCCACCGCCCGTAGCCGCCTGATTGATTTTATTTTCACCGTACCTATTTTTTAGAGAATCACCCGGAAAGTCCCCCGGAAATGAGGCTGATCGGCGCCGAGAAGACTCAATCGGGCAGTCCGCATTTTCTTCAAATAGGAGAGACGCCATGAAATACATCATATCCTTTCTTCTCACCCTGACCGCCGCAACCTGCCTGGCGGGACAGTCGGTATCCTACACCGTCGGCACCATGACCTATGAAGGCTACATGGAACAAGCCGGGGAAAACGCACCGCTGGTTCTATTGCTGCACGACTGGGACGGACTTACCGATTATGAAGTAAAACGAGCCGGAATGCTTGCTAAACATGGCTACAACGTGTTTGCAGCCGATCTCTTTGGTGCCGGGGTCCGTCCGGTCACGGTTGAAAAGAAACGGCAGCTCACCAAAGAGCTGTACCAGGACCGCGAAAAAATGCGAACACTGATAAACGGGGCAATGGTGGCCGCCGGTGACGAGGGGCTCTACCGCGACAACAATGCGGTGGCAATCGGCTACTGTTTCGGTGGGGCGGCGGTTCTCGAATATGCACGATCCGGAGCCGACCTGAAAGGGTTTGTCACTTTTCACGGAACCCTTGCCACGCCACCCGGGCAAAACTATGAGAAGGCAAAAGGCAGCTACCTTATCCTGCATGGCACAGCCGATCAGAGCGTCACCATGGAACAGTTTGCGGAACTGGCAGACCAGCTGGAACAAAACGACCTTGACCACGAGATGATAAGTTACGGAGGAGCCCCGCATGCTTTCACTGTTTTCGGGTCGGAAAGATACCATAAAGACGCCGACCGGAAGTCATGGCAGAGGCTGCTGCAGTTTCTCTCTGAAACCCTGTAGCCAGCACTGTTTTCGCAGCCGGGCTCAGCCCACCACCGCTCCCGGCACAGCTGCAGCTGCCGGCGAGCGTGGCCCGGCACCTGCAATAGTCAGGACATCGCCTCCCACGCCTCTTTCAAGAGCCACCAGATGCAGGCGAGACCGATTGCGAGAATGACCAGAAAAAACAGCAGCGGCGAATATTGTTGTACCATCTGGAGCTGGGCCGGGTGAAAGAAATTTTCCAGATAACTTGCACGCAACCAGCTTCTGACCAGTGTCATGTCGACGACAAGCGCTACCGCCAGGCCCAGCGTAAACCAGAATTTTCCGGCAAAGGCCAAAGAGAGGGCGGCCAACCCCAGGATGATACCGATCCCCAGAGTGCAGGTCGCGCCGATACTGGCCCCCATAAAGAAATTGGCCTGCGGTTCGGGCAATGAGAACAGGTACCAGGTCCCGATGGAGATGTTGACAACCGTTGCCAGTGCAAAGATTCTAAGGCCGAGTTTTTCACTGTGAGCGGCCAGCTCCTCATTGTCGACCTTTCTTATTTTTCCCAACAACCCCACAAAGATACCGCCGATTGCCACAGCACCCGTCATCATATGCAGATACCGGGGCCAGAATTCGGTTTCCCTCCAGCTGAGCAACGTCCCGCCGCGGTGGCTGAAATATTCACTGAATCTTTCCGGCAGGGTCATCAGCAACATATTGTTGGAAAACATAAACCCGATCGACAGCAGCAGAATCAAGACGACCAGTCCGATAAGAGGACCAAAAGAGCCAAGAGATGCAAACCTGAAGTCATAGAAATACGCGCCGTAATAGCCGATAATGAGAACCGGAACAACCAGAATCCAGTAGCTTCCCATCAGGATCGAGCTGGAATAGGCATACTGGCCGTAGAGAACCTGGAGAAACAGGAGTGGCGCCACCCCGAAATTGACGACAAAGGCGATGACCAGAGGAAGGGCAACGGCGATACGGTGCGCCATCTGGTGCCGCACCCTGCCGCCGAGCAGGTGCTGGGCCACACCGATTGCGAGTCCACCGACCATGGCGTTCATGGCCAGGATATGAAGGGGAAAAGTCAACAGCAAAAGAAACTGGAACCAACCCCAGGCTACAGGTATTGTATCCGGCTGTGGAATAAAAAGAGAATCCATCACTGACCTCCCTGGTTCAGACTTTCCAGATAATTTGCCAGAGCCCGCTGCTCCTTGTCCGTACCTGAAAAAGGTTGCATCTCATCGGAGATCTCGTCCAAGGTTTTGAGCATCCGGACCAGTTCTTCACCACCCTGTCCCTCTACAGCTGACATGAGCTCTTCCTGCTGGTGACAGATCATGCAGTTATTCTCAAAAAGCATGCGGCCCGTATCATCGCCGGCCCCTGGTGGTGCCTGCTCCCCCCCGTCTCCCGGTTGCGCCAGAAAACCGGCAAGCAGCCGGCGCTGCGCTTCGGAGCCGCCAAACGGCACCATCTCGTCTGAAATTTCATCAAGGGAACCAAGAAGCGTTTCGATCTCCCCCTGCCCAAGCCCCTCCATCGCTGCTTTCAGGTCCGCGTGCTCATGGCACGAAGAACAGTTTTCCTCAAAAAGCACGGGGCCGGTTTGCTGTGCTTTTCCCGAATCCGTTTCCCGGCTAAGCTCGAAATCCCTGCCGTGGATTCCTCCAGTGATATAGGCCGCCAGCGCCTCTTGTTCCATTTTTGTGCCGACAAAGGGCGGCATAAAATATCTTACCTCGTGGATGCGCCCTATATAGCTGTTGAGCGCCCGAAAACTCATCTTTTCGGTCAGCCCGGCAATGTCATTGCTGCCGCCATCCCTGGTGTGGCAGGCATAGCACTGATTGATATAGAGTTCTTCACCGACCCTGAGGACGTTGTCCCGGGTCAGCTCATTATTTTCCACAAAAAGTGCCGAGCGAAGAAACCCATCCCTGTTGATGTTTTCAGCTTCGTCTGCCATGATCCCGTTGGAAAACATGACCGAGTTGATAACGTAGGGCCGCCTTGCGGCCTCCCTTATCCATTCAAAGCTTCCCATCACCGCCAGCGCCGAAACAAGGGCGAGCAAGGCCGCCGGCCGCAGGTTTTTTTTCGGCCGGGCGACACCGGTTCCCAACATGACAAAAGCAAGGACCAGGGCACCAGCAACCCCCCAGGGAAGCACCATGGCAATGGTCGGCGACTTGCCGGCGACAAGAGCGTACGCCGGTTCCGGCAAGACCGACAGGTACCACAACCCGGACGGGATTGCCAGGACCAGGGAGGCCAGGCCCCATTTCGCCGAAAACGCTGTCATCTCCGTGCTCACATCCTCATCCTGATAAAACGCCGCGGAAAAATAACCGTAGCATGCGGCGATCAGTATTGCGAGAAATGTACGGAAGAACAGGGAAGGCCAGAAGCTCGGGTTAAAAAAACCGACCCAGAAATTCATGTTAACCGCCCACTCGCCGGGGGTCAGCATCACCCCGATGATGCCGTTGATCAAGAACAGGGACAGCCAGGCGGCGATAAAATAGAGCCAGCCGACAAGCTGGTGGGTGGCCGGATCCATGCGGCCGAACATGTAGTAGTAGACAAAGGCGGCGGCGATCTCCACCACAAAAAAGACCCACTCCGCAGCCCAGCCAAACACAAAATTGTGGATCAAAAGCGAGGTCGCCGCAGGATTTACCAGAGCGATAATAAACCAGATCCCCACCCCCGTAATCGATCCGAAGACCATGGTGATGAGCAGGAAGAACCGCGCGTGTTTCGCGGTGAAATCAAGAATGGCCCGACTGTTTTCCTTGAGTCCCTTCCTCTCCGAGTAGATCAGATACAACCCTCCCCCTACGGCGAAATGAGAAACAAAAACATGCAAAACAGCGATCAGGGCTATCAACAATCCGCCACCGGTTTGCGGCAGATACCATACCGGGTAATTCATGCGTCCTCCTTCACTGAGTTTAGCGAAATCAATTCGAAAAAGAGATTACGATATCTGAGGATCATTTACAATTACCATATTGTGACACTTTACACTAATATGGACTGCACTCCCGTACAACCGGTCTGTTCAATGAGGTTGCCGCGGTCATGCGGACATGGTACATTCACTGTCCTGCTGATCAATCCACTACGACGCCCTTTTCATTTCAAACAAGAGAACCAATGAATCCACCAACAGTTACCACCAGACTCGTCGCCCTTCTCGGAACCCCTCTGGGACATTCGGTCTCGCCGCCAATGCACAACCGGGTTTACCAGATGCTCGGAATGGATTACTGCTATCTTCCGATCGAGGTATCGGAGGAGGATCTCGGGGCCGTGTTCACCGGGCTCAGCAAAATGAACGTGGCGGGCTGCAACGTGACAATTCCCCACAAAGTCAATGTGATGAAGTATCTCGACGAGCTGGACCCCGTGGCGGAGAATATCGGTGCGGTCAACACGATCTGTTTTACGGCAGGCAGGGCCAAAGGATACAATACCGACGGTCTGGGATTCATCACATCCCTTGAAGAGGAAAGCCGTACCCAGGTGGAAAACCGCCGGTTCTTCGTTGTGGGAGCTGGTGGTGCGGCAAAAGCGATCTGCATGACCCTTGCCCATCGGCGGGCCGCAAAAATATACATATGCAACCGCACCCTGGAAAAAGCTGCCGCCCTGGCTGACAGAATAAACAGCAGGGTCACCAACTGTTCAGAACCTGTCCTTTACTCCCCGACCGCACAGAAAAAAGCCATAGCTGAAAGTGATGTGATCATCAACTGCACCAGCCTCGGCATGTATCCCGACGTGAGTTCCCTGCCGCTCGATCCGTCGTTTATCACCTCCCGCCATGTTGTTGCCGACATCGTCTACAACCCGCGCCTCACCAGGCTGCTGAAAGAAGCCGAAAAAAGAGGTGCCGGGATCCTTCCGGGGCTTGGCATGCTGGTCTATCAGGGAGCCGCAGCGTTCAAGCTGTTCACCGGCGTTGATCCGCTGGTGGATGAAATGTACGCGGAAGCCAGCAAGATGATGGATAAAAAATGATGAATAGCAGCAAATAACACCTTTACGGGAAAAGTCTGTCGCCGTATTTTCGCAACTTTCCCCGGAACTGATCGTAACTGAGTCCCAGCGCGGAGGCGGCTTTTTTCCGGTTGTACCTGGCTCTTTCAAGACTCTTCCTGATAAGGTCGAGCTCGAATTCTGCCACGGCCTCAGCCAGAGATCCGGCAAAAGGGCCGTTGGTTGTTGCGGCGACACTGTCATCCTCTGCCGGGTTGCCGTTTTCCTCCAGTTGTTCGGCCTGGGGATAGGGATTTGCAAAAGGATCAAAAACAACCTCGTCGATGACGTCGCCCGCCGCCCTGTATACCGCCCGCTCCACGACATTTTTTAATTCACGGATATTTCCCGGCCAGCGATAACCGGTTAGCGCCTGTACGGCCGGCGTACTGAAGACCACCTCTCCGGTCAATCCGAGTTCAAACGACATCCGCGCCGCAAAATGGTTGGCCAGAACCATTATATCCTCTTTTCTGTGTCTGAGCGGCGGCAGAAAAATTACCTCAAAAGAGAGGCGGTCCAGAAGATCTCTTTTAAACCTGCCCCGGGATACGAGAGCAGGGAGATCTTCGTTGGTGGCCCCGACGATCCTGACATCGACCTCGATGCCATGCGAGCTGCCGACCCGCTCGAAAAAACTGTATTCAACCACTCTCAGGATCTTTTCCTGCACAATCAGCGGGATCGAACCGATTTCATCAAGAAACAGGGTACCGCCGTGCGCCATCTCAAAACGTCCGGTTTTCTGCTTTTCAGCACCGGTGAAGGCTCCCTTGTCATGGCCGAACAGCTCCGACTCGATGAGGGTCGGCGCGAGCGTGGCGCAATTGAGGGTTACAAAAGGTTTCTGCCACCTGTTAGACAGATAATGCAGACGGCGGGCCGCCAGCTCTTTTCCGGTCCCGCGTTCGCCAAGAAGCAGAACTGAACGGTCAACCGGGGCGACCCTGGATAATTTTTCCTGAAAATCAAGAAACGATTCCGACTGCCCCAACGCTTCCCCGTCATTCATATCGCACTCCAATCCCATAATTTGGGCATATCATCCGTTTTTCGGTCAAAAACACCTCTATCTCTATAAAAACTACACCAGCCTCTTGATGAAGTCAAGAACGTAACCAGCTGAAATTATATTATTTTCAACAACTCCTAACATATGGCACACTTTATGTATATATTTCCCCAAACAATAACAACAGACCAGGAGGATACCATGGGAATTTTTACGCGGTTCAGAGACATAGTAAGCGCCAATATCAACTCGATGCTGGACAAGGCCGAAGATCCTGAAAAGATGATCAAGCTCATGATTCATGAGATGGAGGACACCCTGATCGAACTCAAATCTTCCTGCGCAGGCGTCATAGCCGGCAGGAAAAAACTTGAGAGACGATTCGACCAGCTGAACTCCAAAATCGCGCTCTGGGCAGAGCGGGCCGCGCTCGCAGTGCGCAAGGGACGCGACGATCTGGCACGGGAAGCGCTCTTTGAAAAAAGAAAATTTACCGAAGCCGCTGACGGCCTGGAAAACGAAATAGCCGAATACAACGGCCTGGTACAGAGGTATCAGGAAGACATAGAAGAGCTTGAGAACAAACTCACCGGCGCAAAAGAAAAAAAACGGCTTCTGATCCAGCGCCAGAAAAGGGCCGTCGGCAAGAAAAGAGCCCAGGAGGAAATCCGCCGTTCAAACAGTGGTGACACCATGGCCCGCTTCGACAGGCTCGAAAGCAGGATTGAGCAGATGGAAGCGGAGGCGGACCTTGTCAACATGGCAGGAAAATCTGACCCGAGAGACGAATTCGCCACGCTCAAGGACGATGATGAAATAGAAAGCGAACTTGCCAAACTCAAGAAGGCTCAATACAGTAACGACATTGATGACAAATAATATCAATTACATCTTCCGGAGAATTCCTGCATGCTTAATATCATTATAGTCTCGATAGTTTTCGGCTCGATCATCGCCCTGGCCGCCCTTATCTGCGGCACGATACTGATCATTATCAAGGCACGCAGCAGACACAGCTCCTCCAGCGCAGGCGACAGGGAAGAAGCGGAAATCATCCAGGAAATCTACAAAGGACTCGATCGGCTGGAGGAGCGTGTGGAAGCTCTTGAAACAATCCTTGCCGACAACGCCAGAGGAAAAAGAAACGATGAACAGATATAGCGAACAGAAAGGAATCTACCGTGCCCGGGACGGGATTTTTCTCGGGGTATGCAAAGGTATAGCGGAATATTTCGACTTCAAGGTATTCTGGATCCGGGTGATCCTTGTAACCGTGTTCATATTCAGCGGTTTCTGGCCGGTTATAGGCGTTTACCTGGTTGCGGCTTTCTTCATGAAGCCCACCCCCGTCCAACCCCTTGAAAGCGAGGAAGAACAGGTTTTCTACGACCAATATGTCTCTTCTCCCAGAACCGCCGCCATGAGACTGAAAAAGAAGTTCGACCAGCTCGAGCGCAGGATCAGGAGAATGGAAGCGGAGGTGACGGCGAAAGAATACGACTGGGAAAAACGCTTCAACTCCTCGCACGGCGCGAGGTGATCCTTTTTTCCAGGACCTTGTCGTCTCTTGTTCTTTTTTCACCTGCCGACGCACTGACAAGTATAACCAGCTGGAGCAGCAGCAGCAACAATAGAACCTTTATTCCTTGACCTTACAAGCCGCGGCCTTTATCCTAATACAGACAGGGCAGATTATTGCCATTTTTCCACACTCTTGTACAGATAATCGGTTACACAGGTTGCCATGGCTGACACGAAAAAAAACTGGGACGACATTTCATCTCTTGATGACCTGAAGATAGACTGGGATTTTGAACCGGAGAACCCGCAGGGAAAGCGCAAGGATTCAAGGCTTACGGTTAAGGAACTGGGGCTGCTGCTTGAAAAAAAGAACATTCCGGTCAAAGTTCTCGCGCTGAAAAATGAGCACAAAGGTAAACTTGTCGACCTGTCCCTGAAGGGAGCGGCGCTGCTCCTCGATATTGACATCCCCGCCGACACCAAAATAGCGCTTGGTTTTTTTCTTGGAGCGGAAAAGATCCTTACCAGAGGTGTTGTCAAAAACTGTTCGCCGGCAAGCGGCGGACACCGCATCGGCCTGATGTTTTCAGATTTGCCCGCCGAGTGCCAAAAAGCTATCGATGCGCTGCTTGCCTCAAAAAACTACCGACTGTGAGCACCACCTATTGCCACCTGCTTGAGCCACGTTTTAAAACAGAGATGCAATACCTAAAGGCTTAGACACGTCAAGGACACCGCCCATGAATGAAGAGCAAAGAGAGATCACCCTGCACACCCCCAACAAGATATACACCGGTTTTGTCGATGTTGGCGCGAAAGCCATGCGAACAATCGACATCTTCAACAGTGCCAATATGTATTGGAAAAACCCGGCCGAACGTTCTTTCGACGATGCGTTGCTGCTCCACAGGGCAAAGATATCTCTGGATGGCGGGGTTAAAATAGGTGAATTTTCCAAGGTCCAGATCCGGCTGGTCGATATTATCCTGTTCATCGACTCTCTTGGCCAGACCGGTTGCCAGACCGAAAAAGTACGAGCGGCTGCCCTGAAACAGAAGACCAAGGAAGAAACGTCCACGGTCCAAATATTAACCCGTGCATGGGGCGGCAGTTTTTACTACATCCGCGGAACATTTTACGGCCTTTTCAAGTCCAAGTCGTCAAAACGTTATGTGCCCATCACCCAGGCCAATGTCCAGAAAATAACCCGCACAGGGGAAAAATGGCAGAAAAGCGAACTGGTGATCGACAACGCCTTTGTCGGGGTGAGCACCAGCCACATCGAAGCCTGCGCCTTTGGCGCCAAGTCCGAACCAGACCAGCCAGCAACCTGATGCCTACATCTGCTTCTGGTCTGGCGCCCCCCAAGTCCCATCTTTGGTGACAGAGAGCGTGCTGCAGAGACAATCCCTGTGTCCACGACCTCCATGGTGACACCCTCCGTTACACCTTTGTAAGTTACAACCCTGTAACACTTCTTCTTCCAAGGCTCAGCCATAGTCGGCCGACTTCTAGGCCTGCTGTGTCATCCCCCTGCAATTGGGCGGGAATTCCCCCCACCAGGTCGACCTTACATGGCATACAATTTGCTAAACCAACACCAGGGAAGCGTCGGTTTGAGATATGGCCGGAGACAAGCGAAGCAGTAGTGCAGCTGTTGCCGGGCCGATTTTTCTAACACACAATCCGTTAACGGGTAAAGAGGAGATAATAGCCATGATGTTGCAGTCACCACCGCTGAAAATAGTCGCGAAGGAAGATCTACACCGGATCCACGAACAGACTCTCAGGGTTTTAGCAAAGACCGGGGTCGCCTTCCATCTCCAGGAAGCCCTTGCAATTTTCCGCGACAATGGCGCAACCGTTGAAAACGGGACAGTGCTCATCCCTCCGGAAATGGTGGAAAATGCGCTTAGAAATGTACCGCAACAGTTCACCTGGCACGCCAGGAACCCCGACAACAACATTGAGGTCGGTCCCGAGCAGAGCAGAGTCCACGTGATGCTCAATCACGGTCCGGTCAACATCCAGGATATAGAAAACGGCAGGCGGAGGAGTACCACAGAGGATCTGGCAAACCTTTACAAACTGGGACAGGCGAGTGACGTTTGCAATGTCATAGGACAGGTACCGGTAGACCCCAGTGACGCCGATTCTTTAGTAAAGCATCTTGTGGTTACCCACAAACTGCTGCAACATACCGATAAGCCCTTGATGTCATATCCTGTCGATAACCGTCGGCAGACAGAGGATATATTCACCATGGTGGAGATGGCGATGGGCAGGGACTATCTTGATGATCATCCGGCGATAGGCACTTCCGTCTGCGCCCTCAGCCCGCTGAAATACGCTCCGGAGTCCTGCGACACCCTGATCGGTTATGCAAGGAGAAACCAGGTAGCCATGGCCCTCACCTGCGCCATGAGCGGCGTTACCGCCCCGATAAACCCGATAGGGACTGTGATAATGCAGAACGCGGAAATTCTAGCGGGTCTTGTGCTGACCCAGCTGGTAAATCCGGGCACTCCTTTTATCTACTCTCCAGCCTCGGCTGTTCCGAACATGAAAAATGGCGCGTACATCACCGGGTCTCCGGAATCGAACCTGATAAACATTGTCGGTCTGCAGCTGGGAAGAGAGCTGTACAAGATCCCGACGCGCACCATGGCTGGCCTTACCGATGCAAAAACAGTCGATTGCCAGGCGGGATATGAAACCATGCAGAACCTGTTCACCCTGATGCTGGGAGGAACGAACATGATAAACGAGTGCATAGGAACCCTCGATGCCATCATGACGGTCAGTTATGAAAAATTCATAATCGACCAGGAGATGATCGGCCGACTGATGCGCATAATGGAAGGGGTGGCGACAGAGGACGAGGATTTCGATATAAGCGCCATCGAGGAGATGGGCCAGAGCGGCTGCTATCTTATGCACCCGAGCACGCTTAAGAAATGCAGATCGATGTGGACGCCCGCGGTCTCCGACTGGAGTTCCTTCAGCGACTGGCAGAAAGCTGGCGAAAGCGACGTTGTCGTCCGGGCCAACCGCAAGTACAAGGAGATCCTGGCTGCCTGTCCGGAGTCAATGATCAGCTCCGAACTTGACCAGGAACTGCGGGCATTCGTGGAATCTAAAAAATAACCGCTACGAAGGCAGCAGCGACCGGTCCCGGGAGATCATCACCAGATAATCTTCATCGGCGATGACATAATCCATTTCCGGATTTGCCAGCAGTCTGTTTTCTTTCTTGTTCTGGATACCGAGCAGCGTCGCCTGGTGATCCTGTTTCAAGGCGATCATCACCTCAAGATATTTCCTGCCGACGAATTTTCGCGGCGCGGCGACAGAGAACAGATCATTGCCGTAACGGGTGCTGAGCAACTCCGAGACAATGGCGGACATGCCATGATCTATTGCAGCAGTCGCCAGCAGGTGGCTGCTCAATTCGCTGCCGACGATAATCTCATCGGCTCTCGCCCTCCGGCAGTGCTGCTCGTTTGCCTTGTTCACAAGTTCGACAATGGTATACACTTCCGGATTTATCGATTCCACTGTCAGCGTGGTAAGCACAACTTTCGCATCCCTTGCGGTGGGATCGACATTATCGTCTCCAAGAATCACAACGGTTGCCGCGTTTTTCAGCCGTGCTTTTTCCAGGGTCTCCTCATTTACCGTCCCCCGGACAAAGATCAACAGAGGATCATCCACCGGCTTTTCATCGATATCGGCGATAAGCACCACCGGCACCTTCCGTGTTTTCCTGTCGGCCCGCACCTCTTTGAGTACCGCGCTGCTCCGATGGTTCCATTCACACAGAATCACGTGTTCTTCCAGATTGACAGTTCCCATTCCTTTATTCTCACTCATCCTCTTGCTTATCATGACAGTTGCCAGCTGCGCACTCAACATTCCCAAAAGCCCGATCCCGAAAAACATTATGATGGCAGCAACAGCGCGCCCTCCTCCGGAGGTCGGAGAGATATCGCCATACCCCACAGTGGTCAGGGTGACAATGGACCACCAGATACCGCTGACAAACGAGATGTCCGGTTCAAAATAGGTGATGGCCAGGCTGGAGCATAAAACGATGACGAGAATTATCAGCAGCAGGGTCAGCAGATTTTCTCTATTGAGAAATTCGATTATTTTCTTAAGCCTTTTATTCATGGAAAGTTTCGGTATCTGATCGATCTGTCATACTGCAGTGCAACCTGTTACGTCGGGGTAAAGCTAATCGATATTAACAGTGCTGGCAAACACTATCTCTTTAATTATAAGATGTTACCTGGCAACGCCCAACAACAGCACCAACCGCGTCCTGTTTTTTACCAGATGGCAATGGCGGAACATGTTGGCGAAAGCCATAGTGGCGACAGCTGGAATTATACCCATTTTCTCTCATATTCCAGACCTCATTTTCCGTATTTCTGGTATTATAGAACATCAATCTGAAAAAGTTTCATTGCTTGCATGTCCCTCCCATGGATACAACCGGCGCTGCGGCCGGAAACCGACGGGGCCAGCAGCCATTTTAAGCAAAAAATCACCAGTGGTCCCACCGCCTTCACCAGGCTGGCAGGATCCAGCAGTTTTACATGAACGAGAAAATAACTTTTGAAGATGTTGTCCAGAATACCAGCAACGGCGTCATCGCCACAGACTGCAACGGCCACATCCAGATATTTAACAAAAAAGCAAGACAGTTGCTCAATGTAACGGACCAAGACCTGGTGGGAAAGGATATCGAGCCCATTATTCCCTCCGTCGGCAGAGCTGTCCATGACTGCCTGCTGGGGAAAAAACCGGTTTACGGTCGCCAGTGTCCTTTAGGCGTCTCCGAGATTATCGTCAATATAACGCCGATATTCAGAAGTGAAAAACTTATCGGCACTGTGTGCAATTTCCAGAAACTGAGCGCCTTTGAAACTGCTGCGCAAAAAACGGATTCCTACCAGAACCTGAACCGGCAGTTTGAGACGATCTTCCATTCCTCCTCCGATGGGATCTGGGTCTGCGACGGCAATGGAATTGTCCTGAGCATCAATAGCGCCTCGGAGATCCTCAACGGCATCGAGGCCGACCATGTTATCGGCCGCTCCGTCTTTGACCTGCAGATGGATATGGTCTTCGACCACTCCGTCACCTCCAAGGTTATGGCCAGCCGCCAGCGGGAAACCGTCATGCAGTATATTGCCAAGAGCCAGAAATATCTCCTTTCCACAGGGACCCCGTCAATCGACGAACAGGGCAATATCGCCCTTATCGTTATCAACGAGAGGGACATGACGGAACTCAACACCCTGCGCCGGAAATTTGAGCGAAGCCAGATGGTCAGGGAGAAATACCAGCAGGAGCTTTCCGAACTGACCCTGTTCACCCTGAAAAAAAATTCAATAATCGCCGAATCAAGCAATATGCGGCAGCTGCTCCAGATGGCCCTGAAACTCTCCCATATCGGTGCCTCGAATATTCTGGTACTCGGGGAGTCGGGAACCGGCAAGGGGCTGCTGGCCCGGATGATACACAAAAACAGCAGCAGGGGACAGAAACCTTTTGTGGAAATCAATTGTGCGGCGCTGCCGGAAAACCTGCTCGAGGCGGAGCTGTTCGGTTATGAGAAGGGCGCTTTCACCGGAGCAAGGGACAAGGGGAAAATCGGCCTTGTCGAGCTTGCCCAGGGGGGAACCCTGTTCCTTGACGAAATCGGCGATATGCCGCTGCTGCTCCAGACAAAACTCCTCAAGTACCTGGACAATCAGGAAATAAGAAGAATAGGCGGGACCGAATTTATCAAGGTAAGCTGTTCGGTGATTGCCGCCACCAACCAGAACCTGCAGGAGAATGTGCAGAAAAAACTGTTCAGGGAGGATCTTTATTACCGATTGAGCAGTTTTGTACTCAAGCTTCCGCCGTTGCGGGAGAGAGTGGACGACGTTTCCGGACTCGTGCGGTTCTATCTCAATAAATTCAACAAGAAGTATTCATACAATAAGACCATAAGTCCCCAGGCGATACGACGACTCCAGAAATACTCTTTTCCGGGAAACATACGTGAACTCAAATCGATCATTGAAAACGGCGTCGTACTCAGCGACTCTAACCTCATTGACGATTTCGTTGTTTCAAGCGTAACCGACGAACCGCCCCCCGGGAAAAACGCCGTACAACACCACCTGCCCGACACAGACGACCTCAACCTGAACAGGAATCTGAAAACACTCGAAAAACAGCTATTGAAACAGGCCAGGAAAAAATTCAGGACCACCAGGGAAATGGCGGCAAAACTTGGAGTCAGTCAACCCTCCGTGGTGCGCAAACTGCAAAAATACAATATCAGCTGAGTCGATGGTGCAAAAAACAAGGGGGGATGCAGCACTTACCGCATCCCCCCTTGTTTTCGGGTAAATCTTCCGCGACCTCCGTTACAGCCCCATATAGCCTACAACCAGAAAAAGGATCCCGGTAATTATTGCGCCAAGGAACCCGTAAGGCATCTGGGTTACCGCATGCCGGTAGTTGTCGCATCCCGCCGCCGCAGAGCTGAGAATGGTGGCGTCGGAATAGAAACAGATATGGCTTCCCCATACACCGGCTGAACAGACGGCACCGATGGCAACCACCGGATTGGCACCAATGGCAACCGCAAGGGGGATCACGATTGGAATGGCAATGGCGTACATTCCCCAACTCAGCCCCATGATAAACTCGGTAATGCCAAGCACCACAAAAACGACGAACGGCAGCAACTCGGGAGTCATATACATTTTTGCCGTCTCTATTACGTAGGTCAGAAATCCTATCTTTTCGTTAATGTTGGCAAAAGTGAGCGCCAGCACCACCATCAGCAGCGGGAAGAGCATCTGCTTGATGCCGACGATGCAGGTGTCGAAGAATTCTTCAGGTCCCATCAGCCCCTGGGGAATGAAGAACACAAACATGAACGCCACGGTGGTCAGAACACCCAGCTGCATGTCAATGTCAAAATAGATGGTTGATCCTATGAGCACCAGGATAGGCAGGAAGAAATTGTAGATTCTCGGCTTGGCAGGCGTTTTGGTCTTCTCGCCGCTGTGGATATCGATCTTCTCCGACCCGGGAGGGGCGAGAATACCTTCTTCAAAGGCTCTTTTCTCAGCTTTTTTCATCGGTCCGAATATCGGCACGATGCCGACTATAACCAGCGGAACAATAAGCGCTGCGACCCAGCCGTAGATATTATACGGAATGGTCTGGATAAACATTTTTATGCCTTCGCCTTCAGGAGCCGCTCCGGCCTGTTCGATCAGACTGGCGATGTATACGGCCCAGGTTGAGATAGGAATAAGAACGCATACAGGAGCCGCGGTCGAATCGACGATATATGCCAGCTGTTCCCTTGAGACCTTGTGTTTGTCGGTGATCGGTGCCATACAGGAGCCGACGGTCAGTGAATTGAGGTAGTCGTCGATAAAAATCACCACGCCAAGCAACCAGGTCCACAGCAGCGTACTTTTTTTGGTCTTGGCGCGTTTTGCGACCCATTCACCGAACGCTGCCGCCCCGCCGCCTCTTTCGATAAGGGCGATGATGCTTCCCATAAGACCGCACACGATAAAGAGCCACTGGGTATCCCCATCGGTGAGGACCTCACTTAAAGTTTCACTCATCGGAGCGAAAAATCCGGTCTGGTGGGCCATAAGAAAAGCCAGCAACGAGGCCAGCGTTAAACCCTCGAGGATTCTTTTGGTATAAAAGATAAATGCAAGCAGAAACACAGAAGGAAGTGCAGAAAAAATTCCCAGACTCGCTTCATCGTCGGGAACCATGACCGTGATGATCAGAAAAGCAACAGCCAAGACGGTGTACTCAACGATGGTCCTGCTGAGTTGACCTCTTCCTATACCGCTATCGGTAGTCATAGCGTTTATCCCTACAGATTCACTCATTGTATATCCTCCGCACAAACGAAATGGAAAATGTTTGCGTATGTAATTTAATACGATACGGTCAGCACCCGCAATTGTACCTGAACCAGCCACCCCTTATCGTGTCACAGGTGCTGTTCCAGCCTGACGTCTTTTGACGTTGCCGTATCGCTCTATGTTGTTGTCGCTCTATATCATCTCCTAAAATAGACCCTGCAATAGTACGGTCTGATAACACCATCAGCCGCCGTGCAGGCTCTGCAGAAACTTCACCACGCCGTTTTCCGGCACCTTGTCGTCCGCCTTGGCGAGAAAGCCGTTGACGGAGACGATCGAAATGCGCTCCCGGGGCATTTGCACCAGGTCAGCGAGCTCACCCACCGTGATGCCAGCGGGAACGTCCAGGTCAAGGCCGGTTTCCGGATAATCACCCGGATAGTAGTCCGGCAGTGTTCCAAGAAGTCGCAGGTGTACTTTCATTTCAGTTCAAATTCACAAATCTTCAAAGGTACTGTTCATCTGTTCCCTGGTGACCTTGACAACAACATTATATGGCGGCAGCGGCTCTTTGTAGAACATCTCCGGCAGCTGGTAGTCTTCTTCCGTAAGACCCGCCCGTTTGTTAAAACCAAGCTCCGTCCTTAGTACTGTTGAGCCAAGCTCGGCCCACTCGGCTTCACCGAAAACATCACCCGACTTTGCCGACATCATGGTATAGACGTTGCCTATACCTTCTTCCGAGGCAAGCCCGGACTGGGCGAAATCACAAATACCGACACTGTCCACCGCCGCCATGTGAATCTGGGTGGCCCGGGATATTTCCACCTGACCTTCACCGCTCCTGGCGTCAACCGTACCGCCGAAGGCTTCCAGGTTCTGGTCGACAACCCATCCCGCAGTGTGGTCGGCGCCCATGGGCGTCGTCGCATAAGTCACCGCCATCCCCTGGATGGCCCGCGGGTCATAGGCGGCCATGCTCTGTTTTTTCACGGCGGGCACCCGGTCGTGGTTGAAATGTTCACCCACCGCATGCGGCCCGTTTCCGATCAGACGACCCATTTCCGTTCCCTCGGCAACCTGCTCGACAAGGCTGATTGCCTTTTTGGCATCGCCAAACTCGGCATAGCCGGCATCAAACGCGACGGCGAGTGCGACTCCGGTATTCATGGTATCAAGACCTATATCGTCGCACAAAAAATCAAGCCTGGCGATTGCATCGATATCGTCGTTACCTATCATACCGCCCATTGACCATATTGTCTCATACTCTAGCGACGAGGTCACAAATTCCCCTTCGGCGGTAACGAATTCGTTGGAGCAGTCGACTATGCACTGGGCACATCCCTTGTGCTTGTTTTTTCCGCCCCGCTCCTTAATCACCTTGGCGATGGCCTCGCCGCTGATCTTGTCAACGTTTTCAAACTGCCCCTGCCTGGCATTCCTGGTCGGAAACGCGCCTGCGGCGTTAATGGGCTCGACCAGTACCGCAGTACCCAGTTCAGGGAGAATCTCACCGCTGAACTCATCGGCTTTGACATCCTTGGCGTAAGCCCTGGCAGCATCTTTAAACCTTTTGTCATCAGCGAGCGGAACCGGTTTCTTGCCGTTGCGATCAACCACAATAGCCTTCAACCCCTTCGAGCCCATAACAGCACCCAAGCCACCCCTGCCAGCGGCCCGGCATGGCCGGCCGTCGAGGTCGGTTGACTGAATGGAAGCAGAAAGCAGCTGCTGGTCACCGGCCGGCCCTATACAGGTAACGCTTTTGTCCGTTCCGAGTTCCCCGTGCAGTGTTTGTGTCAAGGCATAGGTACGCATCCCTTTCAACTGGTCACAGGGCACGAGTGATGCGGCAGTGTCGCTCTCAATATTCAGGTAGAAATACTTGCCATCGGCAGCCTGGCCTTCCACCACCACCGCCTTGACGCCGAGTCGTGCAAGGGAATAGGCAACGGTACCCCCGACATTGCTCTCCTTGATCCCGCCTGTCAGCGGACTCTTTGCCCCCACCGATAGTCTGCTGCTGTTCACAAGCGTTGTACCGCTGAAATAGCCCGGAGCAAAAACAAGTTTGTTGTCACCGGTCAAGGGGTCTGCTGTCGCCGAAACCTCGCTGTCAACCAAAAGCGAGGTAAGTGCCCGGCCGCCCAACTTCTCGTATTCCTGTGGAACATCCTGCCACTCAGCGGTTTGAGCGGTCATATCAACCCTCAGAAATTTCATAGTTCCTCCACTGTCTTGTTAAATAATGAAGAAAATGCCCTTGCTTTTTCCCGTTGCTCTCCAACCGGCCACGGATGAACAGCAGCGAAATCATTCATGATGCTTTATGAAAAAATCCCGGGAGGGGCATCTTCCTCACCGTCACCAAACTACCACATCATTAGCCGAGGCTGATGAATGTGTCTTCCAGCCGTTTCAGCATTTCGTCGATCAACTCATACGAAATAGTAAGAGCAGGTTCTATTCTGATTGTCTGAGCATTGGTCAGGGTACCGGCGGTCAGCACTCCGCGACTGAAAAGTCCCGAGGCCACCTTATAGCCGATTTCATCAGTCGGGAATTCCATGCCGAGCAGAAGACCTCTTCCCCGTATGCCGTTGAGAATCTGAGGATAGCGCTGCTGCAGTTCATTTACCTTCTTCTTGATATATTCACCTTTTTCTGCCGCCTGTCCGGCCAGATCTTCCTCTACCAGGACAGTGACCGCTGCCAGGGCGGCGGCGCATGCCACCGGATTTCCACCTGTGGTGGTGGTATGCATAAAAGGATTCGGTTCCATGCATTTCCAAATTTTTGCCGTGGAAAAGAAACCGGACATGGCTATGACCCCGCCGCCGAGCGCCTTGCCAAAACACATGATGTCCGGCGTAACATTCCAGTGGTCGACACCAAAGATTTTCCCGGTACGGCCAAAACCTGTCTGAACTTCGTCGGCGATCAGCAACACTTCGTACTTGTCGCAGATCTCCCGCAACCTAGGCCAGTAGTCGTCGGGCGGCTCAATGGCGCCTGCTTCTCCCTGGATTGGTTCAACCACCACTCCGGCGATATCATTGCCTACTTCCTTGGCGCAACGCAGAGCCTCTTCAATTGCGTCCGCATCTCCGTAGGGAACCTGGTGGACATTATTGAGCAGCGGTAAAAGAGGCTGGCGGTAGACCGCCTTGCCCAGCAGAGACAGCGCGCCGAGAGATTTTCCATGGAACCCCTTGAGGGTTGAGATAAATCCGCTTTTTCCGGTATAAAGCTTGGCCAGTTTCATGGCTCCATCGACAGCCTCGGTACCACTGTTGGCAAAAAAACCGTACTGGATATCCCCCGGAGTCAGCTTGGCGATAACCTTTGCCAGGTGTGCGCGCAGGGGATCAAGCATTTCCTGGCTGTACTGCGGGCTGCGATCAAGCTGCGCTTTTGCCGCTGCAACGATCTTAGGGTGCCTAATCCCCGGGGAGTAAAGCCCGAACCCACCGAGCATATCGATATATTCGCGACCCAGGACATCGCGCAGGATCGACCCTTCGCCCTGCCAGTCGGTAAGGGCGAAATCACTGGTCTCGGTCACCGATTTCCTGTACTCCAGAAAACCTTTGTTTATATGATTTGCAAAATTCTGGTATGTCGACTCGGCGACCCACTGGCGTTCGGAATCGCTGACATCAGCTTCTGGAGTCTTGATGAGATTGACCATTTTGCTGGCTTCACGCAACGCTTCGTCAATATTTCGTGTACACGGTGCGGTTTCAGAAAAGTTTTTGTTTTCCACAGGCTTATTCATCTTACACGTCTCCTTTTACTAATATTCAGGTCCCCGGATGCTGTTTTGCTCCAGGTGCCACTCTCAGGCAGTATCCTCAACCCCACAAGGTGATCTCCGTCGGCGGTCAACAATATTAACTGACTATTCAGTTTATTTTATTACCCAGCCTTATCGTTGCATCCTCGGTGACTGCCACTACATTAATTGAATGTTCAGTTAATAGTAACCTGAACACTATCTGGATTATAGATTCAGACTACAGTTCCAGACTCTAAACCCCTCGATTCTTCAGAATGGTATATGCCGTTTTTTTGCAGCTTTGCGCAAAATCCTCAAACGGATTGTCCCCCGCGAGAAAATGGGCATGAAACTCCAGTCCCTCCATCATGGTCAAGACAAAATCCGCGGCTTTTACTTCGTCACTCACCTGAATGACACCCTTCCTGTTGAAATCAACGAACTGGTCATGAAGAAAATCCCTGAACCATACAAACATGTCCGTAAACAGTTTGTGGACATGCTCATCCCTGAAGCTCTGGTAATAGAAACCAAAATGAACCCCCGGATCTACCGTTCGCGACCATTCGTAACTGAAGATCATATCCATGAGCGCATCGAATCGCTCCTGATCATCTTCGATATGATCAAAATTAATCAGATGACGAGATTTGAATTTACTGACTATCAGCTCGATAAGGGCCGCCCGCAGGTTGTCTTTATTCTGGAAATAATGAAGAATAAGACTGGGATGAATATCGATACTCTTGGCTATCTTGCTTATAGACGTCCCCTCAAGCCCTTCGTCTATGAGAACGCGATAGTACGCCTCAAGTATCTCAGGTATTCTCAACTCCGCGTTTCTGTTCTTTCGGCCTGCCATAACTGATTAATTTATTTCCCCGCTTGTCTGTGATGTGATTATGGTTGATGCTACACTTTCCATTTTTTCCTGTCAAGAAGCTAAATTCTAATTATTAACTGTCCGTTCAATAAATATTGTTTTATTTACATGTTTATATTGCTGTTTTTTCGCTGCAAAAAAAAATCATTTTTTTTGATGCTTTTCATAAATTTACATATTTGTGATTTATTTTTATTTGTTTTACACATATTCGCAACGATAATTGCCTGCTTGAATTCTATCCTGTTCCGAGGTGCAAAGAGGCAGCGCCACCGTCTTGAACCACGCTTTTGATTACAAAATGTATCAACCACTATCGTAAGAAGCTTCACGACACGATGCCATCTCACCACCGCATGCCAAAACGACAACATGTCGCATCCCCCCGTAGATACAACATTTAAGAGCGATTACACAAACTAAAAACAATACTTTTCCGCGCTACGGGCTTCACTCAATCATTGATACATATTTGTATCATTGGTTTTTTTTACTGTATTTACAACATATTAGCGCGCTCTTCGATGCGCTATCGAATCACAACAACATCTTCTACCATACCCATCCAACAGCATAACACTCTATTTTAAAACGATCTTTTTAAAAATATCTCTCTCTGGCATCCATTTTGCGATATCCACTCTGTCTCGGCTTGCAACCATGTTACCGATAACTCAACGCAGTTTTTGCCGGTTCGGTTCCCGAATCGTACCGAAAATTCCCGTGACAGGTTGGTACGCAGAACATATTTGGCAAACCAGTCATCGCGGACGCCAACTGCCTGGCGCCCCGCAGCAAAGTTGGCCAAATGGTTGATTGTGATGTGATGGATTCAGATTGTACAGCTTTTGCGCAAGTGTTGCGGACGATCGCCCAAATCCCCGGGGCACGCCCGCTGCTTGCTGGCAGCTACTTGTTATCTAAAACTATTTACTTAATACATTTAACATCGTCTGGCAGTTAACCGTTTCGAAGGAGCACATCATGGAAAAGGCTGCAGGTAACTCGACAGTTCTGCTTCAAGGAGCAGATATCATCAACAAGGCACAAAGCGACGGACTCGATTCCAGGTTGCTTTACGAAGCAGTCATAGATCTGTCCTCAAAAGGACTTGTCACCGCAAACTGTATTAACATGGCGGCAGGGATTCTCCTAGAAGACCTTGGACTGCCTTCATACTTCTTTCAACATATCCAGAAAGATTCTCTTATAAATCTTCTGCAGTCTATCGCCACGAGCATACAGCTGGTAGATGGAAAAGTCGTTCTATACGACCGGGTCGCTCATATCGATTTCGACCTCACCCAGGGCGATGAAGCCCGACAGGAAACGGTACGTATTGCCACCAGGGAGACCCGGGACGACATGGAGGTGGTCATTGGCGAACGGATTTCCGGGCATCGCCGGGAGTATTATTACAGCCCCAGGTCCAACTACTACACCTACCTGATCCGTCCGGAGACCGTCGCCGACTTCGACAGGGACAAATTCACCCAATCGAAATTCTTGTTTCACCTGACCGGAGACTACGACGAGATTCCTGAGCCGACAAGAAAGCGCTATGAAAAATTTCTGGCCAAATGCGAGAGCTCGGTCAGCCCGCTCATAGAAGTGTTCAACCTTCCGGAGACTGGAGAAACCCGACTGATGTTCAACAGTGACTTCGAGGCACCGCAGCTTCCCCTGCTGCGCAAAATGCTCGGCGATCACGGTCTCACCCTGGTCAGGGCCTACTGGGAACCGTACTTGGCACAGTCCACCGCTCCTTCATCGGTTTGCACCCTCTATATCCAGGGAGAGTTGACCAGAAGCCAGGAAGAATCTCTTGTCACCGATCTCAAGGCGTTTTTGGCTTTTGCCGTCAACGACACGGTAGACCTCTACCTCCAGGACAAACTCACGTTCCATGAGATGTTGTTTGCCGGCAACGCCATCGATTTCACTCATCTCTTTATCTATAAAGAGAGCGAGAACGCGACCGACAGGGAAATCCTGGAGAGTCTTTCAAACAAAGACCACAGGGACGCATTTGCAAAACGCCTGCAAAGCTCAAACAAATCAATCTACAAAGAACCCCTGATTCACGAACTCGCTGGCAGCAATGCCGATCTGCTCAAGTTCCTGTACGATCTCTTTGAAAAAAGATTTCACCCCGACTCCATGCTCCGGATCGACGACAATGAAATCGCCAGGAAACGGGTCGAATTCGACAAAAAGATCTCGTCACGATTCATAGACTGCAAGCTGGGGTACGACATCTTCTCCTTTATGTTCAAGATCGTCACCTCAACCCTGAAGACCAACTTCTACAAAAAAGACAAGCGGTCGTTCTCCTTCCGGTTCGACAGCACAGTTCTCGATCCCCTGGTATTTGACCAGGAAGTTTTCGGCATTTTCTACGTTAACGGCCACTACGGCTGCGGGACCCACCTACGGGCCGACGATATTTCAAGAGGAGGCTTACGGCTGTTGCGAGTTTCCCGGTCCAACCACGAGGAACAGCTCGACAACGCCGTCCTGCTCAACTACGCGCTCGGCCCCAAGGCCCAACGTCTCAAGCATAAGGATATTTGCGAAAGCGGTTCCAAAGGGGTCATCATTCCCCATCCGCAATACGCCTGCTACTCGATGGAATCACTGCTCGACTACACCGAGGGCATTATGGACCTGATGCTCCTTGAGGACTCCATCATCGACTACTACGGCAAACCGGAGCTGATCTTCTTCGGACCCGACGAAGGCACTGCGCCGCTAATGGACGCGGTGGCCCTCAGAGCCAGGGAGAGAGGATATGAACACTGGCGCACCATGACCACCGGAAAGAGTTTCGGCATCCCCCACGACACCTACGGAATGCTTGAGTCGGGAGAGCTGTTCGGACTGTATGACCGCAAGAGCAAAGGTGTCGAACTCGAACTTGACGGCAAATCGGTGGCTCTGACTAACGATATGAACGAAATCTACCGGCTGATCGGAGATAAAATAGCCACAAGCGGCATGACCACCACCTCCGTCATGAGCAGTTTCAGGACCCTCATCTCCTATTACAAGGCCAAGGAACAGGACCTGAACCTGATGATGTCCGGCGGCCCTGACGGAGACCTCGGCGGCAACCAGATTCAGTGCTATAAAGGGAAAATCTGCCTGATCATCGACGGTGGATCTATACTTTTCGACCCTGAAGGACTGGACAAGGAAGAACTCGCCAAGATCGCGTTTATGAGAAATTCCTCGCCGCGCAAGAATTCCCTGGCTTTTCCCAGGGAAAAATTGAGCGATAAAGGGTTCATGGTACCAATCGGAGCACGGGACATCTCGATGCCCGACGGCACCGTCGTCGAGGACGGAACGCTGTTTCACCGGAACTTTCTCGTCAGCCCTGAAAGTCGAAAGTATATCAAGCAGGCGAACATAAAGGCGTTCATCCCCTGCGGCGGTTTCAAGGATACCGTCAACCAAAGCAACGTCAAAGCCTTTATCGCCAACTTCAAGGAACTGAAATTTATCGTAGAAGGTGCGAACGTATTCTTTGACGATACGGCAAGGCGTTTTATAGCCACCACCACCGCGATAAAGCACATCAAGGATTCGACGGCGAACAAAGGTGGCGTTTTCTCCAGTTCAATTGCCGAAGTGCTCACCGCCTTCCTGTTCCAGGAAGACTATGAGAAAGAGCTGCTCAACGACACGGCAACCAGGTGCGGCCTGACAAAAGACATCATGGAACTTGTGGCCCACTATTCCCAGCTTGAAACAGGGTTGCTGCTGCGCATTCACGAAAAGAATCCGGGCATGCCGCTGTTTGATCTCTCCGCTATCACCAGTGAGCAGATCTTCGCCCTGCAGAACGAGGTTGCGGAAAAACTCGAAGAGATCCTGCAAAACGAAGAAATGGTCTGGCAGGTGCTGCTCCGCTATATCCCGTCAGGACTCATTGAAAAACTTGGACGGGACAAGATCATGACAACATTCAACACCGAGGAGCTGCAGCCCTATCGCAACGCCATCGTTGCCAAGAAGCTCGCCGCCATTGCGTTCTATCAGTTTGGTGATGATTGGGACAACTACCGGGCAAAGGTATTGAAAAGAGATTTTACCGGTGCCCTGAGTAAAGCGCTTCAAGCATAAAAAAGGTCTGAAACGACAAACACACCCTGTCGCTGCTGAGAAACGATCCGCGCAACAGGGTGAAAACAATACACATCCTCTAACAAACGAAATATCATGTGCAGATTAGAGAAAAAACAACAAGTACTGAGAATCCTGGCCGACAATCTCAATACTCCGAACCCGGAGCTGGTAGCCTCGGATTATATCGCCGACAAATTGGATATGAGTAAGACGGACACGTGCCAACTGCTCAAACTCATGCATGAAATGGGGGTTGTGGTAAGTGATATGGAAGGTGAGAGATCGCTTATCACCCATGAAGGCCTGAGCTGCTTGCAATAACAGCTGTCATCCCGGCGCCTCGCCCATGTTTGACGGGGCGCCGCTTTGACAGATATGAGGGCAGAAAAAGGCGACCGGCTGATGCATGCGCCCCATCTAAACAGACACTTCCAACCGGCAAAAACCGGTCAGGCGTAATTTTTTTGCCACCTGCCACTCACCTTTCAGGGGAAGCCGATGGTTATTTTCCGGCCTCCTGCTTCCTCGCGGGTTTTCAGGCGTAACTCCATACTATTATTACGAAAGCCAAAAGCTAAAGTCGACTCCCCCTGGGAACTGTCGACATGGATGATATCCCGAAGAACGGCTACGATCCTGTCGCCAATATCATTATCGGGCGGCGGCAACTCTGTTTTCCTGTATTCGGCAACTACCCTGACCGAACCTGACTTTGTTTTTTCAAGAGATATCTCTTCGGCGTTGTTATTGAGCCCATGCAGAATAGCCAGCGCTATCCACTTGATAGCCGCTTCGTCGACGTCTGGCTGGTGCTGCAGTCTGGACATCTCCTTGAGAGGGTCATTGGTTGCATAACAGTCGCACATTTCCTGAACTTTCTGATGAAGGCTCGATGATTCACGCATAACTGACCTCCCTGTTTGGTGTTGGTTTCGAGGTGGGGTTTCTTTGCCATGAAATGGTAGGATTAGCAGACTCATCCTGGCTCAAAAGATAAATACGATTTCATGAAGTGCAATAAAGAGGCGAACGAGGCCATTTGGAGCCAACTGGTCGCCTGAGCGCAACCATCACCGGCTGCAGTCTCCCCGCATGCTCCCGACACCCCACAGGCTAATCGGACTCGGAGCTGATGTAACCGATAACGGACCAGATCTGATCCGGCGACAACTCTTCTTTAAACGAAGGCATATCTCCTCTTCCCTCCTTGATCTTCCAGAAGAAATCGCCTTCTCCGTGAGCTTTAAAGCTTTTTATAAGGTTCGGCGGTCCCTTCGCCAATCCAGCCTGGTCCGCCGACTTTCCCTCAAGCGCACCACCATGGCAGAATCCGCAATTCTCCTGGTACACTTTTTTCCCAGCGGCGACAACCACATCATCAACCGCAAGAGGGCTGGTCAGCTCTGCCGCCTTTCGGGGAGCCATCCATTCATGGGCGACCGCCTGGAAGCAGACAATTGTCAGCACCAGCACCCCCGCACATATCCACAACAACCTGTTTTTCATCCTCCCTCCCTGATCCTGTCTTTTACCTAAAAGATCCAGCCGCTGCTGCCTGACGGACAATGCGGACAAAAACCACCCCGCTATTTTGCCTTTTCCCCAGGGGCGACCGATTCATCCCAGCTTATGTAATAGCATATTCAGCTTCGCCATGCAAAAACGCACAAGAGCCCGGACCTTGGCAAAACAGTCCCATCCACCACTACAGTGCCTCCCCTGCAACAGCTTTAATTAACACCAAAAAAATCCCGGCACTTTTAGTACCGGGATTTTAAAAGTTGCCGACCGCAGGAAGTAACACCAAAAATAAAAAATAGGGGGGGAACAAATGGCATACATCCGGCCGGCAAGGTTTATTATCTATTGTTATTATGCTCTTTCTGAACTGGACACTCCTTTATTGCATTTCCCCGCGGATCTGCGACTCAAGATCGAAAATATCCTGTTCCAGCCGGGCAAGATTATCTCTTGATATATCCGGGTCTCTCAGGGCCTCCCCATACTCAAAACGCTTATCGTTGAGAGCTTTTCGCAGAGCAACCGTATCCTCCATAAATTTCTGGTTGACACCATTACTCCACTGGTGCCCCCCGGACCAGGTAGCACCGGAACAACCGTGGTGATAATTGTGCATGCCATAGCGGTCGCCGCCCATCATATGACCGTTGTTATGCCCGTACATACCAAACCAGCCGTTATTGTGAGCCGAAGCTGCGCCTGCTGCCAAACCGACGATCAGGATAGTTGCTGCAATAATTTTTTTCATGTTTTTCTCCTTTGCTTTACTATATTTTCATTTCGAAATGAGCCCGACCCATCCTTCTCCGGTCGTTTCGATCAAACTCATACACTCAAGCTACCTTTTAAGAAGCAAAGGACATGCCATTTTAAAAATAATATTTTAATACACCTCAAGCCATTGACATATCGACATTTTATAAATCAAAACGCTACTGTCCGCCACGCGCCTACCGCAGACATATCCAATTTCTGGACAGGGCTGCCGGCTTTCACGTCCGCCGATTGTTCATTTTTTTCACACCCCGAGACAGGTGACGGCGGCGAAGGTGAAGACCTCCAGGATGACTATTTTTTCCAGTCAAAGTCCATACTCCTTAATCTTGTTCAACAGTGTCTGTCTTGCCACTCCAAGCAGCTTGGCCGTGCGGCTTTTATTGTTGCCGGTTTTTTCAAGGGTGGAACGGATCACCTCACGCTCCATATCGCGCAGGGTGAACCCCTCTGTTTGCTTGGAATGTTTTATCTCCTGAACCTCTTCAGAGAGAAGATGCGTAGGCAGGTCGTGGGCCGAGATCTGTTCGCCCATACACAGGATCACCGCCCGCTCAATAGTGTTTTCAAGTTCCCGGATGTTTCCCGGCCAACTATACTGCATCAGCAGATTCAGCACTTCCGGATGAAACCCCTTGATGTCCTTTCTGTTTTTCTCAGAAAACTTTTTCAGGAAATGGCTTGCCAGGTCGGGAATGTCGGTGTTTCGCTCCCGCAGGGCCGGAAGCTTTACCGGAACCACCGACAAACGAAAGTAAAGATCCTGACGGAAGGTGTTTTCACCTATCATCTTGCTGAGATCCTTGTGGGTCGCCGCCAGCAGCCGCACGTCGACTGCGACCGTCTCGGTTCCCCCAAGCCTCTCAAACTCTTTTTCCTGCAGCACCCGCAGGATCTTTGCCTGGGTCTGCAGACTCATATCCCCGATCTCATCGAGAAACAGGGTTCCGCCATCAGCCAGTTCGAACCGGCCCTCGCGTCTGGTGGCAGCTCCGGTAAAGGCGCCCTGTTCGTGACCGAACAGCTCGCTTTCGAGCAGATTCTCATTAAGGGCTGCACAATTGAGCTTGATAAATGGTTTATCTTTACGCAGACTGTTCTGGTGCAGGGCGTTGGCAACAAGTTCCTTCCCTGTTCCCGACTCCCCGGTAATCAGCACCGTCGCATCGGTTGGAGCCACCATTGACAGGGTTGTGAACATCTTCTGCATGGCAATGCTTTTACCGATTATGCTGCCAAACGAAAACTGTTCGTCCAGCCTGTTTTTCAGCGATTCGTTCTCTTTGGCCAGCAAACGGAAACTGAGTGCCCGATCAACCAGAATCTTCAACTCTTCTATGTCGACGGGTTTGGTTATGTAGTCAAAAGCACCTTTTTTCATTGCCGCGACCGCGCTTTCAACAGACGAAAAGGCGGTCAGGACGATAACCGGGATGTCCCACCCCGCCTGCAGCAACACGGAGAGAGTGGTCAGCCCGTCCTGCCTGGCCATTTTCATGTCGAGCACAATCAGGTCCGGACTGTTGTCATTTCCCACGAGATATGGCAAAACCTCATCCCCGTCGGACAATTCAGCAATCGCGTAGCCACTGTCTTCAAGATTTGCCCGGAGCATCATCCGGTGGGCATCATCATCGTCGACCAGCAGTATCAAAGTTTTTTCTGTTATCGTCCCCATCATTCTCCCCTCCTGCGCCTGGGCAGGATTATCGTGATCATGGTACCCTGCCCCACTGCTGTCTCCACCTCGACACTGCCCCGATGCTGCTCGACAATCTGGTGGCTCACCGCAAGTCCGAGCCCGGTGCCGTCCTGTTTGGTGGTGAAAAAAGGATCGAACATTCGCTCGCGGTCCTCCACTTTGATGCCGCATCCCGTATCGGTCACGCTGATCCTGACATCTTGACCGTCAGCCGCCGCGTCAAGGATTACTTTTCCGCCTGGGGCTGTTGCCCCGACACTGTTCTTGAGCAAGTTGAGCAGCACCTGAAGCAGCAAATCGGGATCGGCGCTGATGGTCTCGCCCTGATCACACCGCCAGGAAAACTCAAGAGCATGTTCGGCAAAATCGTTTTCCATGAGAGCAACGGTTTTATTGATCAGTTCACCAAGGCTCAACTCGACAAAATTGGGTTCCCGGGGCCTGGCAAACTGCAGCAACCCGGAAACGTTTCTGTTGAGCCGATCCACCTCACTTTTCATCAGGTTTATGTATTTTTTGCTTTCACTGGTGATCTCCGGTTGATTACCCAGATAATGCGCAAACCCCTTGAGGGTGCTGAGCGGATTGCGTATTTCGTGGGCGATGCCGGCTGCCATTTTACCAAGTGCCGCCATCCGCCTGGACCGTTCCAACTGCTGCTCCATTTCACGGATGTTGCTCATATCGCGTACCACCAGAACCGTACCTATCACCTCTCCCAGATCATTTACCAGTGCAGATCCACCCACTTTTACCGGGACACTCCGGCCATCGCCAAAAGTACAATCCAATGAAAGATCGAGCTCTGCACGGCGGATTGCCGCAGTGTCGTCCATGCAGCCGCCAAACACCTCGGCAACATGTTTTTCCTGCATCACCTTCTGGCTGCAGCCGATAATCTTTTCCGCCTGTCTGTTGCAGGACACCAGGCGATCTTCAGCATTCAAGGTCACCAGCCCTACCGGAATCGACTCTATGACGTTATCGGTATAGAGTTTCATGTTGGCAAGTGTCGACCGGGCAACGCTCATCCCCTGGTACAGAAAAAGAAAATAGAGACCGGCGCTGCCCAGAAGAAAGAGAATCGCTCCCATGAACAGTGCATGCTGTACGTCCTGCTTCCGGGCATTGTCAAAAGGTTCGGTATAGAGGCCTATGTAAATAGTGGCTGTTTCCTGAGGGCTCCAGTCGGCATCGTGCTTGCCCCGGTGCTGCCCCCTTATCCCTCCCATCATGCCCATCATCGAACGGGAGGAATAGAGCACCACGGGCCTTGCTATGGTGTACACTCCTTCTTCCCGGTCAAGCCAGAAGGTTTCTTTTTCCTCGAGCCCGGCTGCCGACCGGACCGCCTCAAGCCCCGACAAATCAGGAGCGTCATCCGTTCTGGCGGCTATATCGCCATAGAGGTCGGCAACAAGAATATAGGCAACCCCGGTTCCCCGACTGCTTTCCGCGAGCAGTGTATCCAGAGTGCCGCTTCCTGCCATGTGATGCATGGCGGAAGTGCGCATCGCCGCTTCAATTACCCGGACAATCGTCTCCCCTTTCTGCCGGAGAAAACGTTCCATCATATTTTGCGCCCGGTTGATATTCTGGATTGTCGAAAATGTCAGCACAATTCCCATGAAAATGGTTGCCAGAATAAGCCCCAGCGCAGTTTTTGAAAGCCTGAAAGGAAGCCGCCTTGCGGCCAGAATATTTATCTTGTCGGTTTCGCCAACGCCCATCTGTCCCCCATCCTCATACCCCTTTAGCCAAACGAATTATTGCCGACCGCACGGTTCGGCACCCTACATCCGGCGCTGCCATACCAGCACCACGTGCTGCTGATTTTCTTTACCGGTGACCGATCAACAGATATTACTGCAGGATCCATACCAGCACCAGAGCTCTAACAACCGACCGCTACCCTGAATATTGCATCAACACCCCGCGCAAATCAACAACAATAACGACATAATTCCAGATATTTACCAGAGAGGATCAGCAGAAAGTATTTCACCTTCGTCATATCCCCCGAAAGACCAGTGCCTAATTTTTTGACATAAGCCCTCCCGATCGCACCTGTTGTTGTACAAAATTTAGGCATATTCTCTTTTTTTTACACCTCCTTTTTCAGCCGCTCTCCCGGAGGTCTCATCAATAAAAATCTGTCCATGTCAGAAAAAACCTATTGCCGGCGCAAAGGCTCCGGGACGGTACTCAACCACCCGACAGGGTTGACACCCGTGACTGATTCCAGGGTATACTCCGAGTTGCCAGCAACCATCATGCTAAAATCATACGAAAAATTGATATAAGTCAATTACTAGGAAACGAATTCATGTTCACCTCCAGACAGCAGGCTGACCTCTTATCCGTAAAAAACAATTAATTCCCGAAAACAAACGTACCGGGAAAAGATCCGCTTGATACCTACACCGGAGAAAAAAATGTCCGAAAACAAACAGCTTCCAGTCATCGCTGCCGATATCTCCGAGGGGGATATCATCAAGGCCATGAAAGCCATTCCTGGATATATCGATATTACCCCCGGCGACTTCCGAGAAATCTACCATGTTGCCCATACACTGGCCGTCCAGCGGATGCTCGATTCGGTGACCGCGTCCGGTCTCATGACCAGTCCGGTACTCTCGATCGAACAGACCACACAACTTGCCGAAGCCGCCCGAATGCTTGCCTCAAATCAAATCACCGGCGCTCCTGTTGTCGACAGCGAAAAAAAAGTGGTCGGCGTCATATCGGAAAAAAACTTCCTCATCGAGATGGGGTTGGGCGCTTCCCCTTCCTTTATGCAGATCGCCACCCACTGTTTACATGACAAGAGCTGTCTGGTTGCCCGACTGCATGGCAGGACTGTCCGGGATATAATGACCCAGCCGGCCATTACCGGAGACAAACAGATGACCATCGGGGAAATCTCTGCCATTTTCACCAGGCAAAAGATCAACCGGATACCTATTGTCGACCGCGACGGCACGGTTGTCGGGATCGTCACCCGTACCGATCTGACACACGGATTTCATATTTTTTCACAAGGGCTGTAATTATGGAATTTTTGCAAAAACTCAAAGGCAGCAGCCAGAGTCCACCAGCAGTCGGTCCCGCCGAAATCCTCTGGTCGTGGATCGGCAGCTTTATTGGCATTGGCGCGGTTTCGTTTGCCCACTACAAGATGTTTGGCCACAACGACCTGATGATGCTTATCGGTTCGTTCGGCGCCTCTGCGGTACTTATCTACGGCGCCATCCGCAGTCCCCTGGCGCAACCGAGAAACCTGGTCGGCGGCCATGTCCTGTCGGCGATAGTCGGAGTAACGGCTTACCAGCTGCTCGGACAGCAGCCATGGATTGCGGCATCGGTTGCCGTCTCTACCGCCATCGCCCTGATGCACTTTTCCAAGACTCTCCATCCCCCGGGCGGCGCAACCGCTCTGATTGCAGTGATCGGCAGCGATGAAGTCCACAACCTCGGGTATCTCTATGTCATTGTACCCGTGGCTCTTGGAGCTGTCATAATGCTCATTATCGCCCTGATAATAAACAATATCCCTAAAAACCGGAGATACCCCGAGTTCTGGCTGTAAACGCCGGCGCGGCAATAGAGCCTTTTGCCCGATCGGTTACGGTCGTGCAACTCATTTTCATGAAACAGCGAGAGAACTGAACGCGCATAGCGACGTCCAACCCGCCATTTTTCCTGACTGTTTTTTGCACCACATCTCTTAAAGGAACTAAAAATAACGAGCAATAACACGTAACCATCAATGTTCCGCTAAACGGTTACCACTCAATGGGTTATTCCACAATAACGCTGACCTTTATGTATTTGAGCGTAATATGTTGCAGCCACAGACTGGCGCTTATCCCAAACTATTTCATTTAGATAAAGTCAGACTCATCTGCGGTTATTTTTTGTCCTTGCTGGTTAAGGACCGCTGTCTTCAGCAGTTCTGCTTGCTTTTTATTTTCAAAATACATTGTTTTCACATTAATCGAATTTTTCAGTAATCTGTTTTTCGATTATCAACAGCTGGCCGTGGCTACTTTAGTTTTTTTTCGCAACACCGCGTATCTGTTACCGGAACCGGAACAGCCCCCTTTCGCTCTGCAGATGTCCTCCAGGGCTCTAAACGGACACAGGACCGGTTCAGGGCAACGGCGCCGAACAATTCTCAACATGGAGCAAGAAAAAGGGTAACAAATGGAAAACAAATTATGGAGCAACAACCAATGGACAGAGAGCAGAGGAGGAAATCCCGCTCCACTCTCTTACTGGCGGAGAAAAGCAAGGAAGCGGGTATGGTCGACGGGGTTTTAAACATTATCGGTGGCAGTTTGCGCAGCACCCTCTTGTTTATTTTACCGACACTGGTCTTGGAGATCGCATCCACCAGCATGATCCGCTCGGGAACTCCATATTTGGGGATTGTACCGTTGTTGACGAACTGTCCTATGAAATCCCTGATCTCGCCCTCGGCAACAGATCCCTTCAGGTCATCCTTGACGATGACAAACGCCACAGGACGCTCCCCCCACTTTTAATCGGGGACACCAATGACCGCCACCTCGCTTACCGCCGGATGCTGGCTGATTATGTCCTCAAGTTCCAGCGAGGAGATCCACCCTCAGGAAAACACGCTTATTCGCTCCGTCACGGTCCTTGAGTGTGGACTCGTAGTTGATCGGAACAGCGGCGCCGTCCCTTCTGCGCCGATAATGATACTGTTCCATCCTGAACCGTTCTTCGGGCGTGGCCACCATATCGGTCCACTTCATTCTGCTCTGGATTTCCTCCTTGGAATATCCGGCAAGTGTTGCAAAACCGGTGTTTGCCAGCGAGATGGTGGTATCTTCTTCAATTATAATGGTGCCAGCCCCGGTGTTTTCGAATACCGACCGGTACCACTCCTCACTTGAGCGCAGCTCTTGCTCAACCTCTTTCTGGGCGGTAATATTCTCGAAAAATCCTTCAAGAGGGCTGATTTCCCCGCGATCATCACGGGCGAGCCTGACATTTAAGTTGCCGATTATGACTGTGCCGTCCCTGCGACGCAGCCTGCTCTCAAAGTTGGTCAGCTCGCCCTGCGCAAGAACCCGATCCACCAGCATCATGCGCCGTTCGGAATCGACATACAGATCCCTGGCAAGGTCCTTGATGGCAGCCAGGCACTATTCAACTGACGAGTACCCGAACATATTAGCCATTACCGGATTGGCGTAGATCAACCTGCCGTCAACCGTCGACCGGACAACACCGATAGGAGCATAATAGAGCATATCTTCGCAAAGAAGAAGCCGCCGGGAGAACTGCGTACAGGAAGTACAGCTACCGGACGGGTCAGGTTGTGAAACTGAAAAAGATTGTTTTTGCACCATTATTGAGTATTCCTGTCAGCAGTGACGCTCTTGACCGTCAGGTCAAACCGTGCTTTATCAGAATCGCCGCTTGTGCAGCAGGCCATTACCCATGGCTGAACAGCAGACAGGATCAACTCAAGCCGACTCCGGCTGAGACAACGGGGTCGCCAGCGCTTCAGCAGGCGGCCGTCCGGTCTCCACAGGGCGTCGCCTTGTTCTGCGGCAGTACGCTGAGACAACTATACTACAGTGGGGTGCTGCGGCCAATCAACTTGTCGCCGTTTTCCAGGTGATAAAGGCCACCCCATGTCGTCTCCATCACACTTGCGGACAGTACCTCCGGCCACTGTGGCGCAGGAGCAGAACCGATTCGGAAAAGATATTGGTGGCCAGATCGCAAAATTTCAACGAAAAATGTATTGTCCCCTGCCGCTACTCCATTTAGAACTTGCAACATCGCTCCCTAAAGGAATATGTTTTCCCGACCATGACCGGATGGGACCGTCGCCTGCGGTCTTCTACCGTTTTTTTATCATTTATCACAACAGCGTTGTTTATCTGTTATCGAAGATCCTTGGAGGTGACCTGTGTCCGTTCTTGTGGTTCTTGAAAATCCCGAAAACTGTCCTCTCAATCTTGAGGGGATCAACCCCGTCGCCGCCAGGACCTATCTGACCGACAGCTCTTTTGCCACGCTGAAAGGGGTGAAAGTTTTCAATATCTGTAAATCCTACAGATACCAGAGTATAGGGTACTACGTCTCCCTGCTCGCAGAGGCCAGGGGACACAAGTCGATTCCCGGGACCACCACAATCCTGGATATGAAATCGGTGGGGATCATCAGGCTGGTCTCCGACGAATTCGAAAATCGTATGGCAAAATGTTTGGGGCCGGACACCGAAACGAAATTATCGATACATATCTATTTCGGCAAAACCAGGGAGAAAAAATACACTTCCCTGGGATCCGCCCTTTTCAAGGCTTTTCCCACCCCGTTTCTCCGTGCCGACTTCAGCAGAACCGGGTCGTGGCAACTGCAGAACGTCACCCCCCTCTCGGTTCAGGATATTCCGGTGGAGGACCGCATTTTTGTAGAAAATATCGCCCAGGATTTTTTTGGCGGCAGAAAGCTCACCATATCCAGGCGGACGGTGCCGAAATGGGACCTTGCCCTGCTCCGCAACCCAAACGAAACCCGCCCTCCGTCGGATGCGAAGGCGTTGAGAATGTTTACCAGAGCCGCCGAAAGCCTCGGGTTCGGAGTGGAGACGATCAGCAGGGAAGACTCGAACCGGCTCAGCGCATTTGACGCGCTCTTTATCCGGGAAACAACCAATGTCAACCATCACACCTACCGCATCTCGCGCAAGGCCACTGCCGAAGGCCTCGTGGTCCTGGACGATCCGGTTTCCATCATGCGCTGTTCCAACAAGGTATACCTGGCCGAGTTGCTGTCGCGCAACCGGATCCCTACCCCCAGGACCCTGATCCTGCATAACAAAAATATCGACCAGGCCCTTGCCATGTTCAATCTGCCCTGCATCCTGAAACAGCCGGACTCCTCTTTCTCGCAGGGGGTGATCATGGTCAGGGAGAGGACCCGGCTGATCGAAGAGGCTCGGCGAATGCTGAAAAAATCGGATCTTGTCATCGCCCAGGAATTTGTTCCCACCGACTTTGACTGGCGCATCGGCGTACTCGACGGCAAACCGCTCTATGCATGCAAGTATCACATGGCCAGAAAACATTGGCAGATAATAAGCAAGAACAAGAAGGGACAGGACATTTACGGCAAAGTCGAAACCTTTCCCGAGGAGAAGGTCCCCAGAAAAGTGATCCAGACCGCCCTGCGCGCAGCAAAACTTATCGGCGATGGATTGTACGGGGTGGACCTCAAGCAAAGGGGCAAGGATGTGGTGGTGATAGAGGTGAACGACAACCCCAACATCGACAGCGGCATCGAGGACTTGATCCTGGGTGAAGAGCTCTACCTGCGGATCGCCTCAACATTTTTGAACAGGATAGAAGACCGGATTCGCGGTGAGCGATCGGTTTGAACGGGTACATGTATGGCAAACATTGAAATTCGCAACGCAGTCGCGTCCGACCTGCAACATCTTGTCACTATCGAAGAAGCCTGTTTCATGACCGACAGATTAAGCATGAGACAGTTCAGACACTGGCTCAAGGCTGACAATTGTATTTTCAAGGTTGCTGACGACGGGAAAAAACTTTTCGGATACGGACTGGTGGTGCTGCACAAGGGCACCAGGCTCGCCAGGCTCTATTCCATGGCGATATCTCCTGACGCACGAAGGCTTGGGATCGCCAAAAAACTGTTGACCACCCTCGAACAGGATGCAGTAACCGAAGGCCGGCTCTTTATGCGGCTCGAAGTGTCGGAAAACAACAATGCAGCCCAGGCTCTCTACCACCAGCTGGGGTATCGCGCCTTTGGCGAATATGAAAACTACTACCAGGATCAAAGCGATGCCCTGCGCATGCAGAAACGAATTCGCCAGATGGACACGTCACTTGTCCATCCCGAAACTCCCTGGTATCAGCAGACCACCAGCTTCACCTGCGGTCCGTCGTCGCTGATGATGGCCATGGCCAGTCTAGGCGACCATATCATCCCCAGCCAGGAACTGGAACTGGATATCTGGCGAGAGGCCACCACCATTTTCATGACATCCGGCCATGGCGGGTGCCATCCCGTCGGCCTGGCGCTGGCCGCCCACCACAGGGGCTTTACCGCCAAGGTCTACATCAACACCAAAAATCCGCTGTTCATTGAGGGAGTTCGTTCCGAGAAAAAAAAACAGGTCCTGCGGCTGGTAAACAGGCAGTTCATGGCCCGGGCACAAAACGCCTCCATAGCGCTTTGCTACAGAGATATAACCCAGGACGATATCAAGGGGTATCTCGATAAGGGCAACATGGTGATAGTGCTCATCAGCACATATCGGCTCGACGGACGAAAACTTCCGCACTGGGTCACTGTCACCGCGGTCGACGATTACTGCCTCTATGTTCACGACCCCGACCCGGATGTGAAGAGCCAGGACCCGCTGGACTGTCAGCATATGCCCATTGCCAGGGATGATTTCTCCAAGATGTCGGTCTTTGGCTCTGAACGTCTTCGCACCGCGGTGGTGATACGAAAAACAGACAACGGTACCTGAATATCCGGCGACTCCGCCACCCCGCGCCGGCCCCTTTCGTTGAAGGTGACTTTTCAGGAGGACGTTTGAAAAACATTTTCCACCTTGTCCTAACTTTTTGTTTTAGCTATAGTTGGCCATGACACAACTCTTTTGCTATTCAACTTCTCTGGTCGCCCGACGGCCGATGTCGTCAAGGTCTCTGCCCCGCTGCGGTCATGGCCGGTCAGGTGCAAGGTGTTAAACAGGATGATCACGAGAACCATTATTGTCCATCTTCATGAGTTATGAAAATCGTTATCGCCCCAGACTCGTTCAAGGAAAGTTTGTCAGCCGTTGAGGTTGCCAACCAGATCAGTGCCGGCTTTCGCATGGTTTATCCCGACGCTGAGCTGGTCCAGCTGCCCATCGCAGACGGCGGTGAAGGAACGGTTGATGCAATGATCGCCGCAACTAGCGGCAGCCGTGTTGAGATTGAAGTGACCGGCCCGCTGGCCGATCCGGTTGCGGCCTTCTACGGCATCACCGGTGACGGCACTACCGCCGTTATAGAAATGGCGGCGGCAAGCGGCCTGGCTCTTGTCCCGGAGGAACTGCGCAACCCCCTGCTCACCACCAGCTACGGCACCGGTGAATTGATAAACCATGCCCTTGACAAGGGCATCCGCCGATTTATTATCGGCATTGGCGGAAGCGCCACCAACGACGCAGGTGCAGGCATGCTCCAGGCCCTTGGCGTCGGGCTGCTCGATGACAGCGGCCGCCCCATTGGCTTTGGCGGGGGAGAACTGGCAAGGATCGAAACAATCGATATCAGCGAACTCGACCCCCGTCTGCGCGAGTGCGATATCCAAGTCGCCTGCGACGTGAACAACCCGCTGATCGGCCCCGAAGGAGCCTCGCAGACATTTGCTCCGCAAAAAGGTGGCGACGCGCTCATGGTGTCACTACTGGAGACGAACCTGGCCCACTTTGCCCGTCGGGTGGCGGACAACCTGGGCCAGGATATCGCGGCCCTCCCCGGCGGTGGAGCAGCGGGGGGCATGGGTGCGGCGCTGGCAGCTTTTGGAGGAGGCCGGCTTCGTCCCGGCATAGAGATAATTATCGATGCCGTCGACCTCAAAACAGCCCTGATCGACGCCGACCTGGTGATTACCGGGGAAGGACGGATGGATGGGCAGTCGATTTACGGCAAAGCGCCTGTTGGTGTAGCTCGGGTCGCCGCCGAACATGGAATTCCGGTGATCGCTCTTGCGGGAAGTCTTGGACAGGGAGCGGAAAAAGTCCTTGACTGTTCGATCGACGCCATCTTTTCAATCTCTCCGGGACCGGGAAGCCTGGCGAAGGCCTTTGACGAAGCGGCTGAAAACCTTCTTTTTCTGGCGAGAAATATTGGTGCCGTCATCAGGATAGCCGGCGGTAAAGGTTGAGACATTCGACTTATCCTGGTAAGCGAAGGGGAAAAACCAACTATCGTCAGTGACCGAAACAGTCTGACAGAGATTTTTTTTGTTTCTATCGACCTGACGACCGATCCCTGTTCGTCGGCCAAAGAAATTTCGCATAGCATTTATCATCTTGCCAACACCTACCATTCTATGGAATATAATAGCCCAGCCTGTCACCTTGATAGCCGGCAGCACCGCAATTCTCAACCGGATCGCTGCCTCTTTTGGGGATATGATTCTGCAGCCAGCAGAACTGTTCAGTCCGGTTTTAGAGCAAGCAGGGCCGACTCTATCGCGGACCTTGACATTCATTCCGTTTACGACCATCACCGCAACCGACCGGACAATCGGGGTATGGGATGGCGATGTGCCGGAACAATGACCCCGTGCGCTTACAATATTTACGTTTAAGCGAAAACGGTTGAGGATTTTTTTTATAGATGAATAGACTTACCTTACTGCTCGTGCTCCTCATCGGCGGACTCAGTTTTTTGATGTGGGGCCTTTTTAACCGTCCGGACCAGCTACCACCCTGGCCGCGCCATATAGACGGATTCGCATTCAATCCGATGCGGATGCACAACACCCCCGACCTCGACAACTACCCGTCCCTAGAAGAGATAGATCAGGATTTGGCGCTGTTAGAAGACAGCGTCCATTCCGTGCGGACCTATTCCGTCTCAGGCTCGCTCGGCGAGATTCCAAAACTCGCCAGCAAGCATCACCTGAACGTGGCGCTCGGCGCCTGGATCGGCGCTGACCTCGAACGCAACAACCAGGAGTTGAAAAAGCTTTGCACTGTATACAGCGGCTCAATCCCCAACATCGTGCGCGTTATTGTCGGCAACGAATCGCTTTTACGTCGTGACGTCCAGCTGAAGACGCTTATCCGCTATCTTGACCGGATGCAACGAGTAATAAACGCGCCGATCAGCACCGCCGAACCGTGGCATATATGGCTCAAGAACCCGGAACTGGCAGCACACGTCGATTTCCTGGCGGTGCACATCCTGCCTTACTGGGAAGGAATCGGCGTCGAGGACGCAATCGCTTTTGCCCGGCAGAGGATGGCTGCGCTGAAAAAAGCGTTTCCGGACAAACCCATTGTCATCGCCGAGATCGGCTGGCCCAGCCGCGGCCCGACCCGGGGAGCGGCCAAGGCATCACTGGCAAACCAGGCCGGCTTTTTGCGGCAATTCCTCGATGTGGCCCAGAAAGAAGATTATACCTACTATATAATGGAAGCTTTTGACCAGGTGTGGAAAAGGGATATCGAAGGTGAAGTCGGTACTGCCTGGGGGGTTTACAACGCCAAACGGGAAGCTAAATTTCCCCATACGGCCCCGGTTGTCCGTATTCCCGAATGGCCGACCCTTGCGGGACTGTGCGCGGCTCTTGCCCTGATCGTCGCCGCATTTCTGTTCCGCGACTCACAAGGGCTCAACTACAAGGGGCGAGGATTTCTCACCATCCTCACCTATCTGGTGGTCACCATCACGGTATGGATTTTATACGATTATACGCAGAGATACCTTACCACAGGGACACTCCTGGTCGGTATCCTCATGATCCTGTCCGCCCTGGGCATAGGGGTTGTGCTGCTGGCCGAGGCCCACGAATGGGCGGAGGCGTTGTGGCTGAGATCGCTGCGCCGGCCGCCGAAACCCGCTGGTGATCCCGGCTATCAGCCCATGGTTTCGATTCATATACCTGCCTACAATGAACCGCCGGAGATGCTCAAACAGACCCTTGATGCCATTGCCGCCCTGGATTACCCTCATTTCGAGGTACTGGTTGTCGACAACAACACCTGCGATCCCGAGATCTGGAAACCGGTCGAGGACTATTGCAGAAATCTTGGTGACAGATTCAAGTTTTTCCACGTCGCTCCCCTTTCCGGTTTCAAGGCCGGGGCGCTCAATTATGCCCTGCAACACACCTCTGCCGACGCAGAAATAAATGCTGTCATAGACAGTGACTACCTCGTCAGTCCCGACTGGCTCAAGGACCTCGTTCCCCTGTTTCAGAATCCCAAAATTGCTGTGGTACAGGCCCCGTAGGACTACCACGATTGTGAAGAGTCTGCATTCAAGGCCATGATGCATGCAGAATATAACGGATTTTTCCATATTGGTATGATCACGCGAAACGAACGAAACGCCATTATCCAGCACGGAACCATGACCATGGTGCGCTACCGGGTGATGCAGGAGGTCAACGGCTGGTCGGAGTGGTGCATTACTGAAGACGCAGAGCTCGGCCTGCGGATCTTTGAACGCGGCTACGAGGCCGCCTACGTTGCTAAAAGCTACGGACAAGGCTTGATGCCGGACACATTTCTCGATTTCAAGAAGCAGCGTTTCCGCTGGGCCTACGGTGCCATGCTGATAATGCGTCACCACCTTGCCAGCCTGCTCGGCCTGAAAAAAACCTGCCTTACCCGGGGACAGCGGTATCACTTCCTTGCCGGATGGCTGCCGTGGATAGCCGACGGGGTCAATCTGCTTTTCAACCTTGGAGCACTCACATGGACGACCTTGATGATCCTCAGGCCCGGAGTCTTCAACCCGCCGGAAGCCATGTTCTCGATGATGCCCATCGTATTTTTCTGTTTTAAGGTACTCAAGATGTTCGTCCTCTACCGCTGGCGTATCAAGGCTGGCCATCGCCAGTGTCTGGCCGCAGGCTTGGCCGGGCTCGCCCTGTCGCACACCATTGCCCGGGCCATGGTTGCCGGTTTTCTCACTAAAGGCATAGGGTTTTTCAGAACACCTAAAATGACAAGTAAAAACAAAATAATGCAGGCCCTGTCCGCCTGCCGTGAGGAACTGCTGTTTGCCACCGCCCTGCTTCTTGGCAGCTATATTCTGGGAAGAACCCAGGATATGTCGCTTTTCGACCTGCGTATGTGGCGTGTGGTGCTTGTCATTCAGTCAATCCCCTTTCTTGCTGCGATCATAGTGTCTATAACCGGCGCCCTGCCGAAGATTCCCGCCAGCCTGATAGGACATATGAAGCCGATCGATCACTACCCGGCAACAGACAGACCCCAGCCGCCCCCACCGCCGATCCATATTGAGTCACCTCACTGAAAAGATCGTTGCCCTGCCTGCAGGCCTACGCTGTACTGGTCGGCCGTAAACAGGTCCTGCCGCAAAACTGTCAGTTCTCTGGTCAGACGCAATATCCCGGGGCAGCGTTCGTCCTGATTTTCGGTTTGCTGTTTGCACAAAACCGGTTTTCCGGCTTCCGGAGCATACAGGCTCAAACCGGACAACGGCCTGATATAACGCAGCTTGCTGCTCTGGGCCAGGTGAAGATATCCATGATTTTCATCCCCTATGAGACCGAGCAACCTGGCCGGCAGCTGATACATGGGCAGCGTCCCGGTATCAACCGGCCCGCGCCGTCCATCCACGATTACAAGCGGTGTCGTCACGTAGGATTTGAACATCTCTGCGTCAAAGTCAGCCCTATTGCGGGGGAAAATGTTCTCCTGGACATACCCTTCGTGATTGGCGCCAAGATACGGCAGGTGGTCGCCGAAGAAAACGATCACCCCGTCCGGGTCCTCCAGCCGTATCTTTTCTACAAAATCCATCAATTCCCTGCTCTTGTAATAGACCTGGTTCACATAGCCCTTTAACATCCGGTTATCCATGCCAACCTCTATGACTTCCGGTCTTGATTTCGACAACGGGTAGTCGAGGTGCCCGAAAAAGGTGACGATATAGACAAACTTCGGCCCCGATTCCGGCATCTCTTGCAGTTTTTCCCAGACCTGCCGGTAAAGAGATGCATCGCTGAGGAACTGCCGATTCATATCGTCGAGGACAAAATCGTTTTTCGACCAGTACCGGTCAAAGCCGATGCGCCGGTAGGAATTGACCCGATTCCAGAACGCCGCATAGTTGGGATGAGCGGCGATGCTTTGATAGCCGGCTCCGTCAAGATAACGAGGCAAACAGGGAGCATCGTTGCGCAGCCATCCTTCGAAAAAAACACCGTTATCCGTTACAGGGAAACCGCACAATGCCTCAAACTCACTGTTCGCAGTATATCCCCCGAATACAGGGGCCATTGTTGTGCTGTGACCTGCGTCTTCCCAGAGTTTTCTAAAACGCGGATCAACCGGATCAGGGTGTATCCCCGCATGCTCAAGAACCATGGGATCCCAGAACGACTCAAGCAGGATCATGTAGAGATTCGGCCTGCGGGCAGGAGCACATGCTTCGGCCAGCCGTCTATTTTCCGGATCCAGCGCCAGCATGGCGTCATGGACATCGTCTGCGGAAACGTCGACCTTACCCCGTGCCATGGATCGCACCCCTTCGTGCACCAGGTGCCTGACCAGCCCGCGATCCCGGTAATTGCCCGGCTGATTCCACACCCAATCGCCGTAGCGTTTGTCCATAAAAGCGATCACCTCCGGCGCATTGGCAAAGACCGCCGCCAACAGTATCACCAGGGAACCAAGAGCAATCCAGGTACTTTTTCGTTTCCAGGCAATGGACGCTGCCAGTACGGTGACCGGAAGTGCCACGGCTGCAATCATCGCCGCCAGGCGCCAGTCGGAAAAGAGGTGCAGCATATTGGTAAAACCCAAAAAATCATCAGGCATGACAGGGCTGCCCAGCACAGTCAGTTTCAGGCCATTGCTTACCTGCAGCACTGCGGTTATCAGCGCAAAAGCGGCCGCCCACATTTTCCAGCTGCGGGCGACCAGGTAAAGCACCAGCCCGACAACGATATGGGCCGCCGCATCCTTGACCCAGGTGGTCGGCCACACCTGAATGGAAAAGAAGACAAAGATACCCCACTGCAGCACCGCATAGAGTGCGGCCGCCCAGGCCAGCATCGCCAAAAGCGCCAGCAGGGTCCGGCGCCAGCAGATACTGTGAGGAGCAGGCGTATTAAAATCACGATAGTAGATAAAAGCTTTTCTTATATTCATGGTACCCTGCGGCAGCTGGCATGGTGTCAGTTCATGGTCGCGGTGCCGCCTCGTTGGTGGTCCTCATATGATCCTGTCCAGCAAAAGGTGCGAAAAATAACCCAAAGTAAAGGATAGGTAGAAGGGGATAAACAGTGTGATATTTCCGGTTCCGAGCAGGACGGAGGGAACTATCAGTATGGGACTGCCCACAAGCAGCATGGCGGGCCAGCTATGAGTCCATCCCCGGTGGTGGCCCAGTGCCGGCAGCATGGCAAACAGCCCAAGCCAGGCTGCCAGTTTATAAGCGTGGCGGTAGATCAGAAAACCGTCCATGAGAACGAAAATGGCATAGAAAAGGTTCTGTCCCTTGGAATCTGTATCGGAGTCGGGAAACAGGGAGCCAAGCAGGCAAAATCCCATGAGAGCGCTTAACTGCAGGGGACTGTCGGTAAACCTGTGTACAACAGCGGCGCTACCGATAGCCAGAGCGCCGGTAACGATTCCGCCGGCTATGTGTCCCTTGTATCCAGGCATGGCATGTTCCTTTTTTCAGCTGTTGTGGTCGTCTTTAAAAAAAACAGTTGTCATACCGCTGATCAATGACCATGACCTCATGGACGGAGCAGCCGGAGTGTGACTTATGCATATCAGCGTATCTACATATCAGAAGATACAGTCTGCCTCAAGCGTAAAGAAATAGGGTGCCGCCTGAAACGTCACTACCAAGCACAGATGTGCCCGCTACGCCGGAGGATTTGCGCAACTCATCCAAAACGGCCCGTTTTGGAGGTTGGCAGCAGTATCTGCCCGCCATGACGCTTCAACGGCACAGAGTTGACCTATGGCTCTCTTTTCAAGTATCCAGGGCAGTAAATATCTGGTAAAATATCAGAGTGTCTGTATAAAGACAAGGTTGTAACACCAAATCCGCGGATCAACAAAGCCGCACTGAAAGTACGATGGGCTCGACCATCCTCTGGAACAGGATGTTGCTGAACTGCCGCCCCAGGCAGCTGTACCCCGCTTCTTCGAGGAGTTGTCCCCCTTCGGTTTATTGGAGTCTTTCCCGGAACCCGCAGAAGTCGCCCCCGGGAAAAAGGAGGTCAGTTATGGCTGTTGGCTGGGCCGGTGACGGAGCAGTTCAGGAACAGATCGATGCCACGGTGGAATCCGCGGTACAGTTGGCGAGAAGCCGCATGCCGCAAGGCCAGAGCTTGACCCATTGCGCCGAATGCGAAGCCCCCATTCCCGAAGCTCGCCGCAAGGCTGTACCTGGAGTTCAATATTGCATCGAATGTCAATCAGAACTTGAAAAAAACCAGAAGGCTGCTTCTCTTTTCAATCGCAGCGGCAGCAAAGACAGCCAGCTCAAGTAACTGTACCCTTCTGTGATCCCCGGGGTTGACATAGTCCTAGGAGCCCACCGGATTGCTCCCTGACGCTGGCTCTACAGGCGACCTTGGCAAACCCGGTGGACTCCTCCCGCAAGATGCCTGCCCTGTTTCCGTTTCCCCCCACGCCCAGACTTGCGCTGACAGCAGCCGCAGGAGTATGTAAGGTTCCGTCTCGGCCCCCTGCCGCTGCAGACCGGAGCTTTGATAGAGACGAAATTGAACCGCTGACCTTTACAGCTGTTTTTTATTTATGATAATCTACTGGTAATATTCAATAAGCTACCGGGGGGTGGATCTGGTTGATGGGAAAAGAACTGGTGGTAATCGTTATCGCGTATCTGCTGGGGAGTTTCTGTACGGGCTATTACCTTGTTCTTGCAAAGACGGGGCAGGATATCCGCGAAACGGGCAGCGGCGGGGTCGGTGCACGCAATGTCGGCCGATTGCTGGGGCCGGCCGGCTTTTTGACTACACTGCTAGGCGACGGGCTCAAGGGAAGCGCCGCGGTGCTGATCGGCCAGATGTTCAGCGGAAACGATACCGTTCTGGCATTAATTCTGCTGGCTGTGGTCGCAGGACACATCTGGCCGCTGAGACTTCAGTTTCGCGGCGGTCGGGGAGTGGCCACAGCTATCGGTGCCTACCTGACTATCAACCCGTTTCTAGCGTTAGCGCTGCTGATCATTACCGCAACGCTCATGATCTTCCGCCAGGGATTCGTTCTCAGCGGGCTGGCGGCATTTGTGTTGCTGCCCTTTGTCGCATTGTTTTTACACTTTTCAGGATATGCGGTAACCGTAATGGAAACATCTTCGATCATCATACTTTTTGCCCACCGTGAACGATTACGCCGGGTGTTTGCCAAATTTTAGAACAGCAGGGAGGCGCAAATGAAGTCTCTGGAAAATTTCAGTTTTAAAATTGCCGAGAAAACCTGGGAGATAGAAGCCGTACACGCCCTGAACTACAAAACATTCGTGGAGGAGATCCCCCAGCATGAGCCCAATGACGAGAAAAAACTGATTGACAAATTCCATCACGAAAACATCTACATCATCTGTGTCAACGAACAACAGAAAATAGTCGCCGGCATGATCGCCTTCCGTGATAAACGGCCATTTTCACTGGACCAGAAGCTGGAGTCCCTTGACGACTATCTCCCGAAAGGACACTCCATCTGCGAGATCAGGCTGCTGGCGGTTGAAGAGCAATATCGTTATAGCCGTGTAACGCAGGGGCTGATTACACATCTGGCCAACCATGCAATCGACTGCGGCCATGACCTCGCGATTATTTCTGGTACAGTACGCCAGACCAAACTGTACAGCCATCTCGGATTCGTGCCGTTCGGACCGGTCGTCGGACATGAATCAGCCCTGTATCAGCCGATGTATCTGACCCTTGAGAAATTTATCGAGTTGACAAAACGTTCCCGGTCCTTTGGTCAAAAGCCTTTTGACCTCTCTGGCGACAACGCCGTGCTTTTCAACTTCCTGCCCGGCCCCGTTGGCGTCAACAAGGAGGTGGCTTCGATGGTAAAAAGACAGCCCTGTTCCCATCGAAGCGAAGAGTTCATGAGGGATTTCCAGAAACTGCGCGGCAAACTCTGCGAACTCGTCAATAGCTCGAATGTGGAAGTTCTCATGGGACCGGGGACGATGGCCAACGATGCGGTAGCCGCACAACTCAGCCTGCTCCACCAGCCGGGGTTGATGCTTGTGAACGGCGAATTCGGCCGTCGCCTGCTCCATTGCGCAAATGGCGCAGGACTTGATTTCCAAGTGGTCGAGGCTGCTGAAGGAAGTCCCATTGAGCGGGACGATCTTGACAAGGCATTACGGGAACATCCCGGTGTCGGCTGGATCTGGGGCACCCATTGCGAGACCTCAACCGGCGTCCTCAACGACCTTGACATGTACAGGGAGTTCTGCGCAGAACACGACCTGAAGCTATGTATTGACTGTATCAGTTCCATCGGCACGGTCCCGGTCGATCTGAACGGGATCTATCTGGCCTCGGGAACCAGCGGCAAAGGGCTGGCGTCTCTTTCAGGGTTGTGCATGGTGTTCCACGACAATGACCTCGCTGCTGCCCCCCGCCATATTCCCTGTGTCCTTGACCTTGGAATTTATCAACAGAAAAATGGCGTACCCTACACCATCCAGACCAACCTGGTCTATGCACTGCTGGCGGCGGTACAATCACAGGACTGGATGAAACGGTTTTCCGAGATTGAAAATTGGTCCAGATCGATCCGGTGTCAACTCAATCAGATCGGCGCTCCTGTTCTTGCATCGGAATCCTGTGCCATGCCGTCCGTCGTGACAATCAACCTTCCGGCAAACTGTTCATCCCTTGAAATCGGTGACCGGTTGAAAGAGCGCGGTATCCTTGTCAGTTATCACAGCGGCTACCTTCTTGAGCGAAACTGGATTCAGCTTTGCCGCATGGGAGCAGAGGATAGCCCGTCGGAAAAAGTTCTCAAGATTCTGGAACAAGAGCTTGTTCGGTGACTGCAACCCCTGAGAACGGGGAGAGGTGATATTTACAATAAAACTTCTTATTTTCCCGATCAATCAGGGCGTAACCGAAGTTGAGTGATCGTATCCGGGTCTGTGAGCTTTTAAAGACCAGGGGATAAAGAGCGGGATTCTAGGGGATAGACAGAGAAAAAGGTTGGTGCTGTATTACAGACAAACCGGATGCGACAGCGGAAACGGTTGGCGCCGCATCCGGTTTTTTTTACTTCAAACTCAGGTCGTAAGAGTCGGATAGACAGGTTCGGCTTTGCCGATCATTGCCGGCATCGGCTTTCCCAACTGCTGTTCAAGCCACTTGCTCGCCTTGAGCAGCCCGGCCAGGTCGATACCGGTCTCGACTCCCATCCCGTTGAACATATGCACCAGATCCTCGGTGGCAATATTGCCAAGGGCGTTGGGAGAAAACGGACAGCCGCCAATACCACCCAGAGAGGCGTCAAAGAGACGAATTCCGGCCCGGTATGCGGCATAGGCATTGGCATACCCTGTGTTCCTGGTATTATGCAGATGGACCCCTACCCTGAGCCCGGGACGCATCTTGACAAGTACATCTCTGACTTCACCACAAAGGGTTTCAACCTGATCCGGCATCGCCATTCCGGTGGTATCGGCGAGCATCACCTCATCTGCGCCAAGCTCCACCAGCCGGCTGGCAATCCTGATCACCTGGGCAGGAGGCACATGCCCTTCGTAAGGACAGCCAAACGATGCACCGATAATGACGCCGAAGGCAACCCCGGCTTCTTTCGAGATCCCGGCCACTTGCTCAAATCCCTTCAGGGAATCCTCGACGGAACATTTGAAGTTTTTGCCGTTGAGGGTTTCACTGGCGACAATGACCAGCCGCACGTGGTTGAGACCGGCCGTAACGGCCAGCTCAAAGCCTTTGAGGTTGGGCACCAGCGCGGTATAATGCTGCTGGGTGCCACTGAAATCAAGGTGGCGGCATATGTCGGCGAGGTTGGCCATGGTCGGCACGAATTTAGGATGCACGAAAGATCCAACCTCGATGGATCGAACCCCGGCCTGTTCCAGCAGACGAATAAGCTCCAGTCTCGTCTCCGGGGGCAGCACTTTGCACTCGTTCTGCAGCCCGTCCCGCGGCGAGACGTCAACAATTTCCACTCGTTTACTCATGTTATTCCTATCCTTTTTACCCCTTGTTACAGGCGATCAGATCACGCCCCCGGACTGCAGTTCCTCCAGCTGTGCGGCGTCGATATTGAGGATATCACCGTACACCTGCCGGTTATGCTCACCGAGCTCCGGACCGGTCCACGCCACCCCGCCCGGGGTTTCGCTCAGGTATGGGAAAACATTCTGCATCTTGATATTGCCCATGGCCTTGTCCGCGACCTCAATGATGGTATTTCGCGCCTTGAAGTGCGGGTCGGCCAGCATTTCGCGCGGGGTATAGATAAGCCCGGCCGGCACACCGTGCTCGTCCATCATCTTCTGCAGTTCATCGGTGGTGAATTTCACTGTCCACTGGGCGATGAGTTCATCCAGTTCTTCCTGCCGCTCTCCTCTTGCATTATGGGTTGCATACCGTGGATCTTCCGCCAGTTCGGGACGCTCCATGGCTTTGCAAAGCCTGCCAAAGATATTGTCGGCATTGGCGGCGATCAGGAAAAAGCTGCCGGTGGAACTCGGATAGATATTGGACGGAGCCACATTGGGCAGAATCGAGCCGGTTCGCTCGCGTATTTCACCGGCAAACTGATACTCGGGGATCAGGCTCTCCATAAGCGACAGCACCGCCTCATAGATGCTGATATCGACCACCTGTCCCTTGCCGGTCTTGGATCGTTCATGCAGAGCCACCAGGCCGCCGATAGCGCCAAATACCGAAGTCAGCGAGTCGCCGATACTGATGCCGATACGCGTCGGCGGACGATCCGGATAACCTGTTATATAGCGGATACCGCCCATGGCTTCGCCGATGCTGCCAAAGCCGGGTTTGTCCTTGTATGGCCCGGTCTGGCCGTAGCCGCTGACCCGGATCATGATCAGCCCGGGATTGGTCGCCTTGAGGGTTTCATAGTCCATGCCCCACTTCTCCAGCATCCCCGCACGGAAATTTTCCAAGAGAAAATCGGCGCTGTCGATCAACTCTTTTGCCATCTGCCGACCCTTCTCTGATTTCAGGTTCAGGGTTACCGACTTCTTGTTACGTGCAAGTACAGGCCACCAGAGACTTTTCCCATTGTGACGATGGCGTCCCCACTGACGCATGGGGTCTCCCTTTCCGGGAGGCTCGATCTTTATAACCTCTGCGCCAAAATCTGCCAGAAGCTGTCCGCAAAACGGACCAGCGATAAAGGCACCCATCTCGACAACACGTAATCCCTCAAGTGGTCTTTTCTTATCAGCCATGAAAACATCCTCCTTTTATCGGTAGGTTACACCCATAATCGGGCATAACATCGGTGACCGCGACCGGCGGCTCTTTAACAGACAATCTCCCGGGTTAACTCCTCCCTTGTTACCATCCATGCACTTCCAGTGGGTTGCTGTCACCCGACTGTGCTAGATGACCATAAGGTCCTTCAGTTCCGCAATGGCCTCATCAAGACCAACCAATTCATTGAATTCGCTAAAAGATATCATCTGATCCATCAATTCTTCGGTCGAGCCATTATCTTTTAGATGCTTCATCAACTTCATCATCGACTGGGCCATGATAAAAATCGAAGCGGTGGGATAAATCACCAGATTGTAGCCTATCTCCTGTAATTTGCTGTTGGGCAGCAGCGGCGTCCTTCCGCCCTCAACCATATTGGCAAGGGTCGGTTTGGTCAGCACCTCGTTGATCTGGACCATCTCCTCGACACTTTCCGGAGATTCAACAAAGAGAACATCGGCACCGGCATCCTCATAGGCCCTGGCGCGGTCCAGCGCCTCCTGGATACCATAATTGGTCCTGGCATCGGTCCGGGCGACAATCAAGAGATCGGGATCTTCCCTGGTGGCCACCGCTGCCTTGATCTTGGCAACCATCTCCTTGGCAGGGACAACCTCCCGGCCAAGCATATGGCCGCACCTCTTGGGAAGCACCTGGTCCTCAAGTTGAATGGCCGCCACATTGGCCGCCTCATATTCACGAATGGTCCTGATAACATTGATGACGTTGCCAAAACCGGTATCGGCGTCGGCGATAACAGGCAGATCGACGACCCCTGCAATGTTGCGCGCCCTGGTTACCATCTCTGTCATCGACATAAGGCCGATATCAGGACGGCCGAGATGGCTGGCAGACTGTCCATAACCGGTCATGTAAACCGCCGGGAATTGGCATTTTTCTATTACCCTGGCGGTGAGTGCATCGTGGGCTCCGGGAGCAACCACCAGCTCTTTACCATTTAAGAGATTCTTCAGTTCCGTTCTTCTTTTCATTCCACATCTCTATAGTTTCTGTCTCGTTTTCCCTGAAGCCGAACGGGCCTTATTCCCATCCATCAAGAGAATTTGCTGACAATATGAAAGTTTTGACAATTGGTTGACAACGCCTCGGGAGCATGAAGAGAAACAGCTGCACAACCAGCCGGTGCACCGGTTTCTCCGCCTCTCTCCTTGACTTTTGTATACAATATACGTAAATCAAAAGTCAAGGATATTTTACCATACGGTTCCCCAACTACACCATCCAGCGCAATAAAACAGGAATGGATAACCGCCTCCGGCCTGTCACCCGGCAGGAGACATCCCATCCCGGAAGGACCGGTTCATAAAAGTAAGAGTCACAGACGAATACGGATCGGTTTATTGGGCGATTTTTCGAGGCTTGAAATTGAGTAACAGACAGCTGGCGATAATGACTGTACCACCAAGAGAATCGAGCAGGGTAACCGGTTCGGAAAAGATCCACAGGCCGAGAATCCCACCGAAAATGAGTTCGGACATGCCGATCACCCCGACTTTTGTCGACGGCAGATATTCAAGGGCCTTAATAGCGGCGAGCTGGCCGGAGGCGCCTATAAGAGAGATCCCCAAAAGAAACCCCATACCTCTCAGAGAGATTTCAAGCGATGAGTCCTGCAGAAGAACAGGGAGGCCGCCAATAACCATCCCGGCAAGACAGAAATAGAAAAACGGGGTAAAGGGGCTGTTTGTACCGCTTACGCGCCTGATCAGGGTTATGCTGAGCCCGTAGGAAAAAGCGGCGGACAGCGCCAGGAGGTGGCCAACCTGCAAGGAAAAGTTGACATCTCCTGCCCAGAGGATGCACAAGGTTCCGCAAAATGCTGCGGTGATCAGCAGCCAATCCCTGAGTTCCGTACGATCCTCGGTGAGGATCGGCGAGAGTATTGCCGCAAAAACCGGATAAAGATATATCAGGCAGAGAGCCTCGAAAAGAGGCAGCAGCAGGATGGCGCCCATGATGCAGATTATGCCGCCTCCTCCTGTAATCCCCACCAGGAGCATGGTCCGCCTGTCTTGACCCAGCAGCCAGCTGTTTATGCCCCTGGTTATGAGGATCATCAGCAGGGCACCCAGGAGGCAGCGGCCAAACATAATCTGCCACACACTCAGATACGGTGAGGCGAAGCGAAGCACCACATTCAACAGTGCGAACAACCCTGCTGAGAGAAAAGCAAAAAATATTCCGATATACCCGCCAACGGCTTTCGCCGCTACCGCCTTTGACATCTTCTTGCCCCCTTTTAATCTCTACTGTTTCGATGTTTTCCGGTTCATCTGCCTTGAAAAATGGAACATTTCCAGCAAGACATGTTGCCGCGGGGAAAATTACTTCTCTTTCTGCACCACTGCTGTGCGGCTACGTTGTAACGCCCGGCCACCTCGAACATACTCCCCTATTAGGACCGGAGTCGGCGACCGGCATCGTCTGCCGGTACGGTTCTCGGGAATTGCCCGCAGCTGACTAGAAACCTGTGATCATGATCCGCCTTCCCGGCAACAGGCTATTTTGCCCCTATCCTGGCACGGACCTGCACCAGTTCCCCGACAATACTCAGGGCGATTTCGTTGGGGGTATCGGCACCGATACAAAGACCGATGGGACTGTATACACGTTTCAGGTCGGTTTCGGAAAAACCTTCCTGGCGCAGGGTATCGTAGATAACGTTGCGTTTTCTCCTGCTGCCGATCATGCCAATATAGCCGGCATCGGTTCGCAGCGCCTGGGCAAGCACGTCCTTGTCATGGAGATGCCCGCGGGTGACGATCACCACATAGTCATCTCCGGACATCTGGCCGAGGCAGGAGTCAAAGGAGTCCACCACCCTGATCTCACGCGCCTCTGGGTACCTGTCTTTATTGGCAAATTCCGTTCGATCATCAATCACGACCACCTCGAACCCGGCAAAGGCGGCCAGCTTTGCCGTAGCATGGGCCACATGTCCTGCTCCCACCATATGTACCACCCCCGGGCTGGCGAGGGGTTCGACAAAAATTTCCGCATCACCGACCCTGGTAAGAAACGGAACCCGGCCTGCCCTTTTCACCAGGGACTCATAAAAACCCGGGCCAAACTGTTGGACACTCTCACGGTCTCCCAGCATCATTTTGACGGTGTTATCGTCATCCAGTCCTCCGGGCAGCACGGTGAGCAGCATCGGTCTGCCCCCATCTCGGCAGAGCGTTTGCAATCGCTTGAAAAAATCGAGCTTGCCGCCATCGATTTTCTGCAGCAATATCGAGACAGCGCCGCCGCAGACCATGCCCTCGCTGGCCAGCGCACTTGCGCTCATGGAAAACTCAACCACCTTGTGGTCCACTGCCCCCGCGAACATTTCCCCGGCCGCCTCAAGGCACTTGGCCTCCACGGCACCACCACCCACCGTCCCGCAGATGGTACCGTCACGGCGAACCAGCATTCGCGCCCCGGAAGTTCTTGGCGCCGATCCGCTGCTGCGGACAATCCCGCCAAGAATCACCAACTCTCCACTTTCCAACGTCTCTATAAGTGTATCCAATAAATGGTGCATCACTTTCTCCTTGATTCACTGCGACCCCGTTTTCCCTGCCGGTCCAGGTATTGACTTCTTCCGGTTCCACGTCGACTCCCCGGTCCCGGCCCCTTGGTCTTGCAGAGGTCGCGCATACAACTCACCTGCAAAACGCCACCAGACGCCCCTTCGACATGCCCAGTAGCGGTGTACACCTATACACTGCTTGGTCGCGGCAAGGATCAATCGACTGGACTCTATATTAAGAGTTGTGCCCCCTGTGGCGCAACTCTAAAAGCAGCCTGGCCACCAAATAGGGATAATATTCTGAAACCACCGATATTTTCATCTAAAGGAGTCGATGCCAGCAGTAAACGTGGTGGCCTCGCATCAAAATTTGATGGAACTGTTGACCACTTTTCGCTGATATTTCTGTTTTTCTTTTTTTCTGCTTCGTGGTTGTTCTGGACATAATTAGTCACAGATGGCATTCTTGTTCTAACAATTATTTGCCATCATAATTTCATGATCAATAGGAGCTGACACCTTGCCAATTCCTGGAAACCTCTTGACTACAGCCATGGCGGTCATGCCGCAGACCAGTGTAGAGCAAGCTCTTGCAGCTGCACTGTCTTTAGATGTTCCGTTCTGGCCGCAACTGCCCAACTACAGCTATTACGAGGATATGTATGTCCAGGCGGCGGAACATTTTCCCGGGATTGTTCTTGATCTGCACCAAAAGAGTCTGCGTTTTTCCATGGACAAGTTCATTGAGGAGTTCGAGCAGACAATGAGTCATCTTGAAGACCCTTCCTACTTTGACGTCAGCGAACAATATTCCGTTGTCTATCACGACTTTCTCTCACTTGATCTCAGCGACAGGCCTGCAATCCGAGGCCAACTCGAGGGACCGGTGAGCTTCGGCTTCAATATCCATGACCAGGATGACCGGCCCATTCTTTTTGAAGACACCATCCGGCCTTTCATGTTCGAATTCATGGCCAACAGAATCAATGTCCAGCTCGCGAGGCTAAAACAGAAGAACCCAAACGCATTCATTTTCGTTGATGGGCCGGGGTTGCAGTTTATCTTTTCGGCACTTTCAGGCTACAGCGAGCTGCAGGCCAAAAACGACCTGGATGCTTTTTTTGCGACAGTGGACAAACCGCGGGGAATCCATCTATGCGGGAATCCCGACTGGGACTTTCTACTCAACCTCGATCTTGATATCCTGTCGTTGGATATCTATACCAACGCCGAACGATTTTCTTCCTGCAGCGACTCAATCAGGAAATTTCTCGACAGAGGCGGCGTTCTCGTCTGGGGCATCGTCCCGACCGGTTACGAGGTATTTGCGAGAGAAAGTCTTGGCTTTCTGTCAATGAAGCTTGAAACCATCTGGCAATACCTGGGCAGGAAAGGGATAGAAATTGAGCAGATCGTAAAGCAGAGCATGCTTTCTCCGGCCACCTGCTGCCTGATTAATCCCGACAAGAGCAAAACCGTTGAAAACGCTTTTTCAATGACCAGCCAATTATCGGAAATGCTCAGAAAAAAATATCTTCTGAGTTGAGAAAGACCAGCTGCGCGTTCTGCACTCTGCAGGAATCACATGGATACGGATAGAATTGAGTTCACCCTGGAGCCAAGTTGACGCAGCCTGCGACAACCCACCCGCAAGGCTTCTTCCAGAACTTATGCTGGATGACGCACAAGCGTTTGTTCGCCCACGTCACCAGACGTCACACCCTGACACTTATCTGTCGCGTTCACTATTGCTGCAGACGACAACTGTCAACCTCCAGCGAAAGAGCAATCACGACCATCCACCATCAATAGACAACGCCGGTCAGACGCACCCCGACGACATACACCTTCTCATAAATTACGACGATCGTAAAAGCAGCACTTGACATTTTACAAGAAAATAAACACAATTATCTGAACGGTCAGATAGATAACTGCAGCGCCGCCTCGCTGGCGCTGCACGGGAAGACAACTTCAGAGAGGAATTCATGGAATTCAAAAACCGGTGAACGGTTCGCCATTGCTCATGTCATAACCGGATTCTTCAAAACAGACAAAAGGAGATCACAATGGAATACAAAGCTATCAAACTGTTGAAACGCCCGCAGAATGAGATCACAGCCGATATCTTCGAAACGGTCACTCTACAGACCCCGGCGCTAGAAAAAGACCAGTTCCTGGTCAAGCAGACCCACATGTCGCTGGACCCGGCCATGAGGACCTGGATGGACGACAACGATGACAGCTATGTCGAGCCCGTTGCCGTAGGGGACGTCATGCGCTCTTTCGGCGTTGGCGAGATCGTCGAGTCGAAGAATGACAACTACCCAGTTGGCTCCAGGGTGTTGGGAATGACCGGCTGGGCAGAGTATGTCCTGGGAGGTGATGACATGCAGATTGTCCCGCTGGAGTTGCCGGTCGAGGCGCTGCTGTGCGTGATGTATGTACCTGGACTGACAGCATATCTGGGGCTGATGGAAATCGCCCGGCCTAAGGCCGGCGAAACTCTGGTCGTCTCCGGGGCCGCGGGCTCGGTCGGGTCACTGGCTGGCCAGATCGGCAAGGCGGAGGGATTGCGCGTCATCGGTATCGCCGGCAGTGATGAAAAGTGCGAGTGGCTGGAGCAGGAGTTGGGCTTTGACAAGGCCATCAACTACAAAACAGCCGATCTCGAGGCAGAAATTTCAGCAGCAGCGCCGCACGGGGTCGATGTCTACTTCGAGAACACCGGTGGCCCTGTCCAGCAGGTGGTCTTTAACCATATGAACCGCTTCGGACGAATTGCCGTCTGCGGCATGATCTCTGACTACAACAGGGAAGAACCGGCACCGGGGCCGAGCTGGAAACAGATCAACCTGAAGGCGCTGAGAGTTGAGGGATTCGTCATCCTCGACCATTATGACAAGATTCCTCAAATGACCGAGGCCCTCGGCGGATACCTGGCAAAAGGCCAGCTCAAGTATCGCATCCACAAGCTCCACGGGCTTGACAGTGCAATCGACGGTGTCAATCTGCTGTTCAGCGGTAACAATAAGGGGAAACTGGTTGTCGAACTGTAGTTTTTTTTTAAAAGGGTTCACACCCTGTGTCACAATTTTTTTTGCCAGTTATCTACAACTACAACCAAAAAACTGAAGCCGACTCCGAAAATGAGTCCTGCGAGGCTGCCTGCCAAGCGGAGTCCGCTTCAGCTTGAGTTGAATAATCCCTGCATAATCTTTTGCGTTCAACGGCTTGCTTTTTCCTGGTGTCGCCCCTCATCCGGCGATCGTGCGACAATGGTATCTGGCACATTGCAGAGAAAACCGGGACATATGGTGCCGCGCCACCAGCGCCCCATACACGATTCATCGATCACCCACAATCTATTTTCTGCATCTTCACCACCTGAGCCATAAACAGCGCCTGTATTGGCTTTTTGCGGAGAGATCTTTCCGCCCCGGCAGGACATGCAGGAGCACCAGTCCCGTCATGTATTTTTTTTTGTTGACAAGTTCAGGTAACGCCGTTACTGTTACATATATGAATAAAACAATCAGCAGGCAAAAACCATAACTTACAGGGTTCATACAAGAAGCAAATAAAAACAGCACAGGAGGACGAAAATGAACGCTACGGTCAAGGCGCTGGCAGAAATTGGATTTGATGAAGACAACTGGGGTGTTGGCGTATCAGGTGTCGTCAATGATCCTTCACCCTTCCCACGCATTAACCGTCTGCGTAACTGGTACTATGAAAGTGGCTGGACGGTCGACAGCGAGAGAGCGTTGCTGGCAACCGAGGCTTACCAGAAATATAGTGATGAGCCGCAACAGATCAAAGTTGCCTCCACCCTCGCCCACATTCTCCGTAACGTCACCCTGCAGATCGCTGATGGGCAGCTGCTGGTTGGCGACTGTGCCGCTCCGCCGAAATCCTGCCCGATCTACCCCGAGTTTTCCTATCAGTGGATCGTTAATGAGCTCAAGGGAGACGGCCCCCCGGTTCTGCGGGAGCGCCCCAACAACTGCTACACCTACAGTGACAAAGTTCGTGATGACCTGCTGGGCATCGCCGACTACTGGCAAGGTAAAACAGTGTCCGACACCATTCTCAGCCGCATGACCCCGGAAGAGATGAAGGGAGATTTCATGGGCATCATGCTTTACTCCACCAGCCTTTATCACTTTGCCGGCGTTGGTCACCTGGTTGCCGACACCGATCGTCTCTTCAAGCTGGGCTATGCCGGCATCCGCAGCCTGGTTCAGGAAAAGTTGGCGGCCCTGCCGGAGGGGGACGAGCGCAGCATCTTCTACCGTGCCCAGCTGATTGTTCTGGACGCGGCCATGGACTACATCCACCGCTACGCTGAGCTTGCGCGCAGCAAGGCTGTCAACGCTGAAGGAGCTCGGCGCGACGAACTGGTGCAGATGGCCGACAACCTGGACCATATCGCGGAGCAACCGCCACAAACCTTTTGGCAGGCGCTGCAGCTGACGCACCTGGCCTGGAGCCTTATCATCATTGAATCAAACGGTCACTCCGTTTCTTACGGCCGCCTGGATCAAACGCTGCTGCCCTACTTCCAAAACGATATCAAGAACGGCGTTAAAAAAGACTTTATTCAGGAAGTTATCGAGTGTCTGGCGGCCTTGAACACCAACTTCATGAAGCTGCGCGACTGGCTGACCACCCAGGCCAATAGCGGTCGTGCTCTGGGGACCAGCACCGTCACCATTGGTGGTGTTGACGGTGACGGCAATGACGCTACCAACGAACTCTCCGACATGTTCATTGACATGGTTGCCCACACCCGCCTGGGCCACCCCTGGATGGCAGCACGTATCCACAAGAACACTCCGGATCGTTTTGCCCAGAAAATAGCAAAAGCGATGCGCATGGGGACCGGCGAGCCTAAAATTTTCAGTGACGAGGCGTGTATCAAGGCCATGCGGAACAGAGGCGTCAGTCTTGAAGATGCGCGTAATTTCGTCGTCGTCGGCTGCGTCGAGCTGAGTGTCCCCGGTAAAGAATACGGGTGGCACGATTCGGCCTATTTCAGCATCGCCAGGGTTCTCGAACTGGCCATGAACGATGGTTACGCCCTCGGCCACCAGGACAAGGGCCGTCTCGGGCCGGCAACTGGCCGACTTGAGGACTTCGCGTCTTTTGATGAGCTCAAGAAATCCTATGAAGAGCAGATGATATACTGGGTTGACATTCACGCCCGCGGCACAAACATCATGGACGATGTCCATCGCGAGCTCAAGCCCCTGCCCTATCTTTCCCTTTTGATTGATGACTGCATTGCCAAGGGCCAGGATGTCAACACCGGCGCGGCTGTCTATAACTTTACCGGACCGCAGTGCACCGGGGTTGGCTCGACTGCCGATTGCCTCTCGGTCATCAAGCAGCTGGTATTCGAAGAGAAGAGAGTAAGCGCGGCCGAGCTTCAGGCTGCCGTCCAGGCAAACTGGGAAGGGCATGAGTCCCTTTATCACCTGGTCAACAGCGACAAAGTCCACCACTACGGTAATGACGACGACTATGCTGATGAACTGGCCATCTACGCTACCGATATCTACTGTGATGCCGTGGAAGGTATCCCAAATCCCCGCGGGGGAGTTTTCCAGCCCGGGGTTTACACGGTTTCTGCCAACGTCCCGTTCGGCATGGTCCAGGCTGCGTCGGCCGAGGGACGCAAAAACCACGAGCCGTTATCCGACTGCATCGGCCCTGTCCATACGTATGTCGCCTCCCACGACCGCAAGGGCCCGACAGCGGTTATCAAGTCGGCGGGGAAACTGCACCAGGAACGGATGTCTAACGGAACGTTGCTCAATCTGCGCTTCTCCCCGTCCACCCTGTCCGGAGATTCAGGTGTCAACAACCTTGTCTCTCTATATAGATCCTACTTCAAGGCAGGGCAGGAAATGCAGCTGAACGTTATCAGCGGAGCCCTGCTCAAGGATGCATATAAAAATCCGGACAAGTATCGTGGCCTGATGGTCCGTGTTGCGGGGTACAGCGCACACTGGTCCGAACTCAGCGATGAGTTGCGGCGTGATATTATGACCCGTACCGAAATGTCATTCGATTAAGCCATCACACGGCGCCCCCCGCGGGGCGCCGTCCATCCTGGGACCAGTTCTATATGAAGAGGCAATATAACCCCGATGTAGCCGGGACGATATTCAACATTCAAAGATTCAGCGTCCACGACGGTCCAGGAATACGTACCGTCGTTTTCATCAAGGGCTGTACCTTGCGCTGCCTGTGGTGCAGCAACCCTGAAAGCATCGAGTCCCGCCTGCAGCTGGGAGTCTACCCAGATCGTTGCATCGGTATCGACAAGTGCGGCCAGTGCCGACAAGCTGCGCCAGACCAATCAGCACTGATCGTAGAGAATAACCGAATCACAAGAATTGAATCAGAGAACCAGCTGGACTATACGGTCTGTGCTTCTGTCTGCCCGACCAACGCGATCAAGGTCTGGGGGCAAAGGGTCACTGTCGCCGAAGTACTACACGAGGTGCTCAAGGACAAAGACTTCTATCTAGAATCCGGAGGTGGCATAACCCTGTCAGGAGGTGAAGCTCTCATCCAGCCGCAGTTCACCATAGAGCTGTTGAGAGCAGCCAGAGCAGAAGGCATCAACACCTGCATGGAAACAGCGCTGAACTACAGACAGAAAACTCTGGATGAAGCGCTGCCGCTGATTGACCTTCTCTTCTGTGATCTCAAGCATATGGATTGTGAAAAGCATCTCCAGTTCACCGCTGTTTCCAACCAACTCATCCTCGCCAACATCAAACACGTTGTTGCGTCCGGCAAACCGACCATCATCCGTATCCCGGTCGTTCCCGAGCATAACGGCACAGAAGAGAATATTCGCGCCACAGCACGTTTCATCAAAGAAGAGTTGAACGGAAAAATTCTCCAGGTCCAGCTGTTACCATTTCGCAAGCTGGGAGAAGACAAGTACGCTTCACTGGGGAGGGAATACCCCATGGCGACGCTGGTCACCCCGGAACGGGAGGTATGGGAAAAGACTCTTCTTTCTCTTGCTGAAGTCATGAGAGAGTACGGCGTTCCGGCTGTCGCGGGAACAAACCATAAGATTTCTGTCTGATCCCCCTGCTCCCTTTTCAGGGAGGAGCATGTATCAGCCCCAGCAATTCCTGAACCGGACCCGTGACATGGTTCGCACTGCAACAAAAACGCCCCCATAGCTGACTATGGGGGCGCCGGTTCAGGAGGTGATCAAGGCTTTCATCGCCTGCGCTTCAAAGACGTCAGCAACACAATGAGGGGAGAGTTTCTGCTGCCTGCGCCCTCGCCGCAGTTACTGCTGTCCTACCAGGTCTTATTCTTGATCTTTCATCCGGTACTGATCCTTCATGGCGTAGACATAGTTCTTCCAGATCTTTGCAAATTGTTGAGGATTCGCCGCCGGCGCCTTGATCATCTTGAGGGACAGCTCCCGCTGCAACTCGGTATTGCTCGGTTTTGAGTGAATTGTCAGAGCATGCTTTGAAAAATCCCTCACCATGAAGTCAAATATTTCGTTGACCAGATCATCTTCAACACCGAGGATTTCGCAATTTTCCAGGATGAGCTGACCATATGGCACAAGACAGAAAACTTCCCCTACGGCGAGAAGGTAATCAATATCCTTCGCCTGGTCCGCATCCGGAGTAGCCTTCATGAGGAATTCCTTGAAAAGATTTATCTGCTCTTTGAACAGATTGACATTGGGAAGATCGACTCCCTTGTATGCCAGGTTATAATCATGGAACTGTATGCGGCCCAGTCCTTTGGTGGGGCCTTGATCAAACAGGAAGTCGTCATTGACAGCATCCGTTCGCTGGACCACCTTCGGGAACTCCTTCGGGTTGAACAGATAGTTCTTCATGAACTTGACGATCAGGGCAATGTTGACATGAACGGTCCCTTCCAACTTTGGAAGTCCCCGTATTTCTATCCCGGCCATTTCGAAAAAGGTGTCTTTTTCAAATCCCTTGGCGGCGATAACATCCCATAAAAGATTGATCACCTCTTCACCCTGCGTCGTCACCTTCATTTTAACCATTGGATTGTAAAGCAGGTAACGACGATCTTCAGGCCCCGCACTCCGCATGTAATCGGTGGCCCGATCAGAAAAAAGCTTCATGGCGACGAGCCTGCAGTAGGCATCGGTAAACAGTCGTTTGACATGAGGAAAATCGGTGACGAACATGCCGTAGACGTTTCTGTTGGCGGCGTGATCAATGGCTTCATAGAAAGCGTGGGTACAGAGGCCGATACCGCCGAACCCGAGATTGAACTTGCAGACATTGATGGTATTGAGCATGTTGTCCCAGGCCTTGGGACCTGTTTCCATGATATCTGCTTCAGTGATGGGGTAGTCATGCAGTACATATTCGGCGACATAGTTCTGCTGGTTAACGACATTTTTCACGCACTCGTACTTTTCATGCTTGGAGTCAACCCCGAAAAAGACATATTCACCGCTATCGGCCATCTTACCGAAAGTGGACACGATAGCCGCCTCGTTGCCATTGCCGATATAGTATTTATCGCCCCTTGCCACATAGGAGCCATCAGGCTGGGGATGGAGCATCATGTCGCTCGAGTAGATGTCGGCCCCATGCTCCTTTTCCGATAACCCGAAGGCGAAAACTTCGCCTTCCTGAAGAAGTTTGGCGGTTTTGTGCTTGATCTCTTCATTGCATCCCATCCAGACAGGAGCGAGCCCCAGCATGGTGACCTGAAACGTATACCAATAGGTGAACCCGTAGAAGCCCATGAGCTCGGCAAATGCAACATTCCGGTAAGTATCCCAGCGTGAATCTTCCGCACCATACCCGGACGGTGTCATCAGGGTCGCCAGGACGTTATGTTCCTTCATGAAGTCTACAAACTCGTAGTTCCACACCCGGTTGTGGTAGTCTTCCTTGATACTTTTCAATCCTTTTTGCTCAAAATAGTCGATGACCTTCCGCATCATTGCCTGCGTCTTTTCATCCAGCCCTTTGCCTTCATACTTATGGGGATTCAGTAAGTTCATGATTTTATTCCTTGCAATTTTTGTTGATTGACCCGTATAAACAGGACGTTGTAAAATTTTCAAGCCGTCGGGCCCGCTCCTCTGACAGAACCAGTTACACCACACTCCTGCCGGCACCAAACCCGGAATGGATCGCGTCAAAAACAAGTCCTATCCTTTCCGCATCACCAATCACCCGGCAAGATATCCCAATTTTTTCCAGCTGTTTTTGTAGTGGATTGTAAGCACGGGATCCGGCAGCCAAAACGACAGTGTCACATGGCAGTTTCACGATTTTTCCGGCACGCTCCACCATCACCCCCCCGGGGGTAATTTCCATCGCCCTGGTTTCCTGTTGCACAGATACCCCCACTCGGGAGATATCCTGCAGCATCGCCCATCGAGTGGTAAGACCGATGTCCTTACCGATCTTATCAATCATCTCGATCAGAAAAACCTCCTTACTCCCTCTGGTGGCAAGCCGGTACAGTTCCTCAGGCGTCGCAGCCTGATTGACCAACAGGAACTTGAGGGCCTCGGCGGACATTGTTCCACTCTCGGCCAACATCAGTGCAGTCTCCACCCCGACAGCTCCGCCGCCGATCACCACAATCCTCCGTCCGGGGGATACTCTGCCCTGCAACACGTCCCAGGCCTGAACGACATGCGGCAGTTCCACGCCAGGGATCGGCGGTGTCAGCGGTACACCTCCGGTTGCCAGGATGACAGCCTCCGGAGCTTCTTTTTCAACCAGCGCAACATCAACCGCCGTATTGAAAATCACTTGAACGCGGCTTCCGGCAACTTGGTTAGCAAGGTCTGCCGCCAGCGTCAGAAATTCTTCTCTTCCTGGAGGAGCACCTGCTAAAAAGAGCTGGCCGCCAAGCCGGCCACTTTTTTCGTAAAGCTTGACCTCATGCCCCGTCTCTGCAGCCGAAAGTGCCGCGCTGATGCCTGCGGCGCCACCGCCAACTACCATAACCCGTCGAGGTCGGCTGCTTGTTGTTACCCGCGCAGATCGCTCATGTCCGGCTTTTGGGTTGCACAGACACTCGATCGGCTTTGCCTTGAAAATATGATCAAAACATCCCTGCCCGCAGGCCACGCAATGCAGAATCTCTTTTTCGCGACCGCTTTGAGCCTTGTTTGGCAGTTGGGGATCCGCAATGAGTGCACGCCCCATGGCGACCATGTCACATTTACCATCGGCAATCAGTTCTCGAGCAGTGACAGGGTCGTTGATCCTGTGGCCAGCTATAACCGGCACCCCGACCACCTGCTTGATCCCCTCTGCCAGGTAAGAAAATACCCCGCGTGGTACCGAACCAATAATCTGCGGGACACGGGCCTCATGCCATCCAACGTTTACATTCACACCATCTATGCCCGCTTCCTCCAAAGTCCTTGCGAACATCTGCAACTCTTGAGGACTATTGCCGCCCGGCATGAAATCATTGCCGTTGACCCTTGCCAGCAGGGTGAAGTCATCACCCACCGTTTTGCGAATCGCCGAGATCACCTCCACCCCGAAGCGCATTCGATTTTCAAGGGTGCCGCCATAACCGTCGTTGCGTTTATTTGTCAGCGGAGACAGGAATTCGCTTATCAGATAACCTGTACCGCAGAGCACTTCCACTCCGTCGAAACCAGCAGCCTGTACCCGGGCTGCCGCATCTGCAAAAGATTGAACCACCGCACCGATCTCTTCAGAATCCAGCTCCCTCGGCGTTTCTTTGGTCAATCGCGAAGGGATGGCGGAAGGTGCAACAGGCTGGAGTCCGTTGATCGAACGTGACGGGACATATCTTCCCGGATGATTAATCTGAACAAGTGCCCTGGCTCCCAGATCTTTGATGGTGCCGGCAAGGCGGCCAAGACCAGGAATAAATTCGTCCTTGTGCGCTCCGAGACACTGGCCGGACCCGCAAAGCTCATCAACCGTTGCATAACCAACCGTAATCATGCCGACTCCGCCCCGTGCCCTCTCGGCATAAAACTGGATCAGCTTGTCGGTCACCATGAAATCCTGGCACATATTGGTGTGCATTGCCGGCATCGAGATTCTGTTCTTGACTGCAAGGTTACCAATTGTAATTGGCTGAAACAGTAAATCGTCCATATTGCCTCCGTCTTTTACTTTCACGCTCAACAGCAATCCGAGTTTTCTTTAACCAAAAACACCGCACAAAACCTTCTTATCGACGTTATCCCGAACCTATCCTCGCCATTTTTTTTTGTTGGACAAATTTACCCGGTTCTGCTCTTGACAGGTTGTTCTCCATGTGACAATATTCATCTTACGTCAACGTAAACGATAAGGCAAGGATTATCTTTACCCGCTTCACCAAATTGATCTTCAGAGCTTGCTGTTGCGGCGAGTCGGTAAATCCCGGCTCCGACAGGTTGGGATTTACCTGGATGACAAATCTTTTGTCATAGTATCAACCGCACGAAAAAAAACGGGACATCCACATTACCAACAGTAAAACAATCCCCCCTGGCATAACATTTTCCGCATGTGAGGAATCCCCCTGTCCTATGCCGCAATTTTGCAGTCTTGTCGGGTCATCGAACAGCTATCGGAGTACACTGCGTTTTCACCGCCTCCAGATTTTCCGCAGGACGCACCTCCGGCTTGACCAGAAACCTTGCCAATGCCGGCAGAACCAGAAGGGCGCCGACCATGTTCCAGACAAACATAAAGGTCAGCAGGATCCCCATATC
>NZ_FNJI01000011.1 GCF_900104445.1 Desulforhopalus singaporensis | reverse complement strand
GGTAAATATATATTCGCTAAATCAGTACGATGCGACAGATTGGCTATAGAGGAGGTTAAAACACAACAGCTTTTGTTGTTTTGCTCAGGCTGCTGAAAAAGGGAGTTCAGCTATGCACGGTATCTGGATACCCTTACAAAGGTTAGGTATATCGCACAATAATCGTCGTTTTTGGTGGAAGAGGAAAATCTCTGGTTTAACTACCTGCTTTAGCAAAAAGCATCAGGAAATATGGAAACTGGGCTACACCTCACCTTGCAGGTCCGATCCATTTCACCAGCGTCCGGTATAGAACGGCTGGATCGACAGGTTTACTGATAAAATCATCCATCCCCTCCCCAAGCGCCTTTTCACTCACTCCGCGGATGGCATCGGCGGTCATGGCAATTACCGGCAGATTGCTGAAACGATCATCCTTGCGAATTTTCTCGGTGGCCGCATACCCGTCCATGACCGGCATCTGGATATCCATCAGCACCGCGTCAAAGGGATCATTTTCCAGGGATGCATAGAGCAGATCCAGTCCGACCCGCCCGTTTTCTGCCACCGCGACAATAAATCCTTCCTTTTTCAGAAGTTCCCTGGCGACCTGCTGGTTGATTTTGTCGTCTTCAATCACGAGAATTCTCGCCCCCCTGATTTGTTCCAGCCCGGCTGTCTTCTCTTGAAGATTCGACTGCCACGCTTTCGGCGAAACCAGCTGATCCCCCATTACCACCATTATTTTGTTCAACAGCGCAGATTGGGTCAGGGGCTTGGACAGGATTCCGTCAAAACTGACATCATCAGCCTGTTTTTCCATATTTTCCGCCCCGTACGCGGTGACAACAATTATCTTGGGTAAATGGTTGAGGTCGTCTTTCTGCTGGATTTTGCGGATCGTTTCGATACCATCCTGTCCCACCATTTTCCAGTCCATAAAAACAAGTTCGATCGGCTGCCCGCCGCTGCCGTCGGCTCTCTTTATAATGTTAATAGCTTCTGCCCCGGAGTTACTGGTTTCAACTGCAAACCCGATACTTTCCAGATGTCCTTTTAAAACCATGCCGCACAGGTCGTTGTCGTCAACAACCAACACCCGCATTCCCCTGAGCAGCTCAAACGGCATGCTCCTTTCCTCATTGTCTTTTTCATATCGTCCGAATTTTGCGGTAAAGGAAAACGTGGAGCCAACCCCCAGTTCGCTCTCAACTGTCAGTTTTCCCCCCATCATTTCAACCAGTTTTTTGCTGATAGTGAGGCCCAGGCCGGTTCCACCGTACCTGCGCGTGGTCGAACTGTCCGCCTGGGCGAATGATCCGAACACAGCCTGCTGCTGGTCAGGGCTCATACCGATGCCGGTGTCATGAATCGAAAATTGGATAACGGCCAGATCCTTTTCTATCATAACCGGTCTGGCCGCAACGACCACCTCGCCATTTTCGGTAAATTTGATGGCGTTGTTCAACAGGTTCAACAGCACCTGTCCCAACCGCAACGGGTCACCCTTCAGGGAGGTGGGAAGCGTGGGGTCAAGATCGAAGACAAGCTCGAGTCTTCTTTTCGGGATCTTTACCATGATCATGTTCAGCAGGTTATCCATCACCTCATTGAGATCAAACTCCGTCACTTCTATGTCGAGCTTGTCCGCCTCTATCTTTGAAAAATCAAGGATATCGTTGATAATGGCCAACAGGGTCCCGGCCGACTGCTCGATTTTTGCGACATAGTCGTACTGTTTGGCAGAGAGATCGGTCTTAAGCGTCAGGTGGGCAAGTCCTATTATCGCGTTCATCGGGGTGCGGATTTCATGACTCATGTTCGCCAGAAAAACACTCTTGGCTTTGTTGGCGGCCTCTGCCTGCTCTTTTGCCGACACTATCTCTACCGTCCGGCTCCGAACCTCATCTTCAAGGCTCTCGTTCAGCTCGATCAGCCCGGCCTGCGCACTGTTCAGTCTCTTGGTCTGTCTTCCAAGAAAGACCACCAGGACCAGCAGGACCAGCAGGGTTGACAGCACAGCGGCTATTTCCTTGGGGTACAACTCAAACACGGAATACTGCCTGTTCTTGACAATACTGCCCGGAGGAAGAGTGGAGAGACCGATATCAAATCTTTTCAGCGCGCGGTAATCGAAAATAAATTGGTTTCCGCCCTTCTTCATTACCGTAGGTTTTCGGTCCGGTCCCTCCCGCAGGACCATAAGCCCCATCTGCATGACAGCGCTGGTCTGCGCCTCAACGCTGTACATATATCCGCCGATGGTGCCGGTTCCGATAAACTGGTCGTAACCGCTCAATACCGGTACCGAAGCTGCGGACGCGATTTCCCTAACGACATCTATCGGCTTGTGCTGCTGGCCGGCTGCATCCTCAAAGAGCAGGGTATAGAGGATGACCGAATTTTTCTTCAGCAGAGCCGCCCTGCGCTTCATCTCAGTCACCGGCAGACCGGACCAGTCGGTACATCGAACCCGATCGCTGCAGACTTTATCGCGCACCTCATCGACCATGTTCACAAAAAGCTGGTCGATCGGTCCGACTCCGTGCACCAGAACCACTTCATCGACCCCGGGATTGGTGTTGAGGAACCAGCGCATCGAAGTGGTAAACTCCTCCTCCCCCATCACTCCGCCCACATCCGGCGGCAGCCTGTCCAGGGCAAAATCCTCCTCCCTGCCGGTACCGTAGAAGATGACGGGAGTATCCGGCAAAATAGTATCCCTGTGTTGCAGCCAGGGTTTGAGCATTCGATGGTTTATGACAATAACCAGGTCGACACGCTTATTGGCATACTTCAGCTTGAAAAGATCAAACATGGCGCGCAGATAATCTTCACCGCTGAATCGATTGAGATCGAGAAATTCGTAGTAGAAGTTGAGTTTCAGGTCTTTTATTTTGGCTATTTCCGCCTGTATGGTTTTCATCGACAATCTGCTGACCGGCAGATCCATCTGGTAGATAGAGAGGAAGAGGATATTTTTGGCAACCGGCTCAGTAACGTCCTGCGCCCTGACACTTGCGGCCATGCCCAGGCGAAACAGGATCAAAAACAGTAGCAAGACCGTTTTCCCCTGCCTGACAGATTCTCCTCGTAATTTCATCTTCTCGCCTATCTATCAAGAAATATGAAAAAATACCTCCACCGATCGACATCGATATGTAAAATCATATCGCAAAATTACGGCAAATAACAGGCGACCGCCGATAATTCTCCTGTGCTCACGGCAACGGACCATTACTGACTGATATAACAGTCAATCTTTGCCAGCAGCACTCAAACCGTCCATAACGGTGTAGAGCAAATCAATGAAAGTAAAATCTTCTTGCACCGGCTTTGGGCGGTGGAACAGCGACATCTGCGATATGACCGGAAGAGTGACGGGATAACTTTCCGCCGGGCAAGATGAGACGTAAGAGGAACCAGACAAAGGCGGGCCTGGAGGACAACACAGGGAGGCAGGTGAACAGGGCGGCGGCAGAATTTCAGCCACCGCCCTGTACGAGGACAACTGAACGCTACACCACCAGGCTCGGGAACCAGGTAACAATACCGGGGAAAACCATTATCAGAGTAATGGTCGCCACGTCAAGCAGGATAAAAGGCACCGCCGCCACAAACAGTCTGCTCAACTGTACTTCCCCCGGCATAAGCCCTTTTACGATATACAGATTCAACCCCATTGGCGGAGAGATGTTTCCAGCACACATATTTACCGCCATCAATATACCAAACCAGAGGGTATCGATCTGCAGGGCATTCAGGATCGGCATGATGATCGGCGTCGTCATCATCACAATGGCCGCAGGGTCGAGAAACATCCCCATTATCAGAAACCCGATCATCAGGATAATGACGATGGTGTTGGTCGACAGCGGCAGCGATACAACCCAGTCGGTAAGCTCTGCGGCGCACCCGGAATAGATAACCACATACCCAAATGAGGTTGCTCCGATAATAATCCATCCGATCATCGCGGTGGTCCGTACCGTATGCAAAAGGGCCTGCCTGATGGTCTTAAGATCCAGCGCTTTTTTGGATATGGCGATGAGAAACACCAAAAGGCAGGCGATGGCGCTTGCCTCGGTGGGCGTCGCAACGCCGGTGTAGATAGTTGACAACAGGGCGATAATCACCAACAACAGCGACCAGACTTTCCAGAGTGAGCTGAACTTTTCCTTCCAGGTGAAACGGACTTCGTCGCGGGGGGCGACTTCCGGATTGATCTTGACCCGGATAAAAATATAAACCAGCGCCAAGAAAGTAAGCAGAATGCCGGGAATAATACCCCCGGCGAAAAGGGCGCCTATCGACTCGTTTGCCAGGGTCCCGTACAGAATCAGGATAACACTCGGCGGAATAAGGATCGACAGCGCTCCTGAAAAAGCAACGATCGCCCCCGACATTCCCGAATTATATCTGCGCTGTATCATCTCCGGAAGAGACAGCAGGCCGACAGTGGCGGTTCCGGCCGTGCTCGCCCCGCACACGGCGCCGAATATGGCGCCGAATACGGCGCTGGTCATTCCCAGACCACCGGGCAACCTGCGTAAAAACCGGTCGGCAACCTCGTAGCTGTCGGTTCCCATCCTGCTGTGCATTACCAGCTGGGCCATGAGTATAAACAGCGGCACGCAGACCAGGGTATAATTGCTCATATGCCCATATCCGGCCAGAGCGACACCGTACAGGCCACTGGTACCGGGCCAGAAAATCAAAGCGGCAATAACACTTAAAAATCCGAGGGAAAAAGCAACGGGAACGCCAATGAAAAGAAACATCATCAGTGACGTCACCAACAGAATAAGCACAATATACCATTCCATAACAACGATCTCCTCAATCAGCCCGGTGCCGGTATTACCGATAGCCGCAGGTGCCGGCAGCGGGCCCGTTGGTCTTAACCTGCCTTAATTCTGAAGGCCGGCATACCGTTTTGCGCCAACCGCATTGCAGAGCATCGCGGTATTTTTTATTATTCTCACGACATACTCAAGCAGCAGCAGGGCGGCGCCGACAACCAAAAACAGTCTTATCGGCCATAATTGCCATGCAAGATATTCGGTGCTCCTGATGTTGTTCTCCCAGGCATCGTAGGTGAAAACAATTGACTGGACCAGAAAGACCAGGACATATGTTCCCGCCATCAACGAAGTCACCACATCCAGCAGGATCCTCTTTTTTTCGGATAGTTTCTCAGTTGCGATATCAACGCTCACATGGCCGCCGGACGCCAGCGTCCAGCCGCTGCCGATAAAAATCACCATGATCAGCATGTACCTGTTGACTTCAAAGCTCCATGTGGTGGGTGCGTTGAAGATATAACGCATGGCTACGTCGTAGCTTATTGTCAACATCATCAGCACCACGACCCAGCCCGCGGCCTCTGCAAGTTTTTCGTCAAGGGATAAGACCCCGTCCAGCACTCGATCGAGTATTTTGCGTTCACCGCCAGTGTGTTGTTCCATAACTTATTCCTCAACATGAAGAAGACAATTTCATTGCACTGCTGTAACTTTTATTTCCGATGTTTTCTTACCACCCCACTCTTTCTGCTTGGCCCTCAAAAGAGCCACGAGCTGTCCGCATCCAGGACTCTCCGCGGCATACCAGTCCCACACCTCCTCGAGCATTTCTTTTGATTTTTCTATATTGGCATCATCCATGGTGACGAAATTAACACCCTTGTCAATGCACCACTTCTTGTTCTCCTCCTCATAGTTCGGCCAATACTCGACACTTGCCCACCGCCCCCACTCCCGGGCAACTTCGACAAGGGTTTTTTTGAGATGCTCGGGAAGCCTGTCAAGAGCCTGCTGGTTTATCCAGAGATCGTCGGCCCAGGTGAAGACAGGCGGCTGCGAGAAGGTCTTGGCAACTTCGAAGAACTTGTAATCCTTCAATCCGTAGGCGTAGAACAGCAGAGCGTCTACCGTTCCGCGCTGCAGGGCCGGGTAGATCTCTCCGGTGGCCATGGTAACCGGACTGGCGCCCCAGGCCTTCGCCACCCTGGTGCTGACACCACCCGCTGCTCGTAACTTGATGTTTTTCAGGGAATCGACGGTATCGTAGGCGGTATCGCCCCGGCCGATGATGCCGGAGCTGCCACAGATAACGTTTGTCAGCCACACCGCATTGGCTTTCTCCTGATAGGCCTTATAGATAATGTCATGGAACCGGCCGGCTTCGCCGCCTTCATTGTTGTTCATATATTCCCAGAACTTTTCTCGATTGTTGAGGGAGACATACGGCAGCCAGTCGACATCCCCTTCCGGTACCATGCCGTGATAATAGGCGCCGCAGCTTGCCAGCATGTCAATTGTACCGTTCTTCAACCCGTCCAGGGCCTCGTTGCGCCCGATAAGCTGGCTGGCGGGAAAGACGGTGAACTTCAACTGGCCGTCAGTGGCCTCGGCCACCCGCTTTATGAATTCCTGATACGCCTTGTACTGCGGGTGCTGCGTATGCCAGGCCATCTGGAATTTCAACCGGTACGTCTTGCACACACCATCCTCTGGAATAACCGACAAACAAAGGGCAAGGATAATCGAAGCAACTATGGATCCGGTGATCGAAATTCGGTTTTTCATAAACAACCTCCTCTGGATAGAATTAGGTGGAAAACAATCAAAAAACGACCGAACACTATCCACACAGCAAGTTGCATACCCAAAACCAGCTATTATTTTTCTGCAACGTATCCGTATAGTTACCAGGACTCTCCAGGTCCTGTGTGCGCTTTTCGCGCGCCCCTTACGTGCGGCAGCCGCACACCAGAAGGTGCCAACATTTCTTGCCGCACCCTATTCGTTGTCACGACATGTTCGGCCAACGACCAAGGCGGCGAAATGGTTTTCGAAAAAAAGGGGCAAGAGAGGGGATGCTATCTCATTATCTTGTCCGCCATGACAAGGATGGAGGTGGGAATATTGATGCCGATCATCCTTGCGGTGTTCATATTGACGGTGATCTTGAAATAATCAAGGGTGGAGGTGGGAATCGTATCGGGAGCATTGCTGGAGAAGATGGCATCGGCCTTTACCGCGGCAAGCCGTCCCAGCTGGTAATATTCCGGAACCAGCCCCATCAGGGCACCATCCTGGATCACCATATCCTCCATTGCGGCAAGGGTGGGAATGTGCAGCGTATTCAGCAGGCCTGTTATCTTTTTGCCGTAAGTCTTGACCATAGAGTCGGAGGGTAAAAACACCGCGTCAAGAGCGCCAGTAAGCCCTGCAAGACTTTTATCGATATCCTCTCCAGGTTCTACCTCAAAGTCGTAGAGCTTGAAGTTGAGCCTTTTTTCGAGATCTTTCACGATATCTCTCTGGATAACCGAATTCTGTTCCCGGGGATTGTAGATTATCCCCATTGTCTTGAAATCGATCACTTTCTTCAACGTTTCAAGCTGATGGATGACGGGAACCATGCTGCTGACTCCGGTGGCGTTGTTGCCCGACGAACTCCAGCTGTCGATAATCCCGGACTCAACCGGCCTGGTGACGATATTGAAGACCACAGGTATTGTGGTAATATGTCGAAGAACGTGCTTGGTGGCGGTGGTACCGAAAACATAGATCAGATCGACGGGATTGTTTTCTAAAGCGGCAACGGCTGCAGCAAGCTTTTCAATACTGCGGTCCGCCGGATACTTGACGAAATGAACGTTATAACCGTATCCTGTCAGGCCGTCCATAAACCCCAACTCGGCAGGAGTATCGCCCCGCCAGGTGATCATCGCCACGATTTTCTCCCGATCAGCTCCAACGGCTGCAGTCACCCCGCACAGAAACAGATATAGCAGTGCAACCAGGCAAATTGCGACCCTTCCATTATTCATGGCCTAGTTCTCAACAGACAGCCTGTCGATTCTCCGTCCCAGCGAAAACCTGCTGATACCGAGAAGTTCTGCTGTCTTGGTCTTGTTGCCGCCCGCTTCTGCGAGCGTTTTGCGGATAATTTCCCTTTCCACACGGGCAAGAGTCTGGTCAAGGTTGTTGTCTTGCAACCCTGTATCACCAACTGGCCCGCTGGCCAGCGAAGGCGCCGACTGCAACATTTCCCCCGGCAGCAGGTCGGTGCCGACCCTGCCGCTGTCGGCAAAAATAACAATGCGTTCGACAACATTGCGCAACTCTCTGACATTACCGTTCCAGGGATAGTTTTCGAAAATGGCAGCTACCTCGTCTGTGAGTTTCAGCGACGGTTTGCCCATCTCCCGGCAAAAGGAGTCGAGGAAATAGTTCGCCAGCAGCAGGATGTCGTCCTGTCTGTCCCTTAGCGGCGGCAGAAACAGCGATACCACATTGAGGCGATAATAGAGATCGTTACGGAACTGCTTGTTGGCAATCGCCCGATTCAGGTCGCGATTGGTCGCTGCGACAACCCGCACATCGACCTTGAGTTCCTTGCCGCTTCCCAGCCGTTTAAAGCTTTTCTTTTCAAGAAAACGCAGGAGCTTGGCCTGGGTCGCCACCGGCAGTTCCCCTACCTCGTCAAGAAACACGGTTCCGCCGTCAGCCAGTTCGAACAACCCCTTTTTTGCTTCCTTGGCATCGGTAAATGCGCCTTTTTCATACCCGAAGAGTTCGCTTTCCAGCAGATTTTCCGGCAACGAGGCGCAATTTATCTCCATAAACGACTCCTTGCTCCTCTCACTTTTATGATGAATCGCCTCCGCCACCAGCTCCTTGCCGGTACCGCTCTCCCCCAGAATCAGCACCGTGGTATCCCTGGTCTGGGCAATAATGTCAATCTGCCGGTAAATATCGAGCATTTTCTCGCTTTTACCCACGAGATCGAAATATTTTTTAAATTTTTCCTGCTTGTAGCGCAGATAGGTAACTTCCCGCTTCAGCGACCGGCTTTCAAAAGCGTTCTTTATGATCGCCTTTAACTCATCGAGCTCAAACGGTTTATTAATGAAATCATACGCACCGTTTTTGACCGTCTCAACCGTCTTCTGGGTATCCCCGTATGCGGTCATCATTATCGTTTTTATCTCTTCATCGAATTCCCGTATCCGTTTCAGGACCGCGATACCATCCATACGGGGCAACCTGAGATCGAGCAAAACCACCCCGGGATTGACCTCAGCCAACGCTGCCACAGCCGATTCGCCATCGTGAAAGACACCGACCTCGTAGCCGTCATCCTCCAGATCGATCCTGAGCGAATGACAAAGGACCTCCTCATCGTCCACTATCATCAGTTTTTGCTGAGACATAACCATTTTCCTTTTATGCAACGGGCAGCATTACAGTGGCCCGGGTTCCCCTGCCAACCCGGCTGTCAATCTGTATGTACCCGTTGTTTTCTTCCAGCAGTTTCTGCACAATAGACAACCCCAGCCCGGTTCCCTTGGGATCGCAGGTAAAAAACGGGTCGAAAATCTTTGACATGTGCTCCTTTTTTATCCCTGTTCCGGTATCGGTAAACGAGACCTCGACGTAGTCCTGAGTCAGCTGGCGACATCCTCGTACCGAGATCGACAGCACCCCCCCCCGGGGCATGGCCTTTACCGCATTGAGTATCAGGTTGATGCACACCTGCTTGATCTGTTCCTTGTCGATCATGGCCAGGGGGACAGATTCACCATAGTCGAGCCTGAGCTCTATATTCGACTTTTTCAGATTGATCCTCAGCATAAGCAGACTTAAATCGATAAGCTCCGGCAAATCGGACGGGGCCGGACACGGCGCCTTGGGCCTTGAGAAATTCAGGAGGTTGGTCACGGTTTCGTTCATCCTGTCGATACTGGCGATAATTCCGTCCACCAGGATCTTGCTCGATTCCCTGTTCAATCTTTTGGTGAGCACCTGGGCGCTGGTTTTCATCCCCGCCAGCGGATTGCGGATCTCATGGGCCATGCCGGCCGACAGTTCCCCAAGAGATGCCAGTTTCTCAACCCGGATCATCTCCACCTCAATCTCTTTTCTTCGGCTGATATCGCGGATATCGGCTATAGCACCGATTATCTCACCGGAATTGTTCCGCAACAGGGAAGTGTTCAACTCCATGAACCGGGGCCGCCTGCCATTGTCGCCATCCAGTTCAATCTCCACGTTAAGGGCAGGCCTGTTGTTCGACAGCGTACTTTGCAGAACGGATTTTATATTGTTGAGTTGCGGTGTCGCTAAAGAATCGAGATGATCCGTGTCGAGGTGGAGCAGGGTACCGGCGACCTCGTTACAGGAGGTGATACAGTTGTTTCTGTCCACCGTAATAATACCGCTCGATACGCTCCTGAGGATGTCATCGTTGAAGGTCTTCAACTCGATTATCTCGTTCATGCTGTTTCTAAGGGTCGACGACATGTTGTTGAACTCTTCGGCAAGACGGACAAATTCATCCCCTGAGTCGATTGTGATCACATGTTCCAGATTTCCCTTGCCTATTGCCCTCGCCCCCTCCATCAAACGGCTTACCGGGCGGATAATGGACCTGACAAAGAAAAAAGAAACAAACAGAATCAGGACACAGATGAGTGAGGTAAAAGAGATCATGCTGCGCCTTAACTTCAGGATATCGGACATGATTTTCGAAGTTTCCAGCACTATTCCGACACTCCACTGCTTGGTCTTGCACGGAGTAAAAAACATATTTTTCTGGGCGCCGTCCAGAAAATAGCTCCCGAAGCCGTTCTCCCCCTCCCTCATTTTATCAAGCAGTAAGCGAAATGCCCGATCGCCTTTTTCACCGATATTTTTATTGAACACATACCCGACGTCCGGATGATAGACCGCAAATCCATTGTGATCCCACAAAAAGCCATACCCACCTTCGCCGATTTTCAGCGAGGAGACATACCGGGTAAAAGAGGACAGCCTGATATCGAAAACGAGCAACCCCACCTGCCTGTTCCGATCCTCGAAATCATGCACCGGTGCGGTCAGGAGAATTTTGGGCGTACCCTCCGGTCCGGAAAAGGTTATGTCTGAGAGCACCAGCCCCTTGTCCATTCTACTCTTGAGCCAGTTGCGGTCAGGAAAATCCCTGCGGTTCCGGGCCGAGTATTTATCGGAAACGATGCTGTCTCCGGTTAAGTCGGCCAGGTATATTGCGTTGAAGTAATCGTTTTTATCGCGATAATCGGTCAGAACGTTCTGGATCGTATCCAATTTCTGGCCAAATTCAAACTGAAGGAAAGCCAGCTGGATAAACGGATATTCGGACAACAGGTTGATATCCTTTTTCAACTCCTTGAAAAAAGCATCGATCTGCTGGGCGGTTTTTTCCCCTATGTTACCAACCTGCTGTCTTGCCTGGAAAAGCAGGGCATCGGATGCGGTCTCATAGGCAAAAAAGCCGACAACCAGGTTAGGGAGTACTCCCAAAATCAGGAGAATGGTTATCAATTTTGTTCTAATACTGGCAAACATCCCTCCCCATACCGTAACTCCCAGAAACAATCAGAAGCATATGTAAAAAAAACACCTCCAGCCACGCCAGCGCTACAGCAAGTTCTACTCTACACCATCGCTCCTGACAGATCACCAGGCGAATTGGACTGCAAAAAACATCACAGCAAAAATGCAACGTCCTGTTGCCGGAGCGAACCCGTCAAAAACCAAATCGTCCCCCCGGTCAGAGGAGGAGTTTTACAAAGCGGCCCATCGTCTCAAGCAGCAATTCGGGCTGTTCAAGATGCGGGAAGTGACCGCACCCCTTTATCAGCATCGAAGTCGCGTTACCCGAGGTCCCGGCAACAATCGACTCCACCTGTTTTTCGGTGGCGAATTGATCGTCATCCCCCTGGATAACGAGAAGAGGTACATTAATGGAAGGAAGAAGATATTCAATATTCCAGGAACTGAACCAGTTGCTGGTCCAGGTGTGACACCAGTCATAAAAAACACGGTCCGTCTTTTCGCCATGATATTTGTACAGTCCGGCCAGCTCTTTCTGTTCATACCTGACAATCGTTTCCCTGATCCCTTCAACGGTTTTTCGTTCGACAAAAACATGAGCTGCCTCCGAGACTATCCCCTTGAGCAGTGCTGGCCGTTCCGAGCCGAACATGAGGCTTATGCTCGCCCCGTCGGAATGGCCGACGAGGATATAGGGACGGCCGGGAATAAGAGCGTCAAGGATCTCTGGAAGTTCAACCAGGGCAGAGGAGTGCAGATAGTTTACGGTCCTTTTTTTCCTGTTACCGCCCGAGCGCCCAAATCCCGCCCGATCGTAGAGCAGGCCGGAACATCCGGTGGCCCGGCACAATTTTTCAGGAAAGCTTCGCCACAGGGCGCTGCACCCGAGCGCTTCGTGGAGAAAAACCAGACATGGTCTACCGGGCTCCCCCTCAACCATGGTGTAATAAATCGTGTCCTCTGACTTCAGCCTCACCGACCCCATCAATCGCCTCGTCTGTCCTCTTGATCCATCTTCGCTTTTCAGCGTACAGCAATAGCATAAAAGTTTAGTTGCAACACAGTCTAACCGGTATCAATCCGTCCGCAAACTGAAAAACCGACATATTACCTTGGCAATATGTCGGCCGGGTTCCGTATCAAGCGGCAGTTGCCGCCAAACGGCGATTATGGTTGTCAATGACCGCTATATCCCGGCAAGGCCTTGAGGACCAATGCCGGAGGTGTGTGCAGTCTGGCAAAAATTTTCCCTACGCTTCCTGCAGTGTCACTAATTTGAGCGCATGGGTCATGCATTTAGCCACGCAGGCCGGTTTGAGTCCCGCATCCAGACGATCCATGCACAGATCACATTTCACCGCCTTGTCGGTAACCGGGTTATACTCCGGAATGTCCCAGGGGCAGGCAGTTTTGCATGCCATGCAACCGATGCACAGCTCGTCGTCGATGTAGACAATGGAGTCTTCTCTTTTGAGCATCGCCCCGGTGGGACAAACCGGGACACAGAGCGGTTCGTCACAGTGGTTGCAGGTGGAGAAGGTAAACTCGGTTTTCGGCACACCGCCGACAACGGTCAGGGGTGAATGATCAATCTCACAGAGAATAGGCCCGACAGGCAGCCCCTTGTTGACTTTACAGTGCACTTCGCAACCATGGCAACCGATGCATCTGCGGGAATTGATATGAATCATATATTTTTTCACAGTTCGACTCTCCTCTTCGGGTTACGCAGACTTTTTCGTACCAGGACAAACGTTTCATTAAGGTTCACCCCTCCTCCGGCCTCGTCCCAGTCATCGAGCTTGCCGATCATAAGTTTCTGATCACTGACTCCTGCCTGAAAATTCCTGGTCTGCGCCGGAATATCTTTACCAAAACCGTGAACGGTGTAAACCGCCTCCGGGTGGATATGGGTGGTGACTTTTGCCGCCAGCGTGGCGCAGTAGCTTCGATTTTCCGAGGCAACCTCCACCAGGTCGCCGTCTTCAACCCCCATTCGCCTGGCTTTGTGCGCGTTGATCCAGAGGGTATTGGTAGCCATCAGTTCAGACAGCAGCGGGTTATTGGTCGTGTGTCCGTGGGTGTGCACGGCTGAACGGCCACAGATCAGACGGAACATGCCTTTCGGCGGCGCCATTGCAGAGACATACGGTTTGAGTGATTCCAGGCCGACTCCGTCAAGTTTATTGCTGACGAGTTCCAACCTGCCGGTTGGGGTCTTGAACTGGCCCGCCAGCTTTTCACCATCGTAATAGACCGGAGCGTCGGTCAGCTCGACAAATCCTTTCTCCTCAAAATCCTCTATCGTCAAGCCGGTGGGTTCCAGCTGCCACGCCCACAACTCCTCAATGGTTGCAAAGGGAAAATACTGCGTCAGCCCAAGCCGGTCGGCCAGCCCCTTGTAAATTTCCCATGACGCCTTGCTGTCGAACCTCGGTTCGACAGCTTTACGCCGCACCGCCAGGCGAGGTTTGAGGCCTTTCTGCTGACAAATGGGGGTGTCTCGCTCAAGAAAAGTTGATTCTGGCAGGATAACATCCGAATACCAGCCGAATTCACTGTAATGAATGTCAATGGAGACCAGGAGGTCGCATTGGTCCAGTGCCTGTTTCTGTTTTTCCGGATCGGGCATACAGCTGAACAGGTCATGCCGCATGGCGATCCACGCCTTGATCGGATAAGGATCTTGATCAATCATATTGGCGAAAAACAGATGGGCAAGGCCCGGTCCTTTGTCGAAATGGGTGTATTTCCACCCGACCCCGTCGCCGCGTTTAATGTCCGGCTTGGGAAAATCGATACTGCGGATACCTTTGACCCCACAGTCACCAGCCCCTTTCGGGATAAACAACCCGCCTTTCTGCTCGATATTGCCCATGAGAATATTGAGAACATGAAGAGCGCGGCTGGCGTAGAACGAATCTTTGTAACGCGCGAGATTCCAGCCTGGATGGAAGATCACATGAGGCCGGTCCTCGCCAATCTCCTCGATAAACCCGTTGATATCCTTCTCCTTGACCCCGCACTCCGCCGCCGCCCATGCCGGAGTGTATTGCTCGATAAAACTGCACAGTTCATCGAAGCCGGAGACATAACGATCGATAAAATCCTTATCGTAGTAACCTTTCTTTATGACGCCATTGATAACCCCGAGCGCCAGGGCATAATCGGTTCCAGGCCTCACCTGGAAGAAACGGGTGGCCTTGACGCCGGTCATTGTCTGGCGGACATCGACATAGGTGAGCCTGCCGCCGTTATCAAGCATATCAAGAGTCTGCAGATTCTCGGCAATGCGCAGTGAGGAAAACATATTGCGGCCAAACAGGACCAGATGTTTGGCATTTTTAATGTCATAGGCAAAGCCTTTACGGCCGACGCCGTTTACGGAAAGGCTTGCGTGGTGTGTGTTCCGTCCGCAGGTGGAGTCGTGGTTCGTGTAATTGGGCGAGCCAAAGGCATGGATAAAAGCTTTACTCATATTCTGCCATGGACCGCCGCGCGAGGAGAGAACAACGGATTCCGGGCCATACTCCTTTTTAATGGTCGCCAGTTTATCCGCGACATAATCCAGCGCCTCATCCCAGGTTGCTTTGCGCCATCGTCCGGCCCCTCTGGCCCCGACCCTGATCAGCGGTTGTTGCGGCCGCTCGCTATCCTCCAGCAGTGCCGATGCAGCAGACCCTTTTGCACAGAGGGCACCGCCAAGCAGGTGCGGGTTGCCTTCAATCCAGGTGACCCTGTTATTTTCCGTCTCCACGCGGATAGGGCAGCGCACGGTGCACATACCGCAAATAGAGTAGATAGATTTTTTCATGCAACTCTCCTTTTTTCACTTTTCCGAATTGGACGGTTTCGTCCCTATTGATCTCAACTCTTTCAAACCACGATATTACTATCAGAACCTTCGCCAACCCTTGTCGACAATGCGTTTTATCTTGACAAACCGTAATCTGTAATCCGGGCAAAACACTGGTTACCACATCCAGGACCCTGATCTGGTAAAATCATCGGAACGGTGTAACTTTTCATTGACTATCGTTGGGTCAGACATGGCAGCCTGATGCAACATTTTCGACGCATTTGCATACAAGCCGTCCAGGATCCTATTTCCGCCATACCAGGAGGCTCCTGCAAACAAGAATTTCTAAACTGAATGGAACGCCGCAACATCCTGGAGACCACTATTTACCAAAGCATGTAATGATTTTTCCGCCACCTGTGGCAATAGTCAAACCACCATCTTTTGCAGCAACAGGGAGGCACCCCCTTATTTTTTACACACAACGTTTTTATTAGCATGCAGTATGCCAATCTATTAACTTTACATTTTTCTCAAACAAAACGATGCATTTTTAAACAGTTAACCACACTACCCCTTAGCCTGCCATTATTCTTGGATACCGTTACCAGCTTAAAACGCAACATTATTGTTGCACTTGATCGATCATTAATCGCACGATTTTGTCTATCTCTTCATCCACCGCTTCCGGCAGGCCGCCCTATCCTGTGCAGCACACGAACATGACACCATAATATGCTGTTATCAGATGTTTTTTTTGCAAAAAAAACACAGAACAGCGCGAACAGCCAGCCTGGCGTCCATGCAGAGTATCTTTTCCCGCCCCTTAGACAAAACATTACGCATCCAACCAATCACCTGATATTTTTACTAAAAAAAAGAAAGAACCACATACCTGAGACAGGACGGGGACAAAAGCAGTCACCCTTTCATATGCAACATTTTTGATGCATAATTATTCCACAACACCTTTACCCGGGCCGACAACACAACCAACCTGCATAAAAACAAAACGACAACTCACTGAATACAAAGGATTTATTTTTTTTACAGAAAAGAAACGCGACTCAGGCACAGAAGGTGCTATTGGATCGAAAGGAGAAGTTTATGAGAAATTTAAACGTTTACATTACTGTCGCCGGCATTTACCTGCTGGTCTCTTTTCTTATGCCGGGGCCGGCATGGGCACTGCAGTCTCACGGTGCACCGGAGGGTATCTGCGTTCACCAGATGGCCCATATTCTTTTTGCCGGCGCTCTGGCCTACCTCTACTGGCACACGAGGAAAAGCCCGGCAATCGCTTCCAGAGGGTGGCGATACCTGCAGTATTTCTGCGGCATTCTCATTGCCTGGAATCTTTTGGCTTTTACCGGTCACGAATTATACGAACTGCTCACCCCCGAGGATTTTATAAACAAGGACACCTGGAGTGAGCAGCTCTCACCGCCCCTGTCCGGAGTAAAAATCATCTACTATATCGCCAAAATGGACCATGTTTTCATGGTTCCGGCACTTTTTTACCTGGTCAGGAGCTTAAAAACGTTCTACCGGGAAGCTCGGCTGGAGGTGAACAAATGAGCAGTATACCTCTGTTGCCTGCACTCATCGTTGAATTCTTCGGCTCCGCCGCGGCTATACTGCTCTCTTTTTACGCGGTACGCTACTCCCTTGCGCTGGTCCGGCTCCAGCCGAACAACTTCATCTGGGGCTTTCTCTTCTACTTCTGCAGTACGATGGCGGCGTTTGCCCTGTCCAGGGGAGTCGGCCACATTGTCAGGATAACCCTTGTCTACACCGACCACAACGACCTCTGGAAACAATTATCCCCGTTTTCCGGCGGTTTCAACACCCTTCTGATCGTTTCGGTTGCGGCGGTGACCATCTACTATCACAAGGGACTCGCCGCCTATAAAGCGATACGTTCGGAAGCAAGAAAACTGGCGGAAGCCAATACCAAGCTCGCCGCAAGCGCCAAACAGCTGCAGACACTCAACACCCATCTTGAGGAAATCGTTGAAGAACGAACCCGCAACCTGTCCGAATCGGAGAAAAAATTCCGCAACTTCTTCGAAAATTCCAAAGATATCGTATACTTTTGCGACAAAAACGGCCAGATCACCAATATCAACTCCAGCGGCAAGTTGTTGCTTGGATTTGAAAACAACCCAAACGTTATAAACTTTCACGAACTTTTCAACGACAAGGAGGCGCTGCAAAGCTATCTGGATGGTCTTGCAGAAAAAGGTTTTGTGAGCGATCTGGAAATGGAGTGCACTGGACGCAACGGAACTACCCGGCATATCCTGCTGACCGCCAATGCCCTGTACGACAAAGACAGGAGCCTCATCGGGTGCGAAGGGATCGGCAAGGACATGACCCGCATCAAGAACATGACCGAGCAGCTGATCAATCACGAAAAGATGGCTTCCGTCGGTCAGATGGCGGCGGGAGTCGCCCACGAGATAAACACTCCGCTGGGTATAATACTGGGCTACACCCAGTTGATGATGGATGATTTTGACGAAAATTCAGAGACCCATTCCAGCCTGCAGATCATGGAGCGACAGATCCAGGCATGCCGCCGCATAGTCGCCGATCTGCTGAAATTTTCCCGGCAGACAGAAAGCACCAAGGCGGCTATCGATCTCAACGATATTGTCCTGAACGTGCTGTCTGTAACCGAGCACAGCCTGAATATCCAGAACATCACCGTCAACCGGCAGCTTGCACCCGACCTGCCCAGGGTGACAGGAGACGCGGAAAAGCTGCAGCAGGTCATGATAAATCTCTTTAACAACGCCCAGCAGGCAATGGAGAGCGGCGGGGAGATAGTAATTTTCACAGCAGCTGAAAAAAACCTGGTCCGGCTCACCGTCCAGGACAGCGGTACCGGTATAGACAGTACCATCAAAAACAAAATTTTCGATCCGTTTTTTACCACCAAGGATGTTGGAAAGGGTACAGGACTCGGTCTTTCCGTCACGTATGGAATTATCAAGGAACACAACGGTCGAATCGAGGTCGAAAGCCCGGTCCTTGACCGCGGATCGCAACGAGAACTCCAGGGGAGCGCTTTTCATATCTGGCTTCCCGTCACGCCGGAGACGGCAGAGAGCCAAAAGGAGCAAGATTGATATGGCAAGAATACTGGTATTGGACGACGTACTGGACGCGGTGATACTGATTGAAAAAATACTGACCAGGAAAGGACACGACATCCAGACCTTTACCGCCGAGGAAGACGCAATAAAGCATGCCGAGAGCAACCGTATTGACCTTGCTATTCTCGACATAAAATTAAAAAAAATGAGCGGGATTCAGGTCCTTGAGCAACTAAAAAAACTGCAGCCAAAGATGAAGGCGATCATGCTGACCGGCTACCCTACCATCGAGTCTGCCCAGGAAGCGATAGAACTCGGCGCAAAGGAATATTGTGTCAAGCCGATCGACAAACAGGAACTGGAAGAAAAGGTTGCTGAAGTACTGGCCCGTTAATCCTCCTTTCGTCCGGGCCCGGCCCATACAACCAGACAAGGTAAACGCACCCCCGGACAGGCCCGTTTGGTCTTGATGAAAAAACGACATGAACCCAGCGCAAAAACATAAAGAGAGCGAATACCTCGAAGTGTTCCAGGAGGTCACCCGGCTCATCAGCAGCGTACACGACCCACAGCAAGTCATGGATCTTGTCGTCCTGAAGCTGCCCAAACTCATGGCGGTGGATGCGGCGACCATCCGGCTGCTCGACAAGGCCACCGACAGCTTTGTGCTGGGTGCGGCTTGCGGAGTGTCCGATACGTATCTGTCAAGGGCTACCATTGACTCCAGAGAGGTTATGGAAGAACTGATGAAGGGACGTCCCACAGCCAAAAAAGACGTCCATATCAAATGCGACCATGACAGCTACAGCTATGTTACCCGCGAGGGAGTGAAATCAGCAATGTCCCTGCCGATTCTCTATAAGAACGAGGTTACCGGAATCCTCAGGCTGCTCACCAGGGATTCACGGAAATTCTCGGAAGAGGAAATCGGTTTTGCCATGTCTCTTGCCGAACAAGTCGGCGTTGCCATCAGCAACAGCAGGATGTTCCAGGAACTGGAGAACCAGGTCAGGTTCCTTTCAGAGCTCAGGGAAATCAGCAGGCTGGTGAACTCAACCCTCGACCTTGAAGTTATCCTGCAGACCATCGTCAACAAACTCCCGCAAACCCTGGGGCTGAAGGGCTGCACCATCCGTCTGCTGCATCCCGCGACCAACAGGCTGGAACTTGCCGCCGCCTCCGGCTTGAGCGAGACCTATCTCAAAAGAGGCAGTATCAGCAGGGAGAGCTCTCTTTTTAAAGTGCTCAAGGGAGAGCCTGTAGCCATATTCGACGCCAGCAACGACCCCAGGGTCGAATATCACGACGAGATTCGCCGGGAAGGAATCAAGTCGATACTGGCGGTGCCGATAAAAAACGAATCCGAAATTATCGGCGTACTCCGGCTCCTCACCGACGTCCCCCGATCCTTTTCCGAAGCGGAGATAAATTTTGCCGTAACCATGGCCGAGGAAGGCGGAAACGCCATAGAAAAAGCGCGTACATACAGAAAAATAACTCTTCTCTTCAACCAGATAGAAGAGCATGAGCAATTCCTCCAGACCATCCTTGACTCGCTGTGGCTCCAGGTCCTGGTGGTCGACCCCAACCAGCGGGTGGTCATGGTCAACCGGGTATTTCTTGAGACCTGCGGCAACAAGGAAGAGCAGATTCTCGGCCAGCTCTACGAAGATATCGTCCCCTGGCGGCACAGGGACATGGCCGACTGTCCGGTCAGCAAGGCCCTGGCCGAAAAAAAAGCCCTGGCTATCCTCGACTATCTCCAGGGAGACGATGTCAATGAGGCGAGATGGTACGAACGTCATCTCACCCCGATAGTCAGCACCGAGGGCAACGTGTCATTTGTCATCGAGGCCGTTCGGGACATTACCGACCAGAAACTGCTCGAACAGGAGAAGATGGAGCGGATGAAACTCGAAGGTGTAGTGGAGATGGCTGGAACCGCCGCCCACCAGATCAACAGCCCCCTGTTCGCCGCCCTCGGTACAGCCCAGCTTGTGCGGGATGATCTCGTGTCGAAAGAGTCGATAGAGGACATTGATTTTATCATTAAAAACATAAAAACCATTGCCGATCTGACCAACAAGATGACCAAGGTCACCGGGTTTGAATCCCGACAATATGTCGGCAACACCAACATCGTCAAACTCAAATCAAAAAAATCATCATGATAGATATCTACATGTCAGGAGCAAAAGTCACCATGGAAAAAGTAGCACGGTTTACAACATCTCCCGTGGGAGTTTTTATTTACGGTCTGGCAACAGCCGTAATCGGTATTGCGCTGCTGCTCGGATTTTTGTCAATTCTGTTTGGTCCGGCGGCTCTGCCGCCCGTACTCCCCGCTCTTGCAGCATTTAACGGTGCCGCTGCAGGCTACGGTGTGATCGACAAAACACGGACCGCCCTTGCCCATGAAAAACTCACCCTGACCTGCCTTGCCGTACTCATTGCATTATCCGGCAGCCTGCTGCTTCCGCTGTTTTGTCCCTGGGAACCCTTTATGAATGGTTACAGACATCTTGTCTGCACAGCAGCCGCACTGCCGTTTACCTTTTTTGGATCCTGGATAGCGCGCAAAAGCAAACACTTAAAAAACAATAAATAAGCCAAGAGGAGGTATTCACAGCATAAGTTCCATTGTGTCAAAGTATACGCCATAAAAAATTTCGAACAAAAAGGAGAAAACATCGATGAACACAATGCGCAATTCATTTATTGCAATCCTGAGCCTGACCATTTTTCTTCTGGCAGGTTCTGGCCTGGCATTTGCCGAGGCCAAAATCACCAGCAGCGGCAAGGTTGGCGGTACCGTCACTATTGAAGGCGCCATAAATCCTGGCCAGGAACTCTACGTTGCCATCGCTCAGCAAAAACAATTCAAACCTGCTGACGCGACCATGCCCCATGAAAAAAAGAAATTTGCCAAGACTGCTGAAAAACAGGGTTTTGGCCAGGACACCTCCATTCCTCCGCTGTTCTACGTCCTCACCACCAACCCGAAAGCATTCGGCAAAAGGGTCGATGACACCAGGTTCGGCGGCCCTTCCGTTTTCCTTGGCAAAGGACGGACCAAAGGTCTCTACTCAACCTACAGTTACCTGCTTGACAAAGACTTCGACTCCATAGACGAAACCGCAAAGACAAGTCTTGGCCCGATTACCACACAGCAACAGTGGAATCTTCTGAAATGGGCGAATGAGACTGCCTACGGAATCAACACCATAGTCAAGGAAGGCAACCGGGTCGGGAAAATCGTCATCTTCTCGAGAACCGTTCTCCAGGATGAATCAAGCAACAACTACTGGGATAAGGGCACCAAGATTAATCTCGACAAAAACACAGGTAAATTCACCGCCACCTTCACAAGTTATCGCCACACTCCACCCGACACCGCCTTCGATGTCTATGTCAACGGCGTCAAGCAGGGTGATTTCAAACTTGAAGGAAAAGGTTTCTGGCTCAAGAAGGGTTTCCGCTATATGAACCCGCTCTGGATCGTGATCGGCGCAATTGCCGTCGGCACCTATTTCTCCATGATCGGTGCAGCCGGCGGAATGCTCATGGCCGCCTTCCAGGTTCTGATTGTAAACACCATGGGTCCTGTAGGGGTTAACGCCGCCAACGTTCTCAAGCCGTCCAACATGGCTCTCACCCTGTTCTCCCCCCTGGGCTCCTTTTACCGCTTTGCGGTCGTGGAAAAACGCGTCGCCTGGCCTGTCGGCCTGTCGTTTGGCGTTGGCATATTTATCGGTTCCATCTGGCTTGGCAAATACGTCTCCGCGTTGCTGCCGATGAGCGCTTACAAAGAATGGCTCGCCATCCTGGTTGTTATCATGGGTATCAAAACCCTCTTGGAAATGACCCCGAAGGCCATGAACAAGCGTAAAAACATCAAGGCAATGACCCAGAAATTCAACGCCGCCGTTAAAAAAGCAAAAGAGACCGGCGAAGCGATGGAAATGGGATCGATAGAGCCGGTAAAGACCGGCCTGACCGATTATCGCTTCAAGTTCTGGGGAGAGGAATTCCGCATCAACCCGCTGCTGTTCGCGTTTCTCGGTATCCTGATCGGTATTGTCTCCCGCTCTTTCGGCATCGGCGGCGGCTTCATGCTGGTTCCCGCCATGACCACTATCGGTGCCCTGCCGATGTATGTGGCCGTACCTATCTCGCTCATAGGAACCTGTTTTTCAAGTATCGGCTCCTTTCTCGGATATGTTATGATCGGGTACTGGCCTGACTGGGTTCTCGCCGGAGCAATCATCATCGGCGGTTTTGTCGGCGGCATGCTCGGCAGCCGGGCCCAGAAGATGTTCAGCGAGATGCAGCTGAAAGTCGTACTTGCGATAACCCTGTTCTTCCTGTTCTTCAGATTTTTCAAAATCGAGATCTGGATCTAAGGGTACACCATAAAAACCGCTGATTGTGGCTGGGAATGAAACGGTTCCCGGCCACCCTGCACATTTGACACGAAGAGATGGATACTTTCCTTGATACACTATGGGATTACCTGGCAAACGGCTTTATTTTCGCCGGCGACACCACGTTTTCACTGCTGCAGCACCTGCACTTTCTAGGTCCGGCACTTCTCATGTTCCTGCTCGCCCTGGTTACCGTGGCAATGACAAAGTTTTTGAACCGGATTATTGTCACCAGAAGATTTACCACCCTGGAACACGAGTTTCACCACTGGGTCCAGGTACGAGAAGAAGCCATGAAGTGCAAAGACCGGGAGAAGGGCGGCAGAATGGCCCGCAACATCGACAGCGCCGAACTCAACAAAGCCTATTACGATTATTTCTTTGAGGGGTTGATGCTTGGCATAGCCAGAAAAATTATCCCGATATTTTTCATGTTTGCCTTTATCAACGAATATTACCGGCAGGAAAACCTGATAGCCCATTTTGGCAGCGGATATCTGTGGCAGCTTCCGTCAGTGGGCGAACAACCGCTTTTTATAGGTGCCGTGTTCTGGTATTTCATATCCCTGCTGATCTGTTATTTTCTCTGGGCGGTCACCCGCCGGTTGTTCAGGGCAAAACCTGAAAACAGCGGTTGTGCCCGCCACGGTGCATCCCCCCTCCTGGAAAAAGAGGCGTAAGCAACCATGCACCTCAACTCGCTTTTCAAGCACTGGAGCTACCGGATACTGGCCCCCGGCACCCTTTTGCGCGAAAGGTATGAAGCGCTCAAACGGCTTCTTGAGGCGGATATTCTCTGCCATGAGCAGATGGCCCAGCTGCAGGAGTTGCTGCATCGGGACACCCGTGTAGATTTTGCATGCATTCGGTGGCGGTTCAAACAATTTTCCCGACAGGTGGCCCTGATGATCGATTCCCTGGAAGCCATGGATCCGGGGAATTACTCGTCGCTCAGGAGCTATCACAAAAAATTCGATTTCTACACCCGCTTTTTACTGGCACCGCCTAAAATCGAGTTCAGCCCTCCCTTTGTTGTTCCGCTTGACGAGCTTTTCCAAGAGCATCAGCTCATCGGCAAAAAGGCAAAGCATCTTGCCGCCTTGTCCGGCGCTATCTGCAAGGTACCCCAAGGGTTTGCCATCAGTGGCAGCGGATACTATTATCTCTTTGAATACAACAACTTACGCGGTGTCGTCAACCAGCACCTGGCGACCCTGGAACCGGACTCGCTGCCCTCACTCGCCCGGACTTCAGAAAAAATAACCGACGCGGTGCTCCAGGCTAAAATTCCGCCGGTCCTGCTCGACGAGGTGCTCGCCTGCTATGATCGCCTGCAAGCAAGAGCAGGCGGGCCGGTAAAAGTTGCGGTTCGCTCCAACGCGATCAACGAAGACGACCACTGCAGCTTTGCCGGTCAGTACCTGAGCCGCCTGAACGTAAGCCGTGGGGAGATCGGCAGAGCCTACCTCGATGTCGTGGCATCAAAATATTCTCCGGAGGCTCTGTTTTACCGGGTTAACCGCGGATTCGGAGATGAAGAGACGGCCATGTCGGTGCTCATCATGGAAATGGTTTCGGCAAAGGTGAGCGGTGTCCTCTACACCTGTGGGATAGAGCCCGATTCCTACCGCGACTGTGCCCACCTTCACGCGGTAAGCGGCCAAGGCGAAAAACTGGTTGGGGGAGAGTCTTCCGCCCACCACTGGGCGGTAAACAGGAATTCGGAAATCGTCCTGCGGCCTGAGCGGCGAAACGGGGGTGAGCTACTGTCTGACCACCAGGTTCGGGCTGTTGCGGGAGCCGGGATGGCCATTGAAAACTATTTCCAGTGTCCCCAGGATATCGAGTGGGCCATAAACCGGGAACAGGAGCTGTATATCCTCCAGGCGAGGACACTGCAGCTTTCACTGCCGGTGGAGCCGACCGAACCGAAAAAAGAGTTGAGCATCGACTCCGGGGTCCTGCTTTTTGACGATTGCCGGATTGGTTCGCCCGGGGTGGGCAGCGGCCGGGTTTACATAGTCCGCAGCAGCACCGATCTGTCAGAAATTCCGGACAAAGCCGTACTCGTCAGCCGCAACGCCTCCCCCCATCTGGTAAAAGCTGTTAACCGGATATCCGCGTTAATCTCGGAACATGGGACTCCTGCCAGTCACTTTGCCACAATCGCCCGTGAATTCGGACTGCCCTTTATCTGTAACGTCGCCGGTGCAACCGACAGGCTCAGGCCAGGGAGCATGGTAACGGTGGATGGATTTCGGGGTGCAGTTTATCAAGGAGAAACAGCTGTCCCCACCCCGTCCCGGCACGTTTCACAATCGGCAGCCCCTTACCAAAAAGCGGTGACCCAGGCCATGAAATTTATAACACCGCTTGAACTCGTCGATCCCGGCGCTGACAATTTTACTCCGGAAGGATGCCGCTCAATGCACGATATCATCCGGTTTTGTCACGAGAAGGCAATATTGTCGATGTTTACCACCGGCAGGCCGGGTACCGGCCGAAGCGCGTCCCGTCTCAAAAGCGATATCCTCCTGGACGTATATCTTTTCGATGTGGGAGGGGGGATAGAGACCGGCGCAAACAAGGATGAAGAGATACCTCTTTGTGCCGTCAACTCCGAACCTTTTCAAGCAATCTGGAAGGGGTTGACCCACTGCGACGTGCAGTGGAAACATAAACCTTTCGACTGGACCGCCTACGACAGGATCGAACTGTCGGGTGGTGTACCGCCTAAAAAAGACGACTTCACCTTTGCAAGCTACGCTGTCATCGGTGCGGATTACCTACATTTCAATCTTCGCTTCGGTTACCATTTCACTATTGTGGATGTTATGTGCGGAGAAAACAGCGCGCAGAATCACTGCATGTTGCGCTTTGCCGGGGGAGGAGGGGACTTCGGTCACAGATGTTTGAGGATACATTTTATCGCCAAGGTTCTCGACCGCCTCGAATTTCAGGTTGAGCTTAAAGGAGATCTTCTTGAAGCCAAGATTCAGGGTGCGGACAAACATCGGCTGTGGTGGCAACTCGATATGCTCGGACGCTTGCTCGGGGCGACCAAGCTGATGGACATGGTTCTGGAGGATGATGAAATGGTCGACCGATGCGTGACGGATTTTTTCAACGGCCGTTATTCTTTTTCCAAAGAGGGATAGCGTCCGGTTCGAGCAAATAATTGTCCTTCGTTTACTCTGGGATTATTATCTGGAAAAGAACCCATAACAAATCAATCAACCGTGAACCACTTCACCCTGCTATAACCATGTCCGAATATCTTGTCACATGGATCACCGATAACCTAGCAGTCGGCCATGCCCCGATGTCCTATGCGGATCTCAACAGCATCAAGGCCCAGGGAATCGACGGCATCATCAACCTCTGCTACGAGTTCTGCGACCTGCACGAACTGGAAGAATACTCCGGTTTCGAAGTCTACTATCTGCCGGTGATGGATGAACAGGCACCGGAGATGGATGAGATGGAAAAAGCTCTTGAGTGGCTCGATGAGTCGGTCTATCTCGGCAAGAAAATTCTCGTTCACTGCAGACACGGTATAGGCAGAACCGGCACCCTTGTCACCGCCTATCTGCTCCGGCGCGGACTGGGGATTCGCAGGGCCGAAAAACTCCTGAAGAAAACCAGAGCCAACCCGACAAATTTTTCACAATGGCGGCTACTCAGAAAATACAGCAAAAAAGAGACACGGCTCAAGATTGGCAAAGCGACTCCGCAAAATCGCAAAGAAACGGACTTGAGTTTATTTTATGAGCGATATGAACGGCTCCTGAAAAAAATAGACCGCTTTGTAACTGAAACTTCACCGGCGGCAAAAGTCGATCCGAGAAGGCAATGGTGCAACCAAAGCTTCTCTCTTGCGCCCATTGAAGCCATTTACCTTCATGACTATGTCAACAGAAAGCTCTCTGTAGAACAGCGAAAACAGATAATTGAGACTATTGCGGCGCAAAACATCCGGCCCGGACACCACAGCTGCCCCCTTTTTCAGGGTGACCGTTGCCTGCTCCACCAGTACAGGCCGATTCGCTGCCGCATCGGCAACGCTGTATTAACCGATGCCCAGATGACCGACATAAGCCTTGAGCTCACAGAACTTTCCGCCGAAATTTTCCGGACACTCTTTCATCATGAATCTGAGTTGCCCCTGCCGTCAGTTGAAAAATACGACGTCATCTCCGGGAAATTCCTCCAAAAATACTTCCAGTTTCTGACCAGGATAACAACCGATGAACAGCTCTGAGCAAGGGACCGGCAGCACGCGCAAACTGGTAATGATAGTCGATGACGAACCGGACATGCTGTCAATGCTCAGGCTGGTGATCGACAAGAAATGCGACTGTGACGTTGTTACCGCGCCTTCCGGTTCAGCCGCCCTTAAACTCCTCAACGACTGTCGCCCCGAGGTCATCGTTTCCGACATCAAGATGCCGGACCTCGACGGGCTGGAGCTGCTGACCAGGGTACGGGAGATCGACTCCACCATATCGGTGGTGATCATGACCGGATACGGCACGGTGCCGATGGCGGTACAGGCACTCAAAGATGGTGCCTACGATTTTGTGCAGAAACCTTTTGACAAGGATCACATTGTCCGGGTGGTACGAAACGGTGTCGAGCGAACCGCACTTGTGCGTACCAACATCGAACTGCAGGACAGGTTGAGCAGTCTTGACACCCCCGAAGGATTTATCGGCCAGAGTCCGCCATTGAAACGGGTCCAGGAGCTGCTCTCACGGGTTGCCGATACCGATGCCACGGTGCTCATAAGGGGAGAAAGCGGCACCGGTAAAGAGGTCGCGGCAAGGGCTCTTCACAATATGAGCGGCCGTAAAAGGCGCCGAATGATCACGGTCAACTGCCCGGCGCTTCCGGAAAACGTGCTTGAAAGCGAACTGTTCGGCTACAGCAAGGGGGCCTTTACCGGAGCCACCCACGAAAAAAAAGGCCTTTTCCTGGAAGCGGACGGATCAACCATCCTCCTTGACGAGATCGCCGATATCCCCGTCTCTGTCCAGACCAAGCTGCTGCGGGTGCTACAGGAAAAGGAAATTCAGCCGCTTGGCCAGAACAAAACGATCAAGGTCGACGTCAGGGTTGTCGCCTCGACCAACCAAGACCTCGAAGCCAAAATCAGGGCGGGAGAATTTCGTGAAGATCTGTTCTACCGCCTCAACGTGGTCACGATTGTCATGCCTAACCTGGTCGAAATCCGGGAAGACATACCGCTGTTGATTCACCATTTCCTGTCACTCTATAAAAACCGGTACAATCGTGAAGAGCTGAAGGTCAGCTCGGAAGTGCTCCAGCAACTGTCCCAGCGAAAGTGGCAGGGAAACGTCAGGGAGTTGAAAAATTCGATTCAGAGACTGGTCCTGCTCGCATCGGGGGACATCCTGCAGCCGGTGGAACTGGAGGAACTGCTGGAGCAGGGGAAAAGGGGGACACCCCGCCTCCCCTCGTCACCCGGGTCTTTCAGCGATCTCCTCCATACCCCCTATAACGATGCCAAGGCGGAAATCCTCAAACGGTTCAGCTTGAGGTACCTGAACAATGTCCTTTCGCTTTATAACGGCAACGTAACCAACGCGGCAGGTCACTGTGGCCTGGAACGGCAAGCACTGCAGCGGTTGATGCGCCGGTACGGAGTCATTTCCGCTGATTTCAAGAAGAATACATGAGAAATTACAGGATAAGACACCACACAAACGTGATTTTTTCGCCAGGTGAAAGTTGTCATGATTCAAGAGTGGGACGACGAACTTTTCGGGGGACGCCACCCCTTGAGCCCCCAGCGCAGAGACAGCAGACCGACGGCTGACAGCAGCGCGGCGCTCCACGATACCGCTTGTATGCCGCCGACCTGCCACAGGACTCCACCGAGCAGCACCCCGGCCATGCGTCCCATCCCGGCAGTCGCATAAAATCCGGCCATCATTGTTGCCCTGGAACCTGGGAGAAGCTCGGTGCCAAGCGAGAAACTCGTCACCATGGTGGTCTCAAAAAACAGGAAAACCAGAAATATCCCGACCATGGCAAAAAACAGATTCTGACCGATAACAGGCAACAGAAGATAAGCACCAATTGACATGGTCAGACCGATTGTCACCATTTTCTTCAACCCTGCACGGTCAGCGAAAAACGCCGTCACTCCTTCTCCCATCAGTTCCGCACTGCCAATAGCCACGGTGCTGAACCCCAGGGTTGCGACACCGACCATGAATTCCTGTTCAAACCAGTTGCCGTACACCACGAAAAGGCTGTCATTGGCGAGCGATATCCAGAACCCGAAACCGAGCAGCCCTGCTGCCGGCCGAACATGAAACAGGCCGATAATTGAGGTAAAGAGAGCTCCGGCGCCAAGCCGCTGGCCGGTTTTTTCCCCATCTGAAACCACCAGTGCACCGATCGCCATCCAGCTCAGACCACCCAGCACTCCGAGGATAACAAAACAGCCGGGCAATCCGCCATGATCGATGATAAGTCCCAGAGCCGGTATGCCGATAAGCGTTGCGCCGGCCCAGGAGGTTTCAATCAGCCCCACCACCCTGCCCCGCCGTTCATACGGCACGTAGTTTCCTATAAAGGACTGTATCGCCGGGTCAAAAACAGTCTTGCCCATACTGCCAAGCACCAGCCCGAAAAAAACAAACCAGTAGTGTGGCACCAACCCGCAGATGAGCATGCCGACCGCAAGCATTGCCAGCCCCATGCGCATCATGAACCTGGTGCCGATGATGTCAGTTACTGGACCGCTCACCACCCCCGCCAGGGAAACAAACTGGCTGAACGCGAGAACAGAAGTTATCGCCGACAACGGAACCCCAAGACTCCGCCCTAGGAGCGGAGCGAACGGGTAGATAAAGCGTCGTCCGGTATTGAGCAGCAGCCGGAAAAAGAAGATGACCAGCAGCTGGCAGGGCAGTTTTGTTTTCATTATGGTGTAATTTGCACCCTTTTCAGCAGCCATGCCCCGGTGTTGTCCACACAGGAACAATCTGCTCAGCCGGTCTTGACCACCGCCAGCGTGATGTCATCGCGCTGAGGGGCGGTGCCGCGAAATTCATTTATTTTTTCCACCATCATTTCCAGCATCTCGGCCGCGGGCCATTCACTGTACTGAACCAGTAATTTTTTGATACGTTCCTTGCCAAACTGCTCGCCCTCTGCGTTTTCAACCTCCCACGCGCCGTCACTGCCGATGAGGATAATCTGGGTTGTCTGGGATACAGGCAGATGGTTGCATTCAAAGCGATACTGATCATCCACTCCCAGAGCCAGCCCCTTGCCCTTGAGCTCGACAAATTTTTTTGTCGACGGGGTATAGATGATGGCGGGATCGTGACCGGCCCTGACCCAGTGAAACATATTCTCTTCCTGGTCTATGTGAAGAAAAAAGAGGGTGACAAAACTCCCGGTCCTGTCGGTATCCTGGCAGATCAACCCGTTAACGTCGCCTATTATCCGCTCCGGTGTTCCAGGCTGGGCGACCCGGCATCGTAAAAAAGCACGTACGCTTGCCATCAGCAGAGCCGCACCAATGCCGTGGCCGACGACATCGCCCACCACCACGGAAAGTTGGCGGGGAGTATCATCGCACCTGATGATATCGAGATAATCCCCCCCCGTCTCGTCGCAATAGAGGCTGACCCCGCTCACGCTTACGCCATCGCATTCAAATAGATCATGGGGAAGCAGGTTCTGCTGCACTTCCCGCGCCACATTAATGGCTTCTTTCATCGCCAGCCGCTGCTGCAGCTGCTGGCTCATTGTATTGAAGTTGGCGGTAAGCTCGCCCACTTCGTCACGGCCGCTTACCGCCAGCGGCGGCCCGAAACCGCCTCCGGCAAGCCGGGTGGCGGCGTCTGAAACCATTTTTATCCTCTGGGTGTAACTGTTTAAAATTCTTCGTATAAAAAACAGCACAAAGAGGATCGAGAGAACTCCGGCCATGATGTAAAAAAAACGAAACCTGACTATGGAGCCGAGCGCTTCTTTTCCCGGTGCCACAATCACCATTGTCCAGGGCGCCTCAGCCAGGTGATAGAACCCGCTGACCTCGCGGGGCGGCATTCCGGAGCCGAAGACCGTTCCAAACGGCATCCGGCGGATTGCCTCAAGGGTGTCGTTCTCAAGTTTACTCAGCGAACCGAAAACCCGATTGGGATACTCGTCTTCAAGGTCGAACCCCGGTCCCCCGCTGCCCAGGACATTATCGTGCTGATCAATAATGTAGACCTTGTGTTTTGCCAGTTTCGGCGTATTTGTCACCTGCTCGATCAGCGGATCGAAAGCGACCGTTACTTCGATCCGGCCAAGCACCTTATTATTCTGGTCGATAAATTCGGAGACAAGCGATACCGTTCTGTTGCTGAGCCGACTGTCGTAGACCGGCTCGCCGACCCCATAATGACGGACCCGGAATTCTCCGGCCCGCGACATCATCTGCCCCATTCTGTGGCTCTGCACCACCGGCGAAGGCTCTCCGGGCCAGGTGATATGAACGTCGATAACCTGTTCCAGCTGTTCGAGCTTTTTGAAGATGAACTCAAAAACATCCTCGTTGATTGTCTCCCGGGGACTGCTCTTCTGTAAAAGACCGAGAAGTTTTTTTGGCTCGCTCAGCTCCATATCGATCATATGGGCGGCACGCTGCAATCCGGCGATGGCGTTCTCTCCCCACCGTTCCAGGAGAACCCCCCGCAGAAACACAAACCCTGAAGTAGAAAGCGCGGCCAGGAGCAGGAAGGTCGGAAGCAGGATATAGATAAAGGTCCGCTGCTGTAAATTTTTCGGCTGAAATTCCATAACAATATCAGAGGGTATTTTTCTCCAGTATCCACCACTATGTGGATTGCCGAAAGAAAGACCGGTATTATCGGTAATCTTCTACTCTATTGTATCTCTAACTTACCCGTTAAGTTCATCTTTTTCGACCCCAACCGTTTTTTTTTGACGTTTTGCCGGTCCGCCCTGCCAAAGAAAGCCGACTCCTCCACGGTTAAAAACGATCCGTCTTTCGACACTGCCCCCTTGACAGTTTCGCCAAAATATCAGAATATCCCGGGTAAAATCGTTGTCCGGCACCCACCCAGAAAGGTGCTGGTCAACGGTCACCCCCTTCGCAATCACTTATTGGAACAGAACAATGGCAAAAAAACCGGCTTTTAGCGGCTCGGGCCAGACCGTGGCGCGGATGCAAAAAAAAAGATCGAGTAACAACAAGGGTGCCCAGCAGGAACAGAAGAGACAGCCGATGATCCGGGCGATGGTCTGGTACCGGCAAGAACATTACCTGGAACTTCGCAAGATCTTTGCCGACGGAGACCAGCTCCCCGTCACGTTCGACCAGTGGCTGAGCCGGGCCGAGAAGAAGAAAGAGGAAGTCGAGTCAATTGGCGACCAGGTAATCAAGGTGTATATCGACCCAGAAACATTCCCGCAATGGTGCAGGGAAAAGAACATACCAATGGATGCCGATTCACGGTCACGGCTGGCAATCGAAGTTGCCCAGGCACAATCTTTTCAGATGTAGCACCACAAGCGCCGTACCGGATTACAGGTCCTGGCAATGGCTGTCGGACTCTGCAGTCGTCGCTTATTTACACGACAGCAGGTAACCGCCACGGTCTTCCCGAAGGCTTGCTGCCAGCAATACCGAACGTTCACTTTTCCCACCGGATTCCACATGATACGAACAGCTCTTTTTCTGGTCTTTATCCTTATCGCTTACCCCGGCTGGGCCCTTGGCGCACGAGTCTCCCACATCGCCCGGGCCCCCTACCTGTCTGCCATTGTTGTCGATGCGCAAAGCGGAAAGATACTGTTTGAGAAAAACGGGGACCAACCCGCCTATCCCGCATCAGTTCTCAAGCTCATGGATTTGCTGATTATTCTCGATCAGATAAAAACGGGCCGGTTGCGACTCGACGAAATGGTTCAGGTAACGAAAGAAGCGGCGCGCATGGGTGGCTCCCAGGTGTATCTCGATCCCCGTGAACAGTTTCCTGTTAATGATCTGCTATATGCCCTCATGATACAGTCGGCAAACGATGCCGCCGTGGCACTTGCCACCCATGTCGCCGGATCAAAAGAGGCTTTCGTCTCGCTCATGAACCGGAAGGCAAAGGAGCTGGGGATGACCAACAGCCGGTTTCATTCCGTCCATGGACTTCCTCCGGGAAAAGGTCAGGAGGTCGACGTTACCACCGCCAGGGACCTGGCGATTCTCGCCCGGGAATTGACCCGTTACCCGGAAGTTTTCCAGTATACCGCAACCAGGGTCAAGGAGTTCCGGGAGGGCGAGTTTGTGATGCGCACCCATAATCACCTGCTTGATAAAGTATACGGCTGTGACGGTTTCAAGACCGGATATTTCGCGGCTGCCGGTTTTTCCATCGTGGCCACGGCCAAACGAAATGGCGTCCGCATAATCTCTGTCGTCCTCGGCAGTGAAAGCAGAAAAATAAGGGACGCCAAGGCTGCCGAACTCCTTGAGACCGGATTTGCCATGGTACCACCGCCTCCTGCAGCCGCAGAGCCCAAGCAGCAAACGGTAACCGCCACAAAACAGGACAGCACCACCACCCGCCATGAGAGCACAGCCGAAATTGTCGAAAAAGATTTAGTCGATAAGACCCAGCCGACTTCTGAGCCCGGGAAAAGCTGGCAGATTTTTCTGGCCGGCGTTGTATCTGGTCTGGTTCTCTATGGCGCGTTCAATTTCATAATCTCAAGGAAAAAAAGCCGCAGGTACCAGAAATATACGAGATAAACTCGACAGCCATTCAGGATGAAGCCACCAGGCTTACAAGGTATTTGGCCAGCATTCCAAGGCACATGGCGACCACTAAATAACGCAGATGGAGCGGATTTATCCGAAACAGGAAGCGTGAACCGAGCCAGGCGCCGCAGACCTGCCCCCCCATCATGACCAGCCCGGCAAGCCAGACCACTTTTCCGCCAAGCAGAAAAACCAGCAGCGAGGCAATATTGGTGGCAAAATTCAGCGTCTTGGCTACAGCGGTCGATTCGACCAACCGCAGGCCCCTGAGCGCCACCCCGGCAAGCGCAAAAAACGAGCCGGTGCCCGGTCCAAACATGCCGTCATACCAGCCGACAGCGGGCACAACAAGACTCCGGTAAAGCTTTCGCCCCATGCGCGGTTCGCTGCTGACAACACTTCGTTGCGGAAACAGCAGGAAATAAACAGCGATGACAACCAGCACAACCGGGATAACCAGCGAGAGCAGTTCTGCGTCTACCAGCTGCACTGCCGCCGTCCCGAGCGCCGCCCCGATAAAGGCAAAAAGCATATGAAATTTCACATCATCCCACCGAACCGCTCTTTTCCTGAACATCATCAGCGTGGCTGTTGCCGTCCCCATGGTACCCTGCAGCTTATTCGTCCCCAGAGCAAAAAGCGGAGGAATCCCGCTCATGATAAGCGCCGGCAGCGTTATCAGCCCGCCGCCTCCGGCGAGGGTATCGATAAAACCGGCGACAAGGGAAGCGCCAAACAAAAAACAGATGATTTCAAGTGAAAAGCCAAGAGGTTCCATGGTTCGTCAAGTAAATGGTTTCCAGGCCTGCTCAACCGGAGGAACAACTGCAGGTAGTAGCGGTCCTGCTATCAGGAATATCTGCATCCCTGTAAAAAAAAGGCCTTTCAATATAGGTGTAGGTCACCGCCGACATCAGGTAGGTAAGCAACGTCGCCACGAGAAAAATGACGATTTTGGGACTATTGATTCCCAGATAATGATTACACACTATGATGGCACTTTTCATGCCGTACACATGGAGCAGGTAAAAACTGTAGCCGACAACCCCGATCGCCCGCAGGGGAAACAAGGAGAGCAGCCGGACCAGTATATTCTTCTTCGACAGGGTCAGGAACAGGATGAACAGCGCGACGAATACGCTGTAATTACCGTGATAGACCCAACCGGAATCCTGATGGCGTGTCAGGCCGACAACCAGATAGTGGTGAAGATACTGACTGCCCAGAAACCCGGTCAGCAGCACGATGCCAACCAGATGGTTATCGGCGATCTTCTGCAGCAACGCCGGTTTGCCGACACTGGCCAGGTAGTGGTACAGATAACACATTACCATTCCGCACAGGAAAATACCGACATGCAGCTTCATCAGCGTGTCGTAGCCATAAACGGGAAACAACTTTATATGGCCACCATTCAGCGCCACCGCCACACACAAAAAGAACAGCGCCGCCCATAACCGATTACCGCGAAACACAAAATAACCGGCAAACATAAACAGGGGTAGCAGTGTATAAAAATAGACTTCCTGCAAAATTGTCCACCAGATACCGTTTCCCTGCAAAAACAGGATGGTACGCACAAAATCGGCGACATTACCCTGAAACAGGTAGGAAGCCGTAACCACCAGATAAAACATCGGCAGGATTCGTTTTAGCCTTCTGAAGAAATAGTTCCGGACAAACAGCGGATCTTTTACCCGTTCGGGCTGCTTGACAAAAGGCATCGACAGCAGAAAACCGCTGAGACAGAAAAACGCCACCACTCCGTTTGGGCCCATATCGTGTATCGGCTCCCAGCCTATGTGGTGTCCCAGTACCAGAAGAGCCGCGAGCCCGCGCAAACCGTCAAGCGAAGTGAGGTTATGGCCGCTGGACGGTTTTTTCCCGGAAATATCCCTTATACAGACAAAGTCACGAACCCTGACTCCCCTGATAGCGAAAAAGAAGACCAGGCTTATCACCCCCGGCAACAGGTATTTCAGGTAGGGATTTGTCGTCTGGATATCACCGGTAAAGATCAGGTAGGGATCCTCTTTGTCAGTTACCAGCGTCCACCGTTCCCTGGTGGCCACCAGCCGGGAATGGGGATCGGTCCGGACCTGAAGATCGTCCATGGCAGGGTCAAGAACAACCGGTGGTCCGAAAAAACTGTACAATACGATCCTGGTGATCGTATACGTTCCCGGACCACTCCCCGGGTCAACGCGCAGAGCCTGTACAGTCTCGTTGCGCAGCCTGAAAGTAATCTTTTTCAGGGCAGGGCCCGGTCTTTCTTCAGGGGCTGTTGAGAAGATATCTTCAAACCTGGAATGCTCCTTGGTTTTTCCGGAATAATAGATCCTCACCTGCTCCCCGGAAGTCGAGCTCATCGTGACATCTATCTTGCCAAAGGCGCATAGGGCAAAAATGGTCACAAGCTCCACCAGAAGCAGAAAAATAAGGACAGCCGCAGTATAACGATTCCATACCAGTTGCCAGAGATTTAACAGCAGTGTACGTCCCATAAAACCTTGAACCCGACAGTCTGAGGTGGTCGGTCGGCAGATGATGCCGGATAGCTTAAAAGTTAACGGATTTTTCCTGCAACGCGGCTCGTATCCTAGCCTAATGGCGCCATCTCCACAACTATTTTCTGCCGGGGACACCCTGGTGAAAACGGCACCGTCTGGCTGCTGTAAAAATATGCAGATTCAGGTTGTTAATGATTTTTTTTTCAGAGCCGACACCAAAACGCCGGATCAGGCTCTGAAACAGACATGCAGTCCGCCGGTTAATTCACGCGTTTTTTCCCCTTCCACTCCTTTTCCCGAAGCTTGAATTTCTGAATTTTACCGGTCGCAGTTTTCGGCAGCTCGCCAAACTCGACGTACTTGGGCGCCTTGAAACGGGCCAGGCGTTCTTTGGTAAAGTTTATAATATCTTCCGCCTGTGGATTCGTTCCCGGTTTAGCGACAACGTAGGCCTTCGGCACTTCGCCCCAGCGCTCGTCCGGAACCGGAATCACCGCAACCTCCAGAACGTCGGGGTGCGAATAGATGACGTTTTCCACCTCGACGGTCGAGATGTTTTCTCCCCCGCTTATTATGATGTCCTTTTTCCGGTCCATGATCTGCACATAGTTGTCAGGATGCATCACCGCCAGATCACCGCTGTGGAACCAGCCGCCGGCAAAAGCCGCTGCGGTGGCCTCTTCGTCCTTGTAATAGCCGCTCATTACGTTATTGCCCCGCATCACGATCTCCCCCATGGTGACGCCGTCTCTGGGAACAGGAGTCATGGACCCGGGGTCGACCACGTCCATATAGTGGGTAACGATATAGGGAACACCCTGCCGCGATTTTATCTCCGCGAGCTCCTCCTGGCTCATGTCGTCCCAGGTAGGCTGCCAGGCACAGACGCTGTGGGGACCGTACACTTCGGTCAACCCGTAGGTGTGGGTGATCTGCGCACCTATCTTTTCCATATTACGAATAATGGCGGGCGCCGGAGGGGCGCCTGCGGTCATGATCCTCAACGGATTTTTCAGTTCCACTTCTGCAGCCTTGGGCCAGCTGCTCATAATGATGAGTATGGTCGGCGCGGCGCAGAGATGGGTCACACGTTCCTGGTCAATCAGCCGGAAGATATCCTCGGCCACAACCGCCCGCAGACAGACATGGGTTGCCCCGGCAGCGGTTACCCCCCAGGTAAAGCACCAGCCGTTGCAATGGAACATGGGCAGCGTCCAGAGATACGCCGATGCGGCTGTCATCCCCGACTCGAGAATCTCCCCGATGGCGTTGAGATACGCTCCCCGGTGGCTGTACATGACGCCCTTGGGCCGTCCGGTGGTCCCGGAGGTGTAATTGATGGCGAGCAGCTGGTCTTCCGAGTCGATATCGAACACCGGGGCCTGCGCCGGGGCCGATTCGAGAAAACTTTCGTACTCCAGGCTGCCTTCTATTGCAATGTCTTGATTAATGTCGCAAACCGTAACGTAGGTCGAAACTTTCGGCAGCTGCTGAGGCTCTACCAGTGACGCGAATTCACTGTCGACCACCAACACTTTAGCATCGGAGTGATCAACGATATAGGAAACTTCCGCAGAAGAAAGACGAATATTTACACTTACAAGTGCAGCACCGATCATGGGAACGGCGTAATGCGCTTCAAGCATCGGCGGGATATTGGGACAGATGAACGCCACTTTGTCCCCTTTTCCGACACCCTTTTCCCGGAGTGCGTTCGCCAACCGATACACCCTTGCCGCAAACTCTTTGTAGGTAAAGCTTTTCCCTTTATAAACAACCGCCTTTTTGTCAGGGTAAACCAGTAAACTCCTGGTCAGAAACTCTACCGGCGTGAGGATACTCTTATTTACGTTTGCCGATTTCATCGAATCTCTCCTTTGATGAGGTTAGTTTCGCTATCACTTATCGATCCCACACGAATATAACCGAGCGCTCGTTCGAGAGCCATCGGATAAAATACCCCTATATCGCCAGTGCCGCAACTGTTTTCGTAGCGCACAAATGTCTGCAGGCTTGCCTCCGGTTTGCGTCCGCGGGTAAGCCCGTTATCCTACCGGCATACCTGCAGCTGTACCTCTTTTCATTGTTCCGATTTTGACAAAAACCGCATCAGGACTTATCAATGTGTTGGAGATTGCCAAACCGGAAGGGGTATGATGTATCTGATTTCACCTGGACAAGGCCAGGGTCCATCGCCATACCGCCAACAGTTTGCAGATATGAAGACGCAGGTTGACCGCATCCCCGCCAGATACGGCCCGTCTGTGTGTCAAACCTATATCGTTTTGCCGGCAGGAGGATGCTTGATGAAGTGGCTGGTGGTACTTGACCCCATTGAAGGTTTAATAGCGACAACAGATACCTCGATAGCGCTTATCAACGAGGGTCGAAGACAGGAAATAACAGTCGATACCGCGACAATAGAGAACCTGTTTTTCGACAGTTGCGCCTCGGTCCTGGCCGAAGACCTGAAAAACAGGAAGACCAGGCGAAGACTGGCCGATTACGACCTGATCCTCATGCGCAAGGAACCTCCCTATGACCTGAGATTTCACTACGCCTCCCAGCTGCTCTCCCTCTCGGGCACCCGGGTTATCAACAGTCCCCTTGCGCTTCGCAACTTTAACGAGAAACTGATCGCGCTCCCTTTTGTGGATCACATGCCGCCTACCCTGGTGGCTTCCTCGCCGGAACTGATTGCCGAATTTGTTGATGCACATGGTCATTGTGTCATCAAATCCCTTGACTCCTTCCAGGGGAAATCGGTGCAACAGCTCAAAGTCGGCGACCAGACCGCTATCGACGAGATGACGGCGTGCGGAGGACAACCGGTGATGGTGCAGAAATTCCTCGACAGGGTCTACCAGGGAGACAAACGGGTTATCATGCTCGGAGACAGGGTGCTGGGGGCGGCCATGCGCAGGCCCAGACAAGGGTTCCATGCAAATTTTGCCAACAGCGACGCGCTCAAAACGGAGCTGACCGACCGGGAACAACAGATAGTCGACCAAGTGGGTCCCTGGATGGTTGACCAGGGTATCCATTTTTCCGGGCTCGATTTTATCGGCGAAAAACTTACCGAGATCAACATTACCTGTCCCACCGGAATCATCCAGATTTCCGATCTGGATAACCGGAACCTGGCGGGTGAAATAGTCGACTATTTTATCCGGCAGGTGCAATAGCTGGTACGGCAATTATGAAAGCATTAGAGATTAACGATCTCCACAAAATTTACCGCAGCGGCTTCAAGGCCTTGAACGGTGTTTTTCTCGACGTACAGGAGGGTGATTTTTTCGGCCTGCTCGGGCCCAACGGCGCCGGCAAGACCACGACCATAGGTATAATAACCTCACTGATCACCAAGTCCCGGGGCCAGGTTGAGGTTTTCGGCATCGACATAGATCGGGATTTTCCGGCGGCGAAAAAGCTTATCGGGGTGGTTCCCCAGGAATACAATTTTTCAATCTTTGAAAAGGTATTGGATATTGTCACCCAGCAGGCCGGATATTACGGTCTGTCAAGAGACGTTGCCCGGAAGAACGCGGAAAAATATCTCAGGAAGCTGGGGCTGTGGGACAAACGATACACTGCGGCAAGAGAGCTTTCAGGAGGGATGAAACGCAGACTGATGATCGCAAGGGGGCTGGTGCATGAACCGAGACTTCTCATTCTCGACGAACCGACCGCCGGCGTCGACGTCGAGCTGCGCCGCGGCATGTGGGATTTCCTGCTGGAACTGAGCCGCCAGGGACGCACCATCATCCTCACCACCCACTATCTCGAAGAGGCGGAGCAACTGTGCGACCGGATAGCTATCATCAATCACGGTAAAATAATAGAGAACACCGGGAAAAAAGATCTGTTGCGGCAGCTGGACAGGGAAACTTTTGTGCTGGAATGCGCAAACAGTGTCGACCATGTAGAATCGGTGGACGGCATTGAATTCAAAAAACTTGACGAAACCACCCTTGAGGTGACCAAGACCAAGGCCTGTTCCATCAATTCGATTTTCAGTTATCTCGAGTCAAAAGACATCGTGATCGAGAGCATGCGCAACAAAACCAACAGACTCGAAGAACTTTTCATGGAACTGGTGGAACGATGAAGCAACACCTTATATCTCTTTATTCCATTATAAGAAAAGAACTTATCCGGATATTCCGTATCTGGATACAGACCCTGGTGCCGCCGGTGATCACCCTCACCCTTTACTTCATCATATTTGGCAGTTTTATCGGCTCCCAGCTCAAAAACATCGGTGATTACAGCTACATGTCATTTATCGCTCCCGGCCTGATAATGATGTCGGTGATCACCAACTCCTATGCCAATACGGTCTCTTCCTTTTTCAGCGCAAAGTTCCAGCGCAATATAGAAGAGCTGCTGGTGAGCCCTACACCGAACTGGGTGATAGTCCTCGGTTACGTCTGTGGCGGCATGGCCAGGGGAATAAGCGTCGGGTTTCTGGTTTCATTGGTCAGCCTTATCTTTGTCAGGCTACCCATCCACAATCTCCCGGTTGCAGTCCTGTTTGTCTTCCTGACCAGCTTCGTTTTTTCCCTGGCCGGAATGATCAATGGCATTTTTGCGAAAAAATTTGACGATATATCGATCGTTCCAACATTCGTTATCACCCCTCTCACCTATCTGGGCGGGGTCTTTTATTCGATCAGCCTTCTGCCCCATTTCTGGCAGACCGTCTCCAGGGCTAACCCGATAGTTTACATGATAAACGGTTTCCGTTACGGCTTTCTGGGCACTTCCGACATCAATGTCTGGGTGGGACTGACGATGCTTATTTTCTTTTCGGTGGCCCTGTTCTCGGCAAACCTGATACTCCTGAAAAAAGGGGTGGGAACCAGGAGCTGAATTTTCAAGAAAAACCTCTTATTACAAGGAACCGTTATGATCCAACTCTATATGCGCGAAGACTGCCCATACTGCAGAAAGGTGGAAAGAGCGACCCTGGAAATGGGGCTGAGTGCGGGCAAAGACTATGAAATAATAAATGCCGCACCGTTCACCCCGGGAAGGGATACGGTACTGCAGGTCGGAGGCAAAGCGATGGTACCTTTTCTCATCGACGGCGACTTCTCGATGTACGAGAGCGACGACATCATAGCCTACCTCAGGAAAAAGCATCAGGGGTGAAACTATTCGACGATCTCTTCGCGGCCGGTGTACCAGAGATGGAACATGGCCTGGTCGACGCCGTTATCTTCGAGGACTCCCCTGTTATAGCCGGCGTCATGGCCGGCAAGACGCCGGTACCACTTCTGCTGAAACATCTTTTTTTCAGCTTCAAGTTCTGGGGCGTCTGTAGCCTGCACCTCGTTTGAAAAATCAACACCTGCATCAGGGATATAAACAATTTTCCTGCCGCAGCCCTTGATCTTCAGCGCCAGGTCCGCCATGGCAAAGAGCATCGGAAAATTTTCCCAGTCAAGACCGTTTGACGCCCGGTACACTTCCCGCCGCATGAGCACCAGTTCCCAGCCGCAACATCCCGTTTCCTGGGAACAGTGCATGCCGTTGACATGGAGGGGATGATCCAGCAGAAAACGATAGTACGCGCTCAGGCTGACATCGTCAAGGTCGGGTACCGCATAGGAGACGCCATCGGTACCGTCAAAGGTTATCCTGCCCCTTACCATGCCGACATCCCTGTTCCTGGCCGCCCCCATCAGCATCTCTGTCCAGTTTTCACAAAGACGCTGAAAGGGTAACTCGACAAAGGCGATATAGTCATCCACACATTCCTCTATCGCCTGGGCCAGCGCCCCGGCCTTTGACAACCCTGCATCCGCCTTGACAATTTTGAGCCGCCCTGCTTCTATCTCACGTGCTGCCTCCGGGAATTCAGAGACAACGCGGCTGTGAAGCTCCGGCAGCGAAGAGACCGCGATCAGACGCACCTTCAGGCTGGCGGTGGTTTTGAACAGTTCGGCCAGCGAGTGTATATATTCTGCGGTAATTTCAGGTATCCACACAAAGACGGCGACGGTTGCCCCGCTGTCAACGCAATAGGCCAACCGGTAGAAAAAATTGAGTCCGCTGTCTTCCGCCCGGGCCTGTATTTTTCTTCTGGAAATGGCAGCGTCAAGAGCTTTGCGTCCCGCCTGGTGGGCATAGCTTTTCTGTTCGTGGTTGATCGACGTCGATGTCTCTGATGCCCGCCAGTGGTAAAGAATTTCGGGAATGTGTGATATGGTGTCCGCCTTCTCACTGATTTTCAGCATCAGGTCGTAGTCCTGGGCGCCGTCGAACTCGGTCGCCAGGCCGCCGACCTGTTCGAAAATTTTGCGGGAGACCACCACGAAATGGGTGATGTAGTTGTGGCTGAGCAACAGCTCCTCATTGAAGTCGGGTTTGCGGAAAATCGACAGCCTGGTGCCGTCGTCGCCTATCAGGTCCTCGTCGGTGTAGACGAGCTCTGCACCTGTTTCACAGATGTTCTCCACCACCTGGTAAAGGCAGTCGGGTGCCAGCTCGTCATCGTTGTCTAAAAAGCCGATATAATCTCCGGTGGCAAGAGTTGCCGCCGCATTGGTCGCCCCGGAAATACCGCTGTTGGAGTCCAGGTACGTAACCTTTATGCGGTCATCTTTTGCCGCCCAGTCCTCCAGTATTTCCCTCACCCCGTCACGGGTACTGCAATCATCGGCCAGACAGAGTTCCCAGTTGTCATAGGTCTGGTAGAGAACGGACCGGATGGAGTTGCGCAAAAAATGTGGGTCCGGATTATAGACCGGTACCAAGATTGAAATTTTGGGATTTTCAGTCAGGGCGTCTCTTTTGGCATCGCACGCCTTTTTTTGGTATACGCCACGGGCGACATAATGGAGGAGCGCCTCGGCGGCGGTCTCAAGGGATGAATCGTCGTGGATGTAATAAGCCGGATCAAACCAAGGAGCGGGCCGCTGAAACAGTGTCGCCGAGGTGAGAAAGCTGGCCAGTGGATCACTGGGCAAATCTTCAGTTCCCCTGGAATCGACAATCTGCTGAAGATAATAGGCCGGATCAAAGAGTGGCAGAGGACTTTTGCCTATCCTCGCTCCGTGGAGTTTGTAGTGTTTAATGATTTCATGCTTGACCGACACAAGTGTCGGGTTGCGGTCGAGATACCAGTCTATGTCGAACCCCCGTCCTGGACTGATGGCTGCCGCCGCGCCATAGCGGCTGTAATGGGTGAGAGGATCGCCATTACGCCAGCCGCTTCTTCGCCGGTAAATTTCGGGATCGAAAAACGGCCCCGGATGCAACCCTTTTTTCCAGCCGATGCGCAGGTAATGAACCAGGGGGTTCATTTTCAGCCCTTCAGGAAAATATCTGAGCAGATAATAGGCTGTATCAAAAAGCGGGTGAGGATCGGCCAGTTGACGCCAGCCCCTGGCGGCGAGATCCGGGGTAAAGAGATCATCTCCTGTCAGTTGCAGATAATACCACAGGGGATCGACAGCCTCCCGTTCATCTCCTCCGGCAAGGGCCAGGTAGTAGCCCGGATCAAAGACTTTTCGCAGCCTGACAAGGCGATAATCACTACTGACGCACATGCGCCACAACACAAGGCTTATTTTAATCGGATCCATAGGGGGTGCACGAAGCGGGGTGGTCTTGAACATGCCATGCAGTTCCTCAATCCAGGCACTGCCTACTATACTGACAGTCAAACCTATCGCATTTACCACTCCGTTGCAAAGAATTTAACACATCCCCGCTGCCCCAGGGCCAGAGCGGGGATATATTTGCCGAGTAACCCGGCAACAGCCAGCTAACCTGTCATTTTCGGTAGGTGAATACATAGGAAAAGGTTTTTGGGTCGAGCCAGTCAAGCGGGGCGCCGTCCGCTTCTGCGTAGGGATAGCCGAAAGTGTTCAGCGGCCTGCTTTTTTGCGGTGGATTGAGAACAATATCACGCCCCACCGCAAGCTTTACCCGGTAGGCGTCCCAGCCGCCCCAGAAATACTCCCGGTACTGATCGGTTTTTTCATCATCAAGCGTCAGGTTTTCCTTGAGCATCATCTTCCTGACGTCGGCCGGATCGACGGGAACCCAGCCGTACCCGGGAAGGTAGAACTCCGCCCAGCAATGCTGCCACCCGGTTATATCCTGAATGTCGATTTTCCCCTGGCGGATACCGAAAACCTCACGCGCCGGCACCCCGGCGGCACGGCACAGAGACACAAAAACGGAATGGATGTCGGTACACTTGCCGCCCGGCGCTGCAATGAGAGCGCAGACGTCCCCGGTACCGCACCCCCTGGTGTCGGGATCACGATACATGTTCTCACAGATCCAGTCGTATATGGCCTTGGCCTTGGCATATACTGTTGTCCTGCCCGAAACGATCTGATCGGCCAGAAGCTTGACCGCGCCATCCACCGGCCCCAGCCCTGTAGGGGCAAGATATAGCGCATAATCCGCAGGGTCCCATGGTCCCTCTGCAGCCGGAAAATCCTTTTTTATCACCTCCCGGCGGGTGACATGAAAACGAAGCGCCAGCTTTCGACTGGCCGCCCCTTTTTCCCAGCGGGCAAAAAGCATGGGGGTGGAATATTTCTGATCCGAATATATCGCAGATTCCGCATAATCCCCTTCAACCCTGATATCGGAGATGATCTGGTCAGAGTCGGAAAGCGGATATGGAATCCATAGTTTCATCTCCTTGTCGACAGGATGGTCGGTGAGATCAAATTCCATGGTGATCACGCCCGACGATTCCGAAACCGCAGCCAGGCACCAGAAAGGGGAAAAAACAGCCACCATAAACCCAAGTAACACTATAATCTTTTTCATTTATATCTCCGGACATTGTAGTATGATTGCCAAACTCTACGGCAGATGTATGACTCGAACGCAACATACGACACTCCGGGCTGCGGGTACAATTTTATTTTCCGATAGTGGCGGCCGCAAAAATCAGCTTTTCCGATTCCGTCCGGCCAGGACCGCCTCTTCGTCTGGAATTATGTGCGGTTCTTCAGCTTCAGACAGTTCCTACACGTTCCCTCTATCCGTACGTCAACCCGTTCGATCTCGCCGGCAAAGGTTTTCATCAACCTGTCCTGGTCCACCGACAACGTCTCCGGAGCAAGGCAATCGACAAGGCCGCAACTGGTACAGTGGAAATGGGGATGCGGCAGGTGGTTGTCGTTGGGTGCCAGGCCGTAATGGGCTGCGCGGCTGGAACCGGATATCTTCTCGACGATCCTGCGCTGCACCAGGCTGTCGAGGATGCGGTAAACGGTCACCCGGTTAACAGGCTTGGTCCTGTCGATAACAGCAAATATCTCGGCTGCTGTGAGCGGATAGGCGTTGGCACCGATCACCTCCAGGATACGCAGCCGATTGTCGTTGGGAGCAAGCCCAGCCTCCTCGAGCATCAGGTTGTAGTCGCACAGCTCACACATGTTTAGTCCCCGTCCCGTATCAGCTGTCAACGATGCCGGTTCTCCCGGACTCAAGAGATTGATGAGACCGTAACCAGACCCGCCGTTTTTTCATTGCAATAAGTTTGTCCACCCCGAGGGAGAGGAAAAAAACGGTTCCGGCAACAAAGATGATTGCCGCCCCGGAGGTGAGGTCGTAAATGTAGGAAGCCCACAATCCACCAAGAATAAACCCCATTCCGAGAAGACTTGAGAAAACCATCATCTGTAACAGGGACCTGGTATATTTTTCCGTGATGTAGGGAGGAATGGTGAGCAGGGCGATAACCAGAATAAGGCCCACCACCTGCACCACCATGACCACCGTAACGGCTACCATGCCTATCAGCATGAAATAGAGAGGACGGACCGGAACCCCCTTGACCTCGGCGAATTCTTCATCGTAGGACATCAACAGCAGATCGCTGTAGAAATAGGCGACAAGCAGCAGAACGACCAGGGTCACTATCGCCATGACCACAAGATCCCCCGCCGGAACGCTGAGAATGGAGCCGAACAGATAACTCATCAGGTCGACGTTGTATCCCGGAGCAAGATCGAGAAGCAGGATACCGGCGGCCATCCCCACAGACCACATGACCCCGATGATGGTGTCGGTGCGCTGTTTGGATTTTATCGACACCGCCGCCATTATCATCGCCGAGCCAAAGGCAAAAAGTGTTGCGCCGATCATATAGGGCCAGCCGAGAAAAAAGGCCAGGCCGACGCCGCCGTAGGCGCTGTGGGCTACCCCGCCTGAGAGAAAAACCAGGCGATTAACGATCACCAGGGTTCCGATAACCCCGCAGACAACGGCGGCAAGCAGACCGGCAAGCAGCGCATGACGCATGAATTCATAGTGCAGCACCTCAATCATCTTTTCCCCCGACAGGTCGAATATCCTTGATGTTCTGCGTAATTACCCCCACAGGACACATCTCCTGAACCGAACACGAGTAAAATATATCGATAACATCCCCCGACGACCTGAACGAATCGTGGTAATGCAGTCTGCGATTGAGACAGGCGATCGACTTGGCATAGGATGCGACAATCATCAGATCATGGCAGACCATCAGGATAGTGAGGTCCTTGTTCAACTCCTTGAGCATATCGTAAAAATCGGTCTGCCCCTTGGTATCTATGGACGCCGTCGGTTCATCGAGTACCAGGAGCTCAGGCTGACCGACGAGCGCCCGGGCAATCAGCACGCGCTGCCGCTGGCCGCCGGACAGGGCGACTATTTTCCGGTCGGCGCAATCGTTGATTCCCAGTTTTTCAAGAGCTTCATGGGCCTGCATGACCTCCCGGCGGCTGTTGCCGAAACGTAACCTCCTCGAAGCCGAGTGATTCCCCATCAGGACAACATCGAGCGCGGTAGCGGGAAAATTAAGATTATGATTGACATGCTGCGGCACATACCCGATTGCACCGGTGCCCGATGCACGACGCAGCCCCCGGACATCAATGGCCCCCCGGGTCGGCTGCAAAAGTCCCAGGATCAGCTTCAGAAGAGTTGTCTTTCCTCCACCGTTGGGGCCGATTACAGCGATGAAATCGCCCCTGTTTACCGTCAGATTGATATCGTGCAGGATATCGACCCCGCCGTTGGTGTAGCAGAGGCTGGAGATATCGACCAGTACCTTACTTTCTGTTTTCGTCATTTCCGCAACACCTCCACAAAGGCAGCACCGACCTTTTCCATATTCATGAGCCAGTCTCCGGCAAGCGGGTCCGCCGTGACCATCCGGCCATCAAGTTCTTTTGCGACAATTTCTGCACTCTTAACCGAAAATTGCGGCTGCACGAAAATTACCCTGATGTCGTTTTTTCGTGCATACCCTATCAGTTGCCGCAGCTGGGCGGGCTTTGGACTTTTACCCTCGATCTCTATGGCGATCTGTTCAAGCCCGTAGTGATCGGCAAAATAGCCCCAGGTCGGATGAAAAACCAGAAAACGTTTATCCTGAAGATTACTGAACATCTTCTGCAATTTCCGGTCAAGGTCATCGATCAGCTCAAGCAGCTGCTGTTCATTTTTGCGCAACATATGCTTTTCGTTCGGGAGCAGCTGTTCAAGGGTCTGCCGTATGACGACAACCTGCTGCTTGACAAGGGGAGGGGAAAGCCAGATATGCGGGTCGAGCCCTTCATGGAAGTGGCCGTCTGCCGGGTGAGCTTCATCGTGAGTCAAGGCGTCAGAGTAGTCCTTTTTCATGGCACGTTTTGTCACTCCGGCATCGGTGTGCACCACGGTCATCTGCGGATTCATCCGGCTGATTCTGGTAAGCCAGGCCTGCTCAAATGGGACCCCTATGGCAAAATAAACACTGCTCGACTTGAGTTTTCTCATCTGTGAAGGTTTCGGCTCATAGGTGGCGGGACTTGCCCCCGGCTGTACCATCACTTCCACATGAACAAGATCCTTGCCAACCTGTTGCACCAGGTATTTCTGCGGCAGTATGGAAACAAACACCATCGGTTCCGGCTCGGCACATGCCGGAAAACATCCTGTAAATAGGACAAAAAACATTAGCAGGCAGATATTGAGACGATGCATGTTTTCCCCTTGTATAAAAGATCTGCGAACATTTCCCGAATGCAACTTTATTGCATAACGGCGTGGCGGTCAACATCCCGGATTTTTTCACTGCAGCCTCCACTCCTGTTACCCGCTCCAGACGCCGCTCTACTTCCGTTTTTTCCCTCGGTACGACCTGGTCGCCTGCACCTTTTTTCCGTGACCCTTTTTGCGGGTGGACCTGCGAGCGACGGAATGTCCGAACGAGGCAAGCGGCCGCTTGCCAAGGCCAAAATATTCGCCGTGACAATAGGCGAGAAGTCCCGCCTTTGCCATGTCGATTTTGCCGTTGGCGTCGATAATTGACGGTTCCACCTTGTTGCGAACAATCTCTGCCAAAAAAAGATCGTGGCTGCCGAGTTCGGTCACGCTCTTAACCTTGCACTCAAGAGCTACGGGACTTTTTTTAAGGGACGGGACCGCCACATCGGTCCCGGGCTCTATTTCCAGGCCGAAATGTTTGAGCTTGTCAACTTTTCTCCCGGAACGGCAACCGCAGAAATCGGTGATTTTCAACATCTCCCGGGTGGTGAGATTGATAACAAACTCCCCGGTTTCGCGTATATTATCATAGGAAAGACGTTCTTTTCTGACGGCGACGGTGACCATCGGCGGATGGGTACAGGCGACCCCGGTCCAGCCGACGGTAAATACGTTCGGACGTCCCTCTTTGTCTATGGTGGTAACCAGTACCGCCGGTATCGGCCCGAAAAGAACAGCCCCTTTAAACAGTCGTTTACTCATCGGTCTGAAAGGTTTTAGATATTGTTTTTTACTACCTGAAATTCTTCAAAAAACCCTGGTAAGCCACAGCGCCGCGCCACATGACACAAACGCTCACCCGGTTTGCTCTTCATACCCGGCGTCAACGTCTTCCGGACAGGACCTGGCCGCAGCAACCGCAAGCTGGTCACACCTCTCGTTGAACTCATTTCCGGCATGGCCTTTTACCCAGTGAAAAATCACGTTCTTTCCGGCAAGAGCTGCAAGACGCTGCCACAGGTCGACATTTAGCACCGGCTGCCCGTCGCTTTTTCGCCAGTTGCTGCCTTGCCACTTCTTCACCCACCCCTTGATAAAACCGTTGACCAGATAACTGGAATCGGAATAGAGGTGGATCGTTTTGCTCTTCTCCTGCAGATCATCCAGGGCGACAATCGCCGCGGTCATCTCCATCCTGTTGTTGGTAGTACGGCGAAAACCGCCGCTCAACTCCCGCCTGATGTCTCCTTCTATAATGACAATCCCATATCCCCCCGGTCCGGGGTTATTAATGGAACCGCCGTCGGTATAGACCAGGATCCCGTCGGAGGGAACCAGGTCGTCTCCGGCCGCAGCTTGTTTTGTCGCCGCTTTTCGCGGAGTACGATCGTATACCGGGTCGTCAAGCCATGACTCCGCCTGTTGCCGGGTGGCAAAGCTTTTGTACTTTGCCCCCGGGTATCCCTTTACCTGCTTTTCCGCAGACGACCAGTCATCGTATATCCCGTTTTTCCTCCCGACCGCCACCGCATAATACTTTTTTTTCGCCATTATCTCATCCGCTTGCCAAATATTCTGTCAGCAACACCTGTACCTTCGCTGCGCCGCAGGCCGACAGCGGCCATACTTGGCAGGTACAGTACAGAAAAGAAAAGCCGAATTTCCCGTAGTAACAGGAAATCCGGCTTGACTTGTCAGCTCCACAACCTGGGGATCAGCAACCTTTAATGCCTCACCCTCCGGAGCTCTTGATCTCTTTTTGTTCAGTGGTGCCATCCTTGCCAAGAGGGCCTCCGATCGCATCACGGGAAACTTTAATTGTTATGTCCTTGGCAATTTCAAGGGTAACAACGTTATCGCTCAGCGAAACGATCTGTCCGTGAATTCCACCCTTGGTAACAACCTTGTTGCCTTTTTTCAGATCATTGAGAAATGCCTGATGTTTCTTCGCCTGCTTCTGCTGCGGCCTTATCAACAGAAAATAGAACACGACAAAAATAAGAATAAGTGGAATAAAAGAGGCGAAGCCTCCGGCGCCACCTGCAGCAGGAGCAGCTGCATGAGCAAGTTCTGTCATAATAATTCCTCCAGTAAGATTGCAAAAACGTGATAAACCTGAATTAAAATATTCTTCCGATACAATTGATTATAATATATTAACCGTGACCATGCTAATCATTCGTACTCGAGCTTGCTATAAAAATCTTGCCGAAAACGGGCAAAATTGTCTTTCTCGATCGCTTTTCTGATATTTGCCATAAGGGTAAGGTAAAAATGCAGATTATGAATGGTGTTAAGGTGATAACTGAGAATCTCCCTGGCCTGAAACAGGTGTCGCAGATACGCCCGGGAATAGTTCCTGCACGTATAGCAGCCGCATTCTTCATCAACAGGAGAGTGGTCATCACGAAAACGAGCATTTTTAATGGAAATTTTCCCTTTGGAAGTAAACAGCGACCCATTCCTGGCGTTCCTGGTGGGCATGACGCAGTCAAACATGTCAACCCCGCGCCAGACGCCTTCGACAAGATCTTCCGGAGTTCCCACCCCCATAAGGTACCGCGGATAATCCGCGGGCAGCGAGGCGACCGTCTCCCGGGTCATGTCGTACATGATCTGAGGCTTTTCCCCCACGCTCAACCCGCCGATGGCGTATCCGTCAAAACCGATATCGATAAGCGCCTCGGCATGCTCTTTTCTGAGTTCGGGATACATTCCCCCCTGGACTATGCCAAACAGCAGCTGCTCTCTTCTGCTATGAGCGCTTCGGCATCTTCTGGCCCACCGGGTGGTCAGTTCCGTGGCCCTGATCGTCTCGTCTCTGGTCGACGGGAAAGGGATGCAGGTGTCAAGGCACATCATTATATCCGAACCGAGAGACTGCTGCACTTCAACCGCATCTTCGGGAGAGAGAAATAGTTTTGACCCGTCGAGGTGAGAACGAAACGCCGCGCCCTCTTCGGTAATTGTCGCCAGTTCCTTGAGGCTGAAGATCTGAAACCCGCCGCTGTCGGTAAGGATCGACCCCTTCCAGTTCATAAACCGGTGCAACCCGCCAAAACTCTCAATGAGCCTGTGACCGGGACGGATAAAAAGATGATAGGTATTGCCAAGAATTATCTGGGCGTTCATCTCCATAAGATTCTCGGGCGTTACCGCCTTGACGGTACCCTGGGTACCAACCGGCATGAACACCGGTGTCTGGAAAACCCCCTGTCTGGTCCTGACCTCGCCCCTGCGGGCATCACACTCGGTTGAGAGACAGTGAAGAGTAAATGGCGATTTTTGTGACATTGTATGACTGTATAGTAAAAGATTTTTGGGGTTATGAGACTGCTCCGGACCACCACCGGTCGTCGGTTCGGTTACCGTTTCTATAGCATTGGTCGGATTCGGTTGCCATAAAAAATTCAGCTGCCTCCAGCCAGGACCGAACCAATCTCCATGCGGATGCGATTCTCGTTAGCCGCCAACTCCCGGACAAGAGCGAACTGGACAGCCGCCCGATAGAGGTTCTGGCCATGGTTGTCAACCTTGAAGTAGACGTCCCCCTGCAGGTGATCGGTATAAAACCGTACCCCCAGTTCAAACGGCAGCAGCAGCATCGCATCGAAGATGTAATCTTTTTCAATGGCCGACAACATGTTTTTACCCACTGAAAAGTATCCCTTAAGCAGCTGCAGACATTTTTCGTTGTCGAACCGCCTGCCCCCGGAGCCGGGGGGAAGTTTCGCGCCGGAACTACAGCAGGAGCGCAGGCAATCGCCGATATCGTGGAGCACAAGCCCCGGCCCTGCGGTATCAAGATCGATGAGCCCCGCCGGCCGGCCGTCGCTGTCGACGATGAAGTTATCCAGCTTGGGATCGCCGTGGATCGGACGCAGCGTCAATTTTCCCTGCAGCCGGCCATCTTCAAGGCAACCGCCCCGGTGGCGAAACATCGCCACCGATCCGGAGCAATAGCGATCGAGCCATGTTTCGTCAGGGCTGCGGCCTGCAACCTGGCAATCCAGTATCTTAAGGTAACGAGGCAGATTATGAAACCCGGGCAGCGCCTCCCCGAGCAGCCCGACATCGAGGTCACCTGCCAGGAGATGAAACGACGCAAGCGTCTTGCCGATGTGAAATACCTGCAAATTATCCGGCTCAAGGGGTAGCGTTCCGTACCCGATGTACTGCTGGCCCCGCCAGAGTTTGTACTCATCATCCAGCACCATGATCTGCCCGTCGGCGGTCAACCGTGACTCGGCAAAGATAAACCCGGGGGCAAGACTCTTTTTCTTGGCCCTCAAGTGTGTTGTTATCACCGCAAAATTGCGGGCGACTATTTCCGGACGGGGAAAAACCGCATCGTTTATCTTCTGCAGCACGAAACTGGTCCGGTGGCTCTCCACCAGATAGGTGTCGTTGATCCTGCCCCGCCCCAGCTTGCTGATCGAACTCTTTTTTTCATCTACCCCAAAGGCGGCGAGTATCTTCCCGGGAACGGTTGAGTTAGCCACGCTGTCCTCCCGTTACAAAATTGGCGCCCCCCATCAGCACCGCTTTTTTTTCCAGGATCAGATAAAGAGGAATCCTGGCTACCAGCTCCGTCATCTTACCCTTGGCGCCAAACGCTGTCACCAGCGGTGCAAACGAGGTTCTGCCGACAAGCCGGGGCAGGATTCCGCCTCCCAGATAGATTCCACCAGTGGCGTTGAGCTTTAATGCCAGGTTGCCGGCCTCACTGCCGACAATTGCCAGGAACAGCTCGACCACCCTGGCACATACCGGGCATCTGTCACCGGTCACCCCGCCATCGATAATGATCCTTGTCTGGTCGTCGCCCCCCGCAAGCTCCCTGGTTATCCGCCCGGACGGGGCCATGCCGCAATGTTGGGTATAATACGCAAACAGCGCCGGAATCCCCCTGCCGGAAGCGACCATTTCCCAGCTTACCGGGCTCACCTTCTGTTGCAGCCACTGCAGAAGCTCCAGCTGTTCTTTGTCTGCCGGGGAAAAACCACCATGGCCTCCCTCGGAACCAAGAGCAAAAAAAGAGTTTTGCCCCAACCGGACAAACAACCCCTCGCCAAGTCCGGTACCGGGCGCCACCAGGCCGCAGACCGCACCTTGCTTACCGCTCCCACTGTTAAGTGTCATGAGTTGATGGTTGCGGTCGAGCAGAGGCAGGGAACTGGCCAGTGCGGTCATATCGTTTATGAGAACCACTTTGGCAAAAGAAAATCGGGCGGCAAGAGCGCAAGCGTCAAAATGCCAATCGAGGTTGGTCATCTGTGCCCGCTCGGCTTCAACCACGCCCGCCACAGCCAGGCACGCGGTCTGGGGAGAGTGGCTGCACTGGGAGAGGTATTTTTCCATAACCTCTTCCGCACTGTTGAAGCCGGAATTCGCATAGCGACGAAAATCAAGGGGAGTTGCCGGATCATCACTGGAGAAAATCGCAAACTCACTTTTGGAGCCGCCGATATCGCCGACCATGAACACAGTCACCTGTTTCCCCCTTTAAAAACGGTTGTTACCGGTCGTAACATTTGCGTGCAGTAAAGAGAACGATCAACCGTTCTGCCCATGCAGGTGTATATCGCGTTGCGGATAGGGAATGGTAATATTTTCCTCGTCAAAGGTTTTCTTTATGGTTTCAGTCAGGCTGAAGTAGACGGACCAGTAATCAGCTGTTCTCACCCAGGGGCGTACCGCCAGGTTCACCGAAGAGTCGGCGAGAGCGGATACCGCGATGAGCGGTGCCGGTTCCGGAAGTATTCTCTTTTCACCGTCGAGGATCTTCGCCAGGACCTGTTTGGCCTTGTCGATATCATCGTCATAGCTTATGCCGATTACAAGATCTATCCTGCGGGTGGCATTGGCGGTGACATTGGTGATGGTATTGTTGGCAATGGCTCCGTTGGGAATAATTTTTTTCTGGTTGTCCCCAGTGTGCAGTATGGTGGAAAAAACAGAGATCTCCTGCACCGTGCCCGCTTCAGAACCGACCTGCACCCAGTCGCCGACCCTGAAAGGCCTGAACAGGATGAGCATTACCCCCGAGGAAAAATTCGCCAGGGAATCCTTCAAGGCAAGACCCACGGCAAGCGAGGCCGCGCCCAGAATCGCCAGAAACGACGTTGTCTGAATGCCGAGCTGTCCCGCCGCGGCGATCAATACCGCTATCAGCAGGGCATAATAAATTATGCCGCGAAGAAAACGTATCAGCGTAACATCGACATTTTTCTTCTCAAGAATCTTTACAACCAGGATGGTTATCCTTGACGCGACCCATTTCCCGATCAAGAAAACAAGCAGGGCGGCGACTATCTTCCCACCCCACGACAGAAGGACCGGCTGCATATTTTTCAGAAGTTCACCATTGACCATATCCAAGCGCAAGTTCATTTCTCCTCCGTGCAAAGAATATACTGTTAAAACGTAACGTTATCAACATCAACTATTCCTAACACAAAAACAAACGGACCGCAATTACCATAAGTGCCAGGATACCCGTCGTTTCTCTATGAGCCGATTTTATTCATCAAGCAGCTGTATGTTCCACGCCTCGGTCCTGTTGTTGTCAGTATTTGTTACAATGGTGAATTCAAAGATATTGGCCGAATCCAGGAACAGTGCATCGCTTATATCCGGTGCCTTGGAGCAGTGAAAAAAAACCGATTCCGGCAACAGCCCTTGTGGCCCCAGGGTGTAGTAGCGAAGAAACCCGAACCCCCGGTCCGGGTTGTAGTTTATGGGAATACCGCGATACCTGTCTTCGCCGTTCAGAGGAGGAATCGGCAGCAGTCCGGGAACCAGAAAGCCTGACAAAAAAGCATCCGCCGCCTCTTTGAGTTCGTGGCTGACGTGGTTAAAACCTATCACCTCCACCCGGCAGCCCATATTCTGCAGTGCCAGCACCAGGCGTATAAAATCGCCGTCGCCGGTGAGCAGGATGATCCGGTCCAGGTTTCTCGCCTGCAGCAGGGCATCGATGGCCAGATCCATATCGGCATTGGCCTTGGTGGTCAGTATCCCCTCGTCATCAACGAAATGTTTAACATACTTTTTAATGACCTTGAACCCGCACTGCCTTATGACGTCGTGATAGCGATAGAGTTTCTGCCGGTAATCGGCGTCATCCCTGGTCCGCTCCCTGTCTTCGGCCAGGTAGGAGTTGGCCCTGAGCAGTATCGAATTACCGCTCTCCGCCAGGTCCACCAAAACGTCGTAGCGCATACCGTAGCCGCCGCACATTCTGATATTTTCGGCATCAACGTAGATTCCTGTTTTCAGCATGTCTTCCTGAGAACCGCAGGGTTATTCCCACTCAATCGTCGCCGGAGGCTTTGAGGAGATATCATAGACGACACGGTTGACTCCGCGCACTTCATTGATAATCCTGCTCGATATCTCGCCAAGGATCTCGTAGGGCAGTTTCGACCAGTCCGCGGTCATCGCGTCCCTGGAATCCACTGAACGAATGGCGATAACATGTTCATAGGTCCGCCCGTCGCCCATGACCCCTACGGTCTGGATCGGCAGCAGTACCGCAAAGGACTGCCACACCTTTCTGTACCAGCCGGCACGGCGCATTTCTTCCAGTACTATCACATCCGACTGCCTCAGAATATTCAACCTCTCCGCCGTCACTTCTCCCATAATCCGTATCCCCAACCCCGGCCCGGGAAATGGCTGGCGGTAAATGGCCTCTTCGGGAAGTCCGAGTTCTAGGCCCAGTTCCCGGACTTCATCCTTGAACAGCTCGCGAAGAGGTTCGATAAGATCAAGCTGCATAACCTCCGGCAGTCCACCCACGTTATGGTGGGATTTTATCGGCGCCTCCCCTCTGAAGCTCACCGATTCAATGACATCTGGATAGAGGGTACCCTGTGCCAGATACTTCACTCCGCCGATTTTTCCGGCCTCTTCCTCGAAAATCTTGATGAATCCCAGACCGATCCGCTTTCTTTTCACTTCCGGGTCTTCAACTCCGTCAAGTTCGCCGAGAAAAAAGTCGGTGGCATTAATATCGATAAGTTTGAGCTTCGTCTTTTCCTTGAAGAACCGCATGATCGATTCGCTCTCTCCGGTGCGCATCAGGCCGTTGTTGACATAGATGCACGTCAGCTGATCACCGATAGCCCGATGGATTATAGCCGCCACCACCGAGCTGTCCACCCCGCCGGAAAGAGCGCAAATCACCTTGTCGCTGCCCACTTTTTTCTTGATTGCCCGGACATTCTGCTCGATAAATGAGTGCATGGTCCATTCCGGACTGCAGTTGCAGATTCCGAAAATAAAGTTCCTCAGCACATCGTTGCCGATAACCGTATGGGCAACCTCCGGATGGAACTGAACGGCGACAAAAGGTTTTGTCTTGTGGCGCAGTGCCGCATTGGGCGAATTGACGCTGGTGGCCGTCACCGCAAAACCTTCAGGTATCTCTTCCACCCGGTCTCCGTGACTCATCCATACCTGATGGATCGGTTTATCCGTCTCCAACCCGGCAAAAAGACCGGCGGTGTAGTGAATCGTGAGCTCGGCTTTGCCGAATTCGCGTTTCTCGGCTTTCTCAACCTTGCCGCCCATCTGCTGGAGCATAAGCTGCGCCCCGTAACAGATGCCCAGAACGGGAATATCCAGTTCGAAAATACCAGGATCGGAATGTGGCGCATCGGCATCGTAAACAGAACAGGGGCCGCCTGAAAGGACAATTCCGCTCGGCTTGAGCTCCTTTATTTTGTCAAGAGAGATTGAAAAAGGATGAATCTCGCTGTACACCTTCTGCTCCCTGATGCGCCGGGCAATAAGCTGGGTCGTCTGGGAGCCGAAATCGAGGATGATTATTTTCTCACTGTGAATATCCATATCTTTCTTCTTCGGTTAAGAATTTATGTTACAGCGCCAGCCTCTCAGGCGGTGCGGTAATTCGGTGCCTCTTTGGTGATGATCACGTCATGGACATGGGATTCGCGAAGGCCCGCCGGAGATATCCTGACGAATTTTGCCCTCTGCTGAAGTTCGGCAATACTTGCCGCTCCCACATACCCCATCCCTGAACGCAGTCCCCCGAGAAGTTGGTACAGAACATTTGAGATCGGTCCCCGGTAGGGTACCTTGCCCTCAATCCCCTCCGGTACCAGCTTGGAGGAGGATTCCACCTCGGACTGAAAATAACGATCGGCACTGCCGTCCGCCTGACTCATGGCACCCAGCGAGCCCATCCCGCGATAGGATTTATAGGTGCGGCCCTGATAGAGGAACGTGTCTCCGGGAGTCTCGTCCGTTCCTGCGAAAAGCGAGCCGAGCATTACCGTGCTTGCCCCGGCGCCGATCGCCTTGGCGATATCCCCTGAATGCTTGATACCTCCATCGGAAATTATCGGGATATTGTACTTGTTGCCCACCGCAACGGCTTTTTTCAGTGCCGTCATCTGCGGCACCCCTACTCCGGCAACCACCCTGGTGGTACAGATCGACCCAGGTCCGATACCGACCTTGATTCCGTTGGCGCCGGCCTTTATCAGGTCCTCGGTGCCTTCCCCGGTTGCCACGTTTCCGGCAATCACCGAAAGTTCGGGGAAAGCTTCTTTAACGCGCCTTACGGCATTGATCACTCCCTTGGAGTGGCCATGGGCGGAATCGACCACCACCACGTCGACGCCGACCCGCAGCAACTTCTCCGCATGGCTCTCTATATTTGCGCCCACCCCGAGAGCGGCACCAACTAGCAGCCGGCCGAACCTGTCCTTGGCCGCCAGGGGATATCGCTTGATTTTTTCAAGGTCCTTGATGGTAATAAGACCCTTCAGGCCGCCATTGTCATCCACCACCAGCAGTTTTTCAATTCTATGCTCATGAAGCAGAGCCTTGGACTGCTCAAGGGTAATGCCGACCTTGGCGGTAACCAGGTTTTTCGAGGTCATCACGTCGGCTACCCGCAACCCGTCGTCGGAGACAAAACGCAGGTCCCGATTGGTGACGATACCCGTCAGCTTTCCCTTATGCAGCACAGGAAGGCCAGAGATCTTATAGATGCTCATTATCTTCTGTACTTCCGCCACGGACTGGTCCTGGGTTACCGTGATGGGGTCGATGATCATCCCCGACTCGGATTTTTTTACCCGTTCCACCATGAGGACCTGCTCGTCAATGGTCATGTTCTTGTGGATTATGCCGATCCCCCCTTCCCTTGCCATGGCAATCGCCGTCCGGTATTCGGTCACGGTGTCCATGGCCGAGCTCACCAGGGGCGTTTTCAGCATGATGGTATCGGTAAGCCGTGTTTCCAGGCTTACCTGGTTCGGTAACACCTCGGAAGCAGACGGAACAAGAAGTAAATCGTCAAATGTGAGTGCAGTTTCTATATGATCTGGTAACATGTTCCCTCCTCATCAGGGATTACAGTCAAGAAATAAATCTTGAGATAAAAAAATTACTAAATTTTACATTGTTTTGCTGTTGCCAAAATCCAAAATAAGTTCAAACAGCAGAAAACATGCTTAATTTTTGTCTATCGGGCGCTACCGGAATGCACCCCAGACACCGAACCAGAGGATCAAGTCGACCATGCTGCTTGCAATCAACCCTACAAATCCACAGCAACGGCTCATAGAACAAGCCGTAAAATTCTTAAAAAATGGCGGTGTCATCTGCTACCCTACAGACACCGGCTACGGGATCGGCTGCGACCTGTTCAACCAGAAGGCTATCAAACAGGTCATACAGCTTAAGAAACGACCGAATAACAAGCCTTTTTCCTTTATGTGTTCCGATCTCAAAGATATCAGCCGCTTTGCCCACGTGTCAAACACCGCGTACAGGTTACTCAAGAAAAACCTGCCCGGCCCTTACACCTTCGTTTTACCCGGAACAAAACTGGTACCCAAGACAATGGCTACAAAGCAGAAAACTGTAGGTATACGGGTACCCGCTCATCCGGTCAGCAGGCTGTTGCTCGAAACCCTCGGCAACCCAATAATCAATACCAGTGTCCAACTTGAAGATGTTAACACCGTGCTCTCCGACCCATACGAAATCGAGCAGTATCTCGGAAAACGAATAGACCTGATCATCGATGCAGGTCCAGTTTTTCCCGATCCGTCCTCGGTAATCGACCTTACCAGCGATTACCCCGAGATACTGCGTGAAGGTAAAGGAGACGTTACTCCGTTTCGCTGATCAATGCTTCCTTGAGCGATTTGCTCATGGTGAAGTGCAAGGTCTTACGATCCGGTATTTCCATTATCTTGCCGGTACGCGGATTTTTGGTCGACCGCGGTTTTCTCGATCGTACGGAAAAGCTGCCGAATCCACGCAATTCTATCCGCCTCTCTTCAATCAGCGCTTTTGACATGGCATCAAGCATTATATCAACTGCCAGGCTCACGTCCTGCTTCTGCATGGACAACTCACTACTTACCCTATCAACTAAATCTTTTTTCAGCATACGTTCATCAACTTCCAGTAAAAATTAGAGCGACGCCTGCGCAGGCGGCGTCACGGACAGTATAAAAAAAGGTTGTCTTGCCGGATTTACGGCAAGACAACCTTTGAGCTACACTCTGCCCACCTTCCCTTCAGGAAACTTAGTCGTTATCCGCTGAGTCACTGCCCTCTGCGGCCGCTTTGAGCAGGTCTCCAAAAGTAGATGGTGCGGCGTCTGACGCCTCTTTTTCAGCTTTCTTGAACCGCTCGACTGCAGTTTCCTCGTCGTCTCCCTCAAGGGTTTTTACCGAGAGGCCGATCTTGCGGTCTTTTGCGGAAACATTTATCACGATAGCCTTGAGGACGTCGCCGACCTTGTACATACCGACCGGAGTCTTCACCTTGTCCTTGCTCAGCTCGGAGACATGCACCAGCCCTTCGATGCCTTCCTCGAGTTTGACAAATACACCGAAGTCGGTAACGTTGGTGATTTCACCTTCCACCACGGTCCCCGACGGATAGTTGTTATAGGCCGCCTGCCACGGATCCGGTACCAGCTGCTTGATTCCAAGGGAAAATCTCTCGTTCTCCTTGTCAATCTTCAGCACTACAGCCTGAATGGTTTCCCCTTTGGCATATTTTTCCGACGGATGCTTGATGCGTTCGGTCCAGGACAGATCGGACACATGAATGAGCCCGTCAATTCCTTCTTCAATACCAATGAACACACCGAAGTCGGTGATATTTTTAATTTTGCCCTCAATAACGGAGCCCACCGGATAATTTTCGGTGACGAGATCCCATGGATTCGGCTGAAGCTGCTTCATGCCAAGGGAAATCCGCTTGGTTTCGGTCTCGATGTTGAGCACCATAACCTCAACGTCATCACCTACCGAAACCATCTTGGAGGGATGTCTGGGTTTCTTGGACCATGTCATCTCCGACACATGGATAAGTCCTTCCACGCCTTCCTCGAGCTCCACAAACACGCCGTAATCGGTAATCGACACGACCTTGCCCGAAGTGGTCTCGTTGACCGGATATCTATCGACCACAGTTTCCCACGGATCATCACGGAGCTGTTTGACACCAAGGGATACGCGGTCGTTATCCCGGTCGTACTTGAGCACCTTGACTTCGAGTTCTTCGCCGACTTTGTAGAGTTTCGCCGGATGGGATACTCTGCCCCAGCTGAGGTCGGTGATATGACAGAGGCCGTCCATGCCACCCATATCGATAAACAGGCCGTAATCGGTGATATTGGTGATGGCACCCTTGATGATTTGTCCCTCTTCCAGCTTGGAACGCATCTCTTCACGCAGTTTGTTGCGCTCTTCCTCAAGAATGGCCCGCCGTGAAATGACGACGTTGTTTCTTTTCTTGTTGAACTTCAGAATCTTGAAGTCCATCGCATTACCGACTAATGCATCAAGATCTTTGACAGGACGAAGGTCGATCTGGGAATAGGGCAGGAATGCCGGGACACCGATATCGACGGACATACCGCCTTTAACCCGGCTCTCAATTTTTCCGGTAATTGTCTCATCGGCTTCTTGGATCTCGGCGATTTTCTCCCATACCTTGATGGCGATGGCCTTTTCCCGCGACAGGAGCAGCCCGCCTTCTTCCTTACGACGCTCGACAAAAACTTCGTAAACATCGCCGATGTTGATTTCCTCACCTTCTTCCAGGCGAAATTCGGATTTGGCGATATAGCTTTCAGCCTTGTCGCCGACATCAACCAGGAGGTAATCATCTACACTGCCAATGATCGTTCCCATGGCAACGTCACCAACAGCTACCACTCTGTTGTTTTCTTCCATTTCAAAGAGCTCTGCAAAGCTCAGATCTTCACTGCCGTCCTGGATTGATTTGTCAAGTTGTTCTGTCATGGATTTTACTCTTCCTGTGGGCCTCGTCACGTCCGATACGGATCGAGGATAAGGTTAAGGTTTACGGTTACCTGCACGGGGACGCCCCCACGCAGAAAGAAAACAAAGGTTGTCTCTTTCCCTCAAGACACAACCTTTTCTTACTTGAACAGTACTGTATATCAAATTTTCGACAATAATACAAACTCTTCTTGAGATTTTCACACAAAAAACGATCATCGTGATATCACGACTGCGTTATCCTCGTGTGATTATACAATTTGTTATCCGGCCGCAACTGTTAAACTATTCCATTTTGTCCGCCTGGCCGGAAGAACCACTCTTTTTTGCAACAGGCGTCCTGTTTTTCTGGCGCCGGCCGGATCGGCGTCGTTTTTTGCCGGGCTCCCTGCCCCCGGTCCGGGTCCCCGGTTTATCGCGCTGCTCCGGCGGGGGCTCGGCCAGAAGTGATTCCTCCGGCACCGTACAGTTGAATTTGTTACCAATATACTCCTCAATATCCGGCAGGTAGAAAGACCCTTCCTCGCAGGCGAAACTGACCGCTTTTCCTTCGGCTCCCGCCCGCCCCGTCCGGCCTATCCGGTGCACGTAATCTTCAGGTTCGTAAGGCAGGGTGTAGTTCACGACGAAGGTTATACCTTCGATATGAATTCCCCGTCCGGCGACGTCGGTTGCCACCAGGATTTTCACCTTGCCTTCACGAAAGTTCTCCAACCGCTTCATGCGCTTGTCCTGGGCGACGTCTCCTGAGAGCAGCACGCACTCCACCCCGTTGCGGCCAAGTCTGTCGGCAAGCCTTTTCGCTTCGTTCTTCATGTTGGCAAACACAATGATCCGGTCATCGGGGTGCGCCTGGATAAGATTGTACAGGACACGGTACTTTTCTTCAGCAGTGGTGAGATAGATCACCTGTTCCACCGTTTCCACCGCAACCTGCTCAGGCTCCGCCTCCACCACTTTAGGCTTGACGCACCACTGCGACGCGAGGCGCTTGACGTCATCGGGAACCGTGGCGCTGAAAAGCATGGTCTGCCGCTGATCCTGCGACGGCAACCGCCCTACAATCCTCCGGACATCGGGAATAAACCCCATATCAAGCATCCTGTCCGCCTCATCGAGTACCAGGACGCGGCACCGCGACAGGTCCACCACCCCCTTGCCGAGGAAATCAAGAAGCCTGCCGGGGGTGGCGACCAGGATATCGCATCGCCGGTCCTTGAGCAGATCCTGCTGTTTCTGATAATCGACGCCGCCGTATGCCATCCTCACCGATAGATTGCTGTATTTGGCTATTCCCCTGGCATCTTTTGCAATCTGCACCACGAGCTCACGGGTCGGCGCCAGCACCAGCGACCGGACGGCACCTGTACCACCCGGCTTTTCCCCAAGCAGACGAGCGACAATGGCGATAAGGAACACCGCGGTCTTGCCGGTGCCGGTATTGGCCTTGCCCACAAGATCCTTGCCCGCCAGCACGTGTGCCAGGGATTTTTCCTGGATGGGGGTACAATACTCGAATTGCTGGTCGGCTATCGCGTGCATGACCCTGAGCGGAATGGCAAAATCGTGAAAACGACTCTTGCCTTCTGCCGGGACCACCGGAAACTGTTCCAGACTCCACGGCGGTTCCCTCTTCGGTTTCCGGTCCTGGCCGTTTTTCCCAGTTCGCCCGGCCTTTTTAACCTCGGGCGTCCTGGGCTCGGTCTGGCCCTGAGTACCCGGCGACGACACCTGCTGTTGGACGGCCGGGGAATCGCTTTTGCGGTCAACGGAAGATTTTTCAACCAGTTTCCTGCATCGGTTCTTGCCCGACTGCAGGATCTTACGGATTTTCGAACGTGCGGAGATGATGATCTGTTTCATTCAATTTCACTGTATTTAGTTTGACACGCGGTGAGCCGGTACCCGCCACGCCCCAAAGAAGAAGTGCCGTCTCCACCTGGAAAAAAGATGGAGACGGCACCCGGGTGACCGGCGAACTGGAAAGTGCATCCTCAGCTGTTATTTTCCGGCAAACCGCAAGGCTTCCATTACCGGGCCAAACAACTCCTCATATTGCGGGATGGCTTTTCTCAGAATAGTATGGATATACTCGGTTTCCCGGTCATTGATTACCAGATTGGCGGACCAGGCAAGGGCCTGCAGATCATATAATGTGCTGAACCTGCCGCCGACAAGGACATAGAAAATGTATCGTCTCCTGGACATTGTCATAGTCCGCATATATTGATGAAAAGCGCCGTTCTCCAACCCCGCCTGCTCGTAATTTTCATGCAAAAACACCGCGGCATAATTGACAAAACGCATTTTTTCAATGGCTTCTGCGGAATTTTCCGCGCTCTCCACGTGATAGCCGAAATCGGATGCGGCCTTCCTGATCGTCTCCTTTGCCGCTATATCGGGAAAGAGTATCAGGGCGCTGGGGATGTCATCGACGGTTTCCTTGTCCTCAAACGAACCGTCCCGCAGCCACTCTATGTCCGGCGGCGAGGGTGGCACCACCCTGGATGCGGCCGGTTGTCCGCCTTTTTGGGCGTCCGTTCCGGGCTGATTTGCAGCCATGCCGGCAAGGCTCGATCTATCAAGGTTGAACCCCTCGGAACACTGTACGCATCTGACTTTAATCTTCTGGCCGGCCTGCAGCCGACCTATGCTCTCAAGGGCCTTGTCGTTGAGTTTGAGCTGTTTTGCACAATGGGGGCAGTTGACTACCATTATTTCCTCGCACTGAAAAAAATCATTTAGCTAAGAGATATCTGCATCGGTGATGAAAACGTCCTGGACGCATATCAACCGTAGCCGCTGGCGAACCGGTCATCTTCCTGCTCTTCCATACTCAGGCTGGTCAGGTTGGTGGTCGATTCCCCGCGCTCGGACTTGATCCGATCAATTCCGCGCTTCAACTCGGCCCTCTGCGAACAGTAGATGATAGCGGTCTCTTCGGTTATCAGTCCCTGTTCGTAAATATCCAGGATATGCTGGTCAAAAGTACGCATATGCAGGGCGGCACCCTGGCTGAGTATGGAATAGTACGTCTTGTCCTCGGTTTCCCCATTCAAAATCAGGTCTTTTACCCGGAGGCTGGTGCGAAGGATCTCCATCGCCGGGATTCTTCCGCCGCCGACCCGCGGCATGAGGCGCTGACTGACGACCCAGCGGATGGTGTCCACCAGCCGGTTGCGGATCTGGGCCTGCTCTTCCTGATCGAACATGGAGATTATACGGTTCATGGTCTGCCCTGCATCAATGGTGTGCAGGGTCGAAAGCACCAGGTGACCGGTTTCGGCGGCGGTAAGTGCGATCTCCATGGTCTCCCGATCGCGCATTTCACCGACCAGGATAACCTTGGGCGCCTGCCTGAGCGCCGCTCTCATACCGCCGGCAAAGGTCTCGAAATCGTTTCCGAGTTCACGCTGGTTGAACGTGGCCTTACGCTGGGCATGGACGTATTCTATGGGATCTTCAAGAGTCACCACATGCACCGCCCGCTCCTGGTTGACCCTGTTGAGAAGGGCGGCAAGGCTTGTGGTCTTACCGGTACCGGTGGCGCCGGTGAACAGCACAAGCCCGTTGAGTTCTGCGGCCATCATCCCGAACGCCTCGGGGAATTTCATCGATTCGATTGACGGCACGGTGGTTTCAAGTTTACGCAGAACGGTGGTGAAATACCCTTTCTGGGTGAACACATTGACCCTGAACCTGGCTTTGTCGGACAGGGCGTAAGAAAGGTCGCAGGACCCTTTCTCCACCAGGTCTTTCAGCAGACGCTGATTTTTTCCAATAAGGTTAAGAGCAAAAGTTTCGGTCTGAAAAGGAGTCAACTCTTTTACGGGCGGCTCAACCTCCACCGGCACCAGGATACCGGCTGATTCCACCTGCAGGCTTTTGCCCACGGTGATATTGAGATCCGACACGTTGCTGTGCGATTCCAGCATCGTCGCAATCCAGTAATCTATTTCAGTTCTTTTCATGCCCCTCCCTTGAAAATAAGTGCAATACCGCTATTAATAATAGTATATTGTCTCTTTATCTAACAATTGATACAAGCTTTTTAGCGTTTTTTCTAGAAATTTCTCGATTTTCCAAATCCAATTCAATAATCTGGAGTATTTCATCATGGCAATTCCACTGCGCAGCGCAACCACGACCCAAGGGCGGAGAATGGCAGGTGCCCGAAGCCTGTGGCGTGCAAACGGTGTCAAGGAAGAACAGTTCGGCAAACCCATCATCGGCATCGCCAACTCCTTCACCCAGTTTGTCCCGGGGCACGTTCACCTCCATGAAATTGGTCAGCACATCAAGGGCATAATTGAAAAATCAGGCTGTTTTGCTGCAGAATTCAACACCATTGCCATTGATGACGGCATTGCCATGGGCCACTCGGGGATGCTCTACTCCCTCCCCTCCCGGGATCTCATTGCCGACAGTGTCGAATACATGTGCAACGCCCACACCGTGGACGCGCTGATCTGCATCAGCAACTGCGACAAGATCACCCCGGGCATGCTGATGGCCGCCATGCGGCTCAACATTCCTACTATCTTCGTATCGGGCGGTCCCATGGAAGCAGGAGTCGACGGCGACAAACGCTACGACCTGGTAGACGCCATGGTAATGGCGGCGGACAGGGAGGTAAGCGACGAGCAGATCGACCGGGTTGAACGGTGCGCCTGCCCCACCTGCGGTTCCTGCTCGGGTATGTTCACCGCCAACTCGATGAACTGCCTCAACGAGGCCTTGGGCCTGGCCCTGCCAGGCAACGGCACCGTGGTTGCCACCCATGCCGGACGGAGAAAACTGTTTGAGGACGCGGCCCAAAGAATAGTCGAAATGGCAACGGCCTGGTACCAGAATGAAGACAGTTCGGTGTTGCCGCGCTCCATAGGTTCAAGGGCTGCTTTTTTAAACTCCATGACCCTCGACATTGCCATGGGCGGGTCGACCAACACGGTACTGCATCTGCTCGCCGTTGCCAGAGAGGCAAAAGTGGATTTCACCATGGCCGACATCGATTCACTGTCCCGCAGGGTGCCCAACCTGTGCAAGGTTTCCCCAAATTCTGATTACCATATCGAGGACGTGAACCGGGCCGGCGGTATCATGGGTATTCTCGGCGAACTTGATCGTTGCGGGCTGCTTGACACCAGCGTCAGCAGGGCCGACGGGACCACCCTGAGCGAAGCCCTCGACCGCTGGGATATAACAAGACCCAGCCACACCGGACAAGCGGAGACACTCTACCTCAGCGCTCCTGCCCGCACCGGCGCCAACCTTACAATGGGATCGCAAAAGACCATGTACAAGGAAGCCGACCTTGACCGGGAAAACGGCTGCATCCGCGATATAGCCAACGCCTACAGCAAGGACGGGGGACTCGCCGTCCTCACTGGAAACATAGCCAGAAACGGATGCATCGTCAAAACCGCCGGGGTTGACCCCTCGATTTTCAAGTTTGTTGGCAGGGCCAAGGTGTACTCCTCGCAGGAAGCCGCCTGCGACGCGATCCTCGGCGGCGACATCGTTGCCGGAGACATTATCGTCATCCGCTATGAAGGCCCCAAAGGAGGCCCGGGCATGCAGGAGATGCTCTATCCGACATCGTACCTTAAATCGATCCATCTCGGCAAGGAGTGCGCCCTGATAACCGACGGCAGGTTCTCCGGCGGCACCTCGGGACTGTCTATAGGCCATATCTCGCCGGAGGCGGCCGCCGGAGGAGAAATAGGCCTTGTGCAAGACGGCGACACCATAGAGATCGACATCCCCAACAGGTCAATCAGGGCACTGGTTTCCGACGAAGAGATGGATAACAGGAGGCGCCGGGAGGAAGCCAGGGGAAGCCTCGCCTTCACTCCGCAGGACCGGGACCGGCAGGTGAGCAGCGCCCTGAAGGCGTATGCCCTGCTGGCATCTTCCGCCGATACCGGCGCGGTTCGCATTCTTCCCGAGTAACAGTCACACCACACGGCGGCAATCGAAGTTCCCGGACGGAAGAACCGGAGGGATTGCCGCCAGCTGTTTTTATTTCGTTACAACAGCGAGGCAGAATCTGGCCAAAGCCGCCCCCGCCCCCGCACCTTTTTTACCAGTTGATATTTGCCCCAAAAAAATCTACTCTGAAAATAGTTTGTTACCCCGCACAGTTTGCGAGTTCAGCGGCTCGCCATGAATGTGTCGCCATTCGGGTTGAGACTGCAGAGCGACGCCACAGATTGCTCGTTTCTTCAAACAGGAGATTTTCATGCCGATTATCACTATTTCCAGGGGCAGTTATCACCACGCAAAGTCCGTCGCCGAAAAACTGGCGGCAAGACTCGGGTACCCCTGCCTGTCCCGTGACGAACTTATAGACAGCCTTGAGGAGTTTCATCTGCCCGAGATCAAGCTTGTCCGCGGCCTCAAGGATTCCTTCTCCATTCTCGATCGATTTTCCCACGGCAAGCAGCGATTTGTAACGGCGATAACATCGTCGGTTCTGCAACATTTCCTCCCCGGCAATGTTGTGTTCCACGGGTTGGCCGGCCACTATTTCGTACGCGATGTTTCCCATGTACTGAAAGTGAGAATTATCGCCGACATCGACAACCGGGTGGCGGACGAGATGCATCGTTCCAATATTTCAGAGGAACAGGCGTACTTTCTGTTGAAAAACGACGATGAAGAACGACGCAAGTGGGGAATGTTTCTTCACGGGGTAGATATCGTGGACCCCCAGCACTACAACCTGATTGTCAATATCGGAGAGATATCGGAGGAAGAAGCGGTGGAGCTTATCGCCACCACCGCCGGATTTGAGCGTTTTCAGGAAACGGAACAATCGCAGAAAACCCTTGGGGACATGGCCCTCAGCGCCCTCATCAGGACCAGGCTTCTCGACTATCCCAACGTTTCGGTAAGCGTGCAGGACAGCAACGCGCTGATATCTTTAAAGGCGCCGGAAAGTCAGCAGGGCATCATCAGGGAAAGAATCGTGCAGATGCTAGACGGCATCAGCACCATGAAGGAGTGCACCTTCAGGTTCGATCCCTATTTCTGACAGCCGCGCAATCGGCGGCGGCAACAGACGAACCCTTGCCGATCAGGAGATAAGGGTTCGTATTATATCCTTTTTGCCGACCACGCCCACCAGGCGGTCGCCGTCCATCACCGGCAGGGTGTGGACCCCCTTCTCGGCCATAATGGTTGCCATCTCCTCAATGGAGGTCACCGTGGAGACGGTGACCGGTTTTTTCGAGCAGATATCCCCCACGGTCGCCCCGGCGATTTTTTTTATCTCCTTTTCCATTTTGTCAGGATTTTCGAGATAGATGACGGAATCCAGAATCGTCACAACGGTGGGAATGTGGATCTTTTTCTTCTGGTCGATCAGATCACTCTCGGTAACGACGCCCAGCAAGGTGCCATCGTCAGCCACGACGGGAGCCCCGCTGATATTGTTTGACGCCAGGAGTTTTGCCAGTTCGATAACGCTGGTCTCGGGTTGTACCGTGACAACCTTTTTGGTCATAATATCTTTTGCCTGCAGCATATTTTCTCCTTTATTACGTAACACCGGAACAACACAGGTATCCCGGAATCCGGGGCAACCTCATTATACCACGTACAGGATACAAAGTGTATAACCTCAAAACAACAGGGAATTTTATTTTTATGGCGCCCAACCTGTTACCGGTTGTGCGCCCCCCTTCAGCCCGGTGAATTTTCACCTGGACAAGTTTCGCCAGTCCCGGCACATACGGCGATAAAGACCAGGACACGACCGTCACCGCAGAAACGAGAAGACCTATGGTGTAATCGAGCGGCACTTCAACCTCGTAGCGGACCCGGTCCCGGTTGCAGCGGACCATGATCGGCTTGACAGGCGCCCCCAGACAAATAATTCATTAAATAGTTGAACAATTATACAATGTGGATAAAACTGCATCCTGAGACAATTAATGACAGGCGCAGAGTATGCAGCCCGTGTCGATGAACAATACAACCGGAGATGACCACGATGACACAAGTGAAAATTTTTGCCGGAATATGCGGCTTTACAACAACGGTGCAGAGCGAGGACCGGGGTGGATACAAGGCCGGCCTGAAAATCACAAGCCAGTGCCCCAACTGGAAGAAGGTGGACGAGATCCTGGCAGACGATGATATCAACGTTATGACCGAACTGTTTAAAAACCGCCAAACCGGCGAGTTGAATTCCAGACTTCTCGATGTTGCGCTGAAAACCATCCCCCACGTTTCCTGCCCGGTGATTTCCGGCACCTTCAAGGCCCTGGAAGTAAGCGTCGGGCTGGCACTGCCCAAAGACGCCACCATTACTTTTATCGACTGATCCGCAGATCACCAGGATAATGCTCCCGGAAGAGTCGGCCGCTTTTGGTGTACGGCTCTTCCTTCCCGACCTCAACACTGCCCTGTCCCCCCACGCTGCCGCACGCCATGATACCAGCCTGCCGTGGAATCTATGTAACCCATTGTCTTAAAACAAGAAATCACCATCCAACGTTGTCCTGCAAGGGAGCCAAAACAGATATTGACAATTGTCCCGAAGCCGTTTATAAGGAGAGTAACGCTAGGGGTGCTCTCCGCTGAGAGGATTTCGATCCAACCCTTAGAACCTGATCTGGATAATACCGGCGAAGGGAAGCGGCTAAAGTTGATGTTGGGAAAACTACAAGTCTCACCAAAGCCACTTACCCTTATTTCAGGGTAAGTGGCTTTTTTTTTGGCTAACTGACATCAAGGAGAAACAACACATGCGGATCAAGATAAACGGCAGGGACCAAGACATTGACACCGGCAGTCTTACGGAACTTATCGACCAGATGGATCTTCCCCCGTCATCACTGGTGGTGGAACATAATCTGCGGTTAGTACCACAGGACCAATGGGCGACGACACGGCTTGAGGAAGGCGACGTCCTGGAACTGCTAAACTTTGTCGGTGGAGGATGAAAATGACTGACGACACTTTGCAACTGGGCAACAAGACCTTTACCAGCCGGCTTCTTACCGGCACAGGCAAGTTTGCCGATAACGCGCTCATCTCCGGGATGCTTGAGGCGAGCGGTTCACAGATCATCACGGTGGCCCTGAGAAGAATAGACCAACAGAGCAAGACGGACAATATTCTCGACTCTATCCCCCAAAACGTAACCCTGCTGCCAAACACCTCGGGCGCGAGAACTGCGGAACAGGCGGTCAGGATAGCCAGGATAGCCCGTGCGGCCAGCGGCACCAATTTCATAAAAATAGAGGTGATTACCGATGCCAGGTATCTTATGCCTGACAACCAGGAGACGCTCGCGGCAACGGAGATTCTCGCCAAGGAAGGTTTCATTGTGCTGCCGTATATCCTGCCCGATCTCCCCCTGGCCAAGAGACTGGAGTCGGCCGGAGCTGCGGCGGTCATGCCCCTTGGCGCGCCGATAGGCACCAACAGGGGTCTGGAGACCAAGCCGCTGATCGCCATGCTGATCGAAAACTGCAGGGTACCGGTCATAGTCGACGCCGGTCTGGGACTGCCTTCTCACGCCGCTGCGGCCATGGAAATGGGAGCAGACGCGGTTCTGGTCAATACGGCCATCGCCACCGCAGGTGATCCGGTGACAATGGGAAAAGCGTTTGAACTGGCGGTTCGGGCAGGCCGTAAAGCGTATCTTTCAGGGGGGGGACAATGTTCCGACCAGGCTGTAGCCTCATCCCCGCTTACCGGTTTTCTCAACTGAGATTTTCCGGACAATAGCCGAGACAACGGCTTTGTCCAAGGAGGAAAACATGTCTTTTTTTGAAGTATTAACGCAATATCAAGACTTTTCATTCGATGACTATTTCGCCACAGTCACCGATGCGGATATAGCGCGCATAGTGACGCTGGATAAGCTGCGTCCCGCCGACTTTCTGGCTCTGCTGTCCCCTGTCGCCGCCAACCACCTGGAACTGATCGCCCAAAGAGCCCACCAGCTGACGGTACAGTATTTTGGCAAGACCATTCAGCTGTTCACCCCGCTCTACATCTCGAACCACTGCTCCAATAACTGTATCTACTGCGGGTTCAACCATACCAACGAGATCAAGAGACGGACCCTGACCCTTGCAGAGATCGAAGAGGAGGCAGCGGCGCTGTCACGGACGGGAATGCAGCACGTGCTGCTGCTCACCGGCGAATCGCTGCAGGCAACACCCATCGACTATCTGGTCGACACCGTCCGCTGCCTGAAAAAATACTTTGCGTCGGTGGCGATCGAAATATTTCCCATGGAAGAGGAAGAATACCGCCTGCTGTACCGCGAAGGAGTGGACGGACTCACCCTGTTCCAGGAAACCTACGACCAGGAGACATACCGGAAGGTACACCTTGCCGGCAGGAAAAAAGATTTCCGGTTCAGGCTCGACGGCCCCGAACGGGGAGCCCGCGCCGGTTTCCGCACCGTTAATATCGGCGCTCTGCTCGGCCTTGCCGAGAGCAGGAGAGACTTCTTCTTCACCGGTCTTCACGCCGCATATCTGGAACAGCAGTTTCTCGACACCGAAGTGGCCGTCTCCCTGCCCAGGTTCAACGAAGCGGAGTGCGACTACAACCCTCCCTTTTCGGTGAATGACAAACTGTTTGTCCAGTACCTGATGGCGTTCCGGCTGTTTTTGCCAAGGGCCGGAATCACGGTCTCGACCAGGGAGAGCAGCGCCATGCGCGATAACCTCACCCGGCTGGGAGCGACCCGTTTTTCCGCCGGGGTCTGCACCACCGTAGGCGGATACAGCAAGGCAGACAGCAGCGACACACCCCAGTTCGAGATCACCGATGAGCGCAGCGTCGCCGAAGTCGCAACAGCCATACGGCAACAGGGATACCAGCCCGTCTACAAAGATTGGGACGACATCCGATGAGAACGGGAATTGCAGGTGTAGGAGGCATTGGTTCAAACGTTGCTGTAAACCTGGTGCGCAGCGGGGTCACCGATCTTACGCTGATCGATTTCGACCTGGTCGAACCATCGAACCTAAACCGTCAGTTCTATTTTGCCGACCAGATAGGAAAGCCCAAGGTTGAAATGCTTGCAGCCAATCTCAAAAGGATAGATCCCGGTGTCAACCTGGTTACCCGCTGCACCAGACTTGACAACGGCAACCTCGAAACGCTCTTTGGTGACTGCGATATCATTGTTGAGGGATTTGACAGGAGCGAAGACAAAAAAATGGTCCTTGAGCTGCTCGGACCGCTCAAGAAATTGACGGTTTCGGCATGCGGTATCGCCGGGCTCGAGCTTGACGCCATCACCACCAGAAAAATAGGCAACTGTTTCGTGGTCGGTGATTTCACAAGAGATATTCACGACCACCCGCTTTTTTGCTGCAAGGTGGCGGCGGTGGCGGCAAAAATGGCGGAAATAGTCTTAACCTACGGGGGATACAATGACTGACAACAAACCATCCCTGCCCCAGGGAATATACGGCATAACTGCTGAAAAATTTTCCCGTGGCCGCTCCAACACGGAGGTCGTCAGAGCGATGATCGACGGCGGAGTGACTACTGTCCAGTACCGGGAAAAACGACACCTGAAGGACTACCGTGAGATCCTTGACGAGTGTTACGCAATCAGGGAAATCACACGGGACAGCGGTGTTGTTTTCATCGTCAACGATTTTGTCGATATCGCACTTCTGGTCGACGCGGACGGGGTCCACGTCGGACAGGAGGACCTTGGGGTTAAAGAGGTGCGCAAACTCCTGGGACCCGACAAGATAATAGGCCTTTCCACCCATTCGCCGGAACAGGTGGCAGGTGCGGAGGAAGCGGGCGCCGACTATATAGGGGTGGGTCCCATCTACGCGACCCGGACCAAGGAAAACGTGGTCGATCCCGTGGGGCTGGAGTACCTGGAATATGTGGCAACAAACTGCCCCCTGCCCTTCGCCGCAATCGGCGGAATAAAAGAACACAACATAACAGAAGTAGTAAAACGCGGTGCAAAGACCGTCTGCCTGGTGACGGAAATAGTCGGAGCAGACGATATCAGCAAGACAGTGACCTCGCTTGCAAAAGCGATGTTATCATAACCGTTTTCGCTTGTGAAAAAGCGAAGTTCCAACAGCCGATCAGCTGTAAATCTTATCAGTGGAGAATATATCGTGAGTACCTATACAACCCAGAAAGATGCCGCCCGGAAGGGCATCGTGACCCCCCAGATGAAGAACATTCTCGCCACCGAGTCCATAGACGAGACCAGCCTGCTTGAAAAAGTGGCGGCAGGACAGATCGCAATACCTGCCAACCGCAACCATAGCAGCCTTCTCGGGGCAGGAATCGGCACCGGACTCAGGACAAAAATCAATGTCAATCTCGGGGTCTCCGAAGACTGCTGCCATGTTGAATCAGAACTCAACAAGGTCCGCCGTTCGATCGAACTGAAAGCCGACGCGATCATGGACCTTTCAACCTTTGGCGACACCCGGACTTTTCGGAGGAAAACCGTTGAAATTTCGCCTGTTATGATCGGCACCGTCCCGGTGTACGATGCCGTTGCCCGCTACGGTAAGGACGTAGGAGCTATAACCGTAGACGACTTTTTCGATGTGGTCCGGATGCATGCCGAAGACGGCGTCGATTTTTTGACCATCCATGCAGGCCTTAACCAGTCGGCGGTGGAGCGGCTCAAGAACAACCCGCGGCTCACCAACGTGGTAAGCCGCGGCGGCTCCCTGCTGCTCGACTGGATGCACAGGAACGATTGCGACAACCCGTTTTTCACCCATTTCGACCGGCTGCTCGACATCTGCAGCCAGTTCGATATTACCCTCAGCCTGGGAGACGGACTCAGACCGGGAAGTCTTCACGACGCCACCGATGCTGCGCAAATCCAGGAGCTGATAGTCCTGGGCGAGCTGACCAAGCGCGCATGGGCGGCGGAAGTCCAGGTAATGATCGAAGGCCCGGGACATGTACCGCTCAATGAAGTGGTTTCCAATATGCAGCTGGAAAAGAAACTGTGCCACGGCGCCCCTTTTTATGTATTGGGACCTCTTGTGACCGATGTGGCACCAGGATACGACCACATTACCTCGGCTATCGGCGGCGCTCTTGCCGCGGCAAACGGGGCGGACTTTCTCTGCTACGTGACCCCGGCCGAGCACCTTCGTCTCCCCGACATGGACGACATGAAAGAGGGGATTATCGCTTCGCGGATTGCCGCCCACGCAGCCGATGTTGCCAAGGGTATTCCCGGAGCGATCGAGTGGGACAATAAAATGAGCCACGCCCGCAAGGAGCTGGACTGGAAAAAAATGTTTGATCTTGCAATCGACCCGGAAAAGGCAAAAGCCTACCGGGAATCCTCACAGCCTATCGACAGTGATGTCTGCACCATGTGCGGCGACCTCTGTGCGGTAAAAAGGAGCAGGGCGATTCTTGAAAAGGCATAACGGGGCCGCCGGGGTTGTGCCTCGGCGGACGGGGTAAAACGACGTCCCCGCTGCCGAGGCGGTTTTCCCGGCTTGTGTTTTTTGTTATTTTGGTGAAAAATGGTGCTACCTGCTAGATATCGTTTTTTGTCAAACTACACAAATGAGGTGCTGAGATTAAGATCATCGAATCCATAACAGAAATGCAGCAGTATGCAGATCAGCTGCGGGCAGATAGCAAAAAAATTGGCTTTGTTCCCACCATGGGTTATCTCCACCAGGGGCATCTGTCTCTTGTAGATATAGCCGGCGAAAATTGCGACACAGTCGTTCTCAGTATTTTCGTAAACCCGGCCCAGTTCGGCCCCAATGAAGATCTGGACTCCTATCCGCGAAACGAGGGAAAAGACATCGAGCTTGCCAGGGAAAAAGGTGTCGACGTGGTGTTTCTGCCGTCAGCCGATACAATCTACCCCGACGGCTACCAGTCCTATGTCGAACTTGCCCATCTGCCCAACCACTTGTGTGGTCTGTCCAGACCGGTATTTTTCAAAGGCATTACGACGGTAGTGACGCAGCTGTTCCATATCGTCAAACCCCATGTCGCGGTATTCGGCGAAAAAGATTTTCAGCAACTGGCTACCATCAGGAGAATGGTGAAGGATCTCAAGTTCGACATAGAGGTTATGGGCGGGCCCATAGTTCGCGAGCCGGACGGACTCGCCATGAGCTCAAGAAATGCCTATCTCAAGGATCACCAGCGAAAAGCGGCTCTCAGTCTGTCGAGATCGATACAACACGCAAGACAGATGGTGGCAGACGGGACAACGGATGCGACCTCCATAATCCAGCAGGTAACGGCGATACTTTCCGAGTTTGCCGAAAATACCATCGACTACGTCTCCATCTGCGACACCGAAACCATGGACCCCGTTTCATCGATAGAGGATTCGGCCCTGCTGGCAATTGCCGTGAACCTCAACAAAATACGGCTGATCGACAACACCGTTCTCAACCGCCAGGGGTAACAGGACGTTTTTACCCCCGACCACCAAAGAAGGCTCCACCGCACCGCCGTGGGGCCTTCTTTTTTTTTTTGCCGGGATGCCAGTTTTTTTTCAACCGGCGGCCTTTTGGACAAACTAACATATAGCTTGATTTTGGTCTGTCCGTGGTTATAAGATTTTAGTGGGCAATTATCTCATGAACCTTATTCTAGGAGACAAACCATGGATTTTGATCACTCTTTAGCAAACTACCTCGACGAAGACGGCATCAAAGCTATTCAGCAACTGGAAAAAGAGACGGGCAAACAGATTATGGCCTATTACGCTCCGCCTTCCCCGGCAAACCTGGCCGACGATGACCTGGCAAAAATCAGGAACCTGGAGAAAAAACTCTGCGTCAGGCTGGTGGCCTACAATACCCACTGATATGTGACCAGACCCGATTTCTCACGGGTTTCTCCAAGGAGAAACCGCACGGTCGACACAAGCTGCACGGCCGATTCCATTACCAGCAGCAGTAAAAAAATGCAGCCCAACGGTTTGGCCGGGCGAAAACTACCCGGCCTTATCGCCGTGGCCGCGCCCCCCGGCTGCCGCTGCCGAACAACACCGCCGCTTCCGCGCAAGCCGTACCGGGTACGGATACCGAAACCGCTGGCATCACCGGTCAAGGCACGCAGGGAGACACCAGAGTCTTTCGCATCCACGCCTCACCATGATGCCCCGCCTTCTTCAGCCGGAGGGAATATACAGCTGTGCCTGCAAAGCAGGCTGGTACAAACCGCAATCAGTGATGTTCTTCTTGCTTTGAAAAGATTAAAATTTACTTTTAATTAAAGGAGCTATTTTATATCCTTAGTGGCGAAATTTCCATTTGATCTCCCACCAGCGACAGAGAGGAATTTGTCTTGAAACCTACAAACATCGACAATCCGGAATATTTCCACAAGGTAATCGACTGCCAGTACGCCTGCCCGTCGCACACCCCGGTGCCTGAATATCTGCGGCTTATTACCCAAGGCAAATATGATGAAGCGTACAAAGTAAACTGGATTTCCAATGTATTCCCGGGTGTTCTCGGCCGCATCTGCGACCGCCCCTGCGAACCTGCCTGCCGCAGAGGACGCGTTGAGGAGAACCCTGTGGCCATCTGCCGACTCAAACGGGTTACTTATGACTACAAGAGCAGCGACACCTCCTTTGTACCCGCCATTCCAAAAAAGAAAAACGGCAAGAAGATCGCCCTTGTCGGCGGCGGACCGGCGTCGCTTACGGTTGCACGCGACCTGCTCCCTCTGGGATACGAGATAGACCTCTACGACGACCAGAGCAAGGCCGGGGGATTTATCCGCACCCAGGTCCCCTCCTTCAGGTTACCGGAAAAAGTCCTCAACGAGGAGGTCGACAGGATCATCGAAATGGGGATCAACACCCATTTCAACCACTATGTCGACTCGCTGAAAAAGATCATTGATAAAAATTACGATGCCATCTTCATCGGTACCGGCGCCCCCAGGGGACGCGATCTGCCCGACCTGCCCGGAAGAGAGGCCGGGGATTCCTCGATTTTCATAGGTATCCAGTGGCTGGCGGCCATCCTCTATCGTCATATCACCAACGCTCCGGACCGGGTTCTTGTCCTTGGCGGCGGTAATACCGCCATGGACTGCTGCAGGATGGCCAAAAGACTTGGAGCGCAAGATGTCAAGGTCATGGTGCGAAGCCCCCGGGAGCAGATGAAGGCATCGCCCTGGGAAATCGAAGATGCGATCGACGAAGGCATCCCGATAATAGACAACCACTCCCCGGTGGAATTCGTCGTCAAAGCCGGCAAGCTTGTGGGGATGCACTTCCAGAAAGTTCAGGTGCGTTACACAAATGATGGCAAAAAAGAGCTTGTCCCGCTTGATGCCCCCCCGGTATTCTACCCCTGCGACCTGGTGCTGCTGGCGGTGGGGCAGATGAACGCCTTTCCGTATATTGAAGAGGATATCGGCATTGAGATGAACGAACGGGGCACCCCGAAACTGGACAAGATCACCCACCAGTCGACCGTTCCCCATATCTTTTTCGGCGGCGACGCGGCCTTTGGCCCTAGAAATGTCATCACCGCGGTTGCCCATGGCCATGAAGCGGCGATATCGATCGATATTTTCTGCCGGGGCAAAGACCTGCACCGGCGTCCCGCCCCGAAAACCAGCCTGCTGAACCAGACGATGGGAATGCAGGAGTGGCTGTACGACGCCAAGGTCACCGAAGACAGGAGGTATGCGGTTCCCACGGTCGACAGGGTAAAATCGCTCAAAAACAGGCTGGTGGAGGTCGAACTGGGGTTCAGCAAGAAAACCGGCCACCAGGAGTCTTTTCGCTGCCTGAACTGTGACGTGCAGACGGTCTTTGACCACTCAACCTGTATCGAATGCGACGCCTGTGTTGACATCTGTCCGGAATCGTGCATTAACTTTATAGAAAATGCAAGCGAGGAGGAGTTGCGGCAGAACCTGACAGTAGCCGCCGACAACCCCGCCCAGGCCCTCTACGTCTCCGACATCCTGCCCACCGGCAGGGTTATGGTAAAAGACGAAAATGTCTGCCTTCACTGTGGGCTCTGCGCCGAACGATGCCCCACCGCATCCTGGGAGATGAAAAAATACACGTATAACTCAGCAGAAGCTGGAGATAAGATAGATGAACAGGATTGAAAGCGTCAACGATTTTGTCATTCGGTTCGCCAACGTCAACGGTTCCGGTTCAGCCAGTGCAAATAACCTGTTTGCCAGGGCGGTATTCCGGGCCGGGGTTCCGGTAAGCCCAAAGAATATATTTCCCTCCAACATTCAGGGGCTCCCCACCTGGTATGAAGTGCGGGTCAGCGGCGACGGATTTCTGGGCAGGCGGGGGGGGATCGACATGACCGTGGCGATCAATGGCCAAACCATGCAGAAAGATTACCATGACCTGCTTCCGGGGGGATATTATCTCTACGACTCATCCAAGCAGCTGCCCGAAGACTTCCAGCGGGACGACGTCATTGTCATCGGCATTCCCCTCACCCGCCTGTGCAGTGAGGAGTTCAGCAACCCCAAGCTGAGACAGCTCCTGAAAAATATCATATACGTCGGCGCCCTGGCTTTTCTGCTCGACATCGAGCTGGCCCTGTTCACCGATTCGGTCACCAGACAGTTTAAAAAGAAACCCAAACTTGCCGAACCCAATATCAGGGCCCTTGAGATCGGTTTCAATTACGCCAGCGAGCACTACCAGGATACCTGCGGTCTTACCATCACCAAGACGGACAAGCTGGGAGACGACATTCTCATGGACGGCAACTCCGCCTTTGCCCTTGGAGCTATATATGGCGGAGCGACAGTCGCCGGCTGGTACCCGATAACCCCTTCCACCTCGGTGATCGAAGCGTTCGACCGGTACAGCAAGACCTTCAGGATCGAGAAGGATACCGGCCGCAGCAAGGTTGCCATCCTGCAGGCGGAGGATGAGCTGGCCGCCATAGGGATCGCCATAGGCGCTGCATGGAACGGTTCCCGCTCCTTCACCCCGACCTCGGGTCCGGGCATCTCCCTGATGAACGAGTTCCTGGGCCTTGCCTATTTTGCCGAAATTCCGGTGGTGGTGGTCGATATCCAGCGGGCGGGTCCGTCCACCGGCATGCCCACCAGGACGCAACAGGCGGATCTGCTCAGCTGCGCCTATGCCTCGCACGGGGATACCAAGAACGTTCTGCTGTTTCCCTGCGATCCGCGTGAATGTTTCGAGCTTGGAGCCGCCGCCTTTGATCTTGCCGAACGGCTCCAGACGCCGATTATCGTAATGAGCGACCTCGACCTCGGCATGAACGATCACGTCTGCGGCCCCCTTTCCTGGGACGACAGCAGGAAATATGACCGCGGCAAGGTGCTGAGCTATGAAGACCTGGAAACTCGGCATGAAAAATGGGGCAGGTATCTCGATGTGGACGGGGACGGCATCTGCTTCCGGACCTATCCCGGTACCCACCCGACCAAGGGTGCCTACTTTACCCGGGGAACATCCCATACCGAATATTCCGCCTACACCGAGGAGAGCTCGGTATACAAGGCGGGAATGGAGCGGCTGCTGGTAAAATGGGACACCGCGAAAACCCTGGTCCCCTCGCCAAGAACCAAGATCCGCGACCCCAAAAAAAACATCGCCCTGGTGTTTTACGGTACGACCACCCACGCGGCATACGAAGCCATGGCGAGGCTGGAAAAGCGCGGCACAGTCACCAACTCGATGCGCATCAGGGCATTCCCTTTCCAGGACGAGGTGATCAACTTCATCGACCAGCACCAGCAGGTTTTTGTCATCGAACAGAACCGCGACGCTCAGCTGCGCACCCTGCTTATTGCCGAAAACTCGATATCACCGACAAAACTTCAGTCCGTTCTCAATTTCGACGGACTGCCGATTACCGCGGATTTCATCACCGAAAAAATATCCGCTCTGCTGGAGGCCGGTTCCACCGCCGGGAAAAAACAACCATGACCTCGACAAAACCAGCATTCCGCCACCCCAAACTGGCCCAGAACAGTCTCGGCTTAACGAGGAAAGATTATGAAGGCGCAGTATCGACCTTATGTGCAGGCTGCGGACATGACTCGACGACCAACGCCATCATCCAGGCCTGTTTCGAACTCAACATCGAACCCCACCGGGTCGCCAAGATGTCCGGTATCGGCTGCTCCTCGAAAACGCCGGCCTATTTCCTGGACAGATCCCACGGGTTCAACGCGGTCCACGGCCGCATGCCGTCGATCGCAACCGGCGCCAACATGGCCAACAGGGACCTGCTCTACATCGGCATATCGGGAGACGGCGACACCGCGTCGATCGGCATGGGACAGTTCGCCCACGCGCTCAGGCGAAACCTGAACCTCAACTACATCTGCATGAACAACGGCTGCTACGGACTCACCAAGGGACAGGATTCGGCAACGGCGGACATGGGGTCGACAGGGAAAAGGGGCATCCCCAACCCCTACGCGTCCATCGACCTCTGCGAGCTGGCAATCGAGCTTGGAGCAAGTTATGTGGCAAGAGGTTTTTCCGGGGACAAGAAACAGCTGGTTCCCCTGATCAAGGGAGCTTTTGCCCACAGCGGACTCGCCTTTATCGATGTCATTTCCCCCTGCGTAACCTTTAACAACACTTCCACTTCCACCAAAAGCTATGAATATGTCCGCGAACATATCGAAGCGACGAACACCTTCGATTTTATCCCGCTGCAGCGGGAAATCCTGACCGACTATGCTGAGGGCACCACCCAGGAAGTGATAATGCACGACGGGTCTATTATTCATCTGCACAAGGTCGACTCAAAAGAAGACGTGACCAACCGGCTGAACTCGGTCAACAAGCTGGAGGAGGAAAAGGCCAAAGGACGACTGCTCACCGGACTACTCTATGTGAATCAGCAGATCCGCGAGACCCATGATATTCTCAATACCAGCCTGAGGCCCCTGAATTCGCTCACGGAAAACGATCTGTGTCCCGGCAACACCGAATTGCAGAAAATAAACGACAGCCTGAGATGACAAAACCGTGGTGTAATCCGCCGACAGATACCGGTAACACATATAAACTCAACCGCTGTACCTTTTAACAAGGAACTCGAGTGCAAGATCTTTTCAAGAAAATTCTCACCTCCCGTGTCTACGAAGCGGCCATCGAATCATCCCTGGACGAGGCTACCGCCCTTTCCGCCAGACTCAACAACAGGATATTGCTAAAAAGAGAAGATCAGCAGCCGGTCTTTTCCTTCAAGATTCGTGGGGCCTACAACAAGATAGCCCACCTTGACCCCGAGCAGCGCAAGCTCGGCGTTATCACTGCCAGTGCCGGAAACCACGCCCAGGGTGTTGCCTTTGGCGCCCAGAAGCTCGGCATCCGTGCCCTGATCGTCATGCCGGTGACCACACCGAGGATCAAAATAGAAGCGGTCAAGCGATTAGGCGGCCAGGTTGTTCTGCATGGCAACAATTATTCCGAAGCCGCAGCCCATGCCGACCAGCTGCAGCAGGAAAGAGGCCTGGTATCGATCCATCCCTTTGACGACAAACTGGTAATCGCCGGCCAGGGAACCATAGGCGTCGAGCTGCTCAGGCAGAATCCCGGCCGTCTCGACGCCGTATTTCTTCCCATTGGCGGGGGGGGATTGATCGCAGGGGTAGGACTCTACCTGAAAACCCTCCGGCCGGAGATAAAAATAATCGGCGTCGAGCCCGAAGACAGCGACGCGATGCACAGATCACTCTCAAAACGCAGCAGGATAACGCTCGACTCGGTTGGCATCTTCGCCGACGGTGTTGCGGTGAGGAGGGTGGGAAAGCTTACCTACAACCTGTGCCGTAAATATGTCGACGAGATCGTGACAGTGACGACCGATGAACTCTGTTCCGGCATAAAGAACATTTATCTGGCAACCCGCTCCATAGTCGAACCCGCAGGTGGCCTCGGCATGACCGGAGTTGTGAAATACATCCAGCAAACCGGATGTACGGGGAGGACTTTTATCGCGATAAACTCCGGCGCGAACATGAATTTTGAGAGGCTGCGGTATGTTGCGGAAAGAACACTGATCGGTGAAAAGCAGGAGGCGCTTTTTGCCGTAACCATCCCGGAGCGTCCCGGAGCCCTGAAACGATTCTGCACAGAACTGGTAGGACGGCGCAACATAACCGAATTCAACTACCGCCTTGCCAGCCGGGACAGGGCCCACATCTTTGTCGGCATCACCATCAGCAACAAAGACGAGAGGGTTGATTTTGCCAAACAGCTCGACAGGGCCGGCTACGACAATATCGACCTGACCGACAACGACCTTGCCAAGACCCACGTCAGGTACATGGTCGGCGGCAAATCAGACGAAGTTGTCAATGAACGGGTTTTCCGTTTCTGGTTTCCGGAAACTCCGGGCGCACTGGCCCGGTTCCTCAAGGCGATCAGGGGTAAACATAACATTTCCCTTTTCCATTATCGTGCCCAGGGCGGGGACTTCGGCAGAGTTCTCATAGGGTTGGAATGCCCCAACGACAGCAGCCGCGATCTTGCCAACCTGCTCGACACCATCGGCTACCGGTACCAGGAAGAGACGGATAATGCTGTCTACGATCTGTTTTTGTGAGAAGATTTTTTTTCCGCAGTCTGTGATTTTCCTGACAATGATTGCTCATTTTCACCAGACATACCGTCTCGGCGCGATTCGCATCCTGACATCGATTGCCCTTCTGCTGCTCTGCTCTTTTCCTGTTGCGGGAACAACCCTTAAAAATGCGAGCGACAGAACCCTTACAAGATGCGGGGATTCCGCGCTGTTGCATCACCGGACGGAGCCGCCCCAGCAGTTTTTGTCGTCGCTGAATTACAGGCAGCAGCGGATAATCCGCGCCTTCTGCGGCTTTACCGAGGTAAACCGACTGCAGGCCAAGAAAATTTTCGCTCAGCTGCACAACCAGGACCTGGGATTCGACACTATTGTCTTTCTCGACAAATTCACCGCCCAAGCCGACGCCACCGTCGACAAGACCCTCGAGCTTTTGCAAATCATCGGCCATGACCACTTCATGGCCGACGCCACGCTGTCTCTTATGGCTGACAACATGGAGATATCCTGCCAGCAGACAGTTGATTTCTTCAAACGGTTCACCTCGCTTACCACCGCCCAGCAGTGGACGGTAAAAGGTCTGGTTCCATTATACCGGGGAGACTTCAAAGAGCTTCTCGCCACAATCGATACGATTTCCTCGCTCCCGAAGCCGACCCTTGACCCGCTTACCGCATATTTAAAGCGGCCGGAGATCACCTTCCGGGAGGCTGCCGAAGCGGCTTCTCTTGTCGCAGCGATCAGCAATTATTCCGTAAACACCCGGTGGAGCGCCGGCGGATTCCTCAGCCATCCGCTGATCACCCCCGAATCTCTGAAATATTGGTTTACCGATTTTCTGCCGCAGCCGGTCGCACAACGGGAAAACAGCTATCGCGCTCTCTTGCCGCACCAGAAAAATATCCTGCTGCAATCCTATGCATACGGGGCCAGAAATCCGATCACCCTGATCAACAACCTCCACGATGTGACCGACCCGGACGGCAGGGAGATTCCCAACGCGGTCCTGCTGAAGATGAACGACGGCCAGCTGCAGGAGCTGTTCGACAACCTGCTGCTTCCGGCTGACAGTAGGCTGGCCGGTCGTTTTGCAGAGGCTCTTGAGCGTCGACAGTCGGAGCTTGCCGTAGCAATCCTGCACCAGGCAACCGAACAAGCCAGACACCTTGCTGCCAAACAACTGACCAGCGCCCATATCTACGTTCTGCTCAGCCGCCAGGACCAGCTTTACACCTCTTCCTTTCGCGACATCCTGGCCCCGGAGCTGTTTGATCGGATGATGACCCAGTACCAGAGCCTCCTTGATTTTCTGGCGGCTGTCGACCCGCAGGGGCTGTACACCGCAAGCTTTATAACGAACCTGGCGTGGCGGGGCATGATGCCTCTTTTTATGCCCCAAGGGTCCGCTCAGCAGCAGCAACTGCTCGACCTGATATGTAACAGACTGCTCGACTCCCCGCAGAGCCTGCTGCGTTTTTCGGTTTTTTTCGAAAACCTCCTGCCCGCCTTCACCCCCGAGTGCAGATCGTACTACATCGCAGCGCTTGTTGCAAAACTCGACCAAGCGCCAGCCCGGATGCAGCTGCTGCTGAAGACGATACTCGACTACCACCTCGCCAACCACAGCCGGTTACTGGCACCACAGGACCGAAAGAACATCGCCACAGCTCTGACGAAAAGATCTGTCAAAGAAATAGATACACCATATCCGCCGTTACCGCTGGCAAGCTGGCTGCAGGACAAAAAACTCCGTAGCCTTTCCGTATTCCACCCTGACGAAGACGGCCGCAGCTCCTACCTGTCGTTTACCGTGGAGCTGCTCCACCATGACTATCACCCTTTTTTGTCGACACTTTTCAACCCGGAGCCGGTCCCGGAGAGTGTAACCCGCTTCATGAAAAACATCAGGACAGTGCCAGCCGATTTTCACCGGCTGGCGGCCGACCTCTATCTCAAGTGCGTACAAACCCCGGTGATTATCGATTGGCGAAAAACGACGAATGGCGTTGAAATCGTGCACTCAGTCGGTGTATACCATGGGGAAGCCGTGCAGCTGCATCTCCTCAGGGACCTGTTTTCAGGCGGGGTGGAAATGTATTGCCAGCGCGGCCACAGTTACTGGCGTTACCTCCAGCTGCTGACCCCCCTTGAAAAGCTCACTGACCGGGAGAAGTACCCGACCAGCCTGCCGGCAGACTTTTCTCACCTGCTGTCCCTTGGCTCCTGCGGGGGTATCGAGTCGTACCAGAGCCTGAACAGCCTTTTCAACGGACGGGTGGATATCTTTGCAGCTGTGGGGACCGGCAGAACTGAAGTAAATGATTTGTACAACATCAGGCTGCTGGAACTCTTCGCTTCCCCGTCGCCGCCTGCAACCTGGAAAGCGGCAGCGGAGCTGACCGCTCCTGTTTTCCCCGAAAATGCCGACATGGATTACCTACAACCAGGGTCCCTGCCAGCGATTATGCATAAACTGTTCTACACATTACAAAACGATGCCAGTCATTAAGCGTACAGACTTTCTCGCAGCCCTTGACACCGGTACCCCCGTCTCGTCACGCTGTTTTCTATTTTTCGGCGAACGATTTCTCTGCAAACAGGCGGCCGACCGGCTCCAGGACGTTTTGCTGGCGAACCAGGCGGGGACCATCCACCTCATCGACGGCGAGCTGGAGAACCCGGAACGGACTCTGTCGCGCCTGATGAGTTTCAGCCTGCTGCCCGGCCTGCAGATCTACCGGGTAAACGACAGCGGCATCTTTCATTCCCGGACGGTTGCATCGGAGCTATGGAACAAGGCCGATGCCGGCAACAGTGAGGGCCGGCACACCGCGGCCCGGAAAAACCTTTGCGCCATGGTCCAGACCGCAGGGATGAGCGTTGACTCCCGGAGTCCGCTCTCGGAAATGTCCGCAACAGAGTGGAAGAAGCTGTTCGGGTTCGCCAAACCCGCAGAAGACCTCGCCTGGGCCGACAGGATTGTCTTTGAAAACAGAGACCGGATTCACCCGAAAGGAACGACTCCTGTGGACAGCTACATCGCCGCTCTGGAAAAGGGGCTCCCCGCAGCCAACCTGCTGATTCTTACCACCGAAACGGTGGATAAAAGACAGCGCCTTTTTACCTACCTGAAACAAAACGGAACCGTCGTCGACTGCAGCGTGACTGCGGGGTCCACAAGTGTCGCCAGGAAGGACCAGAAAGTCGTGGTGGAGGAGATGATGCTGAAAACAGTGGCCGCATTCGATAAAAAGATCGACCCGCAGGCGGTTGAGCTTTTTCTTGACCGGGTCGGCTTTCATCCCGTCGCAGTCGTCACCGAAACCGAGAAACTGGTCCACTACGTCGGGGACAGGCGGACCATAACCGTCGATGATCTCAACCTGATGGTTGCCAAGAACCGGGAAGACGTGCTCTATGAACTCACCGATGCGTTCGGCAGAAAACAGCTGGGTCAGACCCTTGCGATCATGAACAGCCTCCTCGATCAGGGGGTTCACAGCCTGGCGCTGATCGCCACCATGAGAAACTATCTCCGTCGGCTCCTGGTATTCCGCTCTCTGCAGTTCAAAGAAGCTCCGGCATGGCGGAGGGGGATGAACGCCAGGGACTTCCAGAATCGGTATCTCCCCGAGCTCAAAGCCATGGGAGAATGGAAGGAATTGCTCTCGGGGCATCCCTACGCCCTGTACATGAGCTTCACCAAGGCTTCGGAATACTCGGTTGCAGGTCTTAAAAGATGGCTTATACTGTTGCTTGACGCGGAATACAAAATCAAGAGCTCCGCCCTTCCCTCAAGGCTGATACTCGAAGAGCTCTTTATCTCGATGCTCAAGGGCAAAACCGGCCCGGATCTTTCATGACCGCAGCCTCTTCTGCTTGATAACAGCCAGGGGATTGCAAGGGTTTCGAGCGGGAAGTTCCAGTCTTTGGTGCAGGCGGTAGACGGCCTTTTCCAACCCGGGTGTTATGTGTTATATTGTAATTAAAGAGGACGGTATTAGTGTTTATTCAACCCCCTAACATTACAGGATTAAAACATTACAACAATTTTTGGTAAGATGAGCCATGGCCAAGAATAAAAACCAACACGAAAGCTCTGTTCTTACAGAGGACGCAACCGATGTAAAAGAACCAAAGCTGTACAAGGTGCTGCTGCACAACGACGATTACACAACGATGGAATTTGTCATCTCCATCCTGGAAACCGTTTTTCATAAATCGACCAATGACGCTACTAAAATAATGCTTAATGTTCACAATGAGGGGATAGGGATAGCTGGTGTATACACCAGAGAGATCTGTGAGACAAAGATATCCGTGGTACATCAATTGGCTAAGAAAAATGAGTTTCCGCTTCGCTGTTCAATGGAAACAGTTTAACTGGTGAAAGATATCTTTCACGCAACCGAGCGCTGATACAATGCTGAGTAAAACACTTGAGAAATCCCTGATATTGGCCATTCGGGAAGCAAAAAACCATAATCATGAGTATGTCACCGTAGAACACATGCTTTACGGTCTGCTTCACGATGAACTGACCAGCTACATCATCAATGAGTGCGGGGGATCTACCGAGGTGCTCAAGGAACGGCTGGAGAGGTTCTTTGTCCGCGAGATCCCAAAAATCGCGGCGGGAAGCGCCGGTGAACCCGCCCAGACCATTGCTTTTAATCGGGTACTGCAGCGGGCTGTCGCCCATGTGCAGAGTTGCGGCAAACAGCAGGTGGACAGCGGGGACGTGCTGGTATCTATCTTCAGTGAGGAAGAGTCCCATGCAGTCTATTTCCTTACCGCTGTGGGGCTGGGCAAGATGGCGGTGGTCAATTTTATCTCCCATGAACTGCCCGCCGATGGGTTGCAGAAAGAACCGTTCAGGTCTCCTCCAACACGCCCGGGAACGCATCCTAACACCAAGGAAGCAAAAGCCCTTGAAGAATACACTATCAACCTCGCCAGCTATGCCGCCCAGGGGCGTCTTGATCCGCTCATCGGCCGGTCCGAGGAAATTTCCAGGATAATGCAGGTGCTCTGCAGGCGCAAGAAGAACAACCCTTTGCTTGTGGGAGAACCGGGAGTCGGAAAAACCGCCATGGCCGAAGGACTGGCCCTGCGCATTCACGAAGACAAGGTTGCCCGTGCAAATGGTGAAAAAGCACAGGTTCCCGAACTGCTCCAGGATATCGAAATCCACCTGCTGGATATGGGGACCCTGGTTGCGGGCACCAAGTATCGCGGCGACTTCGAGAAAAGGCTCAAGGCGGTGGTGGCCGCCATCGAGCAGAAGGAAAACGCCATCCTCTTCATTGACGAGATGCATACCATCGTTGGCGCCGGCGCCACCAGCGGCGGCTCCATGGATGCTTCAAACCTTCTCAAGCCTGCGCTGCAGTCGGGTATACTGCGCTGCATAGGCTCTACTACCTACGAGGAGTACAAGAACCAGATAGAGAAGGATCGTGCCCTGTCCAGACGGTTCCAGAAAATTGATATCGACGAACCGTCTGTTGAGGATACCGAAAAGATCCTCAAGGGGTTGCAGAAAAAATATGAAGACCATCACAATATCCATTACTCAAAGAACTCGTTGAAAGCGATGGCCGAGCTGTCGTACAGGTACATCAACGAGAGGTTTCTGCCCGACAAAGCGATCGATGTGATGGACGAAGTTGGTTCGCTGTTCCGCCTTGAAGGGCGGCAGGGGTCAATGGTAAAAATTACCGATGTTGAAAAAGTCGTCTCGAAGATGGCCAGGATTCCCGCAAAAAACAGCACGACATCGGAAGTCCACGAGCTCAGAGAGCTTGCCAACCGGCTGAAGAAAGTCATATTCGGCCAGGATCAGGCGATCGAAGCGGTGACCACCGCCGTAAAAAGATCCCGGGCAGGGCTCGGAAATCCCGATTCGCCCACCGGCAGCTTCATCTTCGCCGGTCCGACAGGCGTGGGTAAAACCGAGGTTGCAAGGCAGCTCGCCGCCGTCCTCAATGTTCATTTTGAGAGATTCGACATGAGCGAGTATATGGAAAAACACGCGGTGGCCCGGCTTATCGGTTCCCCCCCGGGTTATGTGGGATTCGACCAGGGAGGCCTGCTGACCGAAGCTATCCGTAAACATCCGTACTGCGTCCTCCTGCTGGACGAGATAGAAAAAGCGCACCAGGATATTTTTTCCATCCTGCTGCAGGTCATGGACCACTCGACCTTGACCGACAACTCGGGGAGAAAGGCGGATTTCAGGAACGTCATTATCATCATGACCACCAACGCCGGGGCGCGGGAGCTCGCCAGCAAGTCTATCGGCTTTGTCACCAGCAAAAAAGGCAAGGACACCTCGGCGATAAACAAACTGTTTGCACCGGAATTCAGAAACCGTCTCGACGCCATCGTCTCCTTTAGTTCGCTTGATCAGGAAGCAACCGAGAAGGTTGTCGACAAGCTTATCGGCGAACTCGAGAGCCAGCTCGCCGAAAAACGGGTGACCATCAAGCTCACCGACAACGCCAGAAGATATCTGGCGAAGAAGGGCTACGATCCCGACTATGGCGCCCGTCCTCTGCGACGTCTTATAATGAAAGAGATCGGCGACACCCTCACTGAGGAGATACTGTTCGGCAAGCTCGCCAAGGGCGGTGAGGCTACCGTCGACAACAAAGAGGGGGAACTGACCTTCAGTTACCTTAAATAGCGCGTAACACCGATTTATACCAGCTGCCTTTACCGCTGCAGACTTTACATACCGCAGGGTGGTTTCTTCAGGAAATTATTTTGCGGTATTTTTTTAACCTGTTATATAAAAGAGTTGGCCCGTACCTTTTGTTTTCACAACAACCAAAAGCTCCAGGAGAACAGAGATGGATGACTGTATTTTCTGTAAAATAATTGCCGGCGACATCCCCTCCCAGAAATTGTATGAAGACGATGACGTTATCGCATTCTGGGATATTTCCCCACAGGCTCCCGTACATTTTCTCGTGGTTCCCAAAAAACACATCCCGGCCCCTGTCGACGTCGCCGAAGAAGACGAAAAGCTGATTGGCAAACTGTTTCGCGTCGCCGCCCAAATAGCAAGAGAACAGAACGTTGACGACGGCTACCGTGTCATCTTCAACAACGGCAAAAAAGCCGGCCAAGAAGTCTTCCATATCCATATGCATATCCTTGGCGGCAAGGACAGGCCGTGGCCGATGTAACCCGGGCAGCTGTCGTCCAACGAGCCGTTACCCGGCGACCGGATTTGTCCGTCTGGAGTCGGACCGGCCGACCGGCCCGTAGAACGTGGGGACGAGAGCGTGGCAACTGATCACCCTATGCAGCAACTATCGCTACTTATTACAAACGGGCTGGAAATGTTTTTCAGACCCTGGATAGACCCTGCCGTCTTGCTTTCGCTCTTTTTTCTCCTCTGTCTTACAGCCTCCGGCTGCAGCGCCTTGTTGCTGCTCAAAAACAGGTGGCTCAAGCGACAGCTGGCCAGGCAGGAACAGAGCGAAAAGTCATGTGCCGACAAGCTCAGCAGCGCCCTGATTCGGGAAGCTGAGCTTTCCGCCCGACTGCAAAGCGAGAGGCAGCACGGCCATGAAAAACTGCAGCTGCTCGAGGACGCACGGGAAGAGTTGAAACTTCAGTTCGAACACCTGGCAGCACAGATCTTTGAAGATAAGTCGACCAGGTTCAGTGAGCTCAACCAGACAAAGCTCGACGCAATCCTCGGTCCGTTCAACACCCAGCTGGGGAGGCTGAAGAGTGAAATAAACGAGATGTACCTGAGCGAGACCAGAGACCGCACCTCGCTCAAACAGGAGATCCTGCAGCTCAAGGAGCTGAACGTGACGATGGCCAGAGAAGCCGAGAACCTGACCAGGGCGCTCACAAGCGACAACAAGAGTCAGGGCAACTGGGGCGAGATGATCCTTGAAAACATCCTGGAGAAATCCGGACTGAGAAAAGGACACGAATACCGGACCCAGGGAGCTTTCCGGGACGCCGACAACAAATTGTTCAAGCCGGACATCATTGTCCACCTGCCCGGCGACAAGGATATCGTCATCGACTCCAAGGTCTCGCTTTTGAGCTGGGAGAGGTTCGTCTCCTGCGATGACCAGGACTTGAAAACGCATCACCTGAAACAACTTTCAGGATCGATAAGAACTCATGTGAACCAGCTCAGCGAGAAAAGCTACCAGCTGCTCCGGGGAATAAATTCACTCGACTTCGTGCTCATGTTCCTGCCTATCGAAGCCGCTTTTTCGACGGTAGTCAGAGACGATGACACCCTGGTAACCGACGCGCTCAACAAAAACATTATCATCGTAACCCCGACGACCCTGCTTGCAACCCTGAGGACGGTCGGCAACATCTGGCATTTCGAACACCAGAGCAGGAATTCCCAGGAGATTGCCAGGCGGGCCGGACTGATGTACGACAAATTTCGTGGTTTCATGGAAGATATGGAAAAAATCGGCAAACAGCTCGCCATGGTGCACAGCAGCCATGAAGCGGCCTTTGACAAACTTACCAGGGGACGCGGCAACCTGGTGTCCCAGGCGTCCCAGCTCAAGTCCCTGGGGGTCCAGACAAAAAAGGACCTGCCCCGCTCTATCACCGAGGTTGCCGAAATAAACGGTGATGATGGTGACGACCGGTAAATGTAGCGGACGTTGCCAAACAGGCGAAAAAGTGGTAGGTCAGATGATCTATCAAACAATTCCTGCCGGATACCGGCATTAACCTGAATATAAACAACCGCCGGGAGGTCATGGTGCTGCTCCATCAAAGGTTTATAGACATTGCCAAGAAATTCGGCAGCAAGAAGGCGATTCACGATTTTTCGACCAACAGGGAGTTGAGCTATAAAAAAACACTTATAGCAAGCCTGATACTGACCCGTATCATAAAGCGGTACCACAGCGGTTTTATCGGCGTCATGATTCCGACATCGGCCGGCTGTATCCTGGCTAAACTTGCCATCCTCATGGCGGGGCGCGTCCCGGTAATGATAAACTACTCCACCGGGGCTGAGCAAAACGCCAGATATGCCCAGCAAAAATGTAATTTCACAACCATTATCACTTCGAAAACCCTGCTCGAGAAAATAGAATGCCCGGTTGTAGAAGGCATGGTCTTTCTCGAAGATATCATGGCCTCCGTCACCGGTTTTGACAAAATCAGGGCACTGATTACCGCGTCTTTTCCTGCGGGACTGCTCAAGAAACTGGTATCTTGCGGCGACGAAAACAACACCGCGGTAATCCTGTTTACCAGCGGAAGCGAAAAAGATCCCAAGGCGGTGGAACTCAGCCATAAAAATATCCTTTCAAACGTAAGCTCCGTCACCCCGATCTTCGAATTCAGGAGCGACGATATCTTTATGTGCGCCCTGCCCTATTTTCATGTATTCGGCCTGACCGCGGTCCTGTGGCTGCCCCTTTACCACGGGATGACCATGCTCACCTACGCAAATCCGCTCGATTACCAGAAAATCTGCACTATCGTCCGGGAACACCAGGCCACCTTCCTTATCGGCACCCCCGCTTTTTTCTGGGGCTACCTGCGTAAATCCTCCCCCGGCGACTTCGCCAGTCTCCGAATAGCGCTTACCGGGGCCGACAAATGTTCCGACGCGCTGCGGGAAGGTTTTAAAACCAAGCACAACATCACCGTACTGGAAGGATACGGCGCCACCGAGTGCTCCCCAATCATTTCCACCAACACCCCTGCCTGCAACCGCCCCGGAAGCGTCGGCAAACCGATTCCCGGGACCCGGGTGCGCATTATCCATTACGAAACGGAAGACCAGTGCAAACCAGGGGTGGACGGCCGTATCCAGGTCAAGGGCGACAGCGTGATGAAGGGGTATTATAACGATGCGGAACAGACCTGTAAAAATGTCAAAGACGGCTGGTACGATACCGGCGACATGGGCAACCTCGACGAAGACGGCTACCTCTGGCATGTCGGTAGACTCAAGCGGTTCGTGAAAATCGGCGGGGAGATGGTCTCGCTTGTCAGGATAGAGCATGTACTGGAAAAACTGCTTCCCGAGGATTCGTTCTGCTGTGTCGTCGAGGTACCCGATACGATCAAGGGGTCGCGGATAATAGCCGTTGTCACCGGAGAGGTCGACGAACAGGCAATTCTTGAACAGATGGCCGGACAGCTGCCGCCCATCGCCCTGCCGAAAGCTTTTCTGGTATGGGAAAGTCTGCCCAAGATGGGAAGCGGCAAAATTGATTTCAGAACCATTACCGAACAGATCCGACAACAACTCAAACCCAGCTGAGATTGCCGGGGTTCTAAGCCTTATTGACGTTAAACCATAGTGCCAGACCGACAGGACATGCCAGCCGCGTTTACCAATAGATCGACCAGGGGGACGATCCGCACCTTTTTCAGGTCTCCGCTGTTTGACGTAATACAGTTTACGGCACTCATACTGGTTTTCGGCCTGCTGGTACTTCGAAGCGGGGCGACAACAGGGTACAACTGGCAGTGGTACCGAATCCCCCAGTATCTCTTTACCCTTGACCAGTCGGGCTTCACCGCCGGGCCGCTGCTCACAGGGCTGGGAATTACCGTGAAAATATCTGGTATCAGCCTTCTCTTTTCCCTCGCCATAGGGCTGACCACCGCCTTTTTCCGCCTCTCGCGCTCTTTCGTCGCCAGGTGCCTGGCTACTATTTACCTGGAAACCAGCCGCAACACGCCGCTGCTGATCCAGATATTCTTCATCTACTTCGTCCTTGGACCGACGCTTGGTTTCAATCGTTTTTTTTCCGCCGTTCTTGCGCTTTCCATCTTTGAAGGCGCCTACACCTCCGAAATCTTCAGATCGGGCATCCAGTCGGTACCCCAGGGACAGATAGAGGCGGCCCGCAGCCTCGGGTTGTCCACATACTACACCTACCGCCATATCGTCTTGCCCCAGGCCATCAGGACCATCCTCCCGCCGCTGACAAGCCAGGCGATATCGCTGGTCAAGGATTCGGCCCTGGTCAGCACCATCGCAATATACGACCTGACCATGCAGGCGCAGTTTCTCGTTGCCGAAACCTACCTCACCTTTGAGATATGGTTTACCGTTGCGGCGATCTACCTGGCAATGACACTATTTTTATCGGTAGTTGTTGGTTTTATGGAAAAACGTCTTAAGTTACCCTAATGCTGTTAAACGATTATCAACCAGCTAACCCCAACAGGAGACACGAAATGGTACGAAATCGCTTGTGGTCGTCAGCCATAGCCCTCATCCTTGCATTCTGCCTTGCAGGCATAAGTCAAGCCGCCTCGATCCAGCAGGAGATCGCCGGTTCAAGCACCCTTGAGACGATCAAGAAAAGGGGAGTGCTTAAAGTCGGCATGGATATATTCCAGCCCTGGGCGATGAAGGACAAAAACGGCCAGCTGATCGGCTTTGAGATCGATGTGGCCAAACGCCTTGCCCAGGACATGGGAGTAGAGGTGGAATTTGTACCTACCGCCTGGTCCGGCATCATTCCGGCGCTGATGACAGGAAAGTTCGATGTTATCATCGGCGGCATGGGCATAACAGCCAAACGCGCCCTGCAGGTAAACTTCACCCAGCCCTATGAGTTTTCCGGAATGAGCATCGTGGCGCACAAAAAACTTGCTGCGGGGTTCGACTCGCTGGAAGACTTCAACAGCCCGGACGTGGAAATCGCTGTAAAACTCGGCACCACCGCGGCGGCGGCGGCGAAAAAGTTCATCCCAAAAGCCAAACTCCGCATGTTTGACTCCGAACCCCAGGCCTACCAGGAGCTGCGCAACGGAAAGGTTCACGCGGTCGTGGGCTCTGCCCCCCGGCCGGCTTACGAGGCCGTCGATTACTCCGACTCGCTGTTTCTGCCTTTCCAGGGGACCTTCACCAAGGAACCCATAGGCTTTGCTTTACGAAAAGGCGACCCCGATACCCTGGCCTACTTCAACAGCTGGATCACCGTCGTCCAGCTCGAGGGATGGCTCGATGCAAGGCACGCCTACTGGTTCGGAACAAAGGACTGGATCGACCAGATTCAATAGAGGACACAACCGTAACGGCTCATTTGACAACAGATCCGGACTGGGGTGAAGCCGCTTCCATTGTTCCCATAGCCGGATACCGCCAATCAGACCCGTCGGGTAATTTTTATGCACGCAAGAAAACCTGCTGTAACATTGCTCGACGTGGTCGTTCTGTTTCTGATCCTGGCGTTTTTCGCCTATCTTGCCTACCGTCTCTTTTTTTCCCTGAATTACAACTGGAACTGGGATGTTATTTTCACCTACCTGGTCCGCTTCGACAGCGAGACCCGGGCGTGGACGACCAACATTCTCCTTGACGGCTTCATAACCACCATAAAATTGTCCGTTTGGGGCACCCTGTTGGCAATTGTCATAGGTGTTGTTGTCGGGCTGATGCGGGTTTCCCCACGGCTCTTTTTCCGGATGGTCGGCCGCACCTACATAGAAGCCATCCGCAACACCCCACCCCTGGTGCTGGTGTTTATCTTCTACTATTTTATAAGCGACCAGATCCTTACCGCCCTGAAGGTGGAAGAACTGGTGCGGGCAAGCTCCGGTCCGACCAGGCAATACCTTTCGTTCTTTCTCACCAAGCCCGTTCTTATTCCCCAGTTTCTCTCGGGAATGCTCACCCTGGCCCTTTTCCAGGGCGCATACATTGCCGAAATCGTCCGCGCCGGGATAGAGGCAGTTGACACCGGACAGTGGGAAGCCGGCAAAGCGATAGGACTGGGCAGATGGCAGCAGATGCGCTTCATCATTCTGCCCCAGGCGGCAAAAATCATGCTGCCGCCTCTGGCCAACGAATTCATCAACACCATAAAATGGTCCTCGATCGTCTCAATCATCTCCATCCAGGAACTGACCTTCCAGGGGATGCAGGTAATGGCATCGACCCAGGCGACCATCGAAGTCTGGATCACCATATCCCTGATGTACCTTTCTGTCTGCCTCCTGCTCTCTGTCATGGTCAGAAAAATTGAAAAACATCTCCGACGAACGGAACAGGTAATGACCACCTATCAGCAGACTGGTCCTTGATTTTGCGGGTATTTATGAAAAAACAATCCAATTCGCCATATTCGCTGCCCAACATCAGGCTCTTTATCGCCTTTAGAGTATTTTTCAACGCCAGGTTCTATTATCCCGTTTTTACCATCCTTTTCCTGGATTTCGGTCTCACCATCGAACAATTTGCCCTGCTCAACACCGTCTGGGCCATAACCATTGTCAGCGCCGAGGTTCCTTCCGGGGTACTTGCCGATATCCTGGGCAGAAAGTACCTGATAGTCACAACCTCGGTGCTGATGGTGATGGAAATGTGCCTCATTGCCTTTGTGCCTCTTGGCAACTCCGCGGTCATCTTCTGGGTATTCCTGTTCAACCGTGTCCTCAGCGGTCTTGCAGAAGCCATGGCCAGCGGTGCCGACGAAGCCATCGCCTACGACACCCTGGTAGCAAACGGCACCCCCGACGACTGGCCCAGGGTTCTCAGCCTGCAGATGCGGCTCCGCTCGTTTGCGTCGATGATCACCATGACCGTCGGCGCACTGCTGTATGATCCCCAGGTTGTTGCCAGACTCCTGGCACTGGCCGGGATTGAGACCTCCATCAGCCAGCAGACAACCATGCGATTTCCCATTTATCTCACCCTGGTCCTGGCGATCCTGGCGACGGTCGTAGCGCTGAAGATGGAGGAAGAGCGGAGCACGGAACAGCAGGAAAACGGTTTCAGCATTGCCGGGGCGCTGCAGAAGACCTGGCGGGCCGGTCTCTGGATCGGCCGCACTCCTTTCGCCCTCGGTGTCATCCTGTTCGGCATGTGTTACGATCACATCTTACGGATGATCGTCACAATGACCAGTCAATATTTTCGCCTTATCGATCTTCCGGAGGCGAGTTTCGGCCTCATCGGCTCGGCGATGGGACTGCTTGGCCTTATCACCCCCAAAATCGCCGAGAGGATGGCCGCTGCCAACTCGCCGCGAACCAACATGCTGTGGGTGCTCGCAATCGCCATGGCAGGACTTGTCGGCCTCACAGGATTTGTGCCCTACTGGGGTCTGATCCCCATGGGGTGCATTTTTGGGGCAATGATGCTGGTCTCTTTTTTCGTCAGCCACTACCTCAACAGGATTACCGAATCACACCAGCGCGCCACGGTGCTCAGCTTCAAGGGGCTGGCTTTCAATCTGGCCTACGGACTTATCGGCTTTTTCTTTGCGGCCCTGATAACCACCCTCCGCCTAAAAGAGAGTTCTGCCCACCCCGACTGGTCTGTAACGGTTGTGGAAAACCGGGCGTTTATGGAAGGAATCGGATGGTTTCCGTGGTATACGCTCTGCTGCGCAGGGGTGTTGATGATCTACTGCGGATACCGCCTCAGGAAAACCGACACCTACAGAAAAGTTCCGGCCCAGACCTCGAACACCGCACCATGACCGATGAAATAGAGGGATCTGGCACTACCAGGCGGCTCTCACTACTGTTTTGTTGCGCTGGTTCGACGTTCTATATATAATGAGGGCCAACGTGTTTACCATTTTAGCTGAATATTTTTCGTCTGTCGTTTTAGCGGATCAGACCCGCTTTTCATGAAATATTCAGACTGACTACCAGTTCTTCCGGATAAAGGTTGCCGCAATGCTGAAAAGGTTCTCCATATCGCTTGAGGAAAAACTGCTGAAGATCTTTGACGAACATATCAAAGCCCGCAGCTACTCAAACAGGTCAGAAGCCATCAGGGATCTCATTCGAAAAGCTTTTGTCAAGGAAGAATGGATGTCTGACAAACAGGTTATGGGCGTCATCAGCCTGGTTTACGACCATCACCAGCACAAGCTCCAGGAAAAAGTGACCCTGGTGCAGCACGACTATCATCACCAGATCGTGTGCACCACCCATGTCCACATGGACCATGACAACTGCCTGGAGGTGATCGTGGTAAGAGGCAAGGCAAAAGAGGTGCAGGATCTGGCGGACAGGCTGAATGCGCTCAAAGGGGTGCGCGATGCAAATCTTGCCATGTCGAGCACCGGTCGGTCCCTCCATTGACGAATGCGCAGGTGATCTGCAGACTTTTTCCCAGTTTTATTCACCGGCAATCCAATCCACTATGAAACCAGCTTCGTTAGTATCGATCCACGGAGGACACAGCGGCCAGTTCTGCGACCACGCCAGGGACACTCTTGAAAAGATTATAAGGCGTTATATCGAGCTCGGCTTCACCTGGGTCGGTATAACCGAGCACACCCCACCCATATCCGACAACCTGCTCGACCCGGGTCAGCGAAAGCTTGGATTCACCGCTGAGTCGCTGCTTGAAAAATTCGCGGACTATTTCGTTGAAATAAGGCGGTTGAAGCAGCTTTACAGGGACCGCCTGGAAATATTTGCCGCCATGGAAATCGAGACATACAGCGGCTATCGCCAATTCGTCCCCTTCCTTGTCAAAACCTTTCAGCCCGACTATTTTGTCGGCTCCGTGCATTTCGTAGGCGACATCAACTTCGACTATTCGGAAAAACTGTATCGGCGGGCAATAGATAGCGCAGGGTCCATCGACAACCTTTACCTGAAATACTTCGACCTGCAGTATGAGATGATCGACCTGCTCAACCCGCCGGTGGTGGGCCACTTCGACCTGATCCGCATCTTCGATCCAGACTACCGCAGCCGCCTGCTGCGCCCTGACATAAACCGGAAAATTGAAAGAAACCTTGAGCTGATTAGACAAAAGGACCTTATCCTGGACCTCAACCTGCGCGCCCTGTACAAGGGAAACGATGAGCCCTACATCTCCCGGAGGATTCTTGAGAAAGTACGTGAAATGGAAATTGCGGTGGTTCCGGGCGACGACTCCCACAGTGTCGACTCGGTGGGCAACCACATGACGACTGCAATAGAACTTCTTAGGGACATGGGGTTTTCAACCGAATGGCGCAAACCCGGGCCGATCTTGTGACCAGGGCAGACAGAGAGCGGCGGCCGCTTTCTTTCAGCGAAAGGAATCGTAACGGTTCAGTCCGTATTTTCTGATGCGATAACCGATCTGCCGCTCGGTCAGGCCGAGTTCTTTGGCGGCCCGCACCTGCACCCACCCGTTTCTTCTGAGCGCCGCCTCGATCTCTATTTTCTCAATTTCCTGCAGGGATTTTCTCTTCGGCTCCACCGTCCTTTGGACAATAGCTTCATTTTTCTTCTCAACTTCACGTGGTGGTTTTTCCGTCTTAAAGAAGTTTGGCGGCAAATCCGCCAGGGTCAGCCTGTCATTTTCTGCCAGGATTACCATGCGTTCCACCAGGTTCTGCATCTCCCTGACGTTGCCGGGCCACGGATAGGTAATCATGAAGTCAAGCAGCTCGGAGGTGAGCTTGATCTGCTTGTTATTCCTTTCGTTGCTTTTGCCGAGAAAATGGCTGAACAAAAGGGGAATGTCTTCATTGCGCTCTCTTAAGGGGGGAAGCACCAGGGGGACAACGTTGAGCCGATAATAAAGATCCGCCCGGAAGCTCCCCTCTTCCACTGCCAGTTCAAGGCTGACGTTGGTTGCGGCGACAATCCGCACGTCTACATCGTAGGTCCTGGAGCCGCCGATCCGTTCAAACTGTTTTTCCTGGAGCACCCTGAGCATTTTCGCCTGGAGGGCAAGCGGCATTTCCCCGATCTCGTCAAGGAATATGGTACCGCCGTCGGCAAGTTCAAACCGGCCGGGACGTTCGGCGTGGGCGCCGGTAAAGGCCCCCCGCTCGTGACCGAACAGTTCGCTTTCCAGCAGGGTTTCGGGAAGGGCTGCGCAGTTGATCTTAACAAACGGCTTGTCCTTGCGGCTGCCCCCCTCGTGGATCGCCCGCGCCACAAGTTCCTTGCCGGTCCCCGACTCCCCGAGCAGAAGGGCGGTCACATTGCTGCTGGAAATTTTATCAATGATGCTGAAGACCTCCTGCATCGGCTTGGAATGACCGATGATGAAGTGATCGCCGTGTACTTGGTGCAATTTGGCCTTAAGCGACTGGTTTTCCTCAATCAGCCTCGCCTCTTTCTTCTCTATCTCCCGGTGCAGCATGACAAACTGTGCCACAAGAGTGGCGAGAATGGTGAGAAACCTCACATCCTCCTCAAAAAAAACCTCGTCACCGAACAGACGATCGACTGTCAGCACGCCCTCGGGGTTGCCGCCGACCACCACCGGAACGCCGAGAAACGATATTTTCGACCGGCTGACCCGGGTCCGCGCCCCGGTCCTGTTTAAAAACAGCGGTTCACTTTCAATGTCGGGGACGACAAACGGCGAGCATGTCTGAAATATTTTCCCGCACACCCCCTCGTCGAGATTGTACACCCCCCGCAGTTCTTCATGGGCGGACAAGCCGCAGGAAGCCCTGATGACGAGCTTTTGTTTCACTTTGTCCAGAAACAGCAGAGTGGCCCGCTCCATCTGCAAAGTGTTCTCCAGCACCCCGAGGATCTTCTGCAGGGTGGTCTCAAGGTCGACAGCAGAACCTATCAACTCAGTTATTCTGTGAAGGGCGAGCAGCTCCATCCCCTGAGTGTGGTTGTCTGCACCAACCCCGGTCCTGTCCGTCAGCTTCATTGGTTAGCACTCCTTGACACTTTATCTTGATATTGCCAGGCAAGCTCGCCGGTGGTGTCTACCCGGCAGCTTCTCACTCTTTGACAAGAGAACCGCAAGCGTCTGCCGTGCCCGCTTGTCGTCGATACGGTACTTATTAGTCTTTATTTTACATTTTTGCAACAATATTTGTTTTCTTCAAAAGTGTTTCTTTGAAACATTTTTTTGTTACATTTTTGTATCTTTCTCACATAAAGGATGCGGCGGACAACGGGACCAAAACAGGATCACACCTGACAAGATATTGTTTTTCAACGAAATAAAAAAACATCAGGTCCGGGTGGCACAGCCTCTGCAATGGTACGATCAAACCTCGTTTGAGCAGCAAGATCAACCAACATGTCAAGGTGACCACAATGAGAAAAGTAGCAATTTATGGCAAAGGCGGAATAGGCAAATCCACAACAACCCAGAATACAGTAGCCGGTCTTGCCGAACTGGGAAGGAAGGTGATGGTTGTCGGCTGCGACCCTAAAGCGGATTCGACCCGGCTTCTTCTTGGCGGCCTGGCGCAGAAATCGGTGCTGGACACCCTGCGGGAAGAGGGAGAGGATGTCGAGCTCGACGATATCCGCAAGCAGAGTTTCGGCGGGTCCTGGTCCGTTGAGTCAGGAGGCCCCGAGCCGGGAGTCGGATGCGCGGGACGCGGGATCATCACTTCAATCAATATGCTTGAATCACTCGGTGCCTACGATGAAAGCGAAGGGCTGGACTATGCCTTTTACGACGTCCTGGGCGATGTTGTTTGCGGCGGCTTCGCCATGCCGATCAGAGACGGCAAGGCGGAAGAGATATACATCGTCTGTTCCGGCGAGATGATGGCCATGTACGCCGCCAACAACATCTGCAAAGGAATCATGAAGTATGCCCAGTCCGGTGGAGTGCGGCTGGGAGGACTCATCTGCAACTCAAGAAATGTCGACAATGAAAAAGAGATGATAGAAGAACTGGCAAAAAAACTCGGAACCCAGATGATCTATTTCGTTCCTCGCGACAATGATGTCCAGCGGGCTGAAATCAACAGGAAAACGGTGATCGAATGGAACGGGGAGTGCGGGCAGGCAAATGAATACCGGGGCCTCGCCAAAGCCATCGACGAAAACAAGATGTTCGTAATCCCAACCCCTCTGGAGATCGAGGAACTGGAACAACTCCTGCTCGACTTCGGACTTCTGGAAGCCTGATCTTTTTCTTCCTGACCCAAACAACAAAAAAACAGACAAGGAGACAACAAGATGATGATCATGATCAGGGCGATAGTCAGGCCGGAAAAAGCGGACAACGTACTGGCGGCTCTTATGGATGCGGGATTTCCGGCGGTAACCAAATACTCGGTGACAGGGCGCGGCAAACAGCGGGGCATAAAGATAGGCGAGATCACCTATGACGAAATCCCCAAGACCATGCTGATGAGCGTGGTCCGCGAGCCGGACAGAGATTTCGCCATCAAAACCATTATCGAAGCCGCAAGAACCGGAGCAAAAGGGGCCTTTGGCGACGGCAAGATTTTTGTCACTGAAGTCGAGGAAGTCTACACCATCAGTTCGGGGATCAAAGAAGGGCTGGAGGAGACGGCATGAAAGAGGTAATCGCGGTTGTCAGGATGGACATGATGAACAACACCAAAAAAGGTCTGACCGAGTCGGGAATCGATTCCTTTTTCGCACACGAGGCCCAGGGACGCGGCTGGGGATTTGTCAACCGCAAATTGATCGAGGGCGTTGAGGAAGGATACGAAGAAGCAGCAGCCCTTCTCGGTGAAAAAGGAAAGCTTTACCCTAAAAGGATGATCACCGTCGTTGTGGAAGACGACAAGGTGGACGACGTTGTAGAGACAATCATGGCCTGCAACAGGACCAGCAAGCCGGGGGATGGAAAAATCTTTATACTGCCGGTGGCGGACGGCATACGTATACGCACCGGGGAAACGGGTAAAAAATCGATAGAATAAACCGCTGAAGGAGAACAACAATGGGAAAAGCGCAAAAACTGGTGCAGTGGGATCCCCACGACATCAAGGACAAACTGCTGGAAAAATACCCGCCGAAAGTCGCCCGAAAAAGAGCAAAACAGATAATGGTCAACGAGGCCCTGGAGAACAGCACCCCCGAGATCACGGCCAACGTACGTACCATTCCGGGCATAATCACCATGCGGGGATGCACCTACGCCGGCTGCAAAGGCGTTATCATGGGACCGACCAGTGATATTGTCAACCTGGTCCACGGACCGATCGGATGCAGCTTTTACGCCTGGCTCACGCGGAGAAACCAGACCGATGCGATAAACGACACCAACGCCAACTATATCACCTATGCGATGTCCACCGACATGCAGGACTCCGACATCATCTTCGGCGGGGAAAAAAAGCTCAAGGCGGCGATCCAGGAGGCCTACGACCTGTTTCATCCGAAAGCCATCGCGGTGTTCGCCACCTGTCCGGTCGGCCTAATAGGCGACGACATCCACGCGGTCGCCAAAGAGATGAAGACCAAGTTCGGCGACTGCAACGTGTTCGCCTTCAGCTGTGAAGGGTACAAAGGGGTCTCCCAGTCTGCCGGGCACCATATCGCCAACAACCAGGTGTTCACCCACGTGGTCGGCGACTCCGACAGCGAAAAAACCGGAGAGTATAAAATAAACCTGCTGGGTGAATACAACATCGGCGGCGATGGATTTGAAATTGACCGGATCCTCAACAAATGCGGGATAACCAACATTTCGACCTTTTCCGGCAACGCCACCTACGACAAGTTTGCCTCGGCAAACCAGGCGGATCTCAGCTGCGTCATGTGCCACCGGTCAATCAACTATGTTGCCGACATGCTAGAGACCAAATACGGCATCCCCTGGATCAAGGTCAACTTCATCGGTGCGGAAGCGACAGCAAAATCGCTGCGCAAGATAGCCCAATATTTTAACGACGAAAAGCTGACCAAAAAAGTCGAAGAGGTCATCGCCCAGGAGATGGCTCCGGTGGTAGCGGCGCGAAAAGATGTTTTCCCCAGGACTTCGGGAAAGACCGCGATGCTGTTTGTCGGCGGTTCCCGGGCGCATCACTATCAGGAACTGTTTACCGAGCTGGGGATGAAAACCCTTTCCGCCGGATACGAGTTCGCCCATCGCGACGACTATGAGGGCCGCCACGTCATTCCCCACCTCAAAGTCGACGCCGACAGCAGAAACATCGAGGAAATAGAAGTCAGCCCCGATCCGCAGCTCTACAAACCCAGGAAGAGCGAAGAGGAGATAAAAAAGCTCGAAGCAGAGGGGGTTGACTTCAAGGAATACGCGGGACTGAACGAGGCGATGGACGAAAACACCATCGTCATCGACGACCTGAACCAGTATGAAGCGGAAAAACTTGTCGAACTGTTAAAGCCGGACCTTTTCTGCGCCGGGATAAAGGAAAAATTTTCCATCCAGAAACTCGGCGTCCCGATGAAGCAGCTGCACAGCTACGATTCCGGCGGTCCCTATGCGGGGTTTACCGGAGCAATCAACTTCTACAACGAAATAGACAGGCTGGTAAACAGCAGGGTATGGGGTTACATGAAGGCGCCCTGGCAGGAAAACCCCGAACTTTCCGCCACCTACGCCTGGGAATAACAAGTTACGTTACAACAACAACTCTACCAATCTCACAAGTTTTTTCGAAAAACACCGGACAACCTTCATTAAAGGTAAGACAATGTTACTGAGACATACACCACAAGTGATTACAGAGCGTAAGGCTCTGACCATTAATCCGGCTAAAACATGTCAGCCCATAGGCGCCATGTACGCGTCTCTGGGAATAAAGGGCTGCCTGCCTCACAGTCACGGCTCGCAAGGGTGCTGCGCCTACCACAGGTCCACCCTGACCAGACACTACAAGGAACCGATATCGGCCGCCACAAGCTCGTTTACGGAAGGGGCTTCGGTTTTCGGCGGACAGGCAAACCTGCTGCAGGCAATCAACAATATTTTTACGGTGTACGAACCGGAAGCGATCGCCGTTCACACCACCTGTCTGTCCGAGACGATAGGCGACGATTTGCCGCAGATTTTCAACAAGGCGATCAAGGAGAAGAAAGTTCCTCCCGGCAAGACACTATTGGGGGCGCCGACGCCCAGTTACGTGGGATCCCATGTGACCGGCTTTTCCAATATGGTCAAGGCAATGGCCGGTCTGGCGGAAAACACCGGGACCAGGAACGGCAAAATAAACATCCTTCCCGGCTGGGTTGAGCCGTCGGACATGGAGGAAATAAAAAGAATCGCGGCCCTGATGGGGGTGAAAATCAGCATCTACCCGGACACGTCGGGCGTTCTCAACACGCCGCTGACCGGGAAATACAACATGTTTCCGGATGGCGGCACCTCCATTGCCGAGATCAGGGATTCCGGCAACGCCAGCGGCACTCTCGCTCTTGGAGAGTGGTGCTCGGCAGACGGTGCCCGCCTGCTCGACACCCAGTGCAAAGTGCCCTGCTCAATTCTCGACATCCCGGTCGGTCTCAAGGCCACGGACCGATTTATAGATGCCCTGCGCACTGTTGCCGGCACATCGGTCCCCGACGAGATCGCCACAGAAAGAGGCAGGCTGGTCGATTTGATTTCCGACATGCACCAATATTTCTACGGCAAAAAAGTAGCCCTTGTCGGAGACCCCGATCAACTGATCTCCATGACCGAATTCCTGGTCTCCATCGATATGCTCCCGGTCCATATCATAACCGGCACTCCGGGAAAGAAATTTGAGAAACGGATACAGGAGATCACCGCAGAGCTGAATTGCGAGGTAAACGTAAAAGCAAAAGGAGATATGTTTCTTCTTCATCAGTGGATCAAAAACGAACCCGTCGACCTCATCATCGGCAACAGCTACTGCAAATATATCGCCCGTGATGAAGACATCCCCTTTGTCCGCTGGGGCTTTCCGATACTCGACCGCCAGGGGCATCAATACTTTCCCTCAATAGGTTACATGGGTGGGTTGAGGCTTCTTGAAAAAATCCTGAACTGCCTGCTGGACAGAAAAGAAAGGGACGACACCGAGGAAAAATTCGAACTGGTTCTCTGATTCTACGGCGGTAACGGAAACAGCGCCACCAACTGCCGCCACCACAACCAAAAGGAACAAAACAGATGATCGCCACCACCACAAAACAGAAAAACAGTACCAGAGCTGCGCTTGCAACAATAAAGGACAGTAATGTTTTCTGCATGCCGGTGGCGCCCCAGCTTGTCGCCCGGACCAGATTCTCGCCGGTGCAGCCACTGTGCGGCCGAAGTTGGACGGTAGCCGAAGCACTTGCACTACTGCGAGAAACAACACTACAACAAGAAACCATAACCCTCATGGCGGCGATATCTGGTCCGGGCGACCCTTTGGCGACCCCTGATATTACCCTGCATGCAGTCAGACAGATTAAAAAACTCTACCCCGAGCTGAAAATCGGCATCCGAACCCTTGGCATGGGAAGCGAGAAACTTGCCGGAGAGCTTGCCAAAGCAGGAGCAGACTACATTGAACTCCAGGTGGATGCGCTGCGGGCCGAGGTACTGGAAAAACTCTACGCATGGATCAGGCCGGGGCAAAAAACTCTCAAAATATCGCAAGCGGCGAAGATACTGATACAGCAGCAGCGCCATGGCGTACCGGCCCTGAAGTTTCACAACCTGACGGTCTGTATCCGCTCAACCCTTTACCCCGGATACAATCTGAACCACGTCTCCGGCATCGGCCGGGAGATGCAGGAACTCGGAGCCGACACCATCGCCCTGGTACCCTACTCTTTCGAACCCGGGACCGAGGTGGATCTCGCCTCTCCCACGACCGAAGAAGTTGAAGCCGTAAGCGGGGAAACTGAGAAGTATCTTCCGATCACCGGGCCACTGATCAATTCCCGCAACCTCACGGCAAGTATAAGCGCCGCAGCGACCGCCTTCTCCGGTCTTGCCGGACCGACCGAAGAAAAACCCAACGTGGCGGTGACTAGCTCCGACGGCATGGAAGTCAACCTTCACCTCGGCCACGCAGACAGGTTTCTTATCTACGGACCGCGCGACGACGGGCTGCCGTGCCTGCTTGAGACAAGGGACGCCCCCGAGCCCGGTTCCGGAAAGGCCAGGTGGGAGGAAGCGGCGACGATACTGTCGGACTGTTTTGCGCTGCTGACTGCAAGCGCCGGAGACTCTCCAAAAAACATTCTGTCCAAAGAGGGCGTTACAGTCGTCCTTGCCCGCGATAATATCGAGGGAACGGTCGACAGACTGTATTACGGCGACAACAAGAAAAAAAACAACAAGGAGCAATAACCATGGCACTCCCGCAGCAACAAATTCTTCTCTGCCAAAGTTTCAGAGTAAACGGCGACCCCAAAGGCATCTGTCACAAGCAGACCGACGGATTTGCCCAGTATATCGAGGAAGAGATCCTGGACCGCGGCCTGGACATGCAGATCATAACCACCGGCTGCCTCAAACAGTGCGAATCCGGACCGATTATGGTTATCCAGCCGGAAAACTGGTGGTTTAAAAACATCGGCAGCGAGGAGGCGATAGACGCCGTCCTCGACGGGGTGGAAGATAACAGTCCCCCTGACGAATACCTCATCAAATAACAGCGACATGAAAATAAGACCTGCGCAGCAAGGTGATCTCGCGGCAATGACAGGGCTGCTCAAGCAGCTCTTTGACATCGAAGAAGACTTCACCTATGACCCGTCAAAACAGGCAAAAGGGCTGGAACTGCTGCTTGCGGCACCAAACGGGCGGATCATGGTGGCGGAACTCAACAGTGTGGTCATCGGCATGGCTGCCGGACAGATACTGATATCTACGGCTGAAGGGGCCCCCGCCCTTGTTATCGAAGACGTAATTGTCGATGCCATGTTCCGGCAACAGGGAATCGGCTCCACTTTGCTTGACGCTCTGGCCGGGTGGGGCCGAAGCTGCGGCGCAGGCCGGATGCAGCTTTTGGCAGACAAAAAAAACCACCAGGCACTGCAGTTCTATAGGAGCCAAAACTGGCGGGAGACGAAACTGATCTGTTTGCGTAAATACCACACCGCATGAGGACATGATGAATATTGTACAGATAGACAACTGGCAGGAATACTTGCGGGACGGCGAGCAATTTCTGGGGACTGCCGACAGGGCGTTGATCAAGAGATCGGAAATATTTACGCCGGTTATCCTGTACAACATCGCCTGCATGGGAATAGAAAAGCTCATCATGGCGTTTCTCATGAAACACGGCGACCTGGCGGAAAACCACACCATGGAGGACCTGGCATACGCCCTGAAAAAACATATCAACCTTTCTGAAAGCTTTGCAGAAAAACTGCAATTTCTTGATAAATTTCAGGAAATATGCGATCTCGACAGCTACGTCACCCACCCTCTTACCCGAGATGACGCAATAAAGATCCTGGCCATCGGCCGTGAGGTCAGAAATCTTCTGTTGCCGTTATTAACCTGAATATTTTCATCTTACGTTACTCTCTTGCTCCGGCCCGGTTTACAGGGAAATATTGAGGCCGGATCCTTTTCTCCTACCCCCGTCCATATTTTCCACTGGGCCTGCAGATTTTCAAACACCAAAACACCAGAGGACAATCTGTTACCTGCCATCAACACTCCGGCATCGGATCGTAGCCGAGCAGAGCTTGGCAACGTTTTGGGACAACAGGCGATTGGCGTTTATCGCGATCTCCTGTTGCCAGCCCGACAAAAAGAGTTCCTCCCTGCAATTTTGTCGTTTTTGCAGGATACGACAAACGTCACTTTTTCAAAACAACCCATCGCCTCGAAAAACAATATGCAAATTCAGCAAGATACAACTTTTTTTCCTACTGGCACGTCCTTTGCTGTACTACAGGCAACAACAACCAACAGTAAAAGGACTACACCGATGAGTACCATACCACCGCTCAAAACACGTTCGGCCCAGATCCACCGCAAAGGAGAAGGCGCCTTTGCTCTTGACTGCAACAAAGACAGCCTTGCCGGCGCCGTAAGCCAGCGAGCCTGTGTTTTCTGTGGCTCACGGGTAGTACTCTACCCCATTGCCGACGCCCTGCATCTGGTCCACGGCCCGATCGGCTGTGCCGTCTATACCTGGGATATACGGGGAGCTCTCTCCAGTGGCCCCGAACTGCACAGGCTCTCTTTCTCAACCGATCTCCAGGAGATAGACGTCATCTTCGGCGGTGAAAAAAAGCTAGCCAAAGCCCTGGATGAGCTCATCGACCTGCATAAACCGAAAGCCGCCTTTGTCTACTCCACCTGTATCGTCGGCATAATCGGCGACGATCTTGAAGCTGTCTGCCGCAAAATGAGCAGAGAGAAAGGGATTCCGGTACTGCCGGTTCAATCGGAAGGGTTCAAGGGAAACAAGCGGGCGGGATACCAGGCAGCCTGCACCGCCATGGCCAGGCTGGTCGGCACGGGAGACACTGCCAACATCTCCAGCTACTCGATAAACATTCTTGGCGACTTCAACCTCGCGGGAGAAATCTGGCTTATTCGTGATTATTTCCGGCGAATAGGTATCGAGTGTGTCGCCAATATAACCGGAGACGGGCGGGTCGCCGATATACAGCGGAGCCACGGCGCCGCGCTCAACGTGGTCCAGTGCTCGGGAGCGACATCTGATCTGGCGAAGATAATGGAAGAGCGGTACGGCATACCGTCAATCCGCGTCTCCTATTTCGGTATTGAAGACATGGCCGAAGCGCTCTACAGCGTCGCCCGTCATTTCGGCGACCCGAAACTTATAAAAAAAGCGCGGCAGGTCGTAAAGGAAGAACTCGAAGATCTGCTGCCGGAGCTTACCGGATACAGAAAAAGTCTTTCCGGGAAAAAAGCCGCCATATATGTAGGCGGCGCCTTCAAGGCTTTTTCCCTGGTCAAGGCGTTTCGCCTTCTCGACATGAAGGTTGTAATGGTCGGCTCGCAGACCGGCACCAGGGAAGACTATCTGGAGCTTGAGGAAATAACCGACGACGGCACCATCATCGTTGACGACTCCAATCCCCTTGAGCTATCGAGCTTTCTCAAGGAAAAAGACGTCGACCTTTTTGTCGGCGGCGTAAAAGAACGCCCCATTGCTTATAAGCTTGGAGTCGCCTTCTGCGACCACAACCATGAAAGAAAGGAGATGCTCGCCGGATTCTCAGGCATGCTCAATTTCGCCCGGGAAGTATACAGCTCCGTCATGAGCCCCGTCTGGCAATTTGTACCGCGAAGAGCAGAGGAGAACAATCATGACTAAAATGACGAATTACACTGCAACAACAAACGCATGCAAACTCTGCAGTCCCCTCGGGGCGTCCATCGCTTTTCGGGGAATTGAGGGATGCGTCCCCTTCCTTCACGGCTCCCAGGGCTGCGCCACCTACATGCGCCGCTACATCATAAGCCACTACAACGAACCGATAGATATCGCTTCGTCATCACTGGGAGAAAAAAATGCCATATACGGCGGAGGCCCGAACCTCAAGCTCGGACTGAAAAACGTAACGGCTAAATATTGCCCGCAACTCATCGGGGTCGCCACCACCTGTCTTACCGAGACAATCGGCGACAACGTTCCCATGCTGTTGGCTGAATACAACAGGGAATTCTCCACCGAGGACTCCCCGGAACTGGTTCATGTATCAACTCCCAGTTATTCCGGCACGCACATGGAGGGGTTCACAGCCGCCGTTGCCGCGGTGGTGGAGCAGCTGGCAGCGGGATCGGAGACAACCAACAGCCTGAATATGTTCAGCGGTTTCGTCTCACCCGCCGATATCAGGTACCTCAAGGAGGTCTGCCGGAAATTCAAGCAACAGGCCACCATCATACCGGATTACTCCGACACCCTGGACGGTCCCGCCCTGGACGACTACCCGCTCATCCCCGAGGGGGGCACCCCTGTTGAGTCGATAAAAAAGATGGGAGGCGCGGTGGCGTCGCTCGAACTTGGCTGGAGCCTGCCCGAGAAAACCGGAGGCAGATTCCTGGCGGACAGATTCAATGTTGCGCTGCACCGTACCGGGCTCCCTATGGGCATCCGGGCAACAGACGCTTTTCTCGACCTGCTGGAAAAATTAAGCAACAATCCGATACCGCCGGAATACAGGGCAGAGCGGGGACGTCTTGTCGACAGCATGGTCGACGGCCACAAATACCTGTTCGGCAAACGTGCGGTCATCTACGGCGAGGAAGAGCTGGTCATCGGCATGACCTCTTTTCTGGTGGAAACAGGCATCCATCCGGTGCTGTGCGCATCGGGCGGCAAAAGCGGAAAATTCAAGGCCGGAATCGAAGAGATAACAAAAGGCTTCGACTGCCCGCCCCCCATTGTCAGGGACGGCGTCGATTTCTACGACATCGAAGCTTTGGCAAAAGATATCGGCGTCGATATCGTTATCGGCAACTCCAAGGGGTACGCGCTGGCCAGAAGAGAGAACCTGCCCTTAATCCGGGTGGGCTTTCCTATTCACGACCGTATCGGCGGACAGCGCATCCTCCATCTCGGATATCGGGGCGCACAAGCTCTTTTTGATCTTATAGCCAACACAATCATCGACAGGAAGCAGAGCGATTCGCCGGTGGGCTACAGCTATATGTAACCACGGCTTTTTGTCACTCCTGTTTTTTATTTGCCGGGAAAGGATAAATATCATGAACCATTCCAAACACACAGACATAAGTAGACATCCCTGTTTCAATGCAGACGTCAAGGGCAAATATGGACGGGTCCACCTGCCCATTGCCCCGAAATGCAATATCAAGTGCAATTTTTGCGACCGCAAATATGACTGCGTAAACGAGTCGCGCCCCGGGGTCACCTCAAACCTGCTCTCCCCCGCCCAGGCAGGAATCTACGTGGACCGCGTTGTTGCAAAGGAACCGCGAATCACGGTGGCCGGCATAGCCGGCCCCGGAGACCCGTTTGCCAATGGCGAAAAAACCATGGCCACCCTGCGGACAGTGCGCAAGAAACATCCGCACATCCTGCTCTGCGTCTCATCAAACGGTATGAACATCTCTTCGTATATAAAGGAGCTTGCCGAACTCGAGGTGTCCCACGTAACCATAACCGTATGTGCGACCGATCCGGAGATAGGCAGGAAAATCTATTCGTGGGTCAAGGACGGCAATGTCGTCTACCGAGGGCTGCAGGGAGCGAAACTGCTTCTGTCACGACAACTTGCAGCGATCGAAAAGCTCAAACAGCACGGCATCACCGTCAAGGTGAACTGCATTGTGATCCCGGGCATCAATGACCACCATATCGAGGAGGTGGCAAAAACCGTGAAGCGGTGCGGGGCGGATCTCTTCAATGCCATGGCGATGTTCCCAAATGTCAACACCCCGTTTGGCGACATCCCCCAGCCGGCCCCGGAGATGATGGAGGAAATCCGCAGCAGCGCGGAAAAACATCTCCCCCAGATGCGACATTGCACCAGATGCCGGGCCGATGCCGCGGGACTTCTGGACGAGGACAAAACGGAAGAGTTCCGCGGATGCCTGAGCAGTTGCTCGGCCCCAAAAGGTGTTGGTGGCGGCCAGCGTCCCTACGTTGCCGTTGCCACTGAAGAAGGCATACTCATCAACAAACACCTCGGAGAGGCTGTCTCTTTCTCAATCTGGGAACAGCACACCACGGGATACAGCAAGGTCGAGCAGCGAAAGGCCCCCAGGGCCGGGGGCGGCATCAAGAGATGGCATAAGCTGGCAAGGATTCTGGGCGACTGCCGAAGCGTGCTGGTGAGCGGAGCAGGCGCCACTCCCCGGCAAATCCTTGCCGGCTACAACATACAGGTGGTGGAAGCAGCAGGCTTTATCGAGGAAGGGCTGCAGGTTATTTACCACGACCGGAAAACCGAGACATTACGCGGCCGCAGGATTGCTTGCAGCGACACCACCTGCGGCGGCAGCGGCGAAGGGTGCGGATAAGCGGTAAAAGCCAATCGCCCTGCGGCTGGCTCCCATAAAAAACAATCACGACGGCTTTTGTTGTCGCTACCGAAAAAACGTGGATGCAGGTCGTGCAGCGGGTGGATTGAAAAAATCTAGCTGCCGCCTGCAACCGGCCAGGATGGCAACGACATCACATCTTGTCGAGAACTTTACCCAAAAGACCGCAGAGCGCTTCAACTTCGTGATTATCAAGCTCCACGGAGATCTCCCTGGTGAAGTCCTCATGAAAACGGTGATGCTCTGCGAATATCCTCTTTCCCTCGGTCGTCAGCACCACAAAAAACGATCTTCGGTCGGTAGTGTGAGGTTTTCTTGCAACCAACCCCAGTTTTTCCAGGTTGTCGACGCCGATGGTGAGGGTTCCGGTGGTGACCCCGAGCTTTTCAGCAAGCTCCTTCATCCTGAGGTTCTTCCTGTGGCCTATGACCTCTATGGTGTGCATCTGCGCCGGCGACAATCCGCTGTCCTTGACAACGGAATGCTCCCATGAGGACACCTTGTCATAGAGTTCTATCAATTGATTGGTAAGGGTTTCTATGGTCATGGTGCCCAGTCTCCAATTTGCGCTATGCGGCAACCAAGTGATATATCCCATAGCCGGAAAAAATAATAATCACCACCCCCGCAGACCTCATTATCAGGGGTTCAACCCAATCTTTCTGCAGGCGGCAAGCCATGCTGGTCACTTTAAAAATCAAGTAGATAACCGCAGCTACAGCAATCGCCGTTGAAACGGCGTATGTGCCGAAAACGATAACAGCCGCCAGTACGCTGCCGGAATTCAACGCGTAAGAGTACATCAGCGCAACGGTTGGACAGGGAATTATCATGTTGACAAAACCTATCGCAAACAGTGCCCCAGGAAGAAGTTCTTTTTTCCCGGTCAGTTTTTTAAGCCGGGCCCGCAACCCGCGGTCATCACAGTGACAATGATGGTCATGATCGTGGTCATGGTCGTGATCGTGATCGTGGCTGTGCAGGATGTGCGGATCGTAGAGCAGCAGAGCCCCTATTACAATGAGCACCACCGAAGTTATTATTTCAACCCACAGCCCCGCCGACACTGGCATGATCCGGGAAACACCGCCAAGGCTCCCCCCCAGCGCCAGACAGGCCAGCGCCGTCCCGCCAAGAAACATCGCCGTGATCAGCGCTACGCGCGTACCTTTTGTTTCACCGGAGACAAACGGCGCCAGCACCAGCCAGGAATGACCGCAAGGGTTGACGCCGTGAAGCAGTCCCAGCAGAAAACTCGACTGAATCGCCGCCACAAGAACAGTTTCAAGTTCCATACACTATTTTCTCCTCAACAGATTGTGTTTTAGGGGCAGCATATCAGATATATTTTCACCGTCAACTATTTTGATCCTCAAACTTCTTGAGTCACAAACTACTTCCCCTGTTTTGACCGTCTCCGGCTCCGGTGGAGAAAAACACCTTGACAATATTTTTTCAGGTAAGTAAATTTTATTTACTTAATTACCAAAATATATCTATCTTTTATTTTAATATGTTACAACAATACACATTGCAAATTCCTGCAATATTACGAAAGAAAAGTAAATTTTATTTAACATGAAGCCAAAATCCACATCCCTGCCGCCCGGGAAAAAGAAAATTGTTCAGGCCATGCGAAACCTGCTCGAGAACCGGTCGTTTGAGACAATAACCATTGCAGAGATCGCCGTTGAAGCGGGAGTAACCGAAGGCCTTATCTATAAATATTTCAAGGACAAACGAGACCTGCTGCACCATGTCCTCAGAGAGCATTACGAGATATTTCTCAACCAGATCGACAGGGATCTCCAGGGAATAGACGGCGCCTTGAACAGGCTGAAAAAGATTATCTGGTCAAGCATTGAGCGATACGCCAACCACAAGGTTTTCGCCCGGATCATCCTGCTTGAGGTGAGAAATTCGGAGAGGTATTTCGAAAGTGAAGCCTACACCCTGGTCCAGAAATTCAACACCATCATCATCGGCATTATCAAGGAGGGGATTGCCCAGGGTGAAATCAGAAGCGACCTGCCGCCCGCCTATATCCGCAACGCCATCTTCGGCACCCTGGAGCATTCGTGCCTGAACCGGGTCATATTCGACGAACCGGTGGCCACCAGCGAGACGGCCCGGTTTATATCTGATCTCATCTTTAACGGCATAAAAGCATAGACAGATAACACCTGTCCCACCACCGGGCAGAACACGGAAAAAGAGGAGGAAAACCATGAAAGACGTTGTCATCGTAGCTGCATGTCGAACCGCAATCGGCGCTTTTGGCGGAACCCTGCGCGACCTCAACGGTGCGGTCCTTGCGAGCGTAACCATGAAGGAGACGATTTCCAGGGCCGGTATCGATCCGGCGCTGATCGATGATATCCGCTACGGCTGCTGCATGGAGTCGGCGGACACCCTGAACGTCACCAGGGTAGGCGCCCTTCTCGCCGGTATTCCGGAAACGGTGACCGCAGCTACCATCAACAGGGTCTGCATTTCAGGGATGGAAGCGGCTGTTTCGGGAATGGCGATGATCCAGGCAGGAATGGCCGACATCATCCTCGCCGGGGGGACCGAGCACATGTCAAGTGTACCCTATTCGGTACCCGGCGCCCGCTGGGGCTGCAGGCTCCAGGACCAAACCTTTGTCGACAACCTGATCCGGGCACTGCATTGCGGCTCGCACCTGATCCCCCATCCTGAAGACGGACCGGTCGACGCTACCAGGCCTCCGCTCAGCATGTTTGTCGGCAAGCCGTATATCATGGGAAATACAGCGGAGTTTATCGCCCAGCATCTCGGCATCACCCGGGAGGAGATGGACGAGGTTGCCCTGAGAAGCCACAACGAAGCGGAGCGGGCGACCGGGGACGGCTCCTTCAGCGAGGAGATAGTGCCGGTAGAGGTGCCCCAAAAACGGCAGGAAACCATTATCTTTGACAAAGACGAACATTTCCGTCCCGGGATGACCATGGACAAGCTGCGCGCCCTTCCGCCGGCGTTCATTGGTAAGACCGGAACAGTCACGGCGGGAAATTCCAGCGGCATAAACGACGGTTCCACCGGGATGCTCCTCATGTCCGCCGATCGGGCAAAAGAGCTGGGACTGCAGCCGATGGCGACAATCAGGGCGGTGGCCCGGGGGGGGTGTCATCCCTCGGTCATGGGACTATCGCCGGTCCCGGCGGTACGGAATCTGCTTTCTTCTTCCGGGCTGAGCCTTGATGATTTTGAACTGATCGAGGTCAATGAAGCTTTTGCCGCCCAGTATCTCGGCTGTGAGAAAGAGCTGGGGTTAAACCGCGAGATAACCAACGTCAACGGTTCCGGCATCGGCCTCGGCCATCCGGTGGGTTCCACCGGGGCGCGCATTATGGTAACCCTGATGTATGCCATGAAAAAGCGCGGCAAGTCTCTGGGCCTTGCGACACTTTGCGGCGGCGGTGGGGTTTCCATGGCCTGCGCCATTGAAATGGTCTGACCCTGGCCGCAGGCCAAGCTGTCCAGTCACAACAAACATAAGGAGTTTTTACCGGATAAGGACAATCCAGGAAGATGTAGACGTTTGCACGAATAATTACCCTTTGCCAAGGAGAACAACATCATGCCATACGTATCGCTATCTCAGGACGACCGACTTCGCTACAGCACAATCAACCAGGAAAATATCGATTTCTTGATGAACCGGAACAACAGGACAAGCCGCTGGGTCGTGGCCGACATGATCCGGCGAACCCGTTATCACTTCCCGGAAAAAACCGCCCTGGTGTTCGGTGATATCAGCCTTACCTATACCGAGCTTGAAGACCAGTGCAACCAGGTGGCCAACGCGCTCGCCGATCTCGGGGTAAAAAAGTATGACAGGGTGGCAATTCTGGCCCATAACACCCACCATCATTTCCTGACCTGGATGGGCTGTGCCAAGCTGGGGGCGATCTACCTGGCGGTCAATTATCTGTTAAAAGACGAGGATATCGCTTTTTGCATCAACCACTCGGAAAGCACCGTCTTCATAGTTGAAGACAGCCTCTACAGCCAGGTCGAAGCGGTGCTCGACAGGATTCCTTCGGTGCGCCATCTCATCTGGTCAGCCCAGGGCGCAGGGATGGCGCCGCCTGCAGATTTCATCGACTTCGATCAATGGTATTCAGCCGCTCCGGCCACCGAACCCGACGTTATCCTCCGTATCGAGGACCCGGCCCAGATGACCTACACCAGCGGCACCGAATCACTGCCCAAGGGGGTCATCATCAGCAACCAGGCTCTCATAGCCCAGTACCTTGGCTGTATTATCGACGGCCGCTACGATCCTGCCGATATCAACATCAACGCGCTGCCCATCTATCATTGTGCCCAGAGGGATGTGTTCATGAACCCGATATTCTGGATCGGCGGAACCAATATCCTGATGTCTCCTGATGTGGGGCAAATCCTGGCAGCCATCGAGCAGTGGAAGGCGACAATGTTCTTCGCCCCGCCGACCGTCTGGATCGGCATACTCAACCACCCCGATTTTGCCAGATATGATCTCAGCAGTCTGGTGAAGTGTTATTACGGGGCATCGATCATGCCCAAAGAGGTCCTCCGGGAAATACTCGAAAAATTTCCCAAAGCCGGAGTCTACAACTACTATGGCCAGACGGAACTGGCCCCCTACCACACCATCCTCAAAGCCGAAGATGCCCTGGAAAAACTCGGCGCCGCAGGAAAAGGCGGACTGCACATGGAGTCCCGCATCGAAGACGACACCAACAACGAGATCACCGAACCGGACATCCCCGGAGAGATCTGCGGTCGCGGCCCCCATGTCATGACCATGTATTTCAAGGAACCCGAAAAAACCGAAGCGGCCATGAAGGGCGGATGGTTTCATTCCGGAGATCTGGGAATCCTCGATCTGGACCGTTATATCACCGTGGTTGACCGGAAAAAGGACATGATCAAGACCGGAGGGGAAAATGTCTCCTCAAGAGAGGTGGAGGAAGCGCTCTACCTGCACCCGGCGGTCGAGGAAGTTGCGGTGGTAGGGATTAATCATCCACGCTGGGTCGAGGCGGTCACCGCGGTGGTCAAGATCAAATCCGGGGCAGAGCTGTCGGATGACGAACTCATGAATCATTGCAGGAAAACGCTCTCCTCCTTCAAGGTGCCGAAGAAAATCGTCTTTGTCGACGCGCTGCCGAAGACGCCCACCGGCAAGATCCTGAAAAGGGCCATGCGCGAGACATACAAGGAGATTTTCACCTGATCAGGAGAAAGTTTTCTCGCACATCGAGCCATCGCCGGCAACGTTTAGAACAAAACTTTTGGAGGTCGACTATGCAACAGTTGAAACAGGCGGCAGTCCTCGGCGCCGGGGTCATGGGAGCAGGTATCGCAGCCCAGCTGGCCAACGGCGGCATGAAAGTGCTGCTCCTTGATATGGTACCGCAACACCCCGACGACCGGGAGAAGGCGGAAGGGTTGACGATAGAGGACCGGAAGGTACGCAACCGCCTGGCCGAATCCGGAATAAAAACAGCCGCGAAAACCCAGGGTTTCTACAGCGAAGATGCCAGGCGGCTGGTAACGGCCGGAAATTTCGACGACGATATCGAGCAGCTGCAGGAGTGTGACTGGGTTATCGAGGCGGTTATCGAGAATATGGACATCAAGAAGCACCTGTTCCGGGAAAAGGTCGTCTGCAACCTCAAACCAGGTGCCATTCTCACCACCAACACCAGCGGTCTTTCCATCAATGAGATGGCCGCAACGCTGCCCCAAGAGGTGAGAAGCCGTTTTATGGCCACCCATTTTTTCAATCCGCCCCGTTTCATGCGGTTACTCGAACTGGTGCCCGCCAAGGAGACCGACCCGGAACTGTTGGAGAACCTGGCCGAATTCTGCAGCCGCCGTCTGGGCAAGGGGATAGTGCGGGGCAAGGACACCCCGAATTTCATAGCCAACCGGATCGGGGTATTCTCCCTGTGCAATGCCCTTCATCACATGGAACAGATGGGACTGAGCGTGGAACAAGTGGACGCGGTTTTCGGACCTGCCACCGCCCGCCCGAACAGTGCGCTGTGCAGATTGTTCGACCTGATCGGTGTCGATACGATGGTGCTGGTGGCCGAAAACAGTTATCGGCTGCTGGAGTCTGACGAGAGCCGCGAGGTGTTTCGGCTGCCAGCCTTTGTCCGGCAGATGGTGGACGAAGGCCTGATCGGCCGTAAGGCCCGGCAGGGTTTTTACCGCCGCCAGCCTGACGGTACCTTTATGAGCTACGACTACCGCAACAGCTGCTACCGGCCGCTAGAAAAACCGGAAGTTGCAGTCCTGGCGGCGGTAAAAAAGATATCGGATCCCGGGGAAAAACTAAAAACGGTTCTGGCCGCGGACGACCCTGCAAGCCGCTTTGTCTGGCTCAATCTTCGCGATACCCTCTTGTATACCGTCAGGCGCATTCCGGAGATAGCCGACGAGATAGTCGCCGTCGACCAGGCCATGCGGTGGGGGTACAGCTGGTCCCTCGGCCCCTTTGAGATGCTGGATGCGATCGGGGTGAAATCTTTCATCGACCGGGTGAAGGCGGATGGTTTGACGGTTCCAAACTCCCTGGAAAAAGTGGACCATTTCTATGGACGAAAAGGGTCGACACAAATGATCTGGGATCTGCAGCAGCAAAAGTTCATCCCCCCGGCCGACAACAAACCCTCTCTGGACCTGCGCGTGCTGCGCCGGACCGGTTCGGTGGTGGCAGCCAACAACAGTGCTTCAATCCACGACCTCAAGGACGGGGTATTCGGTCTTGAGTTCCACTCAAAAATGAACAGCCTCGATACAGACACCGTGGAGATGGTGCACCGTGCCGTTGAGCGGGCCGAGCGTGAAGGCGTCGGTCTGGTGATTGCAAACCACGGCAGAACATTTTCCGCCGGGGCCAACCTCAGTTATATGGCAGAGGCGATCGAATCACAAGATTTTAAGGAGATAGAGTCTTTCATCAGGAGGTTCCAGGGTGCCGTAACAGCCATCAAATATTGCGCCATCCCGGTGGTGGCCGCCCCATTTGGCCTGACACTCGGCGGAGGCTGTGAAATAGCCCTTCATGCCGACAGTATGGCAGCCTCTGCGGAGACCTGCATGGGACTGGTGGAGGTCGGAGTGGGGCTCATTCCAGCAGGAGGAGGCACCAAGGAGATGTCGGAACGGGCCATGCTGCTCGGTCTGCAGTATGACGTCGATCCCCTTCTTTTTCTTGAAAAATTTTTCCGCAACATGGTCCATGCAAAAACCTCCGCCGCAGCCGACCAGCTGTTTGCCATGGGATACCTGCGCCGGGGCGACAGCGTCGTCATGGACCAGGACAGGCTGATCCCTGAGGCCAGGCAGAAGGTTATCGCTCTTGCCGGCTCATACCGGCAGCCGCACCCGCCAGCAGGGCTGAGAGCTGCCGGCCGCAGCGCCGCAGCAAGCCTTATGGAGCGGCTTCATCAAAGCGATGGGATAAAGTCGATATCCGATTACGACCTGGACATTGCCGGCCAGCTCGCGGCCGTCATGACCGGTGGAGACGTGGCGGCGGGGACGGCTATAACGGAACAGCACCTGCTCGATCTTGAACTCGAAGTCCTCCTGCGGCTCTGCGGTAATCCAAAAACCCTTGAGCGCATCCGCCATACGCTGAAGACCGGCAAGACCCTGAAAAACTGAAAGCTGCCATAGCATAACGTAAACAAGAGGAATAACAATGACAACGACTTATGGTTGCGGCGCCGGGTTCCTGAGTGAGGATATCCGCTGCCAGGATGTTTTTACGCCGGAGGATTTTTCCGACGAGCACAAACAGATAGCCGGAACAACTGAGCAGTTTGTGACAAACGAGCTCCAACCGGTCAATGATCGGCTGGAGGCCGGGGACTTTGAACTGCTGGTGGCAAAACTCAGGCAATCCGCCGAGCTCGGGTTGATGATGATCGACGCTCCGGAAGAATACGGCGGCATGAACCTTGACAAGGCGACTTCCATGGTGGTTACCGAAAAACTGGCCTGGGCCGGCAATTTCGGTCTGACCTATATGGCCCATACCGGTATCGGCATGCTGCCGCTGATCTATTACGGCACCAGGCAGCAGAAAGAGCGCTACCTGGAAAAGCTTGTGAGCGCCGAGTATATCGGTGCCTACAGCCTCACGGAACCGGATTCCGGTTCCGATGCGCTTGGCGCCAAGACAACGGCAACCCTTTCAGAAGACGGAAAACATTATATTTTAAACGGCACCAAACAGTTCACCACCAACACCGGTTTTGCCGATCTGTTTACCGTTTTTGCCAAGGTGGATCGGAAATACTTCACCGCCTTCCTGGTGGAAAGAAACTATTCCGGCCTCTCTTTCGGTCCGGAAGAAAAGAAGATGGGGTTACACGGTTCTTCCACCCGCCAGGTGATCCTGGACGGGGTGAAGGTCCCCGTTGACAATGTCCTCGGAGAAGTCGGCAAAGGGCATAAAATCGCCTTCAATGTCCTGAACATAGGCAGGTTCAAGCTCGGCGCGCTCTGTGTCGGCCAGGAAAAATATGGCCTGGCCGAAGGCGCCCGCTACGCCAACGAGCGCAAGCAGTTCGGCGTAGCGATCAGTACCTTCGGCGCAATCAAGGAGAAGCTGGCTGACATGACCGCCCTCACCTTTGCTTCCGAGGCGGTCGTCTACCGCCTGGCCGGAATGATCGACAGCAGACTCGCGCTCCTTGACCGAGACAGTGACGACTATTACGCCGATTACCAGAAAGGGATAGAAGAGTATGCGGCGGAATGTGCCCTGACCAAGGTTTTCTGCACCGAAGCGGCAGCCAGGGTAATAGATGAGATGCTTCAGGTTCACGGCGGGTACGGCTACATTGCCGAATATCCCATCGAGCAGATGTACCGCGACGAAAGGGTGCAGCGGATTTACGAGGGAACCAACGAGATCAACCGGCTGCTGATTCCGACCCTGCTCATGCGTAAGCTGCCATCGCAACAGGCCGATGACGCCGGCCACTTTGAGGACGAGGAGTTGTTTGGTAAAGAACGGCAACTGCTGCGCACCATGAAACGGACCTATCTCGCGCTCAGCGGACGCGCCGCACAAAAATTCGGCGACACTATCGGCGGGGAACAGGAAGTCCTTCTGGCGCTGGCCGATATGGCGATACAGATCTTCGCCCTTGAAAGCGCTGTCCTTCGTGCAGGTAAAGCATCTTTTCAGGCCAGTGCGGCCAGACAAGAGCTGTACCGCGCCGTGATCAAGATCTGTGCTTTTACCGGAAGAAGCAGTTTCATCACCGGTGCTGAGAAATGTGCCCTGTTTTTACAAGATGAAGAAATTATCGCGTTTCTGGCGGCAGAAGCACCACTAGGGCCATGCGATCTACTTGGGGCAAAACGGCTTCTGGCCGACGCCGTCAGCCGGGAGGAAAAATATATTTTTTAGCACGTTCACCCAAATATTGCTCCTGTCTGCCGGGATCTCCGCAGACAGGAGCTTATGTTTTCGTCAACAAGGATCCCACCAAAGCCTCGCACCTACCGGAACGTTCTGTTCGCCGCAGCCGCATCTCTATTAGAGCAGATGGATATTTTTTTTCCTGCAGATATCTTTGAGCGCTTCCGGCCACACCGAGACGGTCACTTCTCCCAGGTGGACCGTACGCAACAGGTACATGAAGGTTCTGGCCTGGCCGATACCGCCGCCAATACTGAGAGGGATCCGGTCGTTGATGATCGCCTGGTGATACGGGAGGCTGAGAAAATCCTCCTGGTTCGACATCTTAAGCTGGATTTTAAGGGTTTCGCGGGTAACCCTTATCCCCATTGACGACAACTCATGTCGTCGCCGGGTCACCGGATTCCACACCAGTATATCACCGTTTAATCCATGGTACTGCTCGCCGTTTTCGACCATGGTCTCGGTTGCCCAGTCGTCGTAATCGGCGGCGCGCATCTCGTGGGGATATCCGTCTTTTAAAGGCCAGCCGATGCCGATTATGAAAACCGCCGGAGCGTGGTCCAGGAGAAGCCTTGTTTCACGCTGTTTCCGGGGCAGGTCGGGGTAAAGCGCCAGGATCTCCTCGGCATGGAAGAATTTGAGTTTATCCGGGACATCGGGACAGCCGCAACTTTTCAGCTGCGGATACATCTCCTGCACCATGGTATCCGCTCCTTTTATCACCTTCCATATCCGTGAAACTATATCCTTGAGGAAATCGATTGTACGGTCTTCAGGGGTGATGGCCAGCTCCCAATCCCACTGGTCCACGTAAGCGCTGTGATCATGGTCGAGGAAGTAGTCCTTGCGCACCGCCCTCATATCGGTACAGATCCCCTCGCCCGCCTTGCAGCCGAACTGGCCAAGCGCCACGCGTTTCCACTTCGTTGCAGCCTGCACGACCTGGGCCCTGATCGGTGTTTCAAGCCCCAGCCCGCAATCAAACTCCACCGGCGTCCGCGAGCCGTCGCGGTCCAGGTAATCGTTGACCCCGCTGTCTCTGTCAACGATAAGAGGCACCTGGACCATATTCAGGTTGAGTTCCCGGCACAGGTTGGCCTCTATGTAATTCTTGATCGCGAAAACCGCTTTCATCCTGGAAAGCGGTGACAGAAGAGGTTGATAATTATCGGGCAGCTCCCCCATGAGCTTGTTATAATCGCCTATTCCCGGTCCTGCCAGATCCGCTGTTTTATCCGTCATGTCGTCTCTTCTCCCGGAGGATCAACAACTCCGCTCCTCCCCTTGAGTTAATCAATCAGATGCACAGGAAATCAAAGCACCGTTATGGTCATTCAGCCAAGAGATCGTCTCGGGCTGAATTATCCGGCTTACCTGTCTTATAGCACAGAAAAACAATCCGGGTGAAGTGCTGGAAGACTATTTGCGATTAACAATCGCCGCCGCGGATATTTTCCAGCAGCAGGGAGATGTTTTTTGTCCTCCCGACAGGTCGCCATTTTTTACAGAGCGCACTCTTTATAAAATCTTTACTCGCGCTTTAACCTGTCTTTACACAGCGCCATTACCATAACAACAACACAGAACCAATTTTCACCTTGATCTGTGTCGGCTGGTGCAAGAACATATTCAATTCTGCAATGGCCCCCGATATGAGGGCCAGAGGAGGTCACTATGGATCTGAAAACAATACCTTGGAAAATCGTTCTGCTGGCGGCGGTGATCGGTGCCGGCGCCATGATCATAACGTCCGACGCCATGGCCCGTTCCAACGGCCAGGGGGGAGAGCGCATGTATCTTGTCACGATTTCAAACGCAACCCCGGGCCAGCCGGTCGCGCCATCGGTAATTGCAACACATACCGATCAATTCAGGCTTTTCGAACTGGGGTCGACCCCAGCCCCGGGAGACCCCGGATACCCGTTATATTTCGGCCTGGCAACGGCTGCGGAGACCGGCTCTCCTGTCCCCCTGGTAAACGAGGTTGGCGGTTCGGACGCTGTCTGGGAGGCGGTGGCCCTGCTGACGGATCGGACGCCGCCCGTCCTGCTCCCGGGCGAATCCAACTCCATCATCATCCACGCTTCTGACAACGCCAGGTACCTGAGCGCCGCGGCAATGCTCGGGGCAACCAACGACGCGTTCTACGCCGTACGCGGCGCATTACTGCCCAAAGGGATCGGTGAGATCACCCGCGTCTGGGCCAACGGTTACGATGCCGGCAGCGAGCAGAATGAGGAAAGCGCCGAGAGTATTGGCGCTCTCGGCGCAACGGATGACAACCCCGTAACCGGAGACGGGATCGATCAAAACGGTGAGGGATACATCCACGTTCATTCCGGAATTCACGGTATTGGCGGCCCGGACGGCCTCGATGCAGCTCTATACGACTGGCGCAACCCGGTGGTCGAGGTGACAATCGAGCGCATCCAGTAATTTTTTCCGGCAAAATAATCAACCCAAGGGGCCGCGTCTGTCTTTATCGGCCTGTCGACGTCGGCCCGGCTGGTTGATCAGAAGCGGTGCACCAGATTATCGTTCCATCCCGGCCGCACCTCGGGGCTCAAAAGACCGGCACCAGGGCAAATCCCTTCTGCTGGTAGCCAAGTGAGGCGATCCAACCGTTTGCAACCCGGTCAATGTCAACCGGAATACTCTCCGGCCGCACCCCCCAGAGATTTGCCGCAAACATGCAGACTTCAAGCCGGACGCCGTCCTTGACCATGGTTTCAAGCGTTTGGTCAAATTCCTCAAGCCGCATCCTATCCACCTCCGAGAATTTATCCCGGTCACTCGACAGCAGCAAGACCGAAGAGTCCATGAAAACCACCACCATCTCAGGTTTGTCGGAAACTGCCTGAATGGCCTGATCCCTGAAGGTGTCGTGGACCAGTTTTAGATGGATCAAGGCTGACCCGGGCTTGCCGTCCCGGAAATCGAAGATAGTCCTGACCGACTTGAGACCTTTGAGGCTGTCGTACTGCTCTGCGGAGGCAGAAGTCGATAACAGACCGGTCAAACAAAAGATGAGAAGAACTGCAAGTCTTAATGAATTGATACTATTGTTCATTGCCCTACCTCCATTATGGTTGGTCAACGGGCTGAAGACTCGATACCACCCAGCGCCTGTTCGAGTCGCCGACGCTGTGGTTCGGTGGTGTTGTTTGTCAACATTTCCTGATATCGGCGATGTTTTACTCCGGAGAAGATGTATTGATAGCGATAAGCCTTCAAAAAACCCGTCTTGAGTTGCCGCACCTCATCCCCGGAGAAGGAATCGGCGGATACTTTGATAAAATATTCTGCATCGGCTGCGCTCTGGAGCTGGAGAATCCCGTCCACATCCGCTACAATAGCGATGAGCTCGTCGACCGCCCGGTCACGTTCCTCATCGGAAATTTTATTATTTTCCCGTTCCCACTCCAGCTCGTCGATCATAGCGTGGGAGGCCTCCTCTTTCCAGTGGAACAAGAAGATATCCTTGAACAGTTCGGAGAGGTTGCTGTCGGGTTCAATGCTTTTTTTGTAATGCTCCTGGGTAAAGAGCTCTATTTCCAGGATCAGCCCCAACACCGCCCAGGTGGAATAGTTCAGCACGGCTTTGGCAACAGCGTCCGGGTCGGGCACAAATATATACCCCGGGACCATTTCCTCGGCCATCATCGTTTCAATCCGGCGAAACAGCAGCTGATGCTTCAGCTCCTCGTCACAGAACCGAACGAGCGATTCCAGGGCGACCTGGCTCCCCAGCCAATGGTCCCTGGTACAGTCGAGCACTTTCGCGGTGATGAATCGTTCGACGAAGCCGAACATATTGGCATAGGTCCGGCCCTGAACCTGGCTGACCAGCCGTTTATCGTCTTCGCCAAGGAAGTCAAACCGGTCGATTCCGGAAAGTCCGTCCGGAAGAAACTTATGGGAAAGCTGAAACGATCGCCCCCGGATAACATCCTTGTCCAGATCCCACCGAACCCTTTTCGAGACTTCGATGCATTTGCCATAAAGAGCTTCATTGACCGGCTGCGGTGCTGGTCCCATAAACAGTCCTCCCTTCAGTGGGTGAGTTGGGCCGGGGCCTTTACCATCTGCAATAACGGTTCTTATATGAAGGTATTACCGGGCGTTGCTCCCTGATAGTTACCTGTTTTTCTTCTCAGCTGAAAAAGAACAAGATGGGAGCAGTGTTACAGAGCATAGATGAAAATCATTGCCGGATATGTACCGTTATTGTTCTGAATAGTATTGTTATTCATTGGTCCCTGTCAAGACTTGCCAGTCTTCTGGAACCAGTTACAGAACAATAACGGGGCGGGGACAAGAACAGCAGTGATCGGCGGGAAAGTCTAGCTCCGTCCCCGGAAGAATGGACCCTTCCGGGGACCAGGGGGATCACCGCGCCTGGATTTTTTCAGTGAGAACGGGAACCAGCTGCTTCAGGTCGGCCACCGCAAAAACATCGGCGACCTCGCCGATAGGTGCATCACGGTCGGTGTTGATAGCCACCACAAACTCCGATTTTTTCATACCGGCAAGGTGCTGCACCGCCCCGGAAATACCGCACGCCACGTAGAGTTTCGGGGAGACGGTCAGTCCGGTTGTACCCACCTGGCGATTGTGTTCGACCCACTCCGAGTCCACCACCGGTCTGCTGGCGCCGTATTCCCCGCCGAGAGCCCTGGCGAGCTCGGCTATAATGGGCACGTTTTCCGGTTTACCGATCCCCCTGCCGGCGCTGACGATCACCTCCGATCTGGTCAGGTCAACCCCGGTGCGTTCCGCCGCTTCGTAGCCCGTCAACCTGCTGTTTCCGGTATATTCGGCGCTGACCGCAATGATCTCGGGAGTTCCGTCGGGATCAGAGCCGAGGGGAAAAGCCCCCGCCTGGAGGGTGACGACCACCGGTTTATCAGTAATTTCGACAGTTCTTGAGAGTTTTGAGTTACAGGCAGGAACTGTCAATTTACCATCTTGTTCCGCCACAACCTCAGAAATCTGGGCGGCCTTGAGCCCAACTGCCAGTCTCGGTGCCAGGTCCCACCCGTAGGAACTGTGGCAGAAGACGATCATATCCGGCTGCTGTTTTTTCACCACGTCTTGCAGCAAACGTTTGTGCAGTCCGGGATTGTATTCGCCGCATTCCGATGCCTCCGCAAGATAGAGGGGACCCTGGAAGCGGGGAAGTTCTCCGGAGCCGTTGCCGACAAGAAACATCGCCATTTCCGGTCCGAACCGCTTGGCAAAGGCTATCAGCTCGGTGTAATTTTCCTGCAGGGTGTCCTGTCTGTATTCAGCCACCAGTAAGGTTTTCATGATCTTGTTCTCCCCGTTACGCGAGCACGCTGGTTTTTTCTTTGATGATCGCAAGCAGCCTCTCGGCGATATCTTCCACCTGCCCATCGAGATAAAGGCCCCCGCCCTGCTTGACGGGAACGGACATTGCGCCCGGTTGCTGAAGGCTGCCGACCCTGTTGAGTTCATCACCGTCAACAGTGACCATCTCCTTTTTCTTGGCCTTCATGATATTTGGCAAGGTGGGGTAGCGTGGAATGTTGAGTCCGAGCTGGCAGGTAACAACGGCCGGAAGCGGCGCCTCAACAACCGCCTTGACACCGCCTTCCAGCTCACGTCTGACCGTGATCCTGTGCTGGTGGTAATCAAAGCCGACGATTGTGGTGATCCCCTCCATCTCCAACAGTTCTGCGACAATGACGCCTACCTGTGCACTGCCACGGTCCTGGGACTGCATGCCGGTAAAAATCATGTCAAATCCTTTGTCTTTTGCAAATTCCGCGATCATCGAACCGATCTCGAACGAGTCCCTGAGATGGCAGAGGTCGTCGCTGATATGCACCCCCCGATCGCATCCCATGGCCAGCGCCTTTTTCATGGTCTCCTTCACCCGTTCCGGACCGATAGAGAGTACGGTGAGGTCCCCTCCGGTCTGCTCTTTCAACTGCACCGCCTGTTCCACGCCATATTCGTCATACTCGTTCATCCGCCAGGCAAGTTCGTCCCGTTCATACCAGAGGCCGTCGCCATCTATTTTAAATTTTGATTCCATATCCGGAACCTGCTTGATGCATACCAGAATTTTCATTTTCATCCTCCCGCTGTTTCCGCCCTTTGAACGACACGCTATCCTGTTGACAAGTCGGGCAAAGGGCGTGGTCTGTACAGCTTGGCTTAACTGATGGTTGTGTCGGCAAGCAGTGTGGTCGGGCTCTTTTTTCCGTTTATCTTTAAAGCCGCTCGACCAGGACTTCCGCAATATCCTTTGGCCTGAGCATGTCCTCGACCCCGGCCCCCTTGATGACGCCGTCCTCAAACAGGGTAAGACAGAAGGGGCAGTTGGAAACCAGGGTGGCGCCCCCATGGCCGACGTTCCAGTAAATCTCACGGCTGATTTCCATTGTTCACTCCAGACAAGGGTTGTATTGCGCAGGCGCCTGCTTGCCGGGCCGGTTTAACCGGCGCAGGATAGCTGCAATGTTTCAACAAATCTGGGAACAGTTACCGGGCAAGAGCCGCCCCGATCACAACACGCTGGATCTCGCTGGTTCCTTCGTAAATCTCGGTAATTTTCGCATCCCGCATCATTCTCTCAACCGGAAATTCGCGAGTATACCCGTAACCGCCGTGCAGCTGAACAGCCTGGGTGGTGACCTTCATCGCCGTCTCACTTGCAAACAGTTTTGCCATAGCCGATTCCTGGGAATAGGCGAGTCCGGAACTGGCGCGATAAGCGGCGTTGTAAACCATAAACCGGGCCGCCTCCACCTGCGTCGCCATGTCGGCCAGCTGAAACTGGACCCCCTGGAAAGCGGTCAGCGGTCTGTTGAACTGTTCCCTCTCCTTCACGTAGGCCCTGGTGGCATCCAGCGCTCCCTGGGCGATACCAAGAGCCTGTGAAGCGATGCCGATACGTCCGCCGTCAAGGGTTTTCATCGCTACCTTGAACCCCTGACCTTCCTCGCCCAGCAGGTTGAATCCGGGGATGCGGCAATTCTCGAAGACAAGCTCCAGGGTCGGGGATGAACGGATTCCCATTTTTTTCTCTTTCTTGCCGAAAGTGAAGCCGGGTGTACCTTTCTCTACGATGAATGCACTGATACCGTGATGTTTCTGCGCATCTTTGTCGGTACGGGCAAAAATTACATAGGTGTCCGCCTCACCACCGTTGGTGATGAACACCTTGCTGCCGTTGATAATCCAGTCATCGCCATCACGGACACCATAGGTTTTGGTCCCCCCAGCATCGGAGCCGGCGGAAGGTTCGGTCAGGCCGAAAGCTCCCATGGTCTCTCCCTGGGCAAGAGGGGTAAGAAATGTTTTTTTCTGTTCTTCACTGCCGAAAAGATAAATCGGGTTCGATCCGAGCGAGAGATGGGCCGAGAGGGTCACCCCGGTCGAGGCACACACCCGGGACAACTCCTCTACAGCGATGGCGTAGCTGATGTAGTCGGCACCGGCGCCGCCGTACTCCTCGGGAAAAACAATTCCGGTAAGTCCCAGTTCGGCAAGCCGGGAAAACATCAGCTCGCGATCGAACAACTCATTTTCGTCACGTTCATCGGCGGTTGGCGCCACTTCTGCTTCAGCAAAACTTCGTACCATGTCGCGAATAAGGTTCTGTTCTTCTGTCAACTCGAAGTTCATGATGATTCTCCCGTTTATTGTTTTTATCCGTCGCCTTCCCGGTCCCTCCGGCATTCAAGCGGGTACAACTCCCCTTCCCGTTCAGGCCGTGCTTGCAATCAGAAGGCTGTTATCTGTTTTTTCAAGATGTTGCGGCTGGGGCGAAAATATGATTATCAAGGCGGAATTTACCATCCGCCTTGAATAAAAGGTCGTCACGACACCGGCCCCTCGCATCCTCTACCGATCCCGGCTGTAGTCGTAAAATCCCCGACCGCTTTTTCTGCCGAGCCATCCGGACTCTACATATTGCCGCAGCAGCGGACAGGGACGATACTTCTGGTCTCCGAGTCCCTGGTGAAGGGTGTTGAGAATGGCCAGGCAGGTATCCAGGCCGATCAGGTCGGCAAGGGCAAGAGGCCCCATGGGATGGTTCATGCCGAGCTTCATTACCGTATCTATGGATTCTCTGCTGCCGACTCCCTGGTAGAGGCAGAATACAGCCTCGTTGATCATGGGCAGCAGGATACGGTTGGCGATAAACCCCGGATAGTCATGCGCCTCCGCCGGCGTCTTCCCCATAATGCGGGAGAGTTCAAGCGTGGTCCGGAAGGTCTCTTCCGAAGTAGGCAGCGCCCGTATGACCTCGACCAGTTTCATGACCGGAACCGGATTCATGAAGTGCATACCGATAATCTTCTCCGGTCGTCGTGTATTGGCGGCGATCCTGCCAATGGGAATCGAAGAGGTATTGGAGGCAAGGATGGTGTGCGCCGGACAATGTTTATCGAGCTGGCTGAATATTTCGTACTTGATCTTTTCAACTTCAGAAGCCGCCTCGACGACAAAATCAGCATCCTTCATGGCACTAATGTCCGTTGTGGTGATGATCCTCGCCGCTGCCGCTACAAAATCGTCGTGGCTGAGCCTTCCTTTTTCACAGTTTCTCGCGAGATTCTTACGAATCAGGGCCGCCCCCCGGCCGACAAAATCTTCGGATATGTCCTGAAGTATCACATGAAGCCCGCTTACTGCCGCCGTCTGGGCGATGCCGGCGCCCATCTGTCCTGCCCCGATAACGCCGAAGGTTCGTATCTGCATGTTGTTCTCCTGGTGGGAAATCTCACCGTTGCTGTTTTATCAAGAGGTTCAGTTGCCGTATCAATTCGGATTGGTAACCACCATCGCCATCCCCATACCACCGCCTATGCACATGGAAATGAGCCCGGTTCCGTACCCGTTTTTCTCTATCTGGTTAAGCGCGGTCACCATCTGGCGGGCGCCGGTGCAGCCGACGGGATGCCCCATGGATATGCCGCTGCCGCACCGGTTCGGTTTCTCGATATCGATACCGAGTTCGAGCATGCAGCCGATGGCCTGGGCAGCGAACGCCTCGTTGAGTTCAATCAGTTCGATATCGTCAAGTTCCATTTTGGCAAGACTGAGCGCCCGCCTGATCGCCGGCACCGGTCCGAGTCCCATATAGGCCGGATCAAGTCCGCCGGAGGCAAACCCCTCGATCACAGCCAGCGGCTTAAGGTCAAGTTCAAGGGCCTTAGTCTCGCTCATCAGCAGAACGGCTGCGGCCCCGTCGTTGATTCCGGAGGCGTTTCCGGCGGTTACCGACCCGTTTCTGTCGAACACCGGACGCAGGTTGGCAAGTTTTTCCATACTGGTCTGCATCGGCCGTTCATCCCTGTCGACGATGACCTCTTTATTGCGCGACATAAATGACACAGGAACGATCTCGTCGTTGAATAGACCGCTGTCGATTGCCGCAAGCGCCCGGTCATGACTGATCAGCGCCAGGCGGTCCTGATCTTCACGGCTGATCTGGTATAGGCGGGCAATGTTCTCTGCGGTCACCCCCATGTGATAGCCGTAGAAAATCTCGTAAAGGGCGTCATAGACCAGCAGGTCGTGCACCTCGCCGATACCGCTCACTTCCATCCGGTGGCCCCACCTTCCCTTCATCAGCGCCATCGGCACACGGCTCATGTTCTCCTGGCCGCCGGCGACAATGACGTCGGCCTGGCCGGTCATGATCGACTGGGCGCCGAGAGCGATCGCCTTGAGCCCGGAACCGCACACCTTGTTGATGGTAAACGCCGGTGTTTCCTTGGCGATGCCCGCCCTGATCATGGCCTGCCGGGCGGTGTTCTGTCCCTGTCCCGACTGCAGGACATTGCCCATGATCACCTCGTCTATTACCAGTTCACAAAGCGAAGAATCGTACCGTCCGCATTCCTTTTCGATATCCACCTGTTGCCGACCGGACAGCTTTTGCGGCACGGTATCGGCGTAGTCACGGGGGGGAACCGGTCGGACCCCGGCCCGGCAGAGGGTTTCGCGGATAACCGCAGCTCCCAGATCAACGACGGCCACATCCTTGAGGCTGCCCCCGAAGGCTCCTACCGCGGTCCTGCTTCCACTGACAACGACAACTTTTTCCATACCCTGCACGCCTCCTTCAGCTGTTAGAAATTATTGATCAAAAGCGGCCCACCGACCTCCGCTCATTGTTCCGGCATCTTGTCTTGAGTTATCGCCGGCGACTATCACTCATCACGCCCGGTCCCTGATGCTCTCTCACGATTGCGTAACTCGGCCTTGATTATCTTTCCGGTGGCCGTTTTGGGGATATTGCTGAATACCACGCTGTTCGGGGCTTTAGCCCCGGCAGAGTTGCGGACACAGAAGTCGATGATCTCTTCTGCCGCCGGGTTGGCCCCCTGCTTGAGCACCACAAACGCCTTCGGCACCTCTCCTTTTACCGGATCCGGTGCGGAAACGACGGCGACCTCGAAAACATCGGGATGCTGGTAGATCACATCCTCGATCTCACGGGAAGAGACGAGATCCTCGCCGCTGCGGATAATGTCGTCGGCTCTGTCGGCGATCTGGACGTAACCGTCCGGGTGAACCACCCCCAGGTCGCCGCTGTGGAACCAGCCGCCGCGGAAGGCATCCCCGGTCGCCTCCTCGTCCTTGTAGTAACCGAGCATGACGTTGTTGCCGCGCATGACCACTTCGCCAATGGATTTCCCGTCGGCCGGTACCGGCTGCATGGTCTCCGGATCGACCACGGACATGTGCACGGAGGTGGTATACGGCACCCCCTGGCGAGACTTCATCCTCGACACATTGTCAGGATCCAGCTCGACCCAGGATGACTGCCATGCGCAGATCGAGTGGGGGCCATGGAGCTCGGTGAGACCGTATACATGACTGATGTTGGCCCCAATCTCCTCCATCCCCTGGGCGACCGCCGGGGATGGCGAGGAACCGGCGGTGATGACCTGCAGGGGCCGGCGCAGCTTGACCCTCCGGGATTCCGGGTAGCATACCATCATCTGCAGCACGGTCGGAGAAGCGCACAGGTGAGAGACGCCTTCTTTTTCTATCAGGCGGAATATCTCTCTGGGACTGTTGCGCCGCAGGCAGACCTGGGTTCCGCCGACCGCCGTGACCGCCCAGGGGAAACACCACCCGTTGCAGTGAAATATGGGCAGACTCCAGAGATAGACACAATCCGGGGAGAGCGACGATTCGATGACCTCACCCAGGGAATGCAGGTAGGTGGAGCGATGACTGTACATAACTCCCTTGGGCCTGCCGGTGGTTCCGGAAGTGTAGTTGATGGCAATGAGCGCGTCCTCGCTGTCGATCCTGCCGGTTGTCAGAGCAACCGGGGCAGCGGTGTTCAAAAACGATTCATACTCGGGCCCCGACAGAACCGGGGAACCAGGATTTTCACAGATGTTGACCACCAGGCGAACTCCACCCAGATGGTCGATCACCGGCAGCAGCCGATCGCCGGACTCGTCATCGACAAACAGTGCTCTGGCGTCGGAATGGTCGATGATATAGTGGTATTCATTGCTGGTCAGCTGGGGATTGACGGTCACCAGGACCGCACCGAGCATGGGAACGGCGAAATGCGCCTCCAGTACCGGAGGCGTGTTGGGACAGATGAAGACGACCTTGTCACCGGCAGCTATTCCTGCCGCTTCCAGCGCACCGGCCAGCCTTGCAACCCGGTCAAGAAACTGCCGGTACGTATATTTTCGTTGTCCGTAAACAACAGCGACCTTGTCCGGATACACCTGCGCGCTGCGCTTGAGAAACGATACAGGGGTTAAAGTGTCGCGGTTGACGGAGGTTGAGTAAGACATCGTTGTGTTTCTCCTTCATTTCTGCCGGTTGAAAAAGGAAAAAACCACTGTTCTCATCCGGCTGCGGGTATGGTTGGCAAACCGGCAACAAGGTTATTTGATTCCTCCCTGCAAGGCAATCGGCAGGGAACCTATTCCTCTCTGCAGAATTTACTGAGGCGCCCTAGGTCCATAGCCTAGAGGACTTAAATTTACAAGGAAAACGACAGCTTACCCTCAGACAGGGTTGACGAAGAAAGGGGGAGCGGCAGGACTAGGTGATTAACCTAGAAAGATTCGGTAAAAACACCAGACAAATTTCAGACCCCAGCCGATTGCACGGAAATGTCAAGATCCTTTATGCTGTTCATCGACTATACCGGGAAACTGATACCGAGGACAACAACATCCCTATATGGAAGGAGAAACACAGTGGATTTCGGAAGAGCATACGACAACAGGTTGATGACGCCCAGTGATGCAGTTGAGATGATAAGCTCCGGTGATTGGGTTGATTACGGATGTTTTCTCGCCACACCGATAACCCTTGACAGGGAATTGGCGAAAAGGGTCGGCAAGGTAGAGGACGTGAAAATACGGGCCCTTGGCTTTCCGGGCCTGGCAGCTGTGGCCAAGGCTGACCCGGAAGGTAAAAGCTTCAGCTACAACAGCTGGCACTTTACCGGAGCCGACCGGAAACTGCACGACCAGAAATGCTGCAACTACATCCCCCTTCTCTACCATGAGGGACCGGGCTATTACGAAAAGAACGACATCAACACCGATGTCATGCTGCTCAGGACCACCCCCATGGACAGCAAGGGGTTCTTCAACTTCGGAGTGTCAAACTCTTTTACCCGCGCACAGATAGCGGCCGCCAGGAAGGTGATCGTCGAGGTCAACGAAAACATGCCCTACTGCTACGGCGGCAACGAGGAACAGATTCATATCTCCGAGGTGGACGGGGTTGTCGAAAGTGATCACGAGGAACTGTTCAGCATGGCCGACCCGGTAATTTCAGACGTCGATGAGCAGATTGCCGAGCTGGTCGTTTCCCAGATCGAAAACGGCTCCTGCCTGCAGCTCGGCATCGGCGCCATGCCCAACGCCATCGGCAAGCTGATATCCAACTCCAACCTGCGCGACCTCGGCGTCCATACCGAGATGCTTTGTGACAGCTATGTCGATATCTACGAGTCGGGCTGCATTTCAAACCGCAACAAGAGGCAGGATTACGGAAAATTTGTCTACACCTTCGCCCTGGGGTCGAAAAAACTTTACGATTTTCTCGACTGCAATCCGTCCTGCAGCAGTTATCCGGTAAACTACACCAACCATCTCAACAATATCGCCGCCAACGACAAGGCCATAGCCATCAACAACGCCCTGGAAATCGACTTGTTCGGCCAGGTCTCCTCGGAGTCGTGCGGCACCAGACATATCTCGGGTACCGGCGGACAGCTCGACTACACCTATGGCTGCTACCATTCCCGCGGCGGCAAAGCATTCATCTGCCTTGCCTCAAGCGTTGTCGACAAGGAAGGAAACCGGAAGTCGAGGATCAGGCCGTTTCTCGAACCCGGCACTATCACCACCCTGCCGCGGGTCATGGTCAACTACGTGGTCACCGAGTACGGGATGGTAAACCTCAAGGGCAAATCGACCTGGGAAAGAGCCAAGGCGCTCATTTCCATCGCTCACCCGGATTTCAGGGAAGAACTGCTGGAACATGCCAAGCGTATGAACATAAAGATGTAAATGAAAAAAAACAGTATCCGGCGGCCTACCGCCGGATCGCAAAACGAAGGGAAGAGGTTCACAACCCGGCTCTCCTCTCTGCCTGCCCTGAACCTCGCAACACTCCGGGATACTCTTCCCTTCCTTCTTTTTTATCCCGTATTTCCTTTGCCTGCAGGAGCAATAAGAGCTATAGAGAGAGTTATCGTCAGCCGGAATTCTTACAAATAACAGGTTCAGGGGGACTATTACAGGATGTTTTCCAAAACGCGAATCCGCAACAAGCTGCTGATCTCCTACTCGCTTTTGTACGCGCTTTCCCTGTTGATCGGATTCGCCACCTTCTATTTCATCATCCGTAACACCATCAAGGCCAATATCGAGAGCGAGCTCAACAATACCACAACGACCATCTACAACATGGTCAAGACCTCCGCCGCCGTATCCATCAAGAACTACCTGCGGAGCGCCGCGGAAAAAAATGTTGAGATCATAAACGGTTTCTACCGGGAACACCGCCGGGGGATCCTGACCGAGCAGGAGGCCAAGCAGCAGGCCGCCCATGTTCTTCTCAGCCAGACCATCGGCGAATCGGGCTATATATACTGTCTCAACGGCAACGGGATCGTGGTAGTCCATCCGTCAAAGGAACTGCTGCAGGCAGACGTTTCCGAATACTCGTTCGTCAAGGATCTGATCGTCAGAAAAAAAGGCTATCTTGAATACGACTGGAAAAACCCCGACGAACAGAGCCCCCGGCCCAAAGCCCTCTACACCATCTACTTCGAACCCTGGGACTGGTTTGTCTGCGTCTCGTCGTACCGGGAAGAGTTTAACGGACTGGTAAATATCGACGATTTCAGACAGAGTGTGCTCGACCTCAAATTCGGCAAGAGCGGCTATTCCTTTGTCATGGACGCCAGCGGTACCGCCATAATTCACCCCGAACTCGAAGGAATCAACATTCTGACCATCGAGGAGATCCCCAACGAGGGTCTTGAATACATACTCAAGAACAGGAAAGGCAGGATCGAATACCCGTGGAAGAACCCAGGCGAACAGCAGTCCCGCCGCAAATTCTGCATCTTCAACCACATCGAGGAGTACGACTGGTTCGTCGGCGCCGCCAGCTATTACGACGAATTCTACGGTCCCCTGAAAACCGTAACCATTCTCGGGTCGATAACCTTCGGCGTCACCATGCTGCTGGTCCTTTTATTGACCTTCGGCATAAGCGAATCGATCTCCGCCCCGCTCAGAAGGCTCATGGGCCACCTCTCCATTTCCATGGGTGACTTCAGCCAGCGTATGCCGGTTGCCTCCAAAGATGAGATAGGCGAACTGGCAAAGTATTACAATAACTTCATGCAGCAACTTGAAGAATACAGCAGCAACCTGCAGAACCAGATCAGAAGCCGGCGGGAGACCGAAAAAAATCTTCGGATAAGCGAAGCCCGTTACCGGCTGGTCATGGAGGCGGCCGCCGACCCCATAGTCATCTACGACATGGAAGGGAAGGTAACCTACTTCAACCCTGCGTTTCACAAAGTCTTCGGCTGGAGCCTTGGTGAATGCATGGGAAAAAAACTCGACCACTTCGTTCCGGAAGAAAACTGGCCGGAAACACAGCTCATGATCGAAGCCATCAAGGCCGGAAAGTCCCTTGAGGCGACCGAGACCAAACGATACACAAGCCGGGGCGATATCCGGACCGTCAGTATAAGCGGCGCCGCTTTTCGCGGGCACGATCAGCAACTCGCCGGAAGCGTGGTGATCCTGCGCGACATAACCGAAACCAAGAGACTGACCAAACGACTCATGGATATCGGTGATAATGTCCGCCAGGCCATAGGCCAGGACCTTCACGACGACCTCTGCCCCCACCTGATAGGTACCGGCGGGCTGGCGTCAGCCCTGAAAAAAACCATTGAGGACAACCACATCGAGGGAGCGCAACTCGCATCCCACATCATCGGACTGATCCATGAGGCGACTGAAAAGGCAAGAAACCTGGCCAGAGGACTATGTCCTGTGCACCTGGTCTCTTTCGGCCTGCAGTCGGCGCTGAAAGAGATCGCGGAAAAGACCACCGCTTCATCGGGGATCACCTGCTCGTTTGATGGCGACACCTCCATTGTCTTTAGCGACAACACCCTGGCGACACACCTCTACTATATCGTGCAGGAAGCGGTAAACAACGCGGTCAAACACTCCTGTGGTTCACGTATTGATATTTCCCTTTACCGAAAAGGGGGGTATACTCATCTGAAAATAACGGACAACGGCACGGGAATCGACATCGGCCGGAAAAACGGCGGCATCGGTCTCAGGATAATGCAGCACCGCGCCCTGGTTATCGGCGCGTTCCTCGAGATCACCACCCCGGAAGGGGGAGGCACCGTTATTCATCTGTTTATGAAAAACTCCGGGCATCAGGATACCACAAACACCGGAGACGGGACAGCCGGCCATTTCGCCATAGAGCCATGAACAGGGAAGAAGATGACACCGCTGAAAAAAAACAGGATACTGATCGTTGACGATCATCCCATATTCTGCCTTGGCATGACGGAACTCATCAACAAGGAAGAAGACCTTGAGGTTTGCGGCAGTATTGAACTGATGAAGAAGACTCCGGAGGCCATCGACAACCTCAAACCGGACCTGGTTATCATCGATATCTCCCTTAAAGACGGCAACGGAATCGAGCTGGTCCAGGAGATAAAGAAACAGTATGAAGGACTCCCGATGCTGGTTCTCTCCATGTACGACGAATCCCTTTATGCCGAAAGGGCTCTACTCGCCGGCGCCAGCGGCTACATAATGAAGCAGGAGGCGATATCGCAGGTGGTGGAGGCTGTGCGCAAGGTGCTCGGCGGCGACATCTATGCCAGCCAGAGCGTGAAGGAGAAGGTCTTCAAACGATTGACCAACCAGGCGGCGGGTGACAGCGGGTCGCCCCTGGACATCCTCACCAACAGAGAGCTGGAAGTGCTCAGGCTGATCGGCGAGGGATACTCCACCAAGGAGATCGCCGAACGTCTCCACCTGAGCATCAAGACCATCGGCACCTACCGCGAAAACCTCAAGGAAAAGCTGAAGCTCAAACACTTTACCGAGCTCGTCAAGTTCGCCGTCCACTGGTCCAACAAGATCCTCTATTAACAGGCCGGGTGGCTGTCGTCCACCGGCCGGACCTTCTTAAAAAAAACAACCCGGCTCCCGTGCAGGTCGGGCTGATTCCAGGCGCAAGACCGAAGAACCGGTGTCACAGGCGGATAAATTTTTCCTGCTGCCGGTCAAAAGCCAACCCCTGCTCGATCCGTTCCAGCACGAGGTCTTTTTCATCGGGAAACTGATACCCTTCGTAACCATGGGAGAAAACAAGGTCCCCCTTCGAGGTGCGCCAGTAGTTGCCGGCGTGGTCGAAGCAGACCTTCGAGGTGACCTCAAGAGCCGATATCATCAGTTTGAGTTCCTGAAGCTGTTCTTTCGGGGAGAGCAAAATCGTCTCGCCAGCCTTGACCTGGTCGTGTATCGGGGTGCCGGGAATGGGCCTGAAGGGCCGTGAACGGATATAGTGGGGGTTGACCTCATTAAGCACCCGCGCCGTATTGAGGGCATGCTGCCGGGACATCTCTTTGCCGCCCAACCCAGGCATCCAGTATTCGGAGACCTGAAACCCGGCGGCCATGGCTTTTTGCCCCCCGGTGACGTGTCCCTGGCTGTCCACCCCCTTTTTGATCCGCCTGAGTAGTTCGTCATCGCCGGTTTCCAGTCCCAGATGAACCCGGTCCAGTCCTGCCGCCCTGATAGCCTGCAGAGTTTCAGGAGATCTCTGGGCAATGGTCCTTGCCCGAGCATAGGTGGTTATTCTATCGATAGAGGGAAACGAGGCTTTCAGATAGCTCAGTACCTCGATCAGGTCGTCGGGGGGCATGATCAGAGAGTTGCCGTCCTGGATGAAGGCAGTTTTTCCGCCGGCAAGCAGCCATTGGATAAACATGTCGGCCCCCTGGTGATAGTTCAACTCGGGGCATCGGTCAACCAGGGCCAGTATAGCCTCCCTGGTAACCCGGCCGTTTCCGCCCAGACGGATCGATTCCGATTTCAGGTCGCCGGCCAAAGCCGCCATCGCATCGATGTCCGCTTTGATCTCATCCACGGGCCGCAGCTGAAACTTTTCCGTCTTGTACATGGCGCAGAAAGTACACTGGTTCCAGGGGCAGTTTCTGGTAAACCGAACCAGAAGAGATGCGCTCCCTCCTTCACTCGGGGGACGATACATTCCTGTCTCAAACTGATAACCGCTACTGTTCATGGGACCTCTTCTCTTCTTCGTTGAACCGGACATCGCTTTTCCGGATAGTTGCAAGCTGGTTCGGGTTGCCAGGAAATCACATTCGGGACAGCCGATGGCGACAATGATCTTTTCCCTGGGTTGATCGCTGCTGCAAGGTCATGGCAGTTTGATTACGCTGTCGACAGGATTGGCAGCTATCCTCCCGGGGCCACATGGTCGCTGCCATGCAGGGCAACAGCCATAATAAAGGGTTTGCACGATTTACTCCAGACTATAAATGAAATTTACCAGCCGCACCGCACACACCAAGGCCAAGCGGTGCGATCGAACCCCGTCAGCCCCGCCCGCCCCTGGCCTGATTTCACCTGCGCCTTCTATTGCCGGCCGGATGGTTACAACCAGGCCGCCGGGAAAAATTACGCAGTCTCAATTACCCTGAAAAACTGATCGGTCGGCAGCTGTCCGGTATCGCCGATCACCGACCTGAGCAACGCCACGTACTCCTCGTCTTTATCCATCTCACCATCAATCCTCTCATAGTCTGCCAGCGACCGATACCGTGTCTGGATGGTCGCCCACCCTCTCTGTCCTGCCAGGTTGTACATGAGCTCGACGGAGACTTCGGGAAATTTTTTCTCCAGATGACTCTTGGCTTTTACGAGCGCTTGAAAAAATTTCTCATAATCCTCACTGTATGCGACTTCTCTTTGATGTATGATCATTTTACTCTCCACACGTTTTTTTCTGCGCCATGGCACCGCCGGCAGTTGCTGCCGTAAATTCCTGAACCAATTCTAGCACCACATCGTGATATATGAAGAATAAGAAGCGGACTGGCCCTGTCAAGAGCATCGCCAAACCTGTGCGACTCTGGGCGCAGACAATAAAGGCGGAACCCAAGCGGCTCCGCCTTTAGTATTCTGACAAATCCTGTGTGGTATGCAGCCACCTTGCCAAGTAGCCAGGACAGTGGTGAAACAGAGCGGTACGGCCCACTCTCACATACCTGTTATCCGCCCACAGTCGCGCTCAGGCCGTATTTGGAAAATATCTCCACTATGGCTGACAAATCCTCGTTCCCAGGTTCTGAAATTTCCCCGGGATTATAGTACCTGCCTAGTTTTTTATACTTGTTCACCATAATGTTATGGTAAGGCAGCAGGTTGATGGTTTTGGCTGAACCTCCCTTTAACGAGGAGATAAAAGCGGCGGTTCGTTCGATATTGTCGATATCGTCATTGACTCCCCTGATCAGCGGAATACGGATATGTATCTCTGCTTCGGTCTCGGAGAGAAGACGCAGGTTGTGCAGGATTTTTTCATTGCCTACCCCCGTCCACTTTTTATGACGGTTGGAATCCATCATCTTAAGGTCGTACAGAAAGAGATCGGTGCGCCCGGCCACATCCAGCATCAGTTCGCTTGGTGCAAATCCGGTGGTATCCACCGCCCTGTGGATCGACCTCGCGCCCAGTTCATCCAGCAGGGCCTTGAGAAACTCAGGCTGGAGAAGCGGCTCTCCGCCGGAAATAGTCACGCCGCCCCCGGATTGATCGAAGAAAAGACGCTCTTTCTCGGCGATCTCTGCGATATCGACAACGGTTACCACCCTGCCTGACATCTCGGCAGCCTGGGTCGGGCATATCTTTGCACATTCTCCACAGCCGGTGCATAGATTCCTGTCGGTTACGATACCGTCAGGGGTAAGAAAACATGCATCCTCCGGGCAGGATTCAATGCAGTACTGGCAGCCGATGCACTTGTCCGGGTTATACATTTTTTCAACCTTCGGCGAGATACTCTCCGGGTTATGACACCACGCACAGTTCAGTGGGCACCCCTTGAGAAACACAGCCACCCTGATACCCGGACCGTCGTTAATTGCGTATTTTTTTATGTCAAAAACCAACCCCGTCACCATGGAAGCCCCACCTCCGTCACCCCCGCCGATCTTCTTTTTCGCCGTACTCCCCTGAAACTCCGGAGAAACAG
>NZ_FNJI01000002.1 GCF_900104445.1 Desulforhopalus singaporensis | reverse complement strand
CAGACACGTCGTGTATTTCAGTGCCGCCAGTGTAGACACCAGCATTCTCTCATAACCAATACTATCTTCACATCATCTAAGTTACCTCTAACTGTCTGGTTTTTAGCAATATTTTTCATGACTCAATCAAAAGAAGGTATGGCTGCTTTGCCTATGAGCAGATACCTCGGAATTTCCTTCAATGCAGCTATAAGGATGAAACACAAACTCCAAATGGTCATGAAACAAGCCGATGACGTCCAGCCTCTCTTTGGCCTTGTCCAGATTGATGACGCTTACTGGGGAGGCAAACGGCACGGATGTAAACGAGGGCGAGGCGCTGCAGGTAAGACGCCTATGATCGCGGCTCTCAGCAGAGATACTAAGGGGTACCCCCGTCATATTCGATTTAGTAGAGTCGCTGGGTTTTCTTCTGACGAGATTAAGCGCTGGTCGGAAAAGCATCTTGCTCCAAAACGTGCAGTGTTTACAGATGGACTTGCCTGTTTCAGGAGTCTCGATCTTGCTGGACACTATCATTGGGCGTTTATCACTGGTGGAGGTACCGACAAGAAAAGCAAAAAACTGTTTAACTGGCTCAATATCATAATCGGCAACCTGAAAAACTCTATCAGAGCCACTTATCATGGTATTGACCACAGGCATTTGCCTCGTTATCTCGCTGAATTCTGTTACAGGTTTAATCGACGTTTTAAATTAGAGCTGATGATTGAAAATCTCGTTTATCACGCTTGTAAATCATCACCGATTCCTCAGCACAATTTATCGCTTGCTGAAGATTGGTGGTAATCAAAAAAAATATTGAGATTCAGATACCAGCTCTGGCATCAATCTCTGATGTGGGTAGTGTTGATACGTGATCTCCCTGGGGCCCTATGATGCTGTACGGCATGGTCAGCTGACAAATCGTCACAGCAGCTTGTAGAAGGCAATTTTATCACAGCAGGTCTCTTGCTGTTCGTATCCCGTTTATCCACGCAAACCGGGCCAGGTCGGAACTGTTTCAGCTGAGGGAATCTTATGATTTCAATAGCAGCATGACAAGCTAGAGGCCAACTATTGATAAGATCAGTTCTATTTATCAAAAGCGCTCCTTCGACATGATGGTCGAAGCTTGCTGTAATAATGTATTCTTACCAACACTGCTGTCATAATAAAGGCAAAGATGCCGGTTAACTGTCTCCGCATGAATAGATCCTTTTGAATTCAATTTATTATTTAAGGGTGCCATGATGCTGATTTCCAAGCAGCAACATAGGCACCAGGCAAGATGGTCAAAGCTTGTTTAATAGAATGTTTACTGCCGGGCAGTCAATGTGAGCTATATCGTCCGCTGAAGGTCGATACAAGTAATGTCACTACGTATTATCAGTGTATGGTTCACATCGCTCACAAAGTCGAGGGTAGATACTGGTGAAATACTCTTTTAGAATTGAAATATCGATTCAACAGCAACACAAATAACCAGGCCAAATCATGTATCAGCCTGAAAGCCCGATTGCGCCTGACATTCGAGCGTAGCATCATCGTAAGACCAATGAAAAAAGGACTTACGGCAATCAATCCGTAAGTCCTTGAAATATCTTGGTAGCGGGGGAGGGATTTGAACCCCCGACCTTCGGGTTATGAGCCCGACGAGCTACCAAACTGCTCCACCCCGCGATAGGTTCAGGCACTATACACCCGTTGAAAATAATGTCAATGACTATTTGGCCTTTGAATTCATCTTTTCAGGTTTTGCAGCAAATTGTGCCATCTGAGAAATGATAACCTCGGGCAATCTGGTGAGTTTGCCGTCAGTCGTTGTCGCCACATGAACGGTATAGCCCTTGACAAGCAGCTGGGTCCGGTTGTTTTCTCTGTCTTCCCTCACTATTCTGTAGGCGAATTTGCACTTGTACTTGGACAGTTCGGAGATTGACGTCTCGATCGTGAGCAGGTCGTCGTATTTTGCCGGGGCCTTGTACCGTGCCCAGCACTCGGTGACGGGAAGAATGAAGCCCATTTTCTCTATGTCGCTGTAGGTGCATATCCATTCCCGCATCAACTCGGTTCTTCCTTTTTCAAAATATCGGAGATAGTTGGCGTTATAGACGACTCCTGCGGCATCGGTATCGCCGTAGAGAACGCGCACTGTGGTAGTAAAAGAATGTTCCGCCATGTCGTTATTGCCTCTGTTGCAGCAGTTTCTCGATAAGGGTGTGTCCCTGCATTATCTCTTCACCAGAAAGATCCTGCAGCTGCCGGCAGTTTTCTTCGCTGAAGGTTTTTCCCGACCCTGCAATATTTTCGCGCGAATCGTATAGAATCGTCGGCACCGGATCGGAGGCATGGGTGCGCAGCGCCAGGGGGGTGAAATGGTCCATGGTTACCACCACCCGGAAATCTTCTTTACTCTCGTGGAGGAAATCGATGATCGGGCGGACAATCCTGCCGTCAAAATCCTCTATTGCCTGGATCTTGTCGACGAGCGAACCCTTGTGCCCCGCTTCATCCGGGCCTTCCAGATGGACGAAGACAAAGTCCTCGTTTTTCAAGGCGTCGATCGCTCCCTGGGCCTTGCCGTCGTAGTTGGTGTCGATATAGCCGGTTGCGCCAGGGATGTTCAGCGCCGTAATGCCGGCCAGCACCCCGAGACCTTTCAGGAGGTCGACGGCACTGATCATCGACCCGGTAATACCGAACCTTTGGCCAAGCGTCGGGGCGGATGCCATTTTGCCTTCTCCCCAGAGCCAGATGAAGTTGGCAGGATTCTTCCCTTCGTCAATACGTTTGAGGTTGACCGGGTGGGCGGCGAGCAGTTCTTGTGCTCCGGTGAGAACCTTTCTCCACTCCGGGTCGTTGAAATATGCCTGGTAATGGGATGTGACATCCCGCTCTATAAAATCGTGGGGAGGTACGGGGGCAAAACCTGGATGTTGTCCTTTGTATACGACCAGGTTCCTGTAGCTGACTCCGGCCTTGAAATGAAAAGCCTCGGACGAGCAATGGTTCTCAAGATCCTCGATCAGCTGGCGCGACTCCTCGCTGGTGATATGTCCGGCACTGAAATCGGTCATCACCACCCGGTCTTCAGTCTGCTTATCCAGGGTCACCATGTTGCAGCGAAATGCGATTTCATCGGGAGCGAGCCGGATGCCCATGGCGGCCGCTTCGAGCGGTGCCCGGCCGGTGTAGTAAGCCGCCGGGTCGTATCCCATAAGCGACATGTTCGCCACGTCGCTGCCGGGTGGGTAGCCTTCGGGGATTGTCCGGTTGAGGAACAGCTCTCCTCTTTCGCAAAGCCGGTCAATGGTCGGAATATGAGCTTTAGCAAGAGGAGTCAGTCCGCCAATTTCCTCGATCGGATAGTCCCCCATGCCGTCGCCGACAAGAATGAGGTATTTCATGATGTTTCCTATTCTGATATCAGAAGTCTTATCTTGACAGTAGGGGCGGTGCAGATATCAAGCGCGTTTATTTCACCAATTGCTTTTTCAACGGAGCCTTCCTGCGCCAGGTGAGTCCTGAACACAATATGTACCGGCTCGTTACTGTCATGGCCCTGCTGCATCATCGAGCGAATGGAGATGTTGTGCTTGCCGAAAATTCCGGTAATCACCGAAAGAACACCTGGTTTATCCAGCGCCGTGATCCTGAAATAATAGGGGCACTGGAGCTGTTCCATGGGGGTTATGGTCGGTTCGCCGATGTTTTCCGGCAGGTAGGACAATGCGGGAACGCGGTTTACCGATCCGTTGGCGATGTTCCTGCCGATATCGACCACATCTGCAGCAACAGCGCTGCCGGTGGGCATCATTCCTGCGCCCTGGCCATACAGGAGTACATCTCCCACGGTATCTCCCCGGAGCTGGATGCCGTTAAAGGCCCCGTTGATTGTGGCCAGCATATGACCCTCGGGGACCATGGTGGGGTGGACCCGGGCCTCGACGCTTTCGCCGTGGTTGCGGCTTATGGCGAGCAGTTTGATGCGATAGCCGAAACGCCTGGCGAATTCGATGTCGATCGGTTCGATGGAAGAGATCCCCTCCACGCTCACATCGTCGAGGTGGACGTTGAGTCCGTAGGCGATGGTCATCAGTATGGCAAGCTTGTGGGCGGTGTCAATCCCTTCAATATCATAGGTCGGATCCGCCTCGGCAAATCCGAGTTCCTGGGCTTCCTTGAGTACCTCGGCAAAAGGGGTGCCGTGGTCGGTCATCTGGGTCAGGATATAGTTGGCGGTGCCGTTCATGATTCCCTTGATGTAATTGATCCTGTTGGCGACCAGCCCTTCCTTGAGCGCTTTTATTACAGGAATACCGCCTCCGACACTCGCTTCAAACCCTACTTCCACATTGTTTTTTGCGGCGGCTGCAAAAATTTCCTTGCCGTGAACGGAAAGGAGCGCCTTGTTGGCGGTGACAACATGTTTGCCCTTTTCCATGGCTTTGAGCAGAAAGGATCTGGCCGGTTCCATGCCGCCGATCAGTTCCGCCACGATATCGATGGTGGGGTCGTTGAATATATCTTCGGCGTTGTTGGTAAGAGTTACTTGCCCGAACTCGTCGGGCAGGCTGGTGACGGCGATATCCGCCACGGTCGCGAGCACGAAGTCGATTCCTGTCCTTTGCTGCAACCGTTCCCGTTGAGCCAACATGGCCTTTGCCAATCCCTGGCCAACTGTACCAAATCCAATAATTCCAACCCGTATCTCTTTCATAGTGGTGACTCGATTCAATGTTTAGTTGTTGTGCTTCCGATGGATTGTAAAAGAAAAAGCAAGCCCTTGCTGCATCCGTCGGTAAACCTTTTGCGTCCTCGCTGCCATGGACGAAAAAACGCTACAATGCCCCAGAAAGTAACCGCTTTCAGGGTGAAAGTCAAAATCTATGCGGAGATATTTTTATGGCCCGATTGTCCAAATTGGTCTATAGTAACCTGTTTGTGATCCCCTCGGCGTTTTCGCGAAGGTTTGGGTTTTGCCCCAGGCAGTTGTCAATTTCAAAACGGGGCTTCTTTACTCGCTATAAAAAAATAGTGTTTTCGGATTATACAGATCGTGAAGTTCATATTTTAACGTTTAAAAGGAGATTGAAATCATGGGAAAAAACATTCTGTTTTTCGGACCGAACGGAAGTGGTAAAGGAACTCAAGGCGCCATCGTACAGAAAAAATACAATATTCCCCATATCGAATCGGGAGCAATTTTCCGTGAGCATATCGGTGGCGGAACCGAGCTCGGAATGAAAGCCAAAGAGTTTATCGAAAGGGGCGACCTGGTACCCGACGACATCACCATTCCGATGATGGTCGCCCGTCTGCAGAAAGACGACTGCAAGGACGGCTGGATTCTCGACGGATTTCCCCGATCAAAAGATCAGGCGATCACCCTTGCCAAAACGCTGGAAAAAGAAGGGTTGGCTCTTGATTACGTGATAGAGATCGTTCTTGACCGGCAGATCGCAAAAGATCGCATCATGGGGCGTCGTCTCTGCGTCAATGACAACAATCATCCCAACCACATTGCTTTTGAGGCGATCAAGCCGGAAGAAAAAGACGGAAAACTCGTCTGTCGTGTCTGTGGCGGCGACCTGAAGACCAGGCCGGACGACCAGGACGAAGACGCGATCAACAAGCGTCATAACATCTATTATGATGAAGAGACCGGAACCATGGCTGCGGTAAATTACTTCAAGAATACCGACGGACCGAAAGTAATTTCCGTCGACGGTTCTGCATCCATTGGCGAAGTAACCGACTCAATAATGAAAGAACTCTAATTTTTTCCAAGAGTTGTGTAATCTTAAAAATAATTATCGGAATTAAAAGGGGACTTTCTCACTTCTGGGAAGGCCCCTTTTTTTCGTGTAATAGTGCACCACTCTTGTCAGTTGCACGGAATATGGTATAACCCATGACAAACTAAACGCCGCAGGGACCAGTCTGTTTTCCTGCGGTTTGTAGTGAATATTTGTGGTTAAGATTAAGGAATAAAAATGAAGAAGCCCGGAAAGGTATATCTGGTTGGAGCCGGTCCTGGAGATCCAGGTCTTATAACAGTGCGTGGCAAAAGACTGCTGGAGCGGGCCGAGGTGGTCGTCTATGATTACCTGGCCAACAGGAAGTTGCTCAAACATGTGCCGTCGACTGCTGAACTTATCTACGTTGGTAAAAAAGGCGGCGTAAAACATACCTATACCCAGGAAGAGATCAACCAGATTCTGGTTGATCAGGCACAGCTTGGCAAAATGGTGGTGAGACTGAAGGGGGGGGATCCGTTTATCTTCGGCAGGGGCGGAGAGGAGCTAGAAACCCTTCACACCGCCAAAATCGACTTTGAAGTGGTCCCGGGAGTCACGTCTGCCACGGCGGCGGCCACCTATGCCGGGATACCGATCACACACAGAGACTATACGGCCTCGGTGGCTTTTATTACCGGCCATGAAGATCCTGCCAAGAAGACCTCGAATATTGACTGGCAAAAGCTGGCGACAGGAGCGGGGACCCTGGTGGTCTATATGGGGATTAAAAATTTGCCGATAATTGTCGACAAACTGATCCGATATGGCCGCGACCCGAAAACTCCGGTGGCTGTTGTTCGGTGGGCGTCCACTCCCGACCAGCGCTCTGTCGTCGGAACGCTTGACACTATAAACGATGTCGTCAGCGAGTCGGGAATAAAACCGCCCGCCCTGATCATAGTAGGAGAAGTGGTCAAGCTGCGCGAGACCATAGACTGGTATGAAAAGAGACCGCTTTTTACCAAGCGTATCCTTGTTACCCGAACCCGGGCGCAGGCGAGCGATCTTGTTGCCGGGCTCGAGGAGTACGGGGCAAACTGTCTCGAGTATTCGACTATAAACATCAAGCCGGTTGATTCTTACGAGGTCCTTGATGAGGAACTCGACCGGATTCATGAATACCACTGGATTTTGTTTACGTCGCTTAACGGCGTCAAGTATTTCTTTGAACGCCTCTATGCCAGAGGAATGGACGCAAGGGACCTGAAAGGGCCTTCCATTGCCACGGTGGGAAAAGCCACCGCCGACCTGTTGTTGCAATACGGGGTTCATGCTGATCTCATCCCCAGTACCTTCACCGGCGAAGGGCTGGCCGAAAGCCTGCTGGACCAGGGGGTCGAAGGGCGCAATATCCTGATCCCACGGGCCAGGGAGGGCAGGGAAATCCTTCCGGAAAACCTGCGCGGAGCCGGAGCTCAGGTAACGGTGGCGCCTGTCTATGTAAATTGTCCGGCAGAAGACGACAAGGAAACCATGTGCAGTGAACTTCGCGCCGGCAACGTGGATATGATAACCTTTACCAGCTCGTCAACTGTTCGGAATTTCCTCAAAATGCTGGGAGTCAAGTCGAAGCAGGAGATTCGGCAACTGCTTGCCGGCGTGAAAATAGCGGCAATCGGGCCGATAACGGCCAAGACGGTTACCGATAGCGGACTTGAAGTAGATGTCCAGCCCGAACGATATACTATTCCTGATATGATTGCAGCGGTAGTGGATTATTACAGTGGTGATCCCGGTAAATAATGTACTTGAAACCATCTATTGTTTTCGGACCAGTGACTTCAGGAAAACCGGACGGCCCGACGCGAAGGTGCTTGATAAAACCAGAAGCGACCCGGAAAGGACCATTACCTGCAAGGTGTGCGGCTATACCATAACGGCGGAAAAACACGCCATCGCAATTGATGGCTCGCACAGCCACACCTACTTTAATCCTGCCGGAATCGTTTTTGAACTGGGGGCGTTTCGCCAGGCCCCCGGTTGTCAGGTGTTCGGCGAACCCACCAAGGAGTTCACCTGGTTCGCCGGATATCTCTGGCAATTTGCCGTCTGCCGCCAATGCAAGGAGCATCTCGGTTGGTACTACATCGGCGCAACAAGCGATTTTTTCGGCCTTATCCTCACCAAGCTCAATCGCCCGTAATCCGGACTTGCTGTCAGCTCGCTTTTATCAGATCGAGAAGGTCCGTCGACGTCATCTTGGCGCTGATGTCGGCGCCTTCGAGAAGGCTGCCCGCAAGATCTCGCTTTTCCTGATGCAGTTTGACTATTTTTTCCTCAATAGTGTGTTTGCACACAAGCCTGTAAATGGTCACCGGCCTGGTCTGGCCAATGCGGTGAGCCCGGTCCGATGCCTGGTCTTCAATGGCCGGGTTCCACCACGGATCCATATGGATGACATAGTCGGCGGCTGTCAGGTTCAGCCCCAGACCACCCGCTTTGAGGCTTATCAGAAAGAGATCCCCGTCGCCTTCCTGAAAGGCGTCCACCCTCTTCTTCCTCTGTTTCGAGGAGGTGGTGCCGTCAAGGTACTGGTAATGTATGCCTTGCTTGTCGAGATATTCGCGGATGATGGAGAGGTGGCCGATAAACTGGCTGAACACAAGGGCTTTGTGGTTGCTGTCGAGAAGTTCTTCGACAACCGATGCGAATACCCGCAGTTTAGAGCTCGCTATGCTGCTGTTGTTGTCTATCAGCCGGGCATTGCAGCACGCCTGCCTGAGCCTCATGATTTCGGTCAGGATCTGCAGGTGACGGCCTTTCTTGTCTTTTGAATTTTCCAGGGTGCTGATCGCGTTTTGCCGTAGCGCCTCGTAAAAGAGACTCTCTTCATCGCTCATTTCCACTTCGAGGGTCACTTCTGTCCGGGAGGGAAGTTCTTCAAGAACCTGGGACTTGATACGTCTGAGTATGAATGGGCGGATCAGTTTTTTCAGCTTGAGCTTGGCGTCCCTGTCCTGAAATTTTTCAATCGGTATGGCAAAGCGCTCGTTGAATGAAGCAAGGGAGCCGAGCAGCCCCGGATTGATAAAATGGAACAGGTTCCACAACTCGCCGAGATGGTTTTCAATCGGGGTTCCTGTGGTGATAAGTTTAAACTCGGCATTGAGGGCCATGGCGGCCTGGCTGCGTTTGGTGGCCGAGTTCTTGATTGCCTGGGCCTCGTCGAGTATCACTGTCTGCCATTTTACCGTGGAAAGGAGTTCGCTTTCCTGCTGCAGCAGGGTGTAGGTGGTGATGAGCAGGTCAAATTTCCCAAGCTCATTTATAACCTGGGCCCGGTCCTGGCCGGAAAAAAATTTTATATTGATGGTGGGGGTGAAGCGCTTTACTTCCGTCTGCCAGTTGGTTGAAACAGAGGTGGGAGCCACCACCAGGGAAGGACCTCTTGACGCCAGGTTCAGGATGATAGCAAGGGACTGCAGCGTCTTGCCAAGACCCATATCGTCGGCAAGGCATCCCCCGACGCCCCAATAAGCCAGCCTGGCAAGCCATTCATACCCTTCCCTCTGGTAGTGACGGAGCTCCGCCATCAGGGTGGAGGGCAACTCAGGCTTGTACTCCTGGGCTTCACTGATTTTGCGGATCTGGCCTTTCCAGCCGAAGTCGGCGTCGGTTCTTGCCCGGTTGGCGATTTTTTCAAGCTGAATGGCGGCCAGGGGGTGGATCGTGACTTCGTTGCTGTCGTCTTTTTCCAACCCGTCTGAAAAAAGATTGATCTCATCCAGGCGCTTTTTGAACTCCTGGGTAAGGGCGATAAACTGCCCGTCCCCGATTTCGATAAAACGACCGGAAGAGGTCTTGACCTTGGCAAGGAGCTCCTTGAGCTCGATTACTTTGCCCTGGTCAAGCTTGAGCTCGCCGCTCATAGCGAACCAGTTCTGCCGGTTGGTCCTGATCTTGAGGTTGAGGTTTTCCACCGACGAGGTATGGGTGATGGAGAGTTTTTCCCCCTCCGGCCATTCTATCTTGACCTTGTCCCTGATTTCCTGCAGCTCCAGCAGAGCCTGGAGACAGTCGTCCGGGTCGAAAAGATGCCACTCCCGGTCGTTTTCCTGCTCCATATCTATTGCCAGGTCGAGAATGGGGCACAGCTCTTCGATGTCTCTTGCCTTCTCTTCTTCCAGCGCGAGGTTTCTCTTGGTCTGCAGCCTCCTGCCGTTGACCTCGGCCATGATGTTTTCAACGCCCTGCCCGGGCTTGAGGTAGTGTCCTCCCTGGGCGAAAGGTTTGACGAACATTTCCAGGCGAAATCCAGTGCCGTACGGGAGCAGGTGCATATAGATGGTTGAGTCTGCTTCCACGAAGGTGATATTCCCGGCCTTTTCACTGGTACTGTCGGCGGCTATGGCCGAGTGAACGGTCATGAACGATGAGATGTTGCCAATGGCGGTCAGTACCTCCTCGCTTGCCGACATGGGCACGGTTATACCTTTTTGGCCGGTAATCTGGGCTATCCTGCGGTGGTTGTCGTTGATGCTGATAATTTTTACCCGGGTCGGGGTTTCCACGTGGAAGTTGATGTTCTTGCTTGAGATTGGGTGGGCAAAGCGGATACGAAGGTTTTGCCCGCGCTCTTCGACCAGGAGCTCGGGCTCGCCCGGGACAAACTCCACCGGCGTTCCCGGAGATTCGGCCAGGTATAGGTGAGGGTGACCTATAAGGGCGACAAGAGCCTTGTCCATTATGAAGTCGTAGCTCACCGAGTTGGTGGTGGGGTTGTGACTCTTCTTGATGGTGGCGCAGACCCTTCTGTCCTGGGAAGTCAGGTAGGTGAACCTGCTGTTCTGGTAGAGTCTTGACAATGAAATCGGCCGTCCCTTGGACCAGTCGCCTTCAGTCGAAAGTTTCTGTTCCTTGGGCGAGATCGCAATTTCATCCCTGCCCACAGAGACCATCCATGCCAGCCTTATGTTCTGCTGCTCCACCTCGCCGCCTCCGGCGGTTGCAAAAATCAAGGCCTTAAGGCTTCTTTTCCATGGCTCCTCTGGTTCGAGAATTTCAAGAAGAGGGATGATTCCGGCCCCTTCACCCACTTTCTGCCCCTGTCTCAGATCAATTGCGTTGTCGTGTTTTGTAGCGCGTAAGATTTCACTGAGAATGGCACCGATAAGTATGAATCCCTGCTGCTCGGCCCGATTGTAAAGGCTAATAACCTGCTCCTCCACATCGGCGGTGAGGCCGCTGTTGAGCCAGTACTGGCAGATTGCGCAGAAGGTCACCGTGAGCGCATCTGGAGTTGTCTTGTCCGGCAGATGGATTTCCTCTCCTTGGCCGTTCTGGCTGATATGGGAGTTTATTACGGTTGCCAGGTAATTGTAGGAATTATTTTCCCGGGCGCCATGGAATTGGGACAGGGCGATGGATATGGCGTGGGCGATATCGTAAAAATCATCCTTTTCCCTCTTCTGTATTAGGGCCAGGATGTAGAAAAGTCCGCTGGGCCCGAAAAAAGCAACTTTCTCGTCCTTGCTGTATTTTTGCAGGAATTCCAGGTCCTGCACATAACAATCGAGAGCCTTGTCGCTTTTGCCGGAAAGAAAATCGATTGTACCCTGGGCACCGGTGCCGCTGAAAAGTTCAGGCTGGGCCCAGATAAGGTTCTCGGCCTCCTCTATTCTTGCGCGAAACAGCAGCTCATGGAACAGCAGCCTTTTAAACGGCAGCTGCTCGTCGATTGTCAGGTGTGAAAAATTTTTCTCGCAGGCGAGATAATCTATAATGTCACCATAGTTTGTAAGGGTATCCCTGCCATATTGGAGGACGAGGCTGAGCATGTAGAACTGAAATGAGGTGGGCAGACAACCAAACCACTCGGGATCAAACGGCCGGGTCATAACCCTGATCGCTGGCGGGGGCGGGGTCAGCAGTTCGCCGCACTGGCTTTCCAGGAATTCCGACGCATCATCGATCAGGTCGAATTGCTGGGTGTAGATACCGATGCGCATTTCGCGGACAGCCCGCCAGCAGCGGGTCGTCCATTTCCCGTAATAGTAGGAAACCGGCGCCTCGTCCTGGATTGTGGTGGCATAGATGGCGTAAGAACCGTCCTTCACCGCAATTTTACTTAAAGGTTCTATTATTTCGTCGGCACACTGCCGTTCCTTGGTCAGTAACCCCAGCTGCTCGAATTTGGTAAAATAGTGGGCCAGGTTGGCCGAAGTCGGTTTGTTGCCCCTGGGGTTTTTCAGGTCGAGTTTCCTGAGACAATTAACTATGAGAGCGGTATGCGCGGGCTCGTAGGTGATTGAAAGAAATTTGAGTAGCGTTTGTTCAAACGGAGAAAGTTTAAGAAATTGTTCAAGTAGTGGTGAGTTTTTCTGCATAACCCTTGGAAAATTGAAAAGTACAGATGGCACCTATCTGTAGAATGAAAACCTGTTTCGCTCCCAGTGAAAATTGAACCTGCCATTATAGCATTGTTGCCATGGTAAGAGAATCAAAATCTGCCGTTATATCCTGCAAAATGACAGTGTTCGCAATAACATTGGCGGTAATTGTCGCAACCGTTAGAGACGAAAGGCGAAAATATGAGAACGATTCGGACAATTGTTCGGAAGATGGCGGGGCGATACGACCTCCAGGACATTTTTCGCTGACATGATCAACATGTAACCTGTATGGGCATCAGGACTTTTCCGCAACGCCAGGTTGTGTCGATGCGTTAAAAATCAGAACAGGCTTACCGGTTATCTGATAAGGTCGTAACCCCTGAATGAAAACAGGTGCCGGGTCATGAAAACAACCGGCACCTGCAACAGCAAGCAATGACGCACTTTGTCGGTCACAGACTCGCGTGGCGCGTTATTTGCGCTTTTGCTTCAAGGTTTTGCAGCCAGGCTGTCAGAAGCTGCTGTCTCTTGTATTGCAGCAGGACCTGTCTGATTCGTTCAGCGTCATCCTCGTCTTCCTTCATTTTCGGGAGTTCTCTGCCGCTGAGCAGGTAAACGTAGTACGTGTCGTCGACCATTCCCGGAGTATCTGGGTATGGGGAGGTTGACGACAGCAGAAATCCGTTGTTGATCAAGGACTCCGGGAATTCGCTTTCGTTGTTTTGCCCATTTTGGGTAAGCGGCCCTGAATCGTGAACCTCATAATTGTTCTCGGTGCCGATAACGGCCAGCTCTTTTCCGTTTTTTAACTGTTCAAGGAGTTTGTCAGCTTCCGCTTTTGCAAGGTTTTTCGATTCAGCGACGCGAAAATCCTTGGCAAGTGTGTCTTTGATAACCTTGAATTCAGGAATCGTCGGCTCGATCATGTCCTCTATGAAGAAAATACCGTAGCCCGTATCTCCTTTCACCAGCGAGCTCAGTTCAGATTTATTGAGGGCGAAGATCTGCTGGAGAAACTTGGGGTCTTTCCCGAGTTGATCGGGACTGTTTTCCCTGGCGAAAAAATCACTCTCCTTGATTTCGGCATCCTTGTTGTTTTCGCCATATTTATCAAGACTTCCGGCGCCTATTATACCTTCGTAGGCACTGTTTGCCAGTTGGAAGGCGAAACGCTGGGCCTCTTTTTGCTGCAGGATTGCGACTATCTGCTCTTTCACCGCTGCAAGTGGTTTGGTGGCCGCAGGCTTGATTTCCTCAAGTTTTATGACGTGATAGCCGAACTGGGTCTTAACCACATCGCTTATCTGCCCGGGGGCAAGAGAGAAAACTGCATCGCTAAAGGGTGGAACCATGCTCTCTTTGGTAAAAAATCCAAGGTCTCCGCCGGTCTGCCTGGATGGACCTTCGGAGAAACCTGCGGCAAGCTCGGCGAAATCCTCACCGTCTTTTGCCCGTTTGAGGATAGCCTCTGCCTCCTGTTTCTTCTCCTGGTGAACTTGTTTGGAATCGTCGGGGCCGGCCTGGAAGATGATGTGGCGGGCTCTTCTCTGTTCGGCGACCTTGAAGTCGTTCAGGTTGGCCCGGTAATATTCTTCGACCTTGGCATCCTCAACCTCAATTTTCCGGCCGATGGTGTCGTAGGTAAAGGTAAGGTATTTCAGTTTTATCTGAGGCTCGGTCTTGTAGTTATCCTTTACCGTAGCGAACCAGTCGGTCAAAAGGGTATCGTTGATTTCGACTTTATCCTCAAAACGTGACGGTTCCACCGTGATATACTGCAGGTCGATTTTCTCGTTGATCCTGCTGTAGAGATCTTCAATTTCGAAGTCGGTCGCAATGGCGACAAAATTGGCGACTTCTCTTGAAGCCATCTGCGACAGACGATCGACTTTCATTGACGCTTCAAACTTGGTAGGAGCCATTCTGTTGGCTGCCAGCACTGTCTTGTATTTTTCAATGGAAAACCGGCCGTCGTCCTGAAACTGCACCATATCCTCAATGGCCAGCCGAACCTCTTCGTCGCTGACATGGATTCCCATGGCCGCAGCTCCCTGCCTGAGCAGACTGGTCTGGATCAGCTGGTTGATCACCTGCTGCTTGATATTGAGAGCTTCGGCCAACCCTTTGGGAATATTGCCGCCGAACTGGTTGCTCATCTGTTCATAAGCGCGGTCATAAGCACGTTGGAATTCCTGAAATGATATTTCTTCATCGTTGATTTTCAGCGCTGACTGCCGGTCACCTCTGAGGTTGGTTCCTACCCCCCAGAAAATAAAGACCAGGGCAATGACGACGACAATGATTTGGATAATGGTGGATTGAGCTTTTTTTCTGAGAAACTGAAGCATGGAATTGAGTATTGGGCTGTTATGGTTGTTTGGTTTCCGTTGCTTGCCGCTTTATCGGCAGTATACCGCAGAAATGCCTTGACACGGATGGTTCATGAAAAATTTCGGTCCTGCACTACCTGATTTGATCTTTTAAAAGCAATCAGTTCGATTTACTCTTTCTTCTGTCGCACTGCAAGGAAAAATCCGGCACGACCATTGTCAGAGTCGCCCGCGCGGTCTTGCCTATCCCCGTGCTATCGCGAAACCGGCTGGAAAAGCCGCAGTTTTAGTTATTTTATTCTTTAGTTTTGTTGATTAGTGCTTTACTTTCAGCTGATGAGTAGCTATGTTGTTGACCTTACGACTTGAAGCGACCGAGGGGTGAAAAAGGAAATGGTTTGTATCTTTTTGAATTTACTGCTTTATCTCGTGATATTGGGTCGAAGGTTTATTCAATGAATGATTTGTCATTCTCTTGACAAAACGTTTTGCCTATAGTAATAAGCCCTAGTTAGCTTCTGGATTATAGAACGGCGAAAGCTATAAAAAAATATTATAAGGAGGTTGCAATGCCAACAATTGAACACAATGGAAGTAGCTTTGAAGTGGATGAGGATGGATTCCTGCTCAAAGGCGATGACTTCAACCAGGACTGGGTCGATTACGTTAAAGGTGTTGAAGGCATCACTGAGATGACCGACGAACATCAGAAAGTCATCGACGCGCTGCAGGAATACTACAAGAAAAACGGAATCGCTCCGATGGTACGTATTCTTTCTAAAACCACCGGTTTTCCGCTGAAGAGAATTTATGAACTGTTCCCGTCCGGACCGGGTAAGGGAGCATGTAAGATGGCTGGTCTTCCCAAGCCGACAGGTTGTGTATAATCTGCGCGATCTTACTTAGCTGTAAAAAGGGGTCTGTCCTGGATGGGGCGGCCCCTTTCTTTATTTTATCGCTGTGTTCATGTCAGCCAGGTGTTGCTGGAGCATCCGTTCATGTATCTGGTCGATTTTATGCTCGTACTCTTTCCCGGTAAGCCTGGCTCCCCGCAGTCCCCCCCGAAGATTTATTTCCATCATCCTAGTGCTGTCCTTAGTTATCAGCAGATCGAGATGACCGTAGGGAAACCCCCCGTGAGCCAGCACTGACCGGCAGAATGCCAGCTGCTCGTTGTTGAGAACAAAGCTTGACGCGGATCCTCCGCAGTGAAGATTTCTCCTGAAATTATGGTTGTTTATCCTTTCGTAGGCTTCCAGGTATTCGCCGAGGATTATCACCCTCACATCCCTGCTGTGGTCAATAAAAGGCTGGACGACGAACGGATAGTCGAAGCGGTCGAAGCTTGCCCGGTTGTAGAGTGATTCGATATCCTCAAAAAGGTGAACGCCCAGGCCGCCGTCTTTGCAGTCCTGTTTCAGTACCACACGGCCTATGCCGTGTTTGTTGAACAGCGATATTGTTGAGAGGAGATCGTGTCTGTTGTAGACAGCTGTCGTGTGTTCCGGCAAAAATTTCTTGAAAATACGAGCCTGGAGGACCTTGGACCGGCTCGCCAGCTGGCAGGCTGCGGACGGGATGAACCTGACACCGAGTTCGGTGAGGCGGGTCAGTATCGTTTCTTCGCCATACCGTAGCCTGATCCTGCCGCATACGATATCATCTCTGGTCAACTGGCAAAAATTTTCTTGAAAGGTTCCGTTATCTCTGATGATTACAGGACACTCCTTCAAAAGATCATCTCCGAAAAACGTTGGTGAAACGAACTGAGATCTTCCTCACAGTTACCGCAGAAAAGTTTGACATCTCCCAGCGACTGGGAGCTTCTGTTTTCGATGGTGAAGCTGCCGTCCTGATTCTGGACGTAGTGGGTGGTTGTTATCACATCGTCGGAAATTTCAAAAAAACTGGTCTCATTGCCGCAGTAGGGGCATTTTAACAGGTTGACCACCTGGGGGTGTTGATGTCTGGACATGCGCGTCATTAACGATCGTGAACTGGACCTGATGCGTATCATTCAGGTTCGGATTTATCTGAGGTGGTCGCCAGAAGTTTTGCGGAGAGGTTGTTGCCCTGAACTGCCGCCTTGATTTCTCCTTCAATTGCTGCACCGGGTTCTACCGTCAAACTGCCGACAACGAATTTACCGACCATGGAACATTGCTTTCTTGCGATCAGCATGTCCGCCTTGATATTGCCTTCAACCGAGCCATAACAGTTCAGGGAAGAGACCGATAAATCTCCGGTTACTTTCCCGGTTTCGCTCAGGATGAGGTGTTCACCCTCTATGTTACCGTTGATCGTGCCGTCGATCCGCGCTTTTCCCTTAAAGGAAATTTCTCCCGTAATGGTCATGCTTTTATCGATAATTGAAGATATGGCTTCACCTTCGACCTGTTTCATCTGCTGTTCTGCGTCGGCTGTTTTTGAAAACATCCCCATGATAATTCTCCGATCCGTCTGTAATCTGCTTTGAGGCGTAAGGCTTAGAGTGTTGGCTGTCGATTGTCAATTGTACTTAAAATGGGTCTTTTTGCTGGTTACTTTAAGTAGTCTTGCAACCTTCAGGTACTTGTAGGGATTGATCGGCTTGCCGTTCAAGGTGATTTCGTAGTGCAGGTGAGGGCCGGTGGATCTTCCGCTGTTGCCGACAAGGCCGACAACCTGGCCGCGTTTTACTTTATCCCCTTTTTTTACCAGGATTTTGTGCATATGGGAAAATGAAGTCGTATAACCGTTGCCGTGATTGATCAGCACATGCTTGCCGTAGCTGCCGTTACGGAAAGCCTTTTTTACGGTGCCGTCGGCAGTGGCGTAGATTTTTTCGCCAAGTCTTCCCCTGAAGTCGATCCCTTCGTGGAAGGATGTCCGGCTGTTGAGTGGATCTCTGCGTTTGCCAAAACGGGAGGAGATTGAGCCGCTCACAGGTCTGCCAATCGGCAGGTAGCGGATTGCATTGACGTATTTGTCGGCCTTGAACAGCAGGTCGTCCGTTTCTTCCCAGCTTTCGGCGATAAAGGGCCCGCCACTGTTTTTATCGGAATTTTTTGTATATTCCGGCAATTTGACGCCGATTGATCCGACAATACGCTCGATAAGTTCGCTTCGTTCGGTGAGCTCGCTCACGGCGTTGGTCATGAGCAGCTCTTTTTCCGTTTCAAATTCCGCTTTGAGGTTTTCCTTGTCGGTCTCAAGGGCGGCGACCTTGAGGTTGAGGTCTTCTATAATGCTGTCCTGCGTCCTGGTCTGCCGGTTGATTTCAGCCAGCAGTTGCGAGGTGTTGTGATACTTGGTGTAGAAAGAGAACGAGAACAAGCTCGCCAGGACGAGAAAAAGCAGAATTGCCCCGCCGGCTGCGCTCCAGAGATAGAGTTTTTTCCTGTTGCACAAAAGTGCGAGAATCTTTCCTTTTTCGCCTGCTATTATTATATGGAGCCTTTCGTCCATTATTAAAATCCAAAACTGTTGTTTAACCGAAAGACAGAAGGTATCCTGTCTCCAGTATGTGGTTTTATCTGTCTGAAGCCGATAAAATTTATAAGTTTATACTCGCAAGTGATGAAATATTCAACTATAAAGTGCAGGCACATGAGTCGTGACCTCCTGTGTAACTGATTGTTAAAACTGAATAATAAACTTTTGATCAGGCTTCATAAGTTAACGGAAAGTGAAAGTATCTTTATGTCAAATCTTCTAACCTGTAAGTCTCTGTCCAAGTCCTTTGGTGCCCAGAAGTTGTTTGCGGACATCAATTTCACCGTTCACCTGAGAGATCGGATCGGGGTAATAGGCCCTAACGGGTCGGGTAAATCAACTCTGTTGAAAATAGTCTGCGATCTCGAGGAGCCGGACGGGGGGGAGGTCGTTTGCCAGAAGTTTGTCCGTAAAAGTTATCTGGCCCAGGATGATCTGTTTGACGATGATTCGACGATATTTGACAATCTGCTTGAACCGCTGAAGAAAGAACCCATCGAAGATGTGGAGAAGTACAGCAGAATTCAATCTCTTCTCAGCCGGGCGGGATTTGTTGATCCGGCGGTAAAGGTCGGTGTTCTCTCCGGGGGCTGGCGAAAACGGCTGGCGATCTGCAGGATGATGCTGACCGAGCCCGATATCCTGGTGATGGACGAACCGACAAATCATCTCGATATCGAGGGCATTCTCTGGCTTGAGAAAATGCTTGAGCAGCAGAAGTCAGCCTGCTCCTATCTTCTGGTAAGCCATGATCGGCGTTTTCTTGAAAACTGCACCAATCGTATCATCGAGCTGTCGGCGGTCTACCCGGAGGGAATCTTTCAGGTGGACGGCCCATATTCAAAATTTGTCGAAGCCAGGGAGAAATTCCTTGCCGGCCAGCAGCAGCAGGAGGAGCGGCTCGCCAACAAGGCGAGGCGGGAAATCGAATGGCTCCGGCGCGGCCCCAAGGCGAGAAGCACAAAAGCCAAATACCGGATAGACGAGGCGCACAAACTGACCGGTGATCTGGCTGAGGTCAAGGCGAGAAACCGGGCGCTAGCAAATGTGCAGATAGATTTTGCGGCTACCGGGAGAAAAACCAAGAAGCTCCTTGAGGCCAAACAGCTGTCGAAGGCTTATGGCGACAAGTCGCTGTTCTCAGGGCTGGATATTACCCTGTCGCCTGGGAGCAGGCTGGGACTTCTTGGGCGAAACGGATGCGGCAAATCGACCCTGATGAAGATCCTTGCAGGGGTGGCCCAAAAGACCGGCGTTGCGCCTGACAGTGGAACCTTGACAGGGGCCGATGGGGTTCGTGTGGTCAGTTTTGAGCAGAACCGGGAGACCATCGATCCGGATGTTACCCTGCGGCGGGCCCTTGCTCCGGACGGTGATTCGATTGTCTTCAGGGACAGGTCGCTGCATGTTGTGTCCTGGGCCAGAAAATTCCTGTTTCGGCCCGATCAGCTCGAAACTCCGGTTGGACAGCTTTCCGGGGGAGAGCAGGCGCGAATCCTGATCGCGTCACTGATGCGGCAACCGGCGGATATCCTGCTGCTCGACGAGCCCACCAACGATCTTGACATCTCGTCGCTTGACGTACTGGAGGCGAGTCTTACCGAGTTCCCGGGGGCGCTCGTGCTGGTAACCCATGACAGGTTTCTTCTTGATCGCGTGTGTCACCGGATCCTCGGCTTCGGCGGGGCTGGCGGGGTTGCCTATTATGCGGATTATGAGCAGTGGATTGACGACCTTGAGCCGGAACGTAAAAATGATGAGTCGGCGGATAAGACAAAAGAGCAGCTGCAGCCTAAAGCCAAAAAGATTGTTGGCCGGCTTTCCTATATGGACCAGCGGGAGTATGATCAGATAGAAGACAGGATCAGCGACGCCGAATCAACAGTTGAAGAGCTGCAGCGGCAGATGGAACTGCCAGAAGTGATGGCGGATGCGGCGGAGCTGGAACAGTGCTGGGTAAAGCTTGAGCAGGCACAGGGGGAAGTGGAGCGGTTGTACAGCCGCTGGGACGAACTGGAGGCCAAAAAAGGGGAACAGGCATGAGGGTTGCGGTCCTGTCCGATATCCATGGCAACTACGAGGCTCTTGCCGCGGTGGTGCGTGATCTGGACGGTCAGAGGGCGGCTGCTGTTGTGTGTCTGGGGGATATGGTCGGGTATGGGCCGGACCCGGAAAAGGTAATTGCCCTGGTCCGCGACAGCGGCTACCGCTGTATTCTTGGAAATCATGAGTTTGCCTTAAACGATGATCGCGGCCGGGCCTGGTTTAATTTTCTGGCTGCAGAAAACAACAGGGCAACACAAAAATTGCTTTCCGCCCAAAGTCTTCGGTTTTGCCGAACCCTCCCGGCTTTTCTGGAATTTGCAGGAGCCCACTTCGTCCACGGTTTCCCTAAGGATAATGTGTTTCGCTACCTGCACCGGCAGGATGACGAAACCCTGGTAAAACTTTTTGACCGACTCCCGTTGCGGCTGGTTTTTGTCGGCCATACCCACCGGTTGCAGCTGGTCGGGGTGCGCCCTCCGGCGGTGGCCAGGAAGGGTCTTGCCGAGGGGATAACAGCGCTTGGGCAGGACAGTAAGTATATCGTTAATTGTGGCAGCGTGGGGCAGCCAAGGGACAATGACAACCGGGCCAAATACATTGTCTGGGACAGCGATGATGCAACGGTTGAAGTACGGTGTGTAACGTATGACTTCAAGCGGACAATGGAGAAGATCCGAGGTCTTGGTTTTCCAGATATTTATGCATTGCGGCTGGCTTGATCAATCGGTGAGTTCAAGGTAGGGGGCAGATGGATCATTCAGGCAGGTACATAGGGAGATACCAGATTGTCGGTCGGCTCGGACGGGGCGGCATGAGCAGCGTGTACAAGGCCAGGGCGCCGATCACCAATCGGCTCGTCGCCCTCAAGATCCTGCAGCCAAGAGATGATATCTTCGAAGATCTTGTCGGTAAAAAGAGGCTGCGGGAAATGTTCATTGAAGAAGCCAGGATCATGGGCGGGCTTTCCCATGGACATGTGGCCAAGATCCTCGATTGCGACGAGCATGACGGGCAGCCGTTTACGGTTATGGAGTATTTTGCCCATTCCATCGGCGCCTTTATCGGAGAGTCGTACAAAGTGGAAAGTCCTTCCCGGATGATAAGCGGCGCGAAAACCAGGTCGTATATTCTGCAGACCCTTGAAGGGTTGGAGCGGCTTCATTTTGCAGGAATCATCCACCGTGATATTAAACCCTACAATCTGATGATCACCAGTGACGACAGGATCAAGATCATCGATTTCGGTTTTTCCCGGGTAAGGGGAGAGGAAAAAATGGCAATTCCGGGGATTCAGGTGGGATCACCCTATTATGCCGCCCCGGAGCAGGAAAAAAATCCACGGACTGTGGACGGACGCGCCGATATCTATAGCCTGGGGGTGCTGGCCTACCGGATGTTGACAGGACTGCTTTTTGACTATCGCGCCCCGGACATCCCTCTTCCGTCAGCCATAAACGGTGAGGTCGATGGACAGTGGGATGAATTTATTTTCAGGGCCATTGCGAGAAATCCCGATGACCGTTTCGCCAGCTGCCAGAAAATGCGGCTTGCGGCAGAAAAACTCTCCTGTCCTGACTGGCCGCAGACAAAGAAGAGGGCAGACCAGTTCCTGGTCCGGACAACTGCTCCCGCGCGGGTACGAAGCGAGGGGCGGCGGGTCATGTACAAGGACGTCCGCACCGTGCTCGATCTCGATGTACTGCTGCACCCCTTATTCTATACGGTCCCGCAATTCAGAATTGTCAGCCCCATGGTCGCCCATGAGCGGACAACCGACCTGTACTGGCAGCGGCGCGGCTCCGGGTTCACCCTCGACTGGCGGCAGGCACAGGAATATATCGATTACCTCAACGCCGGTTCCTGGGAGGGCAGGGACAGCTGGCGTCTTCCCACCATGGATGAGCTGCGCACCATTCTCAGCCCGCCATTTCACGGGGCGCCCAGCTCCAGCTGGCCGCTCTTTGACCATACCGTCCACTGGCTCTGGTCATGTGACTACTGCACCAAAAAACAGGCGTGGATGGTTGATGTCGTGGAAAGTTTTTTTGAAAGACTTGACCGTGACGGTGTCGCCTCCGTGTGTGCTGTGAGCTCCGGGACCGCAGGTGCATGACATATCCTGATTAGCAGCTGGTGAAAAAACTGGAGACGGTTTCCAGGAACCGGTCTATGTCTTGCCCGTCTATCCCCAGATGAGTAACCAGCCGTACTGTTTCCCCGGGTGTGACCAGGATATTCCGGTCGCTGAGAAAATTTGCCAGGTTGTCACCCCGTTCCCGGGCTATCTTGACAAAGACCATATTGGTCTGCGGATCGCCATCCACCGTCAATTCATCAAAGGTCCGCAACCCGTCGCTGAGCCTCTTGGCGTTATCGTGATCCTCGCTAAGCCGCTCGACATTGTTTTCAAGGGCGTAGATTCCGGCTGCGGCCAGAATTCCCGCCTGCCGCATGCCGCCTCCGGCCATTTTACGCCACTTCCTCGCTTCATCTATGAAAACTCCGGTGCCGCAGAGCAGGGAGCCTACGGGGGCTCCGAGACCCTTTGAGAGACAGAGGGAGACCGAATCGAAATGACGGGTGATCCGGGTTGGTGGTACCTGCTGCTTGACTGCGGCGTTGAGAAGCCTCGCCCCGTCCAGGTGAAGGGCAAGGTTGTGGGAATGTGCAAACTGCCTCGCTTCTGCAAGGTAGGAAAGCGGCAGGCATTTACCGTTTTGGGTATTTTCCAGACAGAGAAGCCTGGTCCTGGCAAAATGAAAATCGTCCGGTTTTATCTTTTCGGCGACCTTGGCAAGATCGAGGGTCGAATCCGGCTCAAACTCTATCGGCTGCGGTTGAACGGAGCCGAACACCGCCGCTCCTCCTCCTTCGTACCGGTAGGTGTGGGCCTGTTGTCCCACCAGATATTCGTCGCCCCGTCCGCAATGGGAGAGTATGCCAACCAGGTTTGCCTGGGTGCCGCTTGGGGCGAACAGTGCCGCCTCAAATCCGAGCAGTTCTGCGGTCATCTCTTCGAGGCGGTTGACGGTGGGGTCATCCCCGTATACGTCATCGCCCACCGGTGCGTCCATCATCGCCCGGCGCATCTCCTCTGACGGTTTGGTGACCGTATCGCTGCGCATATCAATTATTTTTTCCATGGTCGATCCTGTTGTATAGAGAGAAAAAACATAGTATTACCTTGAGCAAATTTGACGATTGGTGGTGTCTCGCCAGATGGTGCGGGCTACCTTGCCAAGTGATAAATATGTACAGGACCAGACGGGAAAATGCGATGAAAAAAGGTGTTGGGTTACGTGCTGCACAACGACAAATTCTAAGAGATAACGATGTGCTGGCAGCTCTTGATGAACGGGATGTGACGGATATAGCGGAGGGGGGGCGCGACGTTTCAGCGCTGACTGATAAAGAACTGCTCGAGTTCATAATGGCGGCCAACTTGCTCTACCGGGCAGGTGAACCCCTGATCGATGACGGCCGTTACGATTTTACCTATGTTGCCGAATTGAGAAAAAGGCATCCCGAGCACCCTTTTCTGCACAGAGTTGAGCCGGAACCGCTCGCTTTAGCCAAGAGCGTGGAGTTGCCGACGCGAATGCTCTCCACCGAAAAGGCGTATGACTTTGAAACTATTACCAGGTGGGCCACGCGTATTGAAAAGGCGGCCGCCGAACTCGGTTTTGCCTTTGACCGGCTGCGTTTCAGGGCTACTCCAAAGCTTGATGGCTTTGCCGCCTACGATGACGGGGAAAAACTGTATACCAGGGGTGACGGCAGGAGAGGCACCGATATTACCCGTGCGTTTGAGCGGGGGCTCAAGGTCGCCGGCACCGGCGAACGGGGGCAGGGTGCGGGTGAAATAGTGGTGAGCCGGAGCTATTTTGCCAGTCATCTGGCCGCATTGTTTGACAACTCCCGAAATTTTCAGGCGTCTCTTATTAAGGAAAAAGAGTTGGAGGAACCGGCGGCGCAGGCCATTGACTGCGGGGCGGCGGTTTTTTACCCTTTCGCCCAGCTGCCCCAATGGGTAGGGGGATGGCAGGAGCTGAGCCGTGATTTCAATGACATCGTGGACAAGCTGTGGACTCAACTGGATTATGACGTCGACGGCATCGTTTTCGAGATGACCGAGGATGCGATCAAGGAATATATGGGGGCGACCAGGCATCACCACCGGTGGCAGATTGCCTACAAGAGAAATACCGAGACCAGGGAGGTGCGAGTGATCGAGGTGGTTGCCCAGACCTCAAGGTCCGGCAGGGTCAATCCGGTCGCCGAGATCGAACCGACCAGGTTGAGCGGCGCCCTCATCAAAAGAGCAACCGCCCACCATTACGCCATGGTGCTCGCCAAAGGGATAGGGGCCGGGGCGATGATCAGACTTTCCCGAAGCGGAGAGGTCATCCCCAAGATTGAGGAAGTGGTCGAACCCAAAGAGGTGGTGCTGCCGCAGTCATGCCCGAGCTGCGGCAGTGATCTGGTCTGGGAAGGCGACTACCTGACGTGTCTCAACATACTCGACTGTCCTGCGCAGATAACCAACAGCATAGAACATTTTTTCAAGACTCTTGGCAATATCGACGGATTCGGACCCTCGTCCGTCAGCAGGATATACCAGGGCGGCACCAGGCGGATAAGGGATATATACAGCCTCGAAGAACAGGATTTGGTAGCACTGGGTTTTGGCCCGAAACAGGCTCAAAACATGGTGGAGCAGCTGCAGCGCAGTCTTGTCGAACCTATCGAAGACTGGAGGTTTCTCGCGGCGTTCGGCGTACATCGCATGGGGATGGGGAACTGCGAGAAACTGCTTTCAGTTTTTCCGTTGACAAGGGTGTTTGCGCTTACGGCGGAGGAAATCGTCGAGGTGAAAGGGTTCAGTGACAAGAGTGCTGATGAGATAATTAAGGGGTTTTCGGCGGTTCGCTCGGAATTTGAGGCTCTTTATGCGCTGGGCTTTAATCTGATCGTCACCTCCAGGCAAAAAGAGGGAGGTGACAGAAGTGGTGCAATCCTTGAAGGGAAAACTGTTGTTTTCACAGGGACAATGAGCCGGGGCAGCCGTTCGGACATGCAGGCCCAGGCCAAGGTGTTGGGGGCGAAGGTGGGCAGTTCGGTCACCACCAAGACCGACCTGCTGGTCTGTGGAGAGAAAGTCGGGGCGGCAAAACTGCAGAAAGCCCGTACCCTGGGGGTGAAAATTGTCAGCGAACAGGAGTACCTTGGTATGGTGGCAGGAGCTGAAAGCTGACGATCCTGGTGCTTATGGTCTGCAGCAGAACCTGGGGCGGCCCCCGGTTCTTGCAGCTCCGGTGATGAGTGCGCACCCGGCGGCTCCGGCCGGGGCGCTGTAGCGGTGACGGCGCTTGCGCCGACAAAAAAACGGACGCCCCCTCCTGGGATGCAGCACCATGAGGAGGGGGCGGCTTTTATGCGGGCGGGTCTAGGAGCTCGCCTTTTTTGGCAATGTTTTCCGGTGCCAGCTCATCTATCATGACCAGAACGCTCTCCGGGGGTTTGTTGGCTTCGTTGCAGATGACTTCGGTAACACCCTTGGCGATTTTCGCTTTCTGTTCCTTGGTCAGTGTTCCTGCAACCCTGATATTGACATACGGCATGAATATACCTCCACTTATGGATCTTTTTAACGTTTACGGTGGCAAGGTTTCTGGCCACGGTGCATCAGTTGGGCACATTGTGTCACCGCCTCTATTTTTTGTAAAGAGCTAATTCGGGCGAAAAGCAAATCCTCTGGCCGTACCAATACTGTTCCGGACAGCCGTGCGGGTCCGGCAAGTAACCAAAAAAGCTGTTTCCAGGTGGTGGTCAATCGGTTGTGCGAGGGCTGGGTGCGGTCCTGGGTTTAGCGGGGTCAGGGCGGATGGAGAAAGAGTGTCGCGTCTTTGTTGTGATTTTTAAAAAATTTTGTAGTATAAGAGATTACCTTTGCGTTTTTGGCGGCAGGTATGGTCCGCTTTGCGCGGATTTTTCGTTGGTACTATGCAGCGAAAAAGAAAAACGGAGAGGGAAAAGAAAGAAATCGGGAACCTAAAAGAGTTGACGAGGAAAGCAGAAAACGAGTAATAACAGACACCAGGAAATCACAGTTTCCCGGTGTGGAAATTGTAGAACCGGAAGATGAAAACTATTCACTTCCGGCCAAGTCGTTAACAGAATGGATGCTGGACCTGGACCGTGACTGAAGATCTTGATCGTCAAAAAGAGTTGTTTGCAAAGTTACATGAGTTGGTGGACCGGCCTATTCGGCTCATGGTCGTTTGTGGTACTCAGAACCGGGCAATACTAAGAGCCGGAATAAGAGAACAATTACCAGAAGATCTGGAGCTGGTTACCGGGCCGGGCTGCAGCGCCTGCGTCATGCCAGCCGGGCATATTGATGCCTTTGTTAAAATCGGCATGCAGCCCAAGGTGATAACAGCGGCGTGCGAGGATCTGCTGCGCATTCCCGGCAGTAAGGATACCCTTGGCTCAATTCGCGGAAAAGGTGCCCGGGTTGAAATTATCACCTCGCCGATGGATGCCCTTGACCTTGCAAAACGAGAACCCGATTTCACCGTGGTCTACCCGGCAGTGGGGTTCGAGGCCACCGCTCCGGCGGTTGCCGAAACGATACTTGAAGCGGCAAAACTCGGGGTTGAAAATTTCTGCGTCGTCCCGTCCATCAGGCTGCTGCCGCCCACCATCGATCATCTCATGCTGGATCCCGACTTAAATATCAGGGGACTGCTCTGTTCCGATCATGTGAACACCATTTCTGATAACCAGGCATATACCGAGCTTGCCAAGAAACACAAACTTTCCTGTTATATAGGTGGTTTTGAGGTTGTCGATATCCTCGAAGGGCTGGTCAGTCTGGTGACACAGATCAGAAACAATGAAACCGAATTTGACGACACCTCTGCGTTCATCTATTCCAGCGATGAGAACAAAAAAGCAAGGCGCATGGTGTCGGAGGTGTTCTTCACCACCGATACCGACTGGCGCGGCTTGGGAACCATTGAACGCAGCGGTTTCGTGATCCGTGACGAGCTCTCCCTCTACGATGCGACCAAACGGTTCAACGTACGGTTCAAAGAGGGACAGGAATCGTGCATGTGCCAATGCAACGCCATCATCAGCGGCCGGGGATTGCCTCCCGACTGTCCGGCTTTTGGCATGGTCTGTACTCCTGAATCCCCGATCGGCCCCTGCATGATCTCGGACGAGGGGATATGCCACTCCTATTTCAAGTACAACGTCCAGGAAACCAGAAACACCTAGCGCCCATCCCCCATGAGTCGATTCAGGCAGGCACCAATTCGGTTGGCTGCCTGCAGTTGGCCGCGGCAAGGTATCCAGAAAACGCGGTTTTGTTATTGCCGGAGCCGCGGGATATTGGTGTTGAAGAAACACCGGTATACCCTCTTGAGCTCTGCTGCACTTTTTATTAGTCCTTTTTTCCTCAAGCAAAATCCCATAAGCTGCCGCAATACCAAAAGCTGTCTTTCATAGGTTTTAACTATTGGACAAACAGGTGAAAATATTTCATGTTGTCCCCACGTTACCCTGGCCTGATGCAGCAGTCTTGCAAGGAAATGGATAAGTTCTGCAAGGGAAATTTTTTTTAAATGAAAGATCGTGCACAAGAAATAATCCGGCTGTCAGAGTGTGTCGGGCGATGGGTTATAGGATGCATCTTCTTCTATGCAGGGGTGTCCAAGCTGTTCGATTTTGGCGGGTTTGCCGAGATCATTGCCGCCTACGGACTCCTCTGGGAGCCGCTTCTATTGCCTGTTGCGTTGATGGTGTCGTTGGGGGAAATCGTGCTCGCCCTCGGACTGTTTCGTGGCAATATCGGCTGTGTCGCGGCGACGTTTGCATTACTGCTCTTTTTTATTGCAATCCTCTGCTACGCGATATGGGCCGGACTCGATATAGATTGCGGATGTTTCGGGCCGGAAGATCCCGAGCGGGAAGCGTTTGGTTCCATCCGGCTATCACTGGCAAGGGATATTGTCATGCTGCTGGTCGTCGGTTTTTCCCTTTTGTATCTTCCGGCGACAAGAAAAAAATATATTACCGGAGAAAGATGAAAATGAAAAAAGTAGTGGTGATGGTTGTTGTTGCCCTGGCCTTTGCGGCCAACGGCTTTGCTTTCGGATCGAAATTCAAGGATGAAGTGGAAAAGGAGCAAGGGGCGGTAAAGCTGGTAAGGGAAGTGATGAGAGGCGGCTATGATATTATTACAACGTCAGAGCTCAATGACCTGCTGCAGGCTGGCGACGATCTGCTGGTTATCGATACCATGCCGTTTGAGGCGAGCTATCAAAAAGGCCATATTCCCACCGCCAAGCAGTTTCTTTTCCCAATTCCCGAGATGGATAAGTGGGACAAGGAACAGACCGGGGGCAAGTCCGCGGAAGATTTTGCCGCACTGCTCGGACCTGACAAAAACAAAAAGATCGTTATCTATTGCGGTTTTGTAAAATGCACCAGGAGCCATAACGGGGCATTGTGGGCGAAAAAACTTGGCTATACAAATGTATTCAGGCATCCGGGCGGGATTTATGCCTGGAAGGGTGCCGGGTATGACGTTGTTGCCGAGTAACGACATGTTGCGCTGGTTTGTGCAGTCGTCTCCAAGGCGCAGTGGTTGTCACGCCACTGCGCCTTGTTTTGTTGTATAACCAAGCTCTTTTGTATCGGTATTGCATTTGTCGGCAGAACCTTATCTCCTCTTGTTACCGGGGTTGGTGCCTTTTTTTTTGTGAATATCATGTAGACTGGCATGAAAGCCGGAGCTGGTTTTAGGGCTGGTCCCGAGATTGGTTTTACCTGGAAATCCTTATCCTGCAGCTGATTTTTAAAACATCTGAGAAGAAGCGCAAAAAAAAAACCGATGGTATGGTTGTTGCCTGCCGGAAAAGCGGCTGTCTTTTTTTTATTGGTAAAGATGTGGTCCTGTCTGTAAAATGAAGTGGGTAAGGTGGGTGAAACATGTGGTAACTATGTATTTTGCAAAGGCAAACAAGGGAGGTCTTATGAAAGCAAGTATCGATCGAAAGAAACAGCTTTTAACAATTTGTTCCTGCGTTCTGCTCTGTCTTCCGGTTGCGGCAAAAGCTGCGGAGACAGCGCCAGTGGAGACAACGCCAGCGGAGACAACGCCTGCGGAGGCAGCGTCAATGCCGGAGACGACTGTAACGAACAGGGCGGTGTCGTCTCTTAGCGTAGGAACGGAAATGATGAGTGGTGACACCACTTATCAGATAGGCTATCCGGTAACATTTGACGGTGAGACCTCAGGAGGGTATTTCCCTTTCAGCGAGCTTGAGTGGCCCCTGGATGTGGTTCTTGGCCGCATTGACGGCCTGGCCGTGTTCCATGATAAATGGCGGTTGAGCGGCTATTTTAAGATGGATCTCTCCGACCCCGACGACGAGATGAAAGACTCGGATTGGCTCACCGATCTCGATCCGTCCCGGCTGGACGTCTATTCGGAGTCGTCCATAGAGGACTTCAGCGCTTTTGTTATAAATATCGATTTATCCTATATTTTTGTTAATAAAAACGGGTTCGTTCTCTACGGCGGAGCCGGCTATCAGTATCAGGATTTCAGCTTTGACGGAGCCCTGATCACGCAATACTCGCCTTCGGGACTTCCCGGGTTTTACTTTGAAGGCGACGGCCGGGTTGGCATCACCTATGATATCGAATATTCCATTCCCTATCTTCTTCTCGGGACCGGGTTTGGTGTCGGTGACAAGTTCAGCTTCGATGCATCGTTTGCGTTCTCGCCCTTTGCCAGCGCAGAAGACGAAGACCACCACCTGATGCGCGAGTTCGGCGGCAAGATCAGCAAAAGCGATATGGATGGTACGGCACTGATATTCAATGCTTCGGGCAAGTACAATTTCACTCCGCGCTGGTTTATGCTCCTCGGCTTCCAGCATACCGATATCGATGTTGACGGGACCATGGACCAGTCGTATGTCGAGACCGGCTATTTCCTCTCCAACAGGGTAGAGTCGGAATCGAAACAGACCTCGGTGTACCTGAGCCTTGGCGCCAATTTCTAACGGCTCCGTCTTGTCCGGTCCCGCTTTTACCGTATTGTCAGCATGATAATGCAGCCACCTGCGGGGCCGGCCACGGGGGGTGGCCGGGATATCCCGCAGTAATTAAAAAATACCCAGATCCACCCCGGCGGACAGGGCGTGACCAAGCTCTTCGAGCTGCTCAAGGTCTTTTTCCGTCGGTTTTCCGACGACCCTGACCGCTTCCTGGGCCTTGGCCCATTTGTAGCCGGCGGCAATTCTTTCGATCTGGGTTATGGCACCCCGCCCGTCGTTTCCAGCACAGACGAAGAGTATGAAGGGAAGACCGATGGTTTTGTCTTTCGCTCCTTCATAGGTTCGATCAAAAAAATCCTTTATCATCCCGGCCATCGTACCAAAATATTCCGGAGAGCCGATAGCAATCCCGTTGCAGTTCAGAAGGTCATTGAGGTCGGCGTCACAGGCTTTCTTGCATATCACTTCGACATTTGGTTCTTTTCTGGCCCCGCTGGTCAGCCGCTGCGCCATAATTTCCATGGTACCGGTCTGGGAATGGTAAATTATCAGGATAGTCTTTTTATTCATTGGAAAAAGCTCCCTCCACTGTGCTGTTTGGCTTGAGAATCTTCCCCTGTTCCGGGTGACTACCTGTAAAATACCATTTGCGCGGTACCATGGTGAAGCAGAAAACGCTTTCGGTGTAAGCCGGCAGTGAACAGATGCTGTCCGGCCATACCGCTTTTATTATGCGTTCAGAAGTTTCTGTGCTTCCTCGATTATGGTGTCGACCGTTGTCGGGTCGGCCAGCGTCGATGTGTCTCCCATCGGTTTTTTGTCAAAGTTTCCCTGGGCGATCTGTTTCAGGATCCGTCGCATGATTTTTCCTGAACGGGTCTTGGGAAGGTCGTCGGTCCATTGGATCATCTCCGGCGTGGCAATGGGGCCGATCTCTTTTCTTACCAGGGCGACGAGTTCTTTTTTCAACGCATCGCTCTTGTCCACTCCTGCATTGAGCGACACGAAAGCATATATCGACTGTCCCTTGACCGGGTGGGGGTAGCCGACAACCGCCGATTCCGCAACATAGGGATGGGATACCAGCGCCGATTCGATCTCCGCGGTGCCCATGCGGTGGCCGGATACGTTTATGACGTCGTCCACCCGTCCGGTTATCTGGTAGTAGCCGTCGCGATCTCTCCTGCAGCCGTCGCCGGTGCAGTATCTTCCCGGGAATTTCGCAAAATAGGTTTCGTAGCTTCTCTGCGGATTTTTATACACTCCCCGGATCTGTCCGGGCCAGGAACTCTTGATCAGCAGATTGCCTTCGCACTCTCCTTCAAGTTCGTTGCCGTCGTCATCGACGATTACCGGTTCGACCCCGAAAAATGGCACCGTGGCCTGGGCCGGCTTGATGTCGATGGCTCCGGGCAGCGGAGAGATGAGAATTCCGCCTGTTTCGGTCTGCCACCAGGTGTCGACGATGGGACACTGGCCTCTGCCTATTTTCTGGTAATACCAGTTCCACGCTTCCGGGTTCAGGGGTTCGCCCACCGATCCCAGCAGCTTGAGGGAAGAGAGGTCGCACCCGTCGACCCATTTATCGCCCTGCTTGGCAAGCGCCCTTATCGCTGTCGGGGCGGTGTAGAAGATGTTCACCCGATATTTCTCGACGATCTGCCAGAACCTGCTGAAGTCGGGATAGTTGGGCACTCCTTCAAACATTATGGTTGTAGCGCCGTTGGCCAGGGGGCCGTAAACGATGTAGGAATGGCCGGTGACCCAGCCTATATCGGCGGTACACCAGTAGATGTCGCCGTCATGGTAGTCGAACACCATCTTGTGGGTAAAGGCTACATAGGTCAGATACCCTCCGGTGGTATGCATGACTCCTTTTGGTTTTCCGGTAGACCCAGAGGTATAAAGAATGAAAAGAGGATCTTCCGCATCCATCTCTTCGGCCGGACAGTATCCGTCTACTTTCGTGACTTCCTGATGGTACCAGAGGTCGATCTGGTCGTTCCAGTCGACCGGAATATTTTCCCGCCCACCCCTTTCTATCACGAGATGTTTTTGGATCGAGTCGCATTTTGCTATCGCCAGATCGGCGTTGGCCTTCTGGGGGACGGCTTTGTTGCCGCGAAACGAGCCGTCGCAGGACACCAGCAGACAGCTTTTGCTGTCGTTGATTCTGTCCGCCAGGGCCTCCGATGAAAAGCCGCCGAAGACCACTGCGTGGATCGCGCCGATCCTGGTGCAGGCAAGAATGCCGATGGCCAGTTCCGGGATCATCGGTAGATAAAAGGTGACGACATCACCTTTTTGCACCCCGTTTTTCTTGAGCACATTGGCAAAGGTGCATACTTCGGTATGAAGTTCGCGATAGGTGAAGGTCCTGCTTTCATCCGGACTGTTACCTTCCCAGATAAGGGCGGTCTGGCCGCCTTTTTCTGCCAGGTGCCTGTCGATGCAGTTGTAGGAGACATTGAGCTTGCCGTTGGTGAACCATTTTATGTAGTGGTCGTCGCCGCTGGTGCCGAAATTGTAATCGACAACCTTGTCCCATTTTTTAAACCAGGTGATCTCCCTGTCGGCGACCGATCCCCAGAAGCGTTCAGGATCATTTACCGATTCAAGCCACATGGTCCGATATTGTTCAAAGCTCTTTATGTGTGCTTTTTCGCGGAAATGTTCAGGAACAGGGTAAATTTCTTTAAGTTGCACCTCGGTCATTTCGTGTACCTCCGTTAATGTAGATTAAAAAAGGAGCTTCGTCTGCAAAAGGCCTTGCTGGCCCATAACTGTTCAGGGTGGCATACTCGGAGCATGTTGTCCTTGGTACTGCAGTGCGGGGAACGCTCAGGGCTGCCGCCGCGGTATGGCGAACGACACAGCATGTTTCAGCTGTGCTAGAAAGGAGAAGGGGGGGCTGATACCTGCCAGTCCCGGAATCCGTCTGGTTTTTGGTCGGGTGTTCTGCACGACCGCAGAAAGAGAGGGCAGCAGGCCGTAGCCGGCCCTGGGAAATTGTTCTGCTTGCTTGATGACCGGGTAAAAAGCTGCCAGCTCATCGAGCAGAACTTGCCCGTTACCATAGCGCCTGTTGGGATCTCTTTGTAAACAGGTCATTATGACCTGCTGCAGCCATTCGGAGATCAGGGGATTGAGTTCGCTCGGCCTGGTGATGGACGAGGCCGACAGAATATCGCTCGGGTGGCCTCCGCTCAGGTGGCAGCAGGGCAGGGTGCCGGTGGCGAAAATATGAAGAATAACTCCTATTGACCAGATATCGCTCTGGATACAGCTTATTCCTTCAAGTTGTTCCGGCGGCATATACTCCACGGTACCCTCTGAGCTGTTGCTGGTTGATTGCCAGGAGAGGTCCCGTGCAATGCCGAAGTCGAGGAGCTTGAGGACGCCGGTTCCGGTGATGATGATGTTGTCCGGTTTTATGTCGCGATGCAGGATGGCGTATTTGTGGCAGTGGGAGACTCCATGCAGCAGCTGCATCAGATAGCTTTCTTTTTCTCCCTGACTCAACGGCTGCTTCAATATGTCTGTAAGGGACAGCCCCGGCACATACTCCTGGATCAATACGAATTTGCCGTTGTGCTTTACAAGTTCCAGCAGCGCGGCAATGTTGCGGTGATGGCCGAGTTTCTTCATGATGGCCGCAGTGCGCAGAATCCGGATATTCAGCAGCCTGGAACAGGGCACCTTGGCAACGGCCAATCTGCCGCTGTTGATGTCCTCGACCAGCCACACGGTATTCCATCCGCCCTTGCCGAGCTTTTTGCGCGGCAGCCATTTCTGCCCTAGCGGTTTGCGGCGCAAAAGCCGCCGGGAACCTCTTTGTATATCGCTTTTATCACCTGGAGTGGCGGTGGCCTCGCCAGCGGTAATGTTCATCTCCAGCAGAAAGGAGAAGACCGGTCGGAACCGGTCCATGGTCATGGGGGAGGTGATAAAGTCGTCGGCCCCCGCTTTTATGAAATCTTTTAATTTACGAATATGATCCTGTTTGATAACAACAATAAGGGGCCGCGATTCACCGATAAGATTGCGGATACGCCTGATGGTATGGCAATTCTTTTTATGATCTTCTCCGGTTTTGCAAACGGCGAGACAGATTGTTTGTCGGATGGATGTGTTGTTCCATATATCTCTCTCTGCTGCACGGACATCCACCGTTTCTGCCGTAAGGTCTGAAACCCGGTGCCTGACAATGGACCTTTCTTCTTTTGACAGATGAAAGGTCAGTATGGTGTGTGCGTGGTTTTTCAATGTATTGTCCTGGCAAAGGTGTAAACGGTTATTCAGCTGCTGCGATGCTACCCTCTTACTCTTTAAAGATTGTTTTTTGCCCTCTTGCTTCTGTGTTCTCAGGTATCTGATATCTGATGTATCACACGATGATAAATTATCATAAACAAAATTTAAAGATAAAGTAAAGGGATTTTATTTGAGCGGGTGATTTTTTATGAAAATACCACTAATACAACTATTTTCCCGGATGAAGGATCACCCTCCTCTCGCCTTGGCATGTCCACGACATGGGTACCTGATTCGTCGCCTGGATTGTCAAAAATTCGGTGCATAAACTACAGGGAGCCTTCCATCTTTGGGTAAAAAACGATGGCTGCCGGGTGAGGGTGAGGATAGTGGGAAAAGTCGGGTGGTTGCGGAAAGTCTGGTTACAAAATGCATCGTTATCAGGACCTCGTCTGTCACATATGATTATGGTACAATGGTAGCGATGCGAGCAGATCTATTTATCAACAAGGGGCGTTGCATGGGGAATGCCCCATTTCCCGGAGAGAAGGAGACGCGAGTGCACGATGGCCTTGTATAACCCTGCGGTAGAAAAAGATAACTGTGGTTTTGGGCTGATCGCCCACATGAAAGGTGTCGCCAGCCATAAACTTGTCCGTACCGCTATCTCATCTCTTGCCCGGATGGCCCATCGCGGCGGGATTGGTGCCGACGGTAAAACGGGCGACGGATGCGGGTTGCTCCTGCAGAAGCCGGACAGCTTCTTCAAAGCCGTGGCTAGAGAAAACGGCTGGAATATCGGGGCAAGGTACGGCGTGGGGATGATTTTCCTGAGCCCTGACCGGCAGCTTGCTGCGTCCGCGAAAGATCGAGTGGCTGCCGAACTGGAAAATGAGAGCCTGACCCTGCTCGGGTGGCGCGATGTGCCGGTCAACAAGGACGTGCTCGGTAAATTTGCCGAGAAGACCATGCCCCGCATTGCCCAGGTGGTATTCAACGGTCCTTTCGGCTGGGGATCCAGGGACCTTGAGCGACGTTTGTATATCGCCAAGAGAAAGATCGAAAAGAGTATTGACGACGATCCCGATTTTTACATAGCGAGCTTGTCAAATCTTGTCATTGTCTACAAGGGACTGTGCCGGCCGGCGGATCTTCCGCTTTTTTTTCCCGACCTCGCCGATATCAGGATGCAGTCGGCAATATGCCTTTTTCACCAGAGATTTTCGACCAATACCCTGCCGAAATGGTCGCTGGCCCAACCGTTCAGGTTCCTTGCCCATAACGGGGAGATAAACACCATTACCGGCAACCGGCAGTGGGCGAAGTCGAGGTCGTACAAGTTCAGGTCGCCGCTGTTACCGGACATGGCCGAGGCGGCTCCCTTTGTCAACGAGACCGGTTCCGATTCGTCGGCGCTGGACAATATGCTGGAGCTTCTCCTGGCCGGGGGGATGGATCTGTTCCGGGCGTTTCGTCTGCTGATTCCGCCGGCGTGGCAGAATCATCCCAACATGGATGCGGACCTCAAGGCTTTTTACGACTTCAATTCCATGCATATGGAGCCGTGGGACGGCCCGGCGGGAATCGTGATGAGCGATGGACGGTTCGCCGCCTGCGGACTCGACAGAAACGGGTTGCGGCCCGCGCGCTATGTCGTCACCAGCGATAATCTCATGACCCTTGCCTCGGAGGTGGGGATATGGGACTACCAGCCGGACGAAGTGGTGGAAAAAGGCAGGGTCGGACCTGGAGAGCTGCTGGTCATCGACACCCTGACCGGCAAGAGATGGAGTTCGTGGGATATTGATCGGGAACTGAAGAGCCGCCATCCCTATCGCGAGTGGATGGAGAAATGTTGCTACCTGCTGCCTCGTTTTGACCAGGAAGCGTCAAAAGAGTGCGGCGGCCGTGAGCTGGACAGGGACCGGCTGCTGCTGTACCAGAAGGTTTTCGGGGTAACCAGCGAAGAGATACGAGAGGTCATCCAGGTGCTCGGCCAGACCGGGCAGGAGCCGGTGTCATCCATGGGGGACGATGCGCCGATGGCCGTATTGTCGACTACGGCAAGAAGTCTTTACGACTATTTCAGGCAGATGTTCGCCCAGGTTACCAATCCGCCTATCGATCCGCTGCGGGAGCGTCATGTCATGTCGCTTGCAACCTGCATCGGCCGTGAACAGAACGTGTTCGATGAGGTCAGGGGCCATGCCCACCGGGTGATGTTTCTGTCGCCGGTGCTCGTTTATTCAGATTTCAGACGCCTTCTTGGGCTGGACCAGGACCACTATAAACATGTGGTCCTCGATCTCAACTATCCGGCGGACGGTTCGTTGCGGACCTGGTTGGAAAAGCTGTTGAGAAGGGCGAAACAGGAGGTGAAAAACGGGGCCGTGCTGCTGGTCCTCTCCGACAGGAATATAGCTCCGGACACCCTGCCTATACCAGCTCCGGTGGCGGTGGGCGCGCTGCAGAAGATGCTGGTGGAAAATGCAATGCGGTGTGACACCAACATCATCGTCGAGACCGCTTCGGTACGCGACTCCCACCATTTTGCCGTACTTCTGGGGATGGGCGCCACCGCAATTTATCCCTACCTCGTCTACGAAACCCTCGGCAACCTGGTCGAGGAGAAGATGGTGCAAACAACTCTGAAAGAGGCGATCTGCAACTACCGGCAGGGCGTTGATAAAGGGCTGCTGAAGATTTTTTCGAAGATGGGGATTTCCACTATCTCCTCCTATCGCTGTTCGCAGCTGTTCGAGGTGGTGGGGCTTGGCCGTGAGGTGACCGACTGTTTTCTGGGGAACATGGCCAGCCGGATCGGAGGCGCCGGGTTCGATGATATCCAGAAAGACCAGCAAATGCTCGCCGATTACGGCTGGAAGAAAAAACACAAGCCCCTTATCCGGGGAGGGTTGTTCAAGTATATCTACGGGGGGGAGTATCATGCCTACAACCCCGACGTGGTCACCGCGTTGCAGAAGGCGGTGAGGACCGGCAGTTACGACGATTACCAGCAATACGCCAGCCTGGTGGATAATCGCCCGGTGGCGTGTTTGCGCGACCTTCTCGCAATCAGGACGACTGAAAAGGCAGTTGACATTGACGAGGTCGAGGCTGCGGAAAATTTTTATCAGCGGTTTGACTCTGCGGCAATGTCCATCGGGGCGCTCAGCCAACAGGCCCATGAGGCTCTGGCAATCGGCATGAACAGACTCGGCGGTTTTTCCAACAGCGGCGAAGGGGGGGAGGATCCGGAACGGTTTGGCACCGAGCGGGTTTCCAGAATCAAGCAGGTGGCGTCGGGAAGATTTGGCGTGACACCGCACTACCTGGTCAATGCCGATGTCATCCAGATCAAGATGGCGCAGGGTGCCAAACCCGGGGAAGGCGGGCAGCTGCCGGGACATAAGGTTACGGCGCAGATCGCCGAGCTGCGCTATTCCACCCCGGGGGTAACCCTGATATCCCCGCCGCCCCATCATGATATCTATTCCATCGAGGATCTCGCCCAGCTTATCTTCGATCTCAAACAGGTCAACCCCGACGCCCGGATCAGTGTAAAGCTGGTTTCCGAACCAGGGGTAGGGACCATCGCCACCGGGGTGGCCAAGGCCTATGCGGATCTTATCACCATTTCCGGTTACGACGGAGGAACTGGAGCGAGTCCGCTTACGTCGGTCAAGTATGCGGGCAGCCCCTGGGAACTCGGCCTTGTCGAAACCCAGCAGGCACTGGTCGCCAACGGGCTTCGACACAAGGTGCGTCTCCAGGTGGACGGCGGCCTGAAAACCGGCATGGACATCGTCAAGGCGGCCATCCTGGGGGCGGAAAGTTTCGGCTTTGGCACCGGTCCGCTTATCGCGCTGGGGTGTAAGTTCCTGCGCATCTGCCACCTGAACAACTGCGCCACCGGGGTCGCCACCCAGGATGAAACCCTGAGAAAGGAATATTTTGGTGGCGTACCGGAGATGGTTATGAACTATTTCCGTTTCGTGGTGCAACAGACGCGGATGATCATGGCGGAACTGGGGGTGACAAGGCTCACCGACCTCATCGGCCGGACCGATCTGCTGGCAGAGCTTACAGGAAGTACCGCCAGGCAGCACAAACTCGACCTTGCCCCCCTGCTCGAGTCGGCCGCGGCGGTGCCGGGGTCGGCTCTGTACTTTCAGGAAGACAATGTTCCCGATGACCAGGGAGCTCTCAACCTGCAGCTTGGTGAACGGTTTGGTCCGGCGGTTGAGGCGGGAACGGCCGCAACCGGAACCTTTTCCATAAGCAATACAGACCGTTCCGTGGGGGCTCTTTTGAGCGGCAGAATTGCCAGGCGGTACGGTAACAAGGGGATGGCCGATCATCCACTGACCCTTTTTTTCAACGGAACCGCCGGGCAGAGTTTCGGCGCCTGGAACGTGGGTGGACTTGAGATGATTCTCACCGGCGACGCCAACGATTATGTGGGCAAGGGCATGGCCGGCGGCAAACTTGTAATCCGGCCCCCGGTCGGGGTGAACTACAAGAGCCACGAGGCGGTCATCATCGGCAACACCTGTCTCTACGGGGCCACCGGCGGGACGCTTTTCGGTGCGGGAACAGCGGGCGAGAGGTTTGCGGTGCGTAACTCCGGGGCCAAAGCGGTTGTGGAGGGGCTGGGCGATAACGGCTGTGAATATATGACCGGCGGGATAGTAACCGTCCTTGGGGAGACCGGTGTCAACTTCGGCGCCGGGATGACCGGGGGATTCGCCTATGTACTCGATGAATCCGGAGCTTTCGCGTCAAGGGTGAACCAAGAGCTGGTGGAGGTGCTGGAGCTGGGTAACAGGGCGGTTCTTCGTGAGCACCTGCGGGCAATCGTCAACCGCCATTTCGAGGAGACGGGAAGTCTGCGTGCGGAAAGGATATTGGCGGGGTTTGATGAACACTTCGCCGAGCTGTTCAAGCTGGTCAAGCCAAGGACTACCGATGTCGAGTCGTTGCTTGGCCGCCGCGGCAATTCGCCCAAAGAAACACTGGCCGTAGTGTTCTGAGGTTGGCCGGGAACATATACGGCGTCAAGTGTTGCAGCGATTATTGCAGCCGGGTTACGACCAGCGGAGTAAAAACCTGAGAGGGCCGGGCAAAGACTATTATTGTTTGTGTGCGGTGTCCATGTGACACCGGTAAAAGAAACGGGGTTGGTATGAATCAGAATGTATTTCAGTTTATCGAAGTCGAACGGGTCGATCCGCAGAAAAAACGAATAGACAGGCGCCGTCACGAATTTGTGGAGATCTATAACCCGTTTCAGAAAAATCAGGTACAGATGCAGGCCGACCGCTGCCTCGATTGCGGCAATCCCTACTGTGAATGGAAATGTCCGGTTCATAACTATATCCCGGACTGGCTTCAGCTGGCCAACCAGGGACGGATCGTCGAGGCGGCCGAACTGTGCCACCAGACCAACAGTCTGCCGGAGGTATGCGGCAGGGTTTGTCCCCAGGACCGTCTATGTGAGGGAGCATGTACCCTTTACACCGACTATGGTGCGGTCACCATCGGTAACATTGAAAAATATATAGTTGATACGGCTTTTCAGATGGGGTGGCGGCCCGATCTCTCAAAAGTTGCTCCCAGCACCAGGAAAGTGGCTGTGATAGGCGCCGGCCCGGCGGGGTTGGGGTGTGCCGACATCCTCGCCCGCAACGGCGTCAATCCCGTAGTGTTTGATAAACACCCGGAAATAGGGGGATTGCTGACATACGGTATTCCTTCTTTTAAGTTGGAGAAAAAGGTGATGGCGCTCCGACGGGAAATTTTCACCGGGATGGGTATAAAATTCAACCTCGGGGTCGAGATAGGAGTCGATCTCGAATTTGCCCGGCTGCTGGCAGAGTATGATGCTGTCTTTGTCGGTACCGGCGCATACACCTGCATCCGGGCGGGACTTCCGGGGGAGAATGCGCCGCAGGTTTACGATGCGCTTGATTACCTGATCGCCAATACCGATCATCTTATGGGGGGCAGGCGCAACAACTACCCCTATATCGATCTGCAGAACCAGCGGGTGGTGGTGCTGGGCGGCGGGGATACGGCGATGGACTGTCTGCGTACCGCGGTGCGGCAGCAAGCGTCGGAGGTGGTCTGCGCCTACCGGCGGGACCGCGATAATATGCCGGGTTCGGTCAGGGAGGTCGCCAATGCCGAAGATGAAGGGGTCCGCTTCCTCTGGAATCTGCAGCCGCTTGCTGTTAAAACAGACGAAAACGGCGACGTGGTCGGCGTCTCCGTGGTGAAAACCGCCCTCGGCGAACCTGATGAGAGGGGGCGTAGAAAGCCTGAGCCGCTTGGTGGTACAGAGACCGTTCTGGAGGCTGATTGCGTGATCATGGCCTTCGGCTTTAAACCGAGCCCTCCCCCATGGCTCATGCAGCATAACATCGAACTCACCGCCAACGGGCTCATAAAGACTTCTTGTGAAGGTAAATTGCTGTTCCAGACCAGTTGTGAGAAAGTGTTCGCCGGAGGAGATGCGGTGCGTGGCTCCGACCTTGTGGTGACGGCGATAGCGGAAGGCAGAAAGGCGGGGGAGAGTATTCTCGGTTTCCTCAAGGTGTGAGGGGCAAAAACACTGCAGCGGGTCCTGGGACCCGCCACAGCGAGGAGTGATTGCAGCTCTTGGTTACAGGGGATTGTTAAAAATCCCAGAATGAATCGATGGTGGCATCGTCGATGTCCCAGACCACATTGTGCGGTGCGATAGGCTCATGTTTGAAAAATTCCGGCAGCCGGTCGTCTTTTGAGGTAAAGCCGGCGGCGGTGTTGAACGCACGTTCGGTCTTGAGGATGGTCGCGCCGAGGTTGGTCACATCGTCCGCGGTCAGGGAAATGCCGAATCGGGCATTGATCATGTCGATCAGGGCCGGCAGACACGCCTCGTCATCGAGCGCGGCAAAAGCGATAAAAAGACACATCCCGGTGGAGTCTATCGCCGCAGTGGCTATCTGCAGGTTCCTCGACAACTCCACCTGCCCTTCCTTGCTCAGCGGGTCGAGACTCCCGCCGACACCGAGGATATTGGTCGCGATGGTGTATCCCATGGTATGGTCCGCGCCCATGGTCGAGGTGGCGTAGGTGATGCCGATACCCTTGATGGCCCTGGGGTCATAGGCGGGAATAGCCTGGTTTTTGACAACCGGTACCCTGGTAACGGCGAAACTTCTGCCGACACTCCCGGCGCCGTTGCCTATTATACGTCCGAGCGGGGTCCCTTTGGTAATATCGTTCTTGAGGATGTCAAGTACTCCCTGGCCGTCACCGAATTCCAGTACGCCGGCTTCCATGGCCACAGCAAAAGCGACAGGGGTCTCGATCGAGTCGAGGCCGATGTCGTCCATCAGGTAGTCCGCTTCGGCAATATGGTCGAGATTGTCGATACAGCAGTCTGCGCCCATGGCCCAGATGGATTCGTATTCAAAGCCGGAGGTCTTGTAGTTGCCGTCTTTGTCGTTGTAAATCTGCGAGCAGTTGATCACGCAGCCAGGATGGCAGTTGTGCTTGGGCTTGCCACCGCGTTCGACGATGGTGTCGTGCATCGTTTCACCGGATATCTCTTCATGCTTGTCAAACTGGCCGGTGGTGAAGTTTCTGGTGGGCAACCCGCCTGATTCGTTAATGATGTTAACCAGAACGTTGGTGCCGTACTGCGCCAGCGCCTGGCTGATCTGGTTGTCGGCCAGCGCTTTGGCAAAGGTTCTGTTGGCGGTCTTGAATGCTTCCGGGTCGGCCAGTTCAAGCTTGTTGTTTGACGGTTCTATCGAGATAAACTTGATTTTCTTGCTGCCGAGAACGGCACCGAGACCGCCCCTGCCGCTTGATCTTATTCTCGATCCCGGGTCCTTTACCGACAGGTTGGCACCGCTCATCTTGAACTCACCTGCCTGGCCGATGGAGATGACGCCGCATTTTTCTCCAAGTCTCTGGTTCAGAACGGATACTACTTCGTAGTTTCCCTTGCCGACCAGTTCGGTTTCGCGGTTGATGGTGACGGCGTCTTCAGTTACATGCAGGCTGTGCCAACCGTCGTCTTGCGGCTGGCCTTCGATTATGATGGCCTTTACGCCTAATTTGGCGAGCATCTGGGCCGATGTTCCCCCTGCATTTGCCTCTTTGATGGTTCCGGTCAGTGGACTTTTGGCGCCGCAGGAGAGCCGCCCGGAATTTGCCGCCGGGGTTCCGGAAAGAAGACCGGGGGCGATAACCAGCTTATTGTTGGCACCCAGGGGATGACATGTGGGTTCAACCTCGGTGGCAACGATTGTCGAGGTGAGACCTCGTCCACCGAGTCCCATCCACTCACTTGGAACTTCTTCTACCTTTACGCGCAGTTTTGTCATATCTACGCGAAATATTTTTTCAGCCATTTTCACTCCTCTGTTTAAATAGATAGCCGGGGTGCAGTGGGCGGTGCACCCCGGCCACATGGGTTACAGGTCTCCGGGTACTGGGGTAATAATTACAGGGCGGCGGTATAGATCGCCTGCACGTCTTCGTCACTGGGGATACGCGGGTTGGTCAGGCCGCAGGCATCCTTTTGTGCGTTGGCGGTCATGGTCGCTATGTCCGCTGCTTTTACTTCCTTGCCGTAACGCTTGCCAAGCTCGATCAAGCCGGCTGGAATACCGATGTCTGCCGACAGCTTGCGGATGGCAACCAGTGCCAGTTCCGCTGCTTCGCGCGGGGAGAGACCCGCGGTGTTTTCTCCCATCAACTCGGCGATCTTGGCGAAACGCTCCATCTTGGCGATGAGGTTGAAATTGCTCACATGGGGCAGCAGGATGGCGTTGCACTCGCCGTGGGGGAGATCGTAGAAGCCGCCAAGCTGATGGGCCATGGCATGAACGTGGCCAAGGCTTGCGTTATTGAACGCCATCCCGGCAAGATATTGCGCGTAACACATCCCTTCTCTGGCTTCGATATCGGATCCGTTGGCGACCGCCGGACGCAGGTGCTTGGCGATCAGTTCGATTGCCTTTTCCGCGGCGGAGTCGGTCATCGGGGTGGCGATGGTGGATACATAGGCTTCTACGGCGTGCGTGAGGGCATCCATACCTGTTGCGGCGGTGAGCGCGGGCGGCATTCCTACCATCAGCATCGGGTCATCGATGGCAATGCCGGGGGTGACGCGCCAGTCAACAATCGCCATTTTTACTTTTCTTGCGGTATCGGTGATGATGCAGAACCTGGTCATCTCAGATGCGGTGCCGGCGGTGGTGTTGACGGCAACGTAAGGAGGCATTGCGTTGGTGGATTTGTCAACACCCTCGAAATCCTGAATCTTACCGCCGTTGGCAATAACCAGTCCAACACCTTTACCGCAGTCGTGCGCGCTTCCGCCGCCAAGGGTGATCAGAGAGTCACAGTCATTCTTCTTGTACACGTCGACACCGTCATGGACGTTGGTGTCGGTCGGGTTCGGAATAGTTTCGTCAAAGACGACATATTTCATTCCGGCTTGGTCGAGCAGGTCGGTGATCTGCTTTGCGATACCGGCCGAGACAATACCTTTGTCAGTGACGATAAGAGGCTTTTTGCCGCCTAACGCAGCTATCTTTACAGGAATTTCTTTTGCTGCACCAACACCTACCAAAGTTACGCTGGGAATGAAATAACCGTATACTTCTTCACGAATTGCCATAATGTACCTTCCTTTTGGGTAAGATTTGTCTTGCTTCGTTGTGTACCTTTGTAACCTCTTGGATCCAATCTCTGCGCACCAACTAAGTAGCAATCTGCATGCCATTATAAATAAAGACGCAATTACAGTGCGTTGTGGGTTTTGCGGGGTAAGGCAAAGAGCCATAATGTCACAATGAAGCCGAGAGAAAAATGGCTGGAGCTGCTCATTTTGCGAAAAGAATTTTTATAACCGATACATTTCGATATGTTACGCAGGTGTGGGTCAAAATGACACGGTGTTGGCGTGACATGGGTCAAAAAGACCTGTCCGAAAACAGGTCTTTGTCGTGGAGAAGAAAATCGGCGGTTTGGTCGTCTTGCGTCTGCAAGAATTTTATCCTGGTGCCGACGAAAAGAAGGTGGGGTCAGTATTCGTATCCTGACAGCTTGCGATAAAGAGTCTTCCTGCTTATGCCCAGGGTTTCTGCCGTCTTTTGACGGTTGCCGTCAAAGAAGTTGAGTATTTTCAGGATATGTTTTTTTTCCATGGACTCCAGGGAGAGGTCTTCTGTTGCTTCTTCGGCGATGGAGAGAAGTTCACGGGGGAGGCATTTTTCGGTGATGATATTGTTTTCGGCGAGAATGATCGATCGCTCAATGACGTTTCTCAGTTCCCGGACATTGCCAGGCCAGCTGTATCGCAGGATACAGTTCATGGCGCTGTCCACCACGGTATAGCGGCTGTTGTCAGGGCTCAGGCGCATGAGAAAATAGTCAACGAGCAGGGGCAGGTCCTCCTTACGCTCCTTGAGTGAGGGGATCTCGATGGTAAAGGCGTTGATACGGTGGTAGAACGCTTCGTTGAACCGTCCCTGTTCGACCTCCTGGGCCAGGTTTCTGTTGGTGGCAAAGAGCAGCCTGATGTTGACCTTTCTCTCTTCTTTTTCCCCCACTCTCCGGTAGGTGTGGGTCTCGAGAACCCGCAACAGCGATGCCTGTACCCCTAAAGGGAGTTCCCCTATTTCGTCGAGAAAGAGGGTGGAGTCATGGGCATAGGCCATAAGTCCTTCCCTGGTGTCGGTTGCCCCGGTGAACGATCCCTTCATGTGCCCGAACAGTTCGCTGCGGGCGAGTTCTTTCTGAAGCGAGGCGCAGTTCTTGATGATCATCGGATTTTCAGCGCAGGTTGACCGTTCGTGAATCATCCTCGCCACCACGTCTTTTCCGGCGCCCGATTCTCCGGTTACAAGTACCGGAATCTTGGCCGGAGCAACCTTGTTTATCAGGAACTTGATTTCCCTGATGGCAGCCGAATTACCGATAAACTGCACCTGGTCCCGGTCCGAGTCCCTGCTGTGGCGCAATATTCTGTTTTCCCTGGCCAGCAGTGCCCGCTGGTGCGCCTTGTCGATAATCAGGTCCAGCCGCTCCAGGTTGAAGGGTTTCTGGATAAAGTCATAGGCGCCGAATTTCATCGCTTCCACCGCACTGTCGATATCGCCGTGGCCGGTAATCATGATGACTTCCACGTAAGACACCGTCTCCTTTACCTCGACAAGAAGTTCGAGATCGATGACATCGGGGAGCCGCAGGTCCATGATGATAACGTCTATCCAGTGGTTTTTGAGGATTGATTTGGCACTCCTGCCGTCCTCTGCGGTAAGAATTTTGCGGTTTTCCCTGGCCAGCTCTTTTTCCAGCAGCCGGCGGATCGATTTTTCATCATCAATGACAAGTATGGTGCACTGTTCCTGGTCTATCACAATTCTGTTCCCGGCAAAAATACTTTGAACGAGGCGCCTTTTCCCTGTTCGCTTGAAACGGTTATCTCACCGTTGTGGTTGTTTACGATCGAATAACATGTGGAAAGGCCGATGCCAACTCCCTTGCCGACCCTTTTGGTGGTAAAAAACGGTTCGAATAATTTGTCCAGATGTTCCTTGGCAATTCCGCATCCGGTGTCGCTGACGACAAGTTCGACCCCGCCTTTGGCGCCGGGCCTGGTCTCAACTCGGACCTCGCCGCCGTCTTCGGTCGCGTCGTAGGCGTTGCTGAACAGGTTTATTATCACCTGCTTGAGCTGGGACTCGTCGCCCATGATCAGCGGCAGGTCAGGTGCCAGCTCGGTTACCAGGGTCACATTCCGCTGCTTTTTGAAGTGGTGCTTGAGAATAAACAGGGTGTCGTTTACGCAGCCATTGATATTGATTGGCGAAAGAGTTGCTGCGATCGGCCTGCTGAAGGTGAGCAGTGTCTGTACGATATCCCGGCAGCGGATGCATTCCTTGAGAATGGTCTCGGTATATTCGGTGAAATCCTCTGCAATCTCTGGATCTATATCATCTTTTATCTTTCTTATCCGACGCTGCAGTCCCTCGGCAAAACCGCTGATGGCAGCCAGGGGGTTGTTGATCTCGTGGGCAACGCCCGCGGCAAGTGCTCCCACCGTGGCCATTTTTTCCGCCTGATTGAACTGGGACTGCAGTTTCTTGTCCCTGGTTACGTCCCTCTTGAAAATAAGGACTTTCCGTTCGCCGGTGGGGCCTGTCTTGAGCGGGGAGGCGACGATGTCAAAATGCTTGTATTCACCGTTTACCTTGTAGATACGGCAGTCCTTGACAATTTCGTTGAGGTCGAGGGAACGCACGGCGGGGCATTTTTTACATTTTTCGCCGCTCTGCCGAAAAATCTCATGGCAGTGTTTGCCGATCGGGTCGATACCGGGAAACCATTTGGTAAAAACGTGGTTTACCCTTTGTATTCTCAGATCGTCGGAGAGTACGAGCATGAGATCGGTGATGCCGTCAAGCACCGCCTGGATCTCCTTTCGTTTTTTCTCAAGTTCGGTATTGGATTTTTTCAGCTGCTCGACTTTCTGCTGCAGCTCCTGATAGAAACCGAGTTTGCAGTGTTCTATGCCGATAAGATCTTCAAGGGATGTAATAGTTTTCATTACCAGACTTCCTCACAGATTTTAAGCAGTTCCTGCCATGAGGCAGGACGGGGGTTTGTGAGATTACAGGCGTCGTTGACCGCCAGTTTACAAATGGGTTTGAGAAAGTGTTTTTTGTCCTCGGATATCTCATCCCGCAGCCGCAGCGAGACATCGAGTGAGGAAAAAAACTGTTCGAGTTTTTCAATGCCGGCAAGAGCGTTTTTTTCAGCGGACCCGAGATCTTTATTGATGATGACCCTGCCGATGTCGCCAAGTTTTTCCCTGGCGCTGTCGATGTTATAGCGCATCACTCCGGTAAGGAGTATCGGGTGGATCACCCCGTGGGCCATATCGAAGTGGCCGCCGAGGGAGTGGGCGATGGCGTGTTCCACGCCGAGGCTGGCGTTGGAGAACGCCATCGAGGCGCTGACCGAGGCGATGGAGAGCTGTTCCAGCGAGTCAAGAGACTGGGTTGCAACGGCGTGGGGAAGATATCTGATGATCAGGTCGATTGCCTTGAGTGAATGCATCTCCGTGAACGGGGAGGCGATTGTCGAGACATAGGACTCTATGGCGTGGGCCAGTGCGTCGACTGCCGATTGAATAATGAGGGTTTTACTTTTGGTCCTGAGGATCAACGGGTCGACGATGGAGATGTTGGGCACCAGGGTGCGGGTGATGATCGACATCTTCACTCCCCTTTCCACATCGGTGATAATGCAGAATTGGGAAATGTCGGACCCCGATCCGGCGGTGGTGGTGATCAGCACCATGGGCGGGAGGGGGCGATGGACCCGGTTGGCGCCTTCGTAGTCCCGTATTTTACCGCCGTTGCTGGCGATAATTGCTATGCCTTTTGCGGTGTCAAGCGCGCTGCCGCCGCCGATGGCGATGATAACGTCCGCTCCGTTTTTACGGTAAAATTCCGCACCCTGCTCAACCTGGAAATCTCTTGGGTTGGAGGTCACCCCAGGATAATAGATCCATCTGATTCCCTCCTTTTCCAGGATATCCATGAGGCGCTGGACCCAACCCGCATGCTCGATGCCTGCGTCACTGACCAGAAAAACCTTTTTGGCGCCAAGCCGTAAAGCGCATTGTCCCGCATGATTCATGCTGCCTCTGCCGAAAATTATTTCCGGAATAGCAAATTTTGTAATATCCATACCAGTCCTTGAGTAATAGGCGTATTGAAAAGCGCTGCTCCCTGTTTGGGCCAAAAGTTTTCGTGGTTTTCTAATACAAGAAATGTGCCGAAATAATAGTTAATGTAATTATAGATCGTTACGGAGAAGTGTCAAAATAAGATGTGACATTATGACACATTTAAGGAAAAAAGCGGTGCCTCGGTTTTTCTCCGGCTGGCCGGAACGGTGGGTGCCGGGCAGCCCTGCAGGGTCAGGGCTAAGGCCTTAGCGCAGATTTCTGAAAATAAGACTGTCATCCCCGGCGGTTGCGTCTTCTGCGGGGAAAACGGATCACCGTTGCCAGGATCCGCCGTCTCATTCCCGTTCCTGTTGCAGCACCGGGCTGGTTCCTTCAAGGGTGTTGACAAAAAGAATACCGGTAAGACCGATCAGCCCGCAGATGATGTAGGTTGTCTCCAACCCCACCTTGTCGGCGACAAAACCGACCACAACGACCACCGCCGACCTGGCCAGAAAGCTGACCATCATAAACACCCCGTTGGCAGCAGAAGAGCCTTCCCGGGAATTCTCCTGGATCATTGCCAGCATAACCGGGGTCGTTGACAACAGGGAAAACCCGGTCACCAGCAGCAAGAGCAGCTGGAGCCAGCCCTGGCTGAAAGAAAACAGCAGCAAAGACAACGGTGCCACGATTAGGCAGAACTGCAAAAGCTTTTTTCTGCCGAACCGATCGCTCAGCCCGCCCACGGTAAGTATGCCGACTACACCTGCGGTTTCAAAAAGCGACAGACCGATTCCCGCCAGCCACACGTCGCCGTTTTTCTGCATGATATAGACCGGCAAAAAAGCGGTGAGACATGCGTGCATGAACCCCCTTACAAAAAGAATTCCGGTGAGCGGCAGCAGCAGGTTTTTCATCTCAATACAGGTCCTGCGGATGGAAGGAGCCTCTTTTTGCTTAATGACAACCGGCATATTCTTGAACTTGAGAAACATCACACAAGACGACACTATCCCGAAGATCATGATGGGGTAGTATCCCTCAAAGCCGAACAGGGACACCGCCGCGACAATTGTTATCGGGCCAAGCGTCCTGGCAAGTTCGCCCCCGGTCATGAAAAAACTCATGCCCCGACCGGTTCTGGTACCTGCCACCCGGTAGACGATGACCGGGGCCGGCACATGAAAGAGTGAGACGCTGATGCCGGCGAAAAAGAGCAGCAGCAGGATAACGCCGTAACTCGGGGCGACTCCGAGAAGGGACATGGGAACTGCGGTAAGCACCGGGGCGAGAATGATGAAGTAGCGCAGACTGGTGCGGTCGGCCACCTTGCCGATATACGGATTGAGAAAAGCCGGCAGCTGCATGACGGTAGACATGAATCCCGCCTGGGTCAGGGAGAGACCGAATTTTTCAATGATGAACGGCAGCAGGGGTGCGAGAAAGCTTGAGTAGATATCATGGACAAAATGGCAGATGGACAACAGAAGAACCTTGGGGGTATCGAATCTGTCTGCTCCGCTTATATTTTCACGGGTGATCTTGGTCATAAAATTTACCCTTTACCGTTCTTGTCTAAAGCTTCCCCCGGCCGATGCGGCTTGTTATAGTTCACGTAATATCGGGGAGAAACCGATACCAACGTATTACTTCTCTTCTCCTGGTATGGCAACCGGAATTATCGGCGAACTCCTGCTGCAGTTTTGGGGATTGGGGTAATGGTGAGCTGCGCCTGTTGACCCCACAGCGAAAATTGGCGAAAATATCAGACAACTGGCCGATCCGGTTGTTGCTTAAGGTCGATCCGGTGTATAAGGTTGGTCTTGGTTCCCGTATGCTCCGCTGCCGCAGCTGCTCAGGAGTTGGCCTGTGGTGCGGACGGACCGGATAACAGCGGTCTTGGGTTTTGTACCCGGTGGTCTCCGGCGATGCGGTGGCGAAAGGGGGTGGCTGTTAAATGCAAAAGAGTGTTGTGGATCAGGAGGCGACACTGTTGAATCTGACGCAGGAAATGGCGGATGGTGCCGTCAACAGGGGAGAGGAGTTTGCCGTTGATATCGGTCCCGAACAGATCCAGTCTGAGTTTGCGCGGTTTAGGCGGGAACTGGTCCGGCTCGGGGGGGAACCGTTTGGCGCGGCGGACTCCAGTGCGGGGATGGAGTACGAGCTGCAGGTGGCTGTCGAAGGTGACCGCAGCCGGGTCGACCTGCCGATTACCATTGGTGAGTCAACCTATTACAAAAATATCGTCGAACGTACCGAAATCGGTGACCTGTCGGGGGCCTGTCTCGGGTCGCTGCGTGATTTTATGGACAAGAATGAGACCGGAGTCTGGGAAAACAGCTGGGTGAGGTTTCCCAGGCACCGGCTGACGCCGTGGACCAGGCAGCTTGTTGCCAGGGATTTTTTGGCCGACAAGTCGCTGGCCCATTCGCCGCAGCGGGGGGATCTCGACCGGTTCTACTGTGACCATGATGGGGAAAAACAGCTGCGGTTTCCGGTAAGCTATCTTCTCAAATTGTCCCTTGCCAACGCAATCAGTCGTCGTAAAACGATTGCCACGTCTCTTTTCGACACCGGCAGAGCCCTGCTTGATAATTTTATCAGCGATAATATCTCCCCGGAAATACTGAGCTTTACCATACCATCGGCGGTGAATGGCGAAATCGGCGAGCTGGCCGCCAGGGAGAGTGCGCGGACGCTTCTGTTCTGCCAGCTGCTGGTGCAGTATGCCAACAAGAGTCTCGGGCTGGAGCGGACCGGGCAGAAGTGTCTTCTCTATGCGGCGCCCCATGCCCCGGTGCGGCAGAAGTTTCTCAACAACGTCGTCCCCGACGAGTTTTATCGGCAGCTTTTCATCAGCCCGTGCCTGTCCGGCTGGGATCGGGGTGAGGAGAAACACCGGTATATGGAACTTTGCCACGATACCCTCTCAAGGAGTCAGCTCAATACCATCAACAAGTTGAAAAATGCCGGGATAATAACCCGGAACCTGTGTGTTCTGCCCAACACCTCCAACACCTGTCTGGCCAACAACGGCACCCACGTTTCCCTCGGCAGCCGGTTGCTCACGAGCCTTGGCGAAAAGGATAACGGTTGTTTTACCCCGGGAGCCGAAAAGTATTTCGGCGACCTGGTCATTAAAATTATCGAACATTTCCTGCCTCTTTTTGTCGATGCCTACAGCGCCGCTCCATTCGGGGTTGATTTCAAGGATTTCCACCCGGAAAAAATGCTCGGCTTTTTGCCCCACGAGCTCGATTTCACCCATCTGAGGATGATCTGGCGACGCTGGAAAAAGAAAGCCGATATAAGTTTTCTGGGTCGGACCGTCACCCCATTCGGTTCAGCCTGGGCCGACTCTCTGCTTGCCAGGCTACTGGGCCTGAAAGGCGACATAATTCCGGATTTCCGCCTGGTGGATTATCTGGTGACGCTCTTGTCGACAGAGACGAGTCCGGCCCTGAACGGTATCATGGGAAACCAGGAAAAATTGAAAACAGAGCTTGCCGGTCTGGGAGTTTTCGATGCGGCTATGACCACATATCTGCCTTATCGTCAGCGAATTTTCAGCGAATGCGGTTATGCCGGATTTGAAGGACGAAGCTACTCGCTGTTTCCGTCGCTGAAGTCGGATATGGCGGGGGCCGTGGCCATGCAGAACCTTGTCACCGCCCTGGCCAGCAGATACGTGCTCGAGTCGAAGGTCGTCCATGGGGACATCCCCGACAAACCGTCGATTGAGAGCGAGCGGCGGCAGATTTTTTTCTGCAGCGCCATCGGCATCCCCAGCTTCTATGTTTACCGCGACAGCGGCAACCTGTTTATGCAGAAGATCCTCGCGACGGTCTGTTCCCATCGGCCAAGCACCCGCTATAAGGGGTATGTAAAGGTAAAGGTACGGGATTACAGGCTGGCCCTTGTCAAGCTTATCAGAAAAGACGGGGCCGATCTCGTCAGTTCCCTTGGCATGGAGCAGGAGCTTGGCTCTCTTGAGAGTAAGCTCTGCGGCGAGTCGGCCGGGGTCTCCGAGCAGTTGATACGCTCAGCCGCCTCCACCCCCGCCAACCGTCCGCTGCGGCCAACGGGAAAGGCGTGTGAGTTCAACCGCTCCTTGGAACACTACTACCGCACGACCCTGAAGAACCACCACCTGCAGGAAGGCCTGGACGTTCTGTTTGAGGACTGCCGTAAACTTGAAAAAAAGAGGAACCCGTTGCTGGAAGCGGTGAGAAGCGAACTGGAGCCGGGCGGCTTGTGCAGTGATTTTATCCTCCGGGCAAGAAAGGAAATATTAGAAGAAACCCTGGACAGCCTGTCCCTTGAGCGGTTACTTCATATCGGTCTTGCGGTCATCGCCAGTCAGCGGCAGCAAAACTAGGTGCAGCCGCCTGACTGTTGTAACACGCGACCGGTTCGGCGCCGAGGGCCCTGGATCACGGGGAACGTTTCTTGGTGCATATCCCGGGGTAAGCCTTTATACTGGTGGTAGCGGCCGTCAATTCCGGCTGGCCGGAATATCTTATGTTCACCTCCGGCAGGCCGCCGCAACCGGTGAAATATTCGGCTATGACTCAAAAAAAATCAGCGGTGTAACTTCCTATGCTCCAGATAGAAAAGCATGTCTTTGTTTCAGATCTTGACGAGGCGTATACTCTTTTGCTTGCCGATCCCACCAGCATGGTGCTGGGAGGCTGCGGCTATCTTCGTCTTGGCAACAGAAAGATCGGGACGGCAATAGACCTGACCAGGCTCGGGTTAAACAGGATAACCAGGACGAAAAACGTTATTGAAATAGGTGCCATGACCAGCTTGCGGGATCTTGAGACCGACCCCCACATCAACTCCCTGGCCGGCGGAATGTTGGGGCGAAGTGTTGCCCATATAGTCGGGGTACAGTTTCGCCGCGGGGCGACCATCGGCGGGTCGGTGGCCGGCAGGTTTGCCTTTTCAGACCCGGTAACCGCCTTGATGGCGCTTGACGCCGAGCTGGTTTTTCATCACCACGGCAGGATGATGCTCAAGGATTACCTTGAGGGCAGGGGGGTGCGGGACATCCTGACCAGGATCGTGCTTTCCACGGCGTGCATAAACGGTGCTTTTGTCAGCGTCAGGAGATCGGCGACCGATTATGCGGTGTTGAACGTAGCGGCGGCCAGGCGGAAAAAAAGATTTCGTATAGCTGTCGGCAGCAGGCCCGGCAGGGCTGTCTTCGCCGACGGCGCCGCAGACCATATCCAGCGGTACGGACTGTCCGAAAAAACCGCCGGCGAGGCCGGGACAATAGCGGCCGGGGAGGTGCCGCTGGGAGACAATCCCCGGGGGAGCGGGCTCTACCGGAAGAAGATATGTCCGGTGCTGGTGGCAAGGGCGCTCATGCAACTGCAGCACACCCGGGAGCCGGAGGAGGAAAATGATGCGGATTGACACAAGGATAAATGGCCGGGACGTGGTTCTTGAAATAGAAGAGGGTGAATTTCTCGCCAGGACGCTCAGGAGGTACGGGTATCTTTCGGTCAAGGAGGGATGTGAAACCGGCTCCTGCGCCCTGTGCACGGTATGGCTCGACAACAGCCCGGTACTTGCCTGTGCAACCTTGAGCGGCAGGGTTTCCGGACATGAAATAACAACCATCGAAGCTGTCGCCGAGGAAGCCGGGGCTTTCGCCGAATTCATGGTCGCTGAAGGCGCTGAACAGTGCGGATTCTGCAGTCCCGGTTTTACCATGACCGTACTTGCCATGAAACGGGAGCTGAAAAACCCCACGGATGAAGAGATAAATCATTATCTTGCCGGGAACCTCTGCCGCTGTTCCGGCTACAAGGGGCAGTTGCGGGCCGTCAGGAAGTTTATGGGGGTGAAATGATGCGCCACGTCGGTAGAAAAATACCAAAGATAGACGGGATAGCTCTTGTCAAGGGAGCTCCGGCCTATACCAGCGACCTCGATATCAACAACAATGCACTTACGGTAAAGCTTCTGAGGAGTCCCCATGCGTCGGCTGAAATCGTCGCCATCGATAAAAAACAGGCGCTGGCTGTTCCCGGGGTGGAGTGTATCCTCACCTATGAAGATGTGCCCGATACGCCTTTTACCCTGGCCGGGCAGTCGTTTCCCGAACCGTCCCCCTATGATCGCAGAATTCTCGATAAGTGGGTGAGGTATGTCGGAGACGAGGTGGCGATCGTCGCCGCCGTGGACGAAAAGACGGCCCTTGAGGCGATAGCAAAGATTCAGGTGACCTATAACGTGCTGCCCCCGGTACTCGACCCGGCCGAAGCCATCGGCAACCCGGTACTGGTTCATAGGAGTCAGCCGCACACCAATTTCGATATCGGTTGTGTTGCGTCCAAAAATATTGCCGCAGCGGACACCATTGGCCAGGGCGATGTGGAAGCGGTCCTGGCGTCCTGCGAGGTGGTGGTGGAAAGCCGGTATCGGACCCAGGCCCAGGCGCACGCAATGATGGAGACCTATCGTGCGACCACCTGTTTCGATGTCAACAACAGGCTGCAGGTGATGAGCTCCACCCAGATTCCCTTTCACGTACGGCGCCTGCTCTCCCGGGTGCTGGATATACCAAGAAGCAGGATAAAAATTCTCAAGCCGCGAGTCGGCGGCGGATTTGGAGGAAAGCAGACGGCGGCGGTGGAGATTTTCCCGGCAATGGTGACCGTTAAGACCGGTAAACCGGCCCGTCTGGTTTATACCCGCAATGAGAGTTTCTGCTGTACCACCAGCCGTCATGCGATGGAGCTTACGGTGCGGCTGGGATCGGACAGGCAGGGTAACATCAAGGCGGTCGACATCTACTGTCTCTCCGATACCGGGGCTTATGGTGAACATGCCCCGACGGTGTTCTGGGTGGTCGGCCAGAAAACCATGCCGCTTTACGCCGCGGCAAAGGCGTGGCGTTATCACGGACATGCGGTCTATACCAACAAGACTCCCGGCGGAGCGCTTCGGGGGTACGGGGCGACCCAGGGAACCTTCGCCCTTGAGTCGGCCATAAACGAGCTTGCCGAGAAGCTGGCAATGGACCCGGCCGAACTTCGGCTGCATAACCTGATCAGGGAAAAAGAGTGTCACGGCGCCCTGTGCGGGTCGGCTCCCGGCCACCCGGCAAGACTGGAATCCAGCTCCCTTGCCGCCTGTATCGAAAGGGGAAAGGAGCTGGTCGGCTGGCAGAAGAACTACCCGTGCCGCACGTCCGTGGACGGAACCAAAAGACGCGGCTACGGAATGGCAGTTACCATGCAGGGGTCCGGCATTGCCGGGATCGATACCGGCTCCGTCACCTTGAAGCTTAATGAAGACGGCTTTTTTACCCTGGCCCATGGTGCTTCTGATATGGGCCAGGGATCCGATACCGTCCTGTGTCAGCTGGCCGCCGATGTGCTCGAAGTGGAACTGGAGCAGGTGGTGGTGACAAGTTTTGATCTCGATACCCTGCCCTACGATCCCGGGGCGTACGCTTCAAGCGGAGCCTATGTTACCGGCAATGCGGCACTGCGGGCCGCTCTGGAGATGAAGGAAAAGATGTGTCTGAGCGCCGCCCGTCTGCTGGAGGTTGCCCCGGATGAGGTGCAATACCGAGACGGCAGGTTCCTGGCGGCAAAAGGCGAGTCGCTGACACTTTCTGAACTTGCCGGCAAGCTCTGTTCCTTTGCCGGAAAAGAGCAGCTTGTCGCCACCGGAACTTTCGGGGGGGCAACTTCTCCGCCACCTTTTGTTGCCGGGTTTGCCGAGGTGGAGGTTGACCTTATGACCGGGCAGTGCGACGTTGTCGATTACGTCGCACTGGTCGACTGTGGAACTGTTCTCAATAAAAACCTGGCGCGCATTCAGGTGGAGGGCGGGATCGTCATGGGGATAGGACTCGCTCTCTACGAAGATGTCCGCTATTCGGCCAGGGGGAGGCTTGCCACCGGCTCCTTTATGGAATACAAGATTCCAAGCCGTCAGGATGTGGGGGAAATCAGGGTCGAATTCATAGAGAGTCATGAACCCACCGGTCCGTTCGGCGCCAAATCAATCGGCGAAGTGGTTTGCAACACCCCGGCTCCGGCCATTGTCCAGGCGATCTACAATGCCACCGGATACCGATGTCGGCAGCTGCCGGCAACCGCCGAAAAAATTCTCCTGGCGCCTGGGCCGGGCGGGCAAAAACAGGTATGACCTCATGGTAACCACCAAGGGGGCGCAATTTCTTGACTGTTTCGGGCTGGCAACCGGACCTGGCAGGCTGATTGTCGCGCTTGTCGGGGCAGGCGGCAAGACCTCACTGATGCTCAGGCTGGCGGCAGAGGGGAAGGCGCTGGGAAAAAAGGTACTGGTGACAACCACTACCAGAATTTTTGTCCCGCCCCCCTCCTGTTATGATGAAATTGACCTGGAGGGGACGCTGTTTGGCGGGAGCCCCCGTGCAGGAGCAGGGGTTTTCGTGGCAGGAGTCCTCGATCCGCAACTGGTTGGACAGGACAAGATAAAGGGCTGCGACCTGCAGTTGCTCGCCCGGAGAGTGTCGCAATTTGACCTGGTCCTGATCGAGGCCGACGGCTCGGCCAAAAGAGCTCTCAAAGGCTGGCGTAAAACCGAACCTGTGGTGCCGCAATTTGCAACCCATACCGTGGGGGTGGTAGATATACAAAGTGTCGGCCAGCCGGTCTCTGACCAGTTGGTGCACCGGCTGCAGATATTTACAGAGCTCACGGGCGCAGCGGAAGGCGACCTGGTATCAGTACATCATCTCAAGAAGATGATCGAGTCGGACCAGGGGCTTTTCGGCAAGGCGCGCGGCGAAGAGATCCTCTATATAAACAAGGTCGAATCGCAACAAGACAGGGAAAATGGTGAGCGGCTGGCAGCGATTGCGGGCGGACGAAACGTTGTCTGCGGCAGTCTGCATGAGAATTTCTGCGCTGTGATCAGATAAGTGGTGTCACCAGCCAACAGCAGGTTTCTAGAGGAACAGGTATGGAAAAAAAGTAATTCAGGCCTTGTCACAAGCCTTGCAGGCGAAAGAGCCAGCGGCCCTAGTATCCGTTGTTGCCCACAGCGGGGCAAGTCGCGGAAAAAGAGGGGCCATAATGGTGGTAAAGAACGGCGGATCGGCAGAACATATGAAAAATGTAAAAAAATAGAGTCCTGATCAGCATGTCATTGGCGGCGGTAATTGGCGATAGTCACCCCGCACAGCACCAGCAGGCCGCCGACCAGGACCGCTGGTTTTATCGACTCGTCGAGGATCACCCACGCAAGCAGCAGGGCAAAGACCGGCACCAGGTTGATAAAGACGCTCGCCCGGGTGGCCCCAATTTTTTCTATTCCCCGATAATATAAGGAGAATCCGACAGCGGTGCCGAGTATTCCAAGGTAGCTGAGGTTGAGCCAGTCCCGGGGAGTGAGGGAGCCTACCCGGGAAAAAAGATCCGTATGTATCGCCGGAGGCAGCAGCAGCAAGGTGCCGATTATTGATGAGTAGCATACTGAAGAGAGCGGCGTCATGGACTTGAGCACCGATCTGCCGATAAGGGAATATGCCGACCAGCTTATTACGCAGCCGATGAGGGCAAATTCGCCGGGGCCGAAAATACCGGAGAATAGTTCTGCCGGATGGCCGTTGCTGATGACAATGACCGCGCCCATAAGAGATGTGATCACCCCGCAACCTTTGGCAAAAGTGAGTTTTTCAAGAAGAAGGGCGGCGCCGAGCAGGGTTATCACCAGGGGGGTAGAGGCGATAAACAGCGATGCGCGGCCGGCACTTATATAGTGCAGCCCCTTAAAGAAAAAGACGTTATAAGCAAAAACCCCTGTGAGTCCCAGCAGAAAAAGAGGAAGCCACAGTCTTGGAGGAGGAAGCTGCAGACGTTTTTCTTTTGCCAGAAGAAGGAGCAGCAGTACCGCAGAACCGATCACAAACCGCAGAAACGCCGCATGTTCGGGGGCAACCGAGCCAGCAAGCTGCCGACCGGCGACGAAGGTTCCTCCCCAGAGAAACGTGGTAAACACTAAAGAGAGACAGGTAAGAAGGTGCATGACGTGAGGGTGGATGAAATTGAAAATTTGCGGAAAAGACGTGGTCTGAGCAGAGCATATACATATTGTGGCTATTTAAGTCAAGTCCGTACCGATTGCGGATCTCCAGACACCGGTAGCAGGCGGCTGCTGCACGAAACAAGAGGGGGAGCGGATGAAAAAGAGGTTCAAGCTGAGTGCAGGAGAGCTGAGCTGGGTGCTCTATGATGTCGGCAATTCGGCTTTTGTGCTGGTGATCATAACCGCTCTCATGCCGATTTTTTTCAAGGATGTGGTGGCGGTGACGATGAGCGGGGCGGAGTCGACCGCCAGGTGGGGGTTTGCCAATTCCCTGTCCGCACTGGTCCTGGCGCTGCTTGCCCCGCTACTCGGGGCGATGGCGGATCACGGCGCGAGAAAGAAACAGTTTTTACTGTTTTTTTTGGGGCTGGGGGTTGGTTTTACCCTGCTTCTCACAACCGTCGGGGCCAACCAGTGGCTCTATTGTCTATTCCTGCTGGTAATCGCCAGGATCGGCTGGGGAGGCGCCAATATATTCTACGATGCATTTCTCGTCGATGTGGCCACTTATGAGCGGATGGACCGCGTATCGGCGCTGGGGTACGGGTACGGTTACGTGGGCAGCGTCGTGCCGTTTGTTCTCATCATCGGGCTGATATTTTCTGCCGGAATTTCCGGGGGACTGCCGGTGCACGAGACCAGGATGGGGTTCGCTGTCGTGGCACTCTGGTGGCTGGGGCTGTCGGTGCCGCTGGTACTCAACGTCAGGCAGCGATACCGTACTGCCGATGGCAACGGCTCTGTCATTTACGGACTCAGGCGGGTGGCGGCAACCTTTCTGGAGATCAGCAGCCACCACCAGATATTTGTTTTTCTCGCCGCGTACTTTTTTTATATCGACGGTATTGGAACCCTTATCTCAATGTCCACCGCCTACGGAATAGATCTCGGGTTCAGCCCGGCAATGATGCTGGTGGTGCTGCTCTTTATCCAGCTTGTGGCTTTTCCCTCTACCATCGTCTATGGCTGGTTATCGGGTCGTTTCGGAGTAAAAAACATGCTCTATTGCGGGATCGCCATCTACATCGTTGCAACCGTCATGGGCTTCTGCCTCAGCTTTGAGCTGCAACCGCTGGTGCGGAGCTGTCTGTTCTGGGCGGTGGCTTTTTTGATCGCCTCCGCCATGGGCGGGATGCAGGCGTTGAGCAGGAGCTATTTTGCCAGGTTGATCCCGGTGGAAAGAAGTGCTGAATTCTTCGGGTTTTACAATGTGTTCGGAAAATTTGCGGCGATCAGCGGACCGCTTCTCATGGGCCTTGTGGCCGCTGCCACCGGTCAGAGCCGCTGGGGGCTCTTGTCTATTCTGGTATTGTTCGCGGCAGGCGGTCTGCTGCTGGCAAGGGTTGAAGATCCCGGCCTGGACGGTGATTAAGAACCGTCCAGGCCGGGCCCTGTCTGTCAGGATGTTACTGCGCTTTCAGCACGCAGGAGTTCAAAAGATCCTTTATTTTTTCGATATCCTTGAGCTTTCCGTAGACGGTGATGACGTCTCCGGGATTCAGGGTGGTGTCCCCTCTGGGAATAATCATCTGCCCGCCGCGCTTGATCGAGACCATGTTGATGGTTTCCGGCAGGTCAAGGTCTTTGAGCCGGGCGTTGTTGCAGCTGTCCTCTTCCTTGAGGACGAAATCAACATATCCGTTTTCTTTCGCTTTTCTCAGTTCGACCTGATGCTCGACGATATGGCCCCGCTGTTTACGTACCAGACCGACATCGTAGGCGCGAAGTATGTCGCTGCGGCTGATAATTCCGCACAGACTGTTGCTGCCATCCCTTGAGACCACGGGAAGCCTCGCCAGGTCCCTCGGCGACATCTTCTGGATGGCGAGCCAGATCGGTTCGTCGGGGAAGATCGTTATCGCTTCTTCAACCGCAATATCGGATACCTTGAGGCCCTTGGAACTGAAGTTTTCTTTTGACTGTTCCCGGTGAATGTCCTGCAGCGTGATGATGCCCCACAGCTTGTTGTTGTCGGCGAGCACCGGGAAACCGAGCAGGTTGGTCTCCTGGAACAGAGCCATCACCTCGGAAAAGGACGCATCCTTGTGGATAGTAACCGGTTTGCTCCTCATAACCTCGCTCACCTTGACGCCCTGCATTATGTCCATATCGCGTCCCTCGAAGAACCGGACACCGCGTTTGGCAAGCTTGATGGTATAGATTGATTCGGGGTGAAGCCACTGGGAAAAATAGCTTGCGGTAACTCCTGCCACCATCAGCGGCAGAATCATGAAATAGTCGTTGCTCATCTCGAACACGATGAGCATTGCGGTAAGCGGTGCCCGGGCGGTCGCCGAAAAGAGTGCGGCCATGCCGACCAGGGCAAAGGCTCCCGGGTTGGTGACGATCGAAGGGAACAGGTTGGAAAAAAGATGTCCCATGGCCCCGCCAAGCATGGCACCGATAAAAAGTGACGGCGCGAAAACACCCCCGGAATTTCCGGAACCCAGGGTAAACGAGGTCGCAAGCGGTTTGAGGAATATAAGAACGACGAGTATCCATACGGCGGCGTTGTTCTGGATCGCCGCTTCAATAAATGGGAAGCCCGCACCGTACATATGCGGAATGGGGGTGTCCAGACCGCCGCCGTGGGCTCCGGAACCTGCGGGAAAAGTCAGGTTGGGCAGGTTCATGTACACCAGGCCGAGAAGGCCGAGCAACAGCCCTCCTATTGACGGTTTGACAAGTTGCGGCATTTTCCAGTCGTCGAAGAGATTTTCCGAAAAGTCGAGCATCTTGATGAACATGATCCCCACCAGGGCGGCGGTGAGCCCCAGGATCAGGTAGAGCACCATCTCATAGGAACTGTTGATGTGGTAGGCGGGAACCTGGAAGGCAAATTTATCGCCGATAATGGTTCTGCTCACAACCGCAGCGGAGACTGCGGCGATGACCACGTTGCCGAACGCGCGCATCTGCAGACCGCACATCAGCACCTCGATTGCAAAAGCGACGCCGGCGATAGGCGCGTTGAAGGTCGCGGCAATTCCCGCTGCGGCTCCGCAGGCCACGAGGTTTCTGATACGTTCGTCGGAAAGATGCAGGACCTGCCCCAGAGCCGAGCCGAGGGCGGCGCCGACCTGGATGATAGGACCCTCGCGTCCGGCGGAGCCGCCGGTGCCGATGCAGAGTGCCGACGCGGTGATCTTGGCAGCTGCGACCCGAGGGCGGATGCGTCCTCCGCGAAGCACGAGAGCCTGCATAACCTCTGGTACTCCGTGGCCTTTGGCTTCCTGGGCGAACAGGATCAACGGGCCGACCAGCAGACCGCCGATTACGGGGACGATTACATAGATCCATTTGCCGATACCGGGAATGAAACTGACGACATTGCCGTAGAAAAAGTCCTGGATGCCGAAGATCAGTTCGACGAAAAATACCGAGGCAAGGCCGGTGGTTGCACCGACGATTACACTCAGAATAAGCAGTAGGAGCCCTTCCGGCGGGGCAAGGCGGTCAAGATACCAGCTGAAGGATGAACGTTTGGGAGTCATTTGTCAATCCACAAAAAAATATCGCCGGAAAAGATACAACGATAATCGTATATCTATCCGGACGTATCTAATAAAAACAATTACCACGAAAACAATGAAACCGTGCGGGCAATTGCACCCAAACCTTTTTTTTTAGCTCGTTTAGAGATGAGATTCAAGCATTATTTGGGCCATCGGCTCCCGGGGCGATTATTTCATGACCCAGGTGAGTGGCAGGTTGGCAAGTCGTCTTTTTGGGAGGAAATAGCCAGATCCTCCCTTGCGTGTGGTAACTATCAGGAGTGGAACACTTTTTCGTGGCCGCTTCTCTGTTTTGCCAGGGTGGCTGCTGCAGCATCACGCAGTAACGCTGCAGCAGGCCGGTTGCAGGTGTCAGAACATGTGGGCGAAAGCTTGCCGCGCTTTCTGCCTCAGCACCATATCCATCACCACCAGGGCCGCCATCGATTCTACAATCGGCACCGCCCGCGGCACCACGCAGGGATCGTGTCTTCCTTTTGCTTCAAGCACCGCTTTCTCTCCGACAAAATCGACGGTGTCCTGCGGCAGGGAAATGGTTGCCGGTGGCTTGAAGGCGATGCGCAGGGTGATCGGTTCGCCGTTGGCGATACCTCCCTGGATGCCGCCTGAATTGTTGGTAACCGTGCCAAGCCTGCCGTCCTTGAAGGTGAAAGGGTCGTTATGGATTGAACCGCGCTGGCGGGTACCGGAAAAACCGGAACCGACTTCAAATCCCTTAGTGGCGGGGATTGCCAGCATCCCCTGGGCCAGTTTAGCCTCAAGTTTTTCAAAGGTGGGCTCGCCGATTCCCGGCGGAACACCCCTGATGACACAATTAACGACACCGCCGATGGAATCGCCCATCTCCTTGAGGTCGGCGACATAGGCTTCCATGCGCGAGGCCGCCTCATTATCGGGACAGCGGATGGTAGTCTGTTCCACCTGGTCCCGGGTTATGGTCTCGGGGTCTGCGGCTTGCGACTCTATCTCCCCGACACTGCTGACCCAGGCGACAATTTCGATACCGTATGTTTCGCGGAGTATTTTGTCCGCCACCGCGCCGGCAGCCACCGTACCAATGGTCTCCCGGGCACTGGAGCGTCCGCCGCCTGAAGAGGCGCGGATGCCGTATTTGGCCTGGTAGGTGTAGTCGGCGTGGGACGGTCTGGGGATGTCACGCATGGAACTGTAATCCTTGGGGCGCTGGTCTTTGTTGGCAACCTGCAGACTGATGGGGGTCCCCAGGGTCTTGCCGTTTTCCGTACCGGAGAGTATCATCACCTGGTCGGGCTCCTGTCGGTCTGTTGAGATCGCACTCTGGCCGGGGCGTCGCCTGGACAGCTGAGGCTGGATATCGTCTTCGGTAAGGGAAAGCCCTGGGGGGCAGCCGTCAATCACAACTCCTACCGCTTTGCAGTGGGATTCTCCGAAAGTGCTGACTCTAAAAAGCGTACCAAAACTGCTCGACATGTTGTTTCTCCTGTTTTTCTCCGACCGCTCTGCTTTTTTTTCGCAGCAGCGGCCTGAAAATGATGCGGTAAAAAAGGTTAAGTGTTCCGCAGCAGAACAGAACCGCGAAGCCGTCGGATTACAAATCCATAAATAATATCATAAACCATGCTACAATGGTTATGAAATGATGTTTTGTAAAGCGGAGGTATTGATTGAGGAAAAGATCATGACCGGTTCCTATGTAAAACTGTATAACACCGGCCAACTTCGCCAGATAGCCAAGCGGGCGGTTGCGCTCCTGGAGTCGTGCTCTCTTTGCCCGAGGGAGTGCGGAGTGAACCGGCTTCAGGGAGAAGCGGGGGTATGCCGAACCGGCCGATATGCAAGAGTGGCGAGTTATGGTCCCCATTTCGGCGAGGAAAGCTGCCTGGTCGGATCACAGGGCTCCGGAACCATCTTCTTTTGTGGATGTAACCTGCTCTGCAGGTTTTGCCAGAACTACAGCCTGAGCAGGGATTCCGACCCTGACTGCACCGAAGTTGATGCGTCCGGGCTTGCGGAGTTGATGATCCTGCTGCAGCACAGGGGATGTCACAATATCAATTTTGTCACTCCCACCCACGTGATCCCGCAGATCCTTGAGGCGCTTATCGTCGCGGTCGGCTCAGGCCTTACGGTCCCCGTGGTGTACAACTGCAGCGGCTATGAAAAGGTGGACAGTCTGGTGCTGCTGGAAAACGTTGTCGATATCTATATGCCCGACGCAAAATTTTTCCGCGCTCAAAGCAGCGCGGCGCATACCGGCTGCGCCGACTATCCGGTGAGGATGAAGCAGGCCATAGTCGAGATGCAGCGTCAGGTGGGAGACCTGGTGGTGGGTCCGTCGGGCGTTGCCGAACGCGGCCTTCTGGTCCGTCACCTGCTGATGCCAAACGGGCTTGAGGATACCAGGGAGCTGGTTCGTTTTCTTGCCCGGACCATTTCCAGGGACTGTTACCTCAACATCATGGACCAGTATCGTCCATGCGGAGAATATAGCGGCGGGGACGGGCCGGAGGATTGCAGCCACCCGATATCGCAGCGGATGTATGAAAAAGCGATGCAGCTTGCTGAAGACGCGGGATTGCGCCGTCTTGAGCGAAAGGATCTCGGCTCGCTGCTGGCCCGGCTTTTGATCCGCTCCGATCAAAAACAGAGATAGGTCCCCCGTTTAACCATACCGTTCCTGCGAACAGGGGACACCGGTGAAAAAAGTTGCATCCCAGGGGGTGTGGTGCTACTCTCAACCGAATTATCGCCAGCCTCGCGCAGAGTGCGGGCAGGTTTTATTTTTTTTACGATCCGTTATCATCTCTATCCCGGCTACGATCCCTGTGATGTCACGTCTTGCCAAAATTATCACCATCTGCTGTTTACTGTCGATTCTGTCGCTCCATGAGTCGAGGGGCGGTACCCTTTCGTCCGACCGGATGACCATTCTTGAGTCCCTTGAAATTGCCCTTGCCAACAGCGACATGGCCCTTGACCTCAAAGACCGTATCAGGCTCAGCGAGATGGATGTAGAGAGTGCAGAACACAGGTTTGATACCAAGGTGGTGCCGCTGACCTCGTTTGGGGTCACCCAGGGTATCGGGGCGCAGCAGGTCGGGATTGAAATGCGCAGGGAAACGGATATCGGCGCCTCGGTCGCATATGGTATAGTGGGCAATTCCATCGACGAGGGTTCCGACTATGTTATCGAGAACTCAAAGAACGCCAAAGCATACGTGCGGGTGGCGCAGGGAATCTTGCGGCGCTGGGGAAAACAGTATAACCGCAGCGATGTGACCCGGGCTGAGCTGGACAATGAGCTGGAGACCATCAGGGGCGAAAGAGACAGGCAGACGATCATTTTAAATACCATCCAGAGCTTTTATGATTTGGTTCTGGCAGAACAGCTGCTGGAGACGGCCCAAAAATCGTTGTCGCGCAGCCAGGCCCATCTGGAGATGGCGGGTTCCAGACAGGAAGTGGGGCTGGTGTCGAAGATCGATGTCTATCGGGCCGAAATGGCGGTGTTCGATGCCGAAAGCGATGTGGAGCGGCGGCAGCGGCAACTGCAGACGGCAAGGGATAATTATCGTGACATTCTCGGCCTTTCAGATGACACTAACATTGCAGTCGATAACCGCATCAGCAAAGTTTCCCCGGTCATGCCAGAGCAATGGGAAGACCAGCTGCTGGAAAAAAGGTACGACTGGCAGGCGCACCTGGTTGAAATCGACAAACAGCAGGAGGAACTGTCTCGACTCAGGCGTAATCTGTTGCCGGATGTGGGGCTCAGCTTCACCGTTGAACAGAAAGGAAGCGGGGACTCCGCCGATGAGGTGCTTGAGCTGGATATCACCAACTGGTCGGTCCAGCTCCAGCTGCTCTCGTCGCTGGATACCTTGAGTGAAGAACAGGCGCTTGTGCGCGGCAGAATGGTCAGCAATAAGCTCAGGCGCCAGGGAAGCCGGCTGAAGAACCGGATTTACAGGGAGGCTCGCCGGGCCATTGAGGACTACTACTCCGAACAGCGGGAGGTGCGGCTCAGCGGGATGAAACAGGAACAGGCCGAAGCGGCGCTGGAGCTTGCCAGGTCGAGATATGAAAAGGGGCTTGGCAGTAATCTCGACGTGATCGACGCGCAGAGCGAGTACTCCAATGCCGAGATAACTTCCCTGCGTTCCCTGGTCGCCGCGAACATCGCGGCGTTCAAGGTGGCCTACAGTCTCGGGACCCTGAACAGGCAGTGGGTCAGCCTGGCCCTGGCAACAGAGGAGTTGGCGGGGGAGAGCAATTGAGGTGCCGGCTATGAAGAGGATAATGGTCCGTCCGCCGCTGATTCTGTCCGCTCTGCTTCTGCTTGTTGCCGCTCTCGGACTGGTCTACCTGTTTTTATGGGAGCGTGATGGCGACGGAGTCGGCGGGGTGCAGCATGTCGTTAAACGCCGCAGTTTCCCGCTGCAGATAGTGGAACGGGGGGTTATCGGTCCGGCCAGGACAACCCCGGTAACCTCCAGGATCCAGGGGAACCTGGCGAAGATTGTCTGGTTGATCAAGGAAGGCAGTACGGTCAGCAAGAAAGACCTGGTGGCCCGGTTTGATCCCAAGCCGTTCGTCGATATTCAAATCAAGGCGGAGCAGGACTACCGGGACGCCGAGGCGACATATCTCGCCGCCCAGAAACTGCTTACTCTGCAGCAGGAGGAAGAGGCGGGAAAAATTGAGGAAGCGGTCCGCAAGGTTGAAATCGCCGAGATTGAAGCGATGAATATCAGAAAGGGTTCCGGCCCGCTCAAGCGTAAAATGCTGGAACAAAAGCTTGGCCAGGCCCTCCGGCAGCAGCAGATATGCAGCAAGGAACTCGACGATATGAGCGCTCTTCTGAAGAAGGGTCATGTGAGCGTCAGCGAGCGGGATAAGGCCAAGGATAAGGACGCGACGGCAAGAGAGCAGGTGGTGGTGGCGCAGACCGAGCTTGATAATTTCGACACCTATGCCTGGCCGCAGATGGTGCGGGAGGCTGAGCTCATGGTCAGCGGTGCCAAAAGCAACCTTGAGAGAACGCGCCGTACCGCTGAGCTGCACATAGGCAATAAAATGGCGGAGGTGGAAAAATATCGCCGAAAAATGAACAGCAGCCGGACGGCTCTGGACCGGGCCGTGGAGGATGTTGAAAACTGCAGTATATCGGCCCCGGCTGCCGGGATCATCCTCTATGCCGAGGTGGCCCGGGAGACAGGCCGCAGAAAGATTCAGCTGGGGGACACGGTATGGTTCGGGCAGACGTTCCTGACCATCCCCGGGACCTTCGAACTTGTGGCCGACGTACAGGTCCGGGAGGTCGACGTCACCAGGCTCACCACGGATATGCCGGCAGAAATTGAAATAGACGCTTTTCCCGACCGGATATTTCCGGGAAAGGTCGCCAGGATAGCCTCTCTGGCAAAAGTGGATGACGACAACGCTCATATCCGCCGTTTTCCCGCCAGGATAAGCCTGGAAGGTGATTCCTCGGGCGTACACGTCGGTATGTCGGCGACCATAAAGATCGTCTACGACCGGGTAGAGGACCGGGTTGCCGTACCGATCAGCAGCATCGTTTACCGTGACGACAAAACGTTCGTCAAACGGCTGAGCGAAACTGTTGCGGATGAGGTTGCGGTGCAGCTTGGCAGGAGGGGCGGCATGCTGGTTGAAATTGTCTCCGGGCTTGAGCCCGGAGATATTATCCTTGCGGAGGGATTCTGAGTTTCAGTCTTACCGGGTCGTGCTTATAGCCACAGATATCCATAAAACATTTGATTCCGGCAACAGCGGCAAAGAGGTGCTGGACGGCGTCTCCCTTGCGGTTTCCCCCGGCGACTTTGTCATGATTACCGGAACGTCCGGTGCCGGCAAGTCGACGCTGCTGCATATTCTCTGCGGGCTGGACCAGCCGACCTCGGGGGAGGTCTTTTTTGACGGCAACCCTTACTCGACCTTATCCGCAGGGGAGTCATCGCGTCTGCGGGGCGAATGTTTCGGCTTCGTGTTCCAGACCCCCCATCTGCTCATGGATAGAACGGTGTTTGAGAACGTCACCCTGCCTTTTTGTTACGGACCGAAGATAACAAAGTCGGAGATTGGGCGGCGATGTATGGATATTCTTGAGTATGTCGGGTTGGGCAAGGATGGGGGCAGGTACCCGGCGACTCTTTCTGGCGGGGAACTGCAGCGGGTTGTGTTCGCCAGGGCACTGGTCCGCGAGCCGCGGGTTATTTTCGCTGACGAACCTACCGGGAGCCTTGACCGGAAAAATTCTCTCAACATGCTGGATCTTCTGAAAAAAAAGTCTGAACAGGGGTGCGCTGTGGTTATGGTTACCCACGATCACAGCCTCAAATCATACGGGACCCGCTTTCTGTCCCTGGATAAGCGGTGAGACGGAGTCGCGATGCTCTATATTCTCAAGGTCGATGTGGCGGATGCCTGGAAATGCCTGGTCCGGCAGCCGCTGAGGTCGTTTCTTTCAAGCCTCGGGATCGCCATCGGGGTTGCCGCGATCGTGGCAATGCTTTCCATCAGCGAGGGGGCAAAGCGGCGGGTGGTGATGACCATCGACTCCCTCGGCATGAGTACGCTGAGAATCGAGCCGCTTGGCACATCCGCCGCTGACGGGGCAAACTCAGGGAAGTTGACGGGCATTACCCAGGATGATCTTGAGCTGGTGTCGACCTGGCTTGGCGGCAGGGGCAGCGCGGCCGGGTATGTCAAGCAGGAGGGCGTCGAGATAGGACTTAAGACCAGGATTCAGGTGGCCACCGTTGTCGGTATAACTCCTTTATGGCAGCTTGCCGAGGACATTTACCGGGAAGCGGGGCGCAACCTGGTTCAGGCCGATTTCGACAACCAGGAAAACAACTGTCTGATGGGCAACGAACTGGCGGTGCGGCTCGGGACACGCCCTCCGGTACAGATCAGGTATGGGGGACGGGCGGCAACGGTGGTCGGACTGTTGCACCAGAAGGGGCGTCTTCTCACCGAAGGAACCGGTCTTAGCGCCCTTGATTTTGACAACTCACTGTTCTGTCCGGTTGCCACCGTCCCCTACACCCGGGTGGTAGGCGGCCGGGAACTCCTTGACGGTATGGTGGTGACGCTGAACATCGTCAAAGAACAGCAGATTCTCTCTCTTGCCGGGCAGGTGAACCAGCTCCTCATAACCAATCACCGGGGGGTGCGCGATATCAACCTGGTGGTGCCGGTAAAATTGCTCCGCGACGCAAAAGAAAAGCAGCGGATCTTTTCCGTGATCATGGTCACCATAGCCGGTCTTTCTCTTATCGTAGGCGGAATCGGGATAATGAACATGATGCTCGCCAACATCGCCGAGCAGACCAGGGAGATCGGGCTGCGTATGGTGCTGGGAGCGAGCCGGGCAAGGATTGTCGGATTTTACCTGCTTGGCGCCATGGTCCTGACTCTTTCGGGGAGTTTTTTCGGGGTGTTGTCCGGGATAGTCCTGTCATACCTGATCCAGTTCTTTGTCGGCTGGGATGTTGCCATTTCCCTGCCCGGCTTGGTGGTGGCACCCGGTACCGCCATCCTTGTGGGGTTGCTGTTCGGCAGTCATCCGGCGTTTACCGCCGCCTCACTGCAGCCCGCCGAGGCTCTGCGTCAGGTGTAACCCCGACCTAGCCCGGTTACGATATTTTTTGATGTTGAAGTTAGCAGGTGAATTTAGTATTAAAATACACGTTTTAGCAGGCCTGACCCGGATCATACCACAGTGCACCCGCAGCGGGTAAAAGTTTTGGTAAACTCAAGAAGCGAAATCTCCGGCAAGTTGCGTAGTTGTCGGAACGGGTTCCTTTGTAGGCCGGCCGATCTTGCGGCGTCTGCGGCGGCGCCGAATTGATGTTGACAGCTTCCCTGTCACCATCGATTTGACTCCGCACACACCCCAACCTCGACCTGTCATGGTTTCCGGGTCTGGAAGAATAAATTCTATTCAGGAAAACATGATTATGAAAAATTCAAATGCGTCACTCAATCACTGGGGAGCAAAATCAAAAATCTTTGTGCTGGCAGTCTCCGCTCTGTTTCTCCTGCAGAGTCTTGAGCCCGTAAATCTCTTTGCCCAAAAAAGTGAAACGCCGACCGCACAAGCGCAGATAGAAGAGCAGGACGCGGCAGGTGTCGCCACCGAGGAAGCGGACGCCGTCGTCACCGGGGAGGCGGATGTTGCAACCTCTAAGGAAGCGGATGGCGAACAGGAAGAGGATGGCGAGGGTACCTGGGCAGGGTTGTCAACCTCGGCTAAAGTCGGCATCAGCGCCGGCGCGGTAGCGGTTATCGGTCTGGGAATAGGACTTGCTGCCGGCGGCGGCTCTGGCGGCGACGGAGAGGTTCGTCTCACCGCCGAGCAGGTCCAGGGGGTCTGGAACGCGGAGGGAAAAAGATTCGACGGCACCAGCAGTTATACCGGCCAGTATAATTTTTATACCCTGGGAAGACACTCCTACGACCTCTATACCAGCAGCGGCGAGCATAAAGTCGGCGGCGGAACATGGCGTTTTGACGTCGAATCACAGCAACTCGTCATGTACAACGATACCGGTTCCACTTATGTCGGAACTGTAACCGGGGGCAATACGGCTACGATGAAGACAACCGATGGCCGCTGGACAACGGTTATTACGAGATAGTCCCGCTTTTTTTCGCAGCCCGGTCCGGCCTCCACCAGGGAGGCCGGACCGGGTGGTCCCACCCGTCTGGCCTGGTAACCATCGCCGCTCTTCCCGCTGTCAGTAGTCCCGGTACCACCTGAAATCTTTTTGAAAAGAGACCGGCCCCAAATAGTGCACCGCGGAACAATTATCTGCGGGCGGATCGACTCGATCGAATTTCACCTTCATTTTTTCGCGGCTTCACGATACAATGAGTCATTAAAACATTTTCGACACATTTCAAACAAATTCAATCGGTACGGAAGTATTCTGGTGTGAACTGCTGCTCCGGGCTACCACTACTGGGCAGCATGTGGCGGGAAGTATCTTACTCACCTCAAACCAAGGAGAATGCCAATGTCTGAAAGCGTTTACAAAATTATTGAAATGGTTGGCTCAAGCCCTGACAGCTGGGAAGATGCCGCACAGAATGCGATCAAGTCCGCCGGCCTGAGTCTTCGCGATCTCCGTATTGCCGAGGTTGAAACCCTTGACCTCAAGATTGAAGACGGCAAGGGAGTAACGTACAGGGCAAAAGTGAAACTTTCTTTTAAAATTCTCTCCGAATGATCTGTTCCCATGATCGTCCTCCTCGTCGGGATGGTTGTAAGTTTTGATCAAAACGGGAATTTTCAGCGGTTGGAGAACGATACTGTCCGGTCAGCCCGAAACGGCTAGTGCTGATTTGCCAGCTGTTTACGGGCTGACAGTTTTGCCCCTATCAGTTCCGAGTGGGTGAGGCGCAGCAGGTTCGCCAGTTTGTGGGCGAAGTGGTCTTCGTGCTGTTCGAGATGACCGTCGATGAGAATAATGCGCCAGACCGCTTCCATCATCTCGATTCTCTGTTCTTTGGTCATGGTGTTATTCAGGTACCTGGTGAACCTGAACAGATCCACAGACTCCCTGCGCTCGGTATCGCTCTTGTCGAGGAAGTCGTCTATTTCCGATCTGGTGATACCACATTCCTTTACCAGGGTCGCAATCATGTGCTCTTTTTCCAGGTCAGAACACTCTCCGTCAACGTGGGCGGCCTCGAGCAGCAGCACACAGAACGGGATCTGGGGATCTTCTATTGCCGGAGGAGTTTTGGCTGTTTTGTTAACGAACAGTTTTTTTATGGCACCAAGCATTGTTACTCCATGAAAATTGAAATATACCGGCGGATGGATCTGGTTTAGGGTGAAACGGTTTACAGCTCGATTTCTTCACCAAATGACATGATCCGCGCTTTTTTACCGATAGCGGTGACTTTTTCCCTGAATTCTTCAGGGTCCGCCTCAATAACCGGGAAGGTGTTGTAGTGCATCGGGATAACGACTCTGGGGTCGACAAGTTCCACCGCTTTTACCGCATCGTCGATTCCCATGGTGAAATTGTCCCCTATGGGTGCGAGCATGTAGTCGATCCTGGTCATCTCTCCTATCAGCTTCATATCGTAGAAAAGACCGGTATCCCCGGTGTGGTAAATGGAGGTTGAACCGCAAGTGAGCACAACGCCTGCTGGTTCCCCGGCGTAGGTGTTGTCCGGTGTCATCGAGCCATGGTGGGCGATGGTGAACTTGAGCCTGCCGAAATCGAAATTATAGCCTCCGCCGATATGCATATTATGCGCCCTGAACCCTTTGGCGGCAACGTAGTTTGCAAGTTCGTTGACGCAGATGAACAGCGGGTCGGTACGACCGGCTATCTTGAACGAGTCGCCAAGGTGGTCGCCGTGACCATGGGTCAGGATAATGTAGTCGGCGTTGACCTCGTCCGAGCTGACGGGAGAGTTCGGGTTGCCGTCCAGGAAGGGATCTATGAGCAGAATCACCCCCTGGTCGGTGGTTATCTGGAAGGAAGAATGGGAAAAATATCGCAGTTTCATTACCGTCTCCTGCTGCAGATGATTGAAAGTTACAGATGGAATCTGTAGTTTATCATGGTCTTTTGGGTTGTCTGGTGCCACTGCTGTTGCTGGATCACAGCACCATTAAACAGCACCAAGCACCAGGCTATGCTTCCAGGTCCACTTCCATGAAGTTGAACCAGAGCCCGCTGTTTGATGCGTGATCAAGCTCTATCTGTACCACATCCACATGGCGTTCTTCAATGTCGAGAAATTTTTTCAGTATACTCTCTATTTCCCCTTCGGTTTTGGCACAGGCGTCCCGGTAGAAGGCAGAGGTCTCCTTTTCCAGTTTCAAAGCGCTGGCGAGCACCCTCTTGACATCGCCGAGCATTTTTTCGGGGATGGCGGTCCTGAGTTTGTCGACGTCCGCCTCTATCTGCTTTCTGGTCGGGATCGGAGTCTGCAGCTTTTCAATGTCGATATTGTCGTTTTTCTTCAGTTGTTCAAGGCTGTACTCAAGAAAATCCACGTGGGACTGTTCGTCTCTGGCCAGGGCGTCGAAGATCTGCCTGCCCCGCCGGTCGTCTATGACGGTGACCGCCTGCCGGTAAAGGTCACGAATTTTCCTTTCATAAACAAGCGCGCTGGTAAAAATTTCCTGTGATGTCATTGGGATTCTCCCTTGTTGTGTCGCAGGTATTGTGGTGGTGACAACTGCAAAATGGTGTCCCATGGCGGATCGTTAGGCAGTTATCTCGACTCCGGTTTCCAACATTCCTGCAGCTTGATGAGCTCCACCATGGTCTGGTGGGTAGGGACGCTGATGTTGCGTTCTTTGGCGTATCTCACGATGGCACCGTTTTGCGCGTCGATCTCCGTCGGCAGCTCGTTGAGAATGTCCTGGAGCATCGCCGAAAGATTGTTGGCTCTGTTCTCGCACGCGTCAAAGAGGAGCTCGTAAAGGTCGGGATAGACCAGTTCTATCGAATGCGCCCGTGCTACGTCCTGGCCTTCATCCAGAAGTCTTTTCATCAGGGTGATCGATTCCATCCTGGAGACAAGAACCCCGTTGGGAACCTGGAGTATTGCCGATACCGGGTTTATCGCAGAGTAGGTGAGCACCTTGCACCAGAGACGGCCGATTATCCTCTTCACCATCTGGGTCTCTATTCCGCACCGGTTGAACATGGTGTTGATCTTCTCCAGCCTCGAGGAGAAGGTACCGTTGATTTCACCGATGTAGGTCTTGTTCCCCGCGCCCTTGCTGACCTTGCCCTCGGTGAGCGCTGTCCCGGACATGAAGGTGATCCCCATAAGAATATTTTCTCTGGGGATGATCTGGCTGGCAATTTCCAGGTTGCCAAGCCCGGTCTGGATCGAGAGGAGGGGACAGTCGTTGCCGATCAGGTGGGCCGCATCCTTTATTGCGGCGAGCGTCGCCTGGGATTTGACGAGAACGAGAACAAGGTCGGCAGCATCGATCGAATCAGCCGACTCCAGGGCGGTTATCGGATAGCGGTCCACCTCCTCGGCGGAACTGTTGTCCGGCTGAAGCCCGATCCCGTGTTTCTGCAGCGCATCAAGGGTTATCCTGTTGTTTTCTATCAGGGTTACGTTATTGCCACCCTTGATGAGAAACGAGCCGAAAAGTCTGCCAATCGCTCCGCCCCCGAGAATAACAATCCGCATATATCCCCTCCTGCTAAAAGATGGTTGAGCCGGCAGCGACAGTTGCCGGACCAGAGTGGATGCAACCAGCGGTGTATGCTGTTTGCAACTTGAATCTGCACTATATATTTTATCTTGAGCGCATTGTTAATGCAAACCGGTGGCTGCTGCGGCTGCACCGATCCAGCCTGGAAAACACGCCGGCTCTCAAGAAAGAGTCTTTTCAGCCGTCGAAAAGTTTCGCCGCCTCGCTTATGGTCCGGGCAATACCGGTCTGGGGATGAAGCGTCAGGGCAAGATCCTCGGCGAGGGCTCCCATCTCGGTTGCGAGAGCGATCTCGTTGATCAGGAATTCCGCCCGGGCTCCGGTTATTGCGCCGCCCAGTATCCTGCCGGAACCGGGGTCGACCACCAGCTTCGTCAATCCGTCGCGGGTGCCGTCCACCTGCGGCCCGTCGGCAAGATCCCATGGATATTTCAGTATGTCGCAGGGGATGTCGTTGCACAAGGCCATGGTCTGCGTCAACCCGCACCAGCTGAGCTGCGGCAGGGTGTGAAGAGTGTTGGGGATGGCGATTGCGTCAAAGACGCTCCGGCGGCCGCAGATGTTTTCGGCGGCGACAATGGCCTGCTGCATCCCCTTATGGGCCAGCAGCTCCCCTCCGGTCACGTCGCCTGCGGCAAAGATAGTCGGAGAGGTTGTCTGCTGGCGCTGGTCGGTCACGATAAAGCCGTGTTCGTCGACCTGAACGCCGCAGTTTTCAAGACCGAGGTCGTCACTGTTTGGTTGTCGGCCCAGCGCGTTGATGACGCAGTCGTAGTCAGCGACGTGGGTCTTGTCCCGACTGCTCCAGGTCACCCTGAAGGCGGTCCCTGTCCTGTCAATTTCCTGGATCACTCCGCCGAGAATAAGAGCGGCAAACTGGTCTTTCAGACTGTTTGCAAGCGGCGCCACCATGTCCCGGTCAAGGGTTGGGAGCAGGTTGTACTGTTGTTCGATAACCGTGACCTCGCTTCCCAGTCCGGCATAGATGGTGCCCAGTTCAAGTCCGGTATGTCCCCCCCCCGCAATCAGCAGCTTTTCAGGGATACGGCCGCAGTCAAGGGCCCTTGCCGGGTCGAGTATTCCACTGTTATCGGCCAAGAATTCTGGCGGCAACAGTTTTTGCCTGGTGCCGGTGGCGATAACTGCGTGGCCAAAACGCAGTCGGTTTATGTCCGAGTCAAGGATTCTGGCCGATGTCTTGCTCTCAAAAAAGACACGTCCGGTGAGCACCAGCACCGACTGCTGCCGGCACTGCTGCTCAATCCTTTCGGCGAGCCGGTCTGTGACTGTTTTACGGTAGGCGGCCAGGATATCGAGGTCGACTCCCGGCTCCAGTCCCCTGGCTCCTGCCTGGCGCAACTTTCGCGTCTCCTCAAGCCCCTCTACCAGGCGATAGAGAATTTTTGCCGGGATGCAGTGGCGGTGCAGGTAGTTTCCGCCCGGCCGAGAAAAAGTATCCACCAGGGTCACATCAAGCCCCAGGGATGCGGCCATGATCGCACAGCTGTATCCTGCCGGACCGCCGCCTGCAACCAGGAGATCGGTGCGCATTTCCATATCGCCCATTACCATACCACTGCACTCCACTGTCTTCTGTAGGTTAAATCATACTCATCAACAGCTCTTCCGGGTCTTCGAGCGCATCGATGACAACACGCAGGAACCTGACAGCGTCCGCGCCGTCGACAACCCGGTGGTCGAAACAGAGCATGATCGGCATAAGCAGCCGGGGGACAATTTCCTGACGGCCGCGTCTGTCAGTTCTCACGGCGGGCTGCAGCCGGCCCTGGCCCAGACCGAGGATAGCCACCTCCGGGTGGTTTATTATTGCCGAAAACTCATATCCGCCCAGCGCCCCGGCGTTGGTTATGGTAAAGGTCCCCTGCTGCATCATCTGGGGAGTGTGTTTGCCGTTGCTGACCGCCGTTATCGCCTTGTTGACCTCAACGGACAGCTCCTTTATGCTTTTGCGGTCGACATCACGTATCACCGGCACCAGCAACCCTTTTTCAGTGTCCACGGCGAGACCGATGTTGAAATAGTGCTTGAGCACGATCTCCTGCTTCTTTTCGTCAAGACTTGCGTTGAAGTGGGGAAAATTCTTCAGCGCGGTGGCCACCGCCTTGATGGCGAAGATCGTCACCGTCAACCTGCCGCCCTTCTCCTCGATCTCCTGTTTATGTTTCTGGCGAAACGCTTCGAGGTCGGTAATGTCGACATTGTCCCGGCAGAACACGTGGGGAATTCTGGACCAGGAAGACGCCATTTTTACGGCTGTTGCCCGCCGGATCGAGCGAAGGGGAATTCTCTCAATCGCTCCAGGCTCGCTTGCTCCTGTCAGCTCTTCGTCCTGGTCCACAGCGGGCTGTGGGGCCACCGGTTCTGTCCGGGCGCTGGAAACGGAGTCTTTTTTTACGGGTTCAGCAGATGGGTCCGCCTGGTGACGCGCATGGTTTTCCACATCTTCCCTGGTGACCAATCCTCCGGGCCCCGTGGCTAAGATCTGGTGAAGATCCACCCCGAGCTTCCTGGCAAGCCTGCGGGTGGAGGGGGACGCGGGAACGGGGCGTCCTTTCGTCCTTGCCGGTGGCTGGTCGGGTTGTTCTTTCCGTTGTTGCGCCTCTTTTGTCTCGGCGACTTCACCCTCGGGCTGGAGGGCAAAAGTGAGCAGGGTGTCGCCCACTGTGGCCATGTCCCCCTGCTGTACCAGGATATCGCTTACGGTACCGGTGTAGGGCGAGGGAATTTCCACTGCGGCCTTGTCGGTTTCTATCTCGAGAATGATGTCGCCTTCCTTGACATCTTGTCCGACCCTTACCCGTATCGCGAGTATTTCGGCTTCATGGACTCCTTCGCCCAGGTCGGGCAACTGGAATGACAGGCTCATTGATTCTCCCTGGTTATATATTCAAACATTTACGGGCGGCGTGAACTATGCGCCCGGAGTGTGGAATGTAGTGCTTTTCCCGACTGAAATATGGGATAATAATATCATATCCCGTCACTCTTTCTATAGGCGCTTCAAGATAATAGAACGATTTTTCCATGATCCGTGCGCTGATTTCAGCCGCCGGGCCGTAACTCCTCGGCGCTTCGTGGACGACGACGCATCTGCCGGTTTTCTCGATCGATCTGGCCATCAGGGTGTCGTCTAAAGGGGACAGGGTGAGAAGATCGATCACTTCCGCCTCTATCCGGTCCTGGTTGCTCAGTTCTTCCGCCGCTTCAATGGCATGGCGGAGCATGGCGCCGTAACTGATGATGGTCAGGTCTTTGCCGGGCCTGGCCACCTGCGACACACCCAGGGGGATCAGTTCTTCCGTTTCCGGCACTTCCTCGCGGAAGGCCCGGTAGAGTGCCTTGGCTTCATAGAAGATTACCGGGTCCGGATCGCGGATGGCGCTGGCGAGCAGGGCTCGTGCATTTCTCGGGCCCGATGGGACGACCACTTTCAATCCGGGGGTGTGGGCCCAGTAGGCCTCCCTGCTTTCGGCGTGGTGTTCAAGGGCCCGGACCCCGCCGCCGTAAGGGGCCCGCATCACCATCGGCACCGTCAGGCGCCCCCTGGTGCGCCACCGCATCCGTGCGGCATGGTTTTCCAGCTGGTGGAAATTTTCGTAGGCAAATCCGGAAAACTGAATCTCACAAACCGGGCGCAGTCCGTGGACGGCCATGCCGACGGCCATGCCGATGATGGACGCTTCGGCGAGGGGGGTGTCGACCACGCGGCTGTCGCCGAACTGTTCGATGAGCTTGTCGGTCACCCTGAACACTCCCCCGTCAAGTCCAATGTCCTGACCGAGCAGGATGACGGAGTCGTCTCTTTCCATTTCCTGTCTCAGGGCAAGATTAAGTGCTTCAACCATTGTCATCCTAGCCATGATCTTCCCCTCCTGTCACAGGGTGTGCAGTTTCAAGATAGGTCGCCAGGTTTTTCTTCTGTTCCTGCAGTTCAGGAGAAAGACTCTGGTAGAGGTGGTCGAACATGTCCAGGGGATCTCCCAGATCTTTCATCTTCAGTTCTGCCGTCGCCACCGCCTTCTCGATCTGATCGTTGATCTCGCGTTCAAGACGCTCTTGCTTTTCCGGGGTGAGGATCGACTTATTCAGCAGGTAGGTGCGGTATCTCGTCAGGGGATCCCGCGCTCTCCAGCTCTCAACCTCATCCTGGCTGCGGTATTTTTTGGGATCGTCGGCGGTGGTGTGCATCATCACCCGATAGGTGACGCATTCGATCAGGGTCGGGCCATCGCCCCGCCGGGCCCGTTCCACCGCCTCCCTTGTTGCCGAATAGACCGCGAGAATATCGTTGCCGTCCACCTGGATACCCGCCATGTCGTAGGCGAGCGCTTTCTGTACCAGGGTGGTGGAGTGGGTCTGCCGCGCTATGGGTACCGAAATCGCCCACTGGTTGTTCTGGCAGATGAAAACAACCGGGGTGTTGTAGACGGATGCGCAGTTGAGCCCTTCATGGAAATCGCCTTCGGAGGTGGCGCCGTCGCCGAAAAAAGTCATCACTACTTCACCGCTGTTCCTGTATCCGGCAGCCCAGCCGATCCCCACCGCGTGGAGGATCTGCGAGGCGACCGGGACAGACATCGGCAGATCCTTCTGGTCAGGGGGAATGATTGTTCCCTCGTTGTAGCCGTTGTAGTAGAGCAGTACATTCTCCATTGAGCGGCCGCGCATCAGCTCCGCCGCCGTCTCCCTGAAGGACGGAACAAACCAGTCGCTTTTTTTGAGCAGGGCGACGCTGCCGATCTGGGCGGCTTCCTGGCCGGAAATGGGGGGGAAGGTCCCGATGCGGCCCTGCCGCTGGAGAGCCAGCATCCGTTCGTCAAAGAGTCGGCCAAGCAGCATGAAGCGATACATCTTCAGGTGAAGCTCTTCGTCGATGTCCGGCTCAAGAGAGGGAACGGCTACTCCGTTTTCATCAAGGATAGAGAGGTAGTCGAGCCGATGGTTGATGTCGAGTTTATTTCTGCCCATGTCACAACCTCTTTTAAAATAGTTATACGAAGCATGCAGTACAGTCAGGGTTTACCGCCTGTTGCCATCTCCTTTGGCCGCAAGGGCCGCCGGAAATGGCTGTCGCGTGTCTTGGTGGGAAAAATATAGTTATGATTGAGATAAATTCAAATTCACAGCCGCCACAATGTGGTCCTTTTGAGGGAGCAGCCGGAGGTCTGCCGTGACAGAAACAGGACGAAAAACGATTTTTTCAGACAACCCGTCTGGTACTCTTGCCAAGGTGAAAGTCAGTTATATTTTCCGCCGTCTGCTCAATGATATTCTCTCTTGCCTCCCTGCTGGCCCAGGCGATGTGCGGGGTGACCAGCAGGTTTGGCAGGGAGGCTTCCAGCAGGGGGTTGGAATTTTTCGGAGGTTCCTCGGACAATACGTCAATGCCGGCTCCGCCGATTTGTCCCTGTCGCAGGCTGGAGAGAAGCGCATGTTCATCCACGAGGCCGCCCCGCGCGGCGTTTATAAGTATTGCGGTGGGTTTCATCAGGCTCAGCGCCCTTGCGTCGATGATGTTTCTGGTCTGTTGTGTCAACGGACAATGAAGGGAGAGTACGTCGACTTCGGGGAGTATCTCATCGAGGGTGGGCCGATCGTCGGGGGGGGCTCCCGGTCGTGTCGCTATCACTGTTTTCATGCCAAACGCATGGGCGGTTTCGGCCACCGCTCTGCCAAGGGTGCCGTAACCGAGAATACCGATGGTCTTGCCGCTCAGCTCGCTGATCGGATAGTCGAGAAAACAGAAACCGCTGGATTGTTGCCAGCGGCCCTGCTGCACTGCGCGGTGATAGGCGATGATGTTTGTCTGCAGGCAGAGCAGGAGGGAAAATACATGCTGTACCACCGAGCTGGTGCCGTAAGCACGGCAGTTGTAGACAGCCACCCCGCAGTCGGACGCCGCCTGAAGATCGATCACGTCGGTTCCGGTGGCTACGACGCAGACCAGCTTCAGGGCAGGTGCGTTCTCGAACACCGACTTGGTCAGCCTGACTTTGTTGACTATTACCAGTTCGGCGCCGGCAATTCTGTCGATAATTTCCTCTGCTTCTGTGGTGTGGTAGAGCTGCAGTTCGCTGCAACGGCGCTCAAGTTTTGTCAGATCAATATCGTCAAGGCTTTTGAGATCGAGAAAAACCGCTTTCATGGTTGCTCCTAAAAAGAGTTGTCTGTGGTTCAGCCCCTGTGGTGTGTTGAGCCTGGTCGTATTTATTGTTCGGTACTTTGGTGCTGAAATCGGATATGATATCATACCAGTTATCACGGGGATGATAAACGAGTATCGTCCGGTGGCTGTTCTGAAGTGGCAGCCGGGGGCGACGGCCTGGAACGGTTAAAGTTCCGCCGGGTCGGCCGATGCGCTGGCTGTCGGCGGGCGGCTTGCAGAAAATTTTTTAACAGGGACATGGAAAGCAGAGTGAACGTGGTGTGGTTCAGGACGGCCACAAGGTGGGGCGCCGTCTTATTGCTGATAGTAGCCCAGGCCGGATGCCTGCGGTACCACCAGGTGGGATACGTTGCGTCCGGTGACCAGCTGTTGTCAACACCAAAACAGAGTGTCGGCGGTGACCTGAAAATCCGGATAGACGCTTATATCGGACAGTGGCTGGGAGTGCCCTATCGGCTGGGGGGAACGTCAAGCAGCGGAGTTGACTGCTCCGGGTTTGCGATGCTCACCTACCGGGAGCTTTTTGGCAAAAATCTGCCTCGCACGGTGAATGAGCAGGCCAGGATGGGGGTGCGGGTGAAACGTGAATCTCTGCGCCCGGGAGATCTGGTGTTTTTCAAGACCGGCTTTTTTTCCAGGCATGTGGGAATTTATTATGGTGAAGGTTCTTTCGTCCACGCTTCCAGCTCCAGGGGGGTGGTAAAATCGAGCATTCACGATCCGTACTGGCAAAAACGGTATTGGCAGGCCAAACGCTTTGAATTGTGAAAACAATCAGATGAACCTCAATGTCCGGGGATTGGTTCTACCTGCCCATTTTTTTCAGATCCTCTACGATCATATAGAGACACGGCACCAGGATGAGGGTTATCAGGGTGGCAAAAACGATGCCGAAACCGAGTGATATAGCCATGGGGATCATGAATCTGGCCTGACGTGAGGTTTCAAAAATCATCGGTGCCAGTCCCCCGAAGGTGGTCAGGGTGGTAAGCATGACCGGCCTGAAACGGCGCTCTCCCGCACTGGCGATGGCTTCTAGAGGGGCGGCGCCTCGCGTTATCTGCTTGTTGGCGAAATCGACAAGCACCAGTGAATCGTTCACCACGACCCCTGACAGGGCGACTATCCCCATCATGCTCATCAGGCTGAGGTGGTAGTCCATTAACATGTGGCCGAATATAGCTCCGATAATGCCAAAAGGGATCGCGATCATGACAATAACCGGCTGGATGTAGCTGCGAAACGGCACGGCCAGCAGGAAATAGATGGCTCCGAGGGCGAAAAGAAATCCTTCTCCCAGCTTACCGACACTTTCAGTTCTCTGCGCCTGGCGGCCTGTATATTCGTAGGTGAGGCCGGGAAAAGTCCTGGCGAGCCCTGGCAGCACCGTCTTGTTGAGTTCGGCCATGACGATACCAGAATCCCCGATGGGGTTGACATCGGCCGATACGGTGACTGTTCTCCTGCCGTCCCTCCTGGTTATACTGGTGTAGGCGCGGCTCTTGTCAAGGGTGGCAATCTCGTTTAAGGGCACATAGGTCCCGGCCGGGGTGGCAACGAGAAAATTTTCGATGGTGAATTCGTTTTGCCGCATGTCTTCGGGATAACGCACCCGCACGGTCACTTCGTTGTTTCCCCGCTGCTGACGGACGGCTATACCGCCCTGGAATGCGTTGCGTATCTGGCGGCCGATATCGTAGGAGGTGAGGCCGAGGCTTTCCCCCCAGCGGTTGAGTTTATAGTTGTACTGTATTTTCCCGGGGGTGTAGCCGTCGTCTATATCTTTGACGGAAGAAAACTGCTGCAGGTTGTCCGCCAGCATCGCGCTTGCCTGCTCGAGGATTGCGATATCGCGATGGCTGAGTTCAACGGAAACGGAAGCGCCGTGTCCCGGCCCGCCCCTGTCCGACTCAAAACGTACCGATTCCGCGCCGACGATCCCCCCGGTCGCCTCGCGCCATTTCCTGACCACGGCGGCGGTGGTGAGAGGGCGGATGTCGGGGGGCTGCAGATAGCTGTTGACAAGGACACTGTTGCCGTCAATCAGTGCGAAGACCCCTTGAACCAGCCGGTCGCCGCCGTTGCTGTCAGCTACCTCAGCCAGCGCGTCAACCAGCTGGTCCCGCGCCGCCTCCATGGCTGACAGTGGACTGCCAACCACCATGGTGGCGGTGACAACCGCCTGGTCGGATTCAACCCGGGGGGAGAGAATCATGCGCACCCTGCCGCTTTTAACATAACTGAAGGTGATGATCAGGACCGCGGCAAGAGCAGCCGCTGTTATATATCGATACCTGAGGCTGAACCTGAGACCCGGGGTGTATCTGTTCTTGACGAACCGGTGCAGGCGGCTGCTCAAACCGCGCTGCAGTCTTACTATCGGGGCGAAGAGGATACTTTTCCCTTTTTTTTTCGAGTGGGCCAGGTGCGACGGAAGAATAAACAGCGCCTCGACCCACGAGATGGTAAAGACGGTGATTACCACCAGCGGTATCACCCGCCACACCTTGCCCATCACCCCAGGGACAAAAGCCATCGGCAGAAAAGCGACGATGTTGGTAAGGATGCTGAAGGTGATAGGCACCATGACGTCTTTTGCGCCGGCAAGAGCCGCATCGACATAGGAAAATCCCCTTTGCCTGTATTCATAGATGTTTTCTCCGGCAATGATCGCGTCGTCGACCACGATGCCAAGCGATATAATGAAGGCAAACATCGAGATCATATTTATCGAGACATCGAAAAAAGGGAGAAAAAGAAGACTGCCAAGGATCGAGATGGGAATTCCCATGGTCACCCAGAAGGCGAGCCGGTGTTCAAGAAACAATCCCAGCAGGATAAGCACCAGAAAAAGACCGATGGCGGCGTTTTTTAACAGCAGTTCAAGGCGCTGCTTATAGATTTCCGACCTGTCGCTGGAGACGGCCCAGTCTATACCCGGCGGCAGATCCCTGGCGATCTCGGCCATCGCGGTTTTAACCTGTTCCGAGACCCCGGTAGGAGTCTGGTCGCCGACACGAAAGACATCGAGCTGGATGCACGGTTTATCGTTATAGGTCGCCGAGCGGGTGGCGTCGGCAAAAGATTCCCGCACCACCCCTATTTCGCCAAGCAGGACTGTCGCTCCCGTCTCACTGGCGAGGATCGGCAACCGGGCGAAATCGGACGCCCAGCTGCTTCTGTTTTTTACCCGCAAGAGGATTTCGCCGCCCCCGGTCTCCAGCTTTCCCCCGGGGATCTCCACGGAATGGCTCCCGATCGCGTTGCTGATGTCATCAAGGGTCAGATTGTATTTTCTCAGCATGCCGGGGACAACGGCCACGTCGATTTCATAGTCCCTGCCGCCGCGAATGTCCACCTGGGTAATGGACTTCTGCTGGAGCAGCCGGTCACGGACCCGTTCAGCGGTATCGCGCAGCAGCCTTTCAGTGGTGTCGCCGAAAAGGTTGAGCTGGAGGACACTGCGCTTGATGGCATCAAGTGAGACTATGGGATCTTCCGCATCATCGGGAAAGGTGGTTATCCGGTCGACTTCCTGCTGGATGTCCTGCAAAACTTTCTGCGGTTTGGCGTCTTCCTCCAGTTCAGCCCTCACAAGCGCGCTGCCCTCGGCAGCGGTCGCAACTATCTCATGTATTCCTTCCAGGGACTGGATGGACTCTTCCACCGCCAGGATTATTCCCTGTTCAACCTCCTCCGGACTCGCTCCGGGATAGGGGACGCGGATGGAGATATAGTCGAGCTCGAAGGAGGGGAACACCTCCCTGGTTATTTTCGAACTCATGTAGAAACCGCCGAGCAGGAGAATGATCATCAGCAGATTCGGGGTGACCCGGTTGTGCAACATCCAACCAACACCACCGCCTGGTGACTGGGGTGATTGTTTAGGTAAAACAGTCTGCAAAGCCGCCCCCTTATTGTTGTGGTTGTGTGGTGGCAGACACCCCGGAGTCCGGTGTCGGACCCTGGATCTGCGGTGTCTTCTCGGTCCGGACCGGCTTCAGCGCCATGCCGTCGATAGGCCTGTTTATGTCGGAGGTGATCAGCAGCTCGCCGCCGGAAAGTCCTTTAGACACGATAATTTTGTCCCGGTTCAACCCGGCCGTTTTGACCTCCCTGATTTCAAGCTTGCCATCCCCGGTGAGCAGCCACACCGTATTGTTATCCCGGAGATAGGCCCTGGATATCTGCGGCAGGCCGGAAAACTCCTTGCCGTCGATTTCCGCCCGGACATAGGAGTTGAGCAGTAGCCTGGTCTTGTCTTTATTTTCCGGCAACAGCGACAGCGGATCGGCCACTTCACCGATAACCACCGCCATCCTGCCCTTTGGTTCAAGCCCGGGTGCCAGCCCGATGATTCTTCCTGTGCGCCACTTCCCAGCTTCGTTTTTCTGCTGGATAAATACGCGGATACTGGAGCCGACCCCGTCATTTCGGTCAGGAAGAGCGACCCTTTCAAGCTGTCCGGTGGGAATTGTCAATTCCAGGTGAAAAACGTCGGTGCCTGCCAGCTGGGCCAGCGCCGTCGCCTGGCTTATCCTGCTTCCCACGTCGACGTTTTTGCTGAGCACGACACAGTTGAAGGGGGCGGTGATCCTGGTGCGCACAAGGTTGAGTTGCGCCTGGTCCAGTTTTGCCCGGGCGGCCATGAGGTTTGCCTCGGCGATGGCCAGCTGCGGCCTGCGCAGCATCAGCTCCTGCTCTTCAGGAGAGACCTGTTCCCCGAGGATCTCATATTCCTTTCTGGAGATCCGCTGGTTTCCCAGTTCCAGCTGGTAATCGCTCTGAGCTTTAATTACCTCGCTCTGCAGTTGCCTCAGTGTTAGGTTGAAATCCTCCTGGTCCAGATCGATCACCATATCTCCCCGGTGAAAGCTCCCGCCGGTGGTAAACTCATCGCTTACCCGGACGATGTCTCCGGCCACCTTGGAGAGAAGATCGATCTTCTGTGCGGCAATGATCGTACCCATCGCCTCAATGGTGAAATGTCCGGAGGCGACCTCAACCGCCTCAGCGGTAACGGCCTGTACCCGCTTGACGACATTTCCGGTGGCGACCTTGGGCGGGGAAGCGGTATAGTGGCGCCCCACCAGCAGCGCACCACCGATAATGAGAAAGACAGCCACTGCCTGTGCGGCGGTGGAGAGTTTCTTTTTCCCTTGCGGGTTCGCTGGTTGTTTACTCTGTTGCGGTGTCGGCATATTCGCACCCTTTTTGTTGTAAAAGCGTGGGTAACTGGGGGGATGATTCGGGGATCGCGCCGGATTGTCTATCCGGCTGCCTGTGCGGTGCTGTCCAGGTGCCGTCGATTCTCCCGCTCAAAGCCCTGTAGAGTTCGACCCGGTTGGCCAGGAGTTGTCTGTGGCTTGTGAGAATTTGCCGTTCCAGGTTCTGGCTGGAGATCAAGGCCAGGAGTACCCGCTGGTACTCCTCGGCACCCTGGCGGTAGCGGGTGGTGACCTGGGTGATTGTCTGTTTTGCAAGCCGCAGTTGAATCTGTTGGCTGGCAATGACGTTTCGCAGCTCCTTTTCCCGTATAAGGCTGTCTTCCACCTCAACCAGGGCGTTGAGAATTGTCTGGCCCAGTTCGTAGTATCTCTGCCTGGCGACGGCTCTGGTCCTGGTTACTTCGGCTGCCCGTTTTTCGCCGTCGATCAATGGGCCGAGCAGGTTGGCGCCAAGCGACGTGAACCAGTCGGAGAACAGGTCGCTGCTCCTGCTCCCTCCGGTTGAAATATCGGCCGATATCGACAGCCGCGGCAGTCTGTCGGCAACAGCGGCCGCGACCCTGTAATCGGCAGCCTGCAGTTTTTTCCTGCGGCTTTGCACATCCGGTCGCTTAAGGAGCAGGTCGGCGGGCAGGGGCGTTACGGGCAGAGCGGTAAGTTCGGGTAAAAGCGCTGGCGCTGGAAGCTCACTTTCGGGGATGGTTCCGACCAGGGCGGCAAGCTGATGATTGAGAAGCTTTATATCCAGCCGCACCGACGCTAGATCGGCGTTGGCCCCCTCCACCAGTTGTGTCTGCTGCAGTACATCTGCCGCCTGGGCTCGGCCGAAACGGTATTGTGTGGTTATCAGCTCAAGCAGCTTACTGTTTGTCTGTTGTTGTCGGTGCAACAGGTCTTTTTGCAGCAACGCCTCGGACAGTCTGAACCAGACGGTGGCGACCTGGGCGCTCAGGTCGGCAACAGCGTTGTAATAGTCTGATTCGCTGGCCTCGGATTCGAGGACCAGGGAGTTCCTGGTGGCGTCAAGCCTTCCCCACAGGTCTATTTCATAGGATGCGCCGATCCCGAGAACAAAAGAGTCGGCACTGCTCCCCCGGCGATGATCGCGCACCGAATCAACAGAGCCGGCCGCCTCTGCCTGAGGCAGGAGATCGCCGCCAGCCTTTGCCGCTATCGCCCGTGCTTCGGCGATACGGTTACTTGCCGCCAGAAGGGAGAGGTTGCCGCCCAAGGCCTGCTCGACCAGTGTTTGCAGCTGGGGATCGTCGAATTCGAGCCACCATTTCCGGTCATAGGGAACTCTCCCGCCTTCGGAGAAGTTCTCAGGGATTGCAACCGGCAGGTCGTCTCGTTTGGTCACACCGATGCAGCCGCTCAGCAAAAGAACGACCAGAACCGTGACCAGCACGGTTTCAAGGGCTTGAACGTTGGCAAAAAGCGATTTTATCCTGCGGACCATAACACATCCCCATAGCTCTGATAATTACCCGGTGTTGTTTTCATATACACGATTGGATAGTTATTTCAATCAATAACATCGGCCGGGTAGTGTCAACCGTGTCGGAAAATAACGGCAACGGCCATCACTTTCGTGAAATCCGTCTTTGTCGCCATAAGACCTGGTTTTTTTTCCGGTACGCCACAGCTGCTGCGGCACAGTAATAACACCGATAAAACCGGCTGCGCAGGGAGTGAAAGCCGATGGGAGAAAGAAATTATTGACATGGGTCAAGGAAATGTCCGGTCAATGCTATAAAATAGAGATAAGTTGTGCAACATATTGAAAATAAAAATATTATGTGGTGTGGCGCCGATTGGGATAATGTCCGGGCCGCTTTTCTCCGCTCACCGCAATGAACTGTCGGAGGTTGGATATGAATTTTCTCAGGCTGCTGCCCGTGTTCTTCAGTTTTCTTTTGATAGCCGCCCATTTTACCAGGATGGGCAACCAGTTACTTACCCTCTGCTGGTTGTTGGCTCCGCTGCTGCTGTTCTGGACCAGGAAATGGAGTGTCAGGACCATTCAGGTGCTCATCTATCTGGCGGCGGCGGAATGGCTGAGGACTCTTTATATCCTGGTGCAATGGCGACAGGATGCGGGGCTGCCGTGGGGCCGCCTGGTGCTCATTGTCGGCGGAGTTGCCCTCTTCACTGCCGCGTCCGCATCGGTTTTTCGCCACCGGAAACTGCGGGAAAAATATAACCTTGCGTTGTAACTCGAAGGGGAAGTCAAGTCCGTTTTTTCATCAACACATGGTCGGGAGTCACCGGTGGGGGTAGCCGGCAGGCTCAAGGAAAATCCCGGGGCGCTGTCTGATGTGAAGAAAAAAGACAACGCCCTGGGCGGCGCCGAATCTCAGGTCCCGCTGGAAGCAACCGGTTCAGCGCCGGAATCTTTGCTTTTAGCCGTTGCCTTGAGTTGTTCCGGGTCAAGTTCAACAAGCGGCTCCACCTGCCACGGCGGCACTTCGAAATAGAGATCGCTGTCTGATGTTTTCAGGACGTAGGAATCATCTTTTTTTACCAGCGAGTAGGTAAGCTTGTTGCCGTTGTCGAGCGTTATCGCAATATGTTCGGCGGTGGCACCGGCAAAAAGCGACGAGACCTCGGCGGGATTGAAGATATGCCGTACGGTGAATCCGGTCACGGTATCCACAAGCTCACCGACTTTGTCCTGATCGAGAGCGGCTGTTTCGGGCTCGGTCTGTTCCCATATGGCATCTGTCTTTTTCAGGACTATTTTCCTGACACCGATTTCCGTTAGCTGGTGTCCGTCTATTTTAACAAGATTTTTATCGATCCAGTCGTCCTCGGCCGTTGACATCTCAAAATCGCTAATGGCAATGGTGAAAACAGCTTTTTCACCGGATTTTCGCACGTGGCTCTGGCGAAGACCCGCGGAGGTACCGAGATAGAAATCTGCGGCAACATCTTGCTGTTTTTTCACAATGACATGGCGATTGAAATCATCATCGGCAGTGGCGAACCGCCTGGCTGAACCGGATGATGTGGCCACGGCTAGACCCGTCCTGGCTTTTGCGAGTTTTTCCAGCAGGGTGTTTACCATGGTGTTGTCAACCGGGACTGGGTAGTCACGATCGATAAACCAGTCCGAATTTTTTCTGGCAAGAGCGAGTTTGTTGCCGTCATCATCGGTTATTGTGAGCGAAGTAACATCTCCCTGGCTGAAGCGGGAGAAAAAGGAATCGGGTTGACCCACTTCAAGTCCGGTAGGCCTGGTGTTGAGAAACAGGGTCAGGCCAACCTGTATAACCAGCAGGATCGCGGCTGCATATGTTATTTTCTTGATCATTGTCACATCCTCCCCTCGAGTTGTTGCAGGAGTTCAAGTTGTCTTGCACCGCTCTTTTTCTTTACAACGGTCTTTACAATCCACACCAGTACCAGGCCCAGGATCGCCAGGGCGTAGTTGAGGTATTCCCAGAACAGCTGCATATCGCGGGTCATGGGAACAAGCGGACGGGCGAAATGGCTTCTGCCGCGAATGTCGAGAAGACCCTGGTCTTCCAGAGCCCAGTCGATGGTATTGGCAATGAGCTGCATCGGCTCCAGATATCCTGTCTGCATGGCACTTGAGTTGATGCCCAGAGTGGTGTCGTTTAAAAAGCAGTTTGAGCCATAGATTACTATTCTGGACGAACCGGGAGACTTGTCGACCTGCCGGACGATCAGTTCCTTTTCGGGGGATTGAACGTTGTTGCTGTCACCATCTTTTGGTGGCGGACCATCATCCCCACCAGCCGTCGCCGTATTCAAGGGGGACGGCTTACCGGCAAAATAGGAGGTAAAACTCCCTTCTATGGCGACACCCAGAAGATGGCTGGCCTGTTGGCCTTCGACCGGAAACCCGAGCTCGTCGTACCGTTTGAAATCGGGCTGGACCTCGTTTGAACCTGAGAGCCAGCTCCTGTCCGAGCTGTTGAGCAGCGGGGTGACCTTACGGTTCCGGTTTTTCTTTTCGTCGACTGTAATCGGTGATGGCCAGTTCATCGTCACCTGATTCAGACCGGTAACTATGGGGCTGTTGTCGTTCATCTGGTCAGGGCGGATATCGACAAAGTACGGATAGTTTACCATATGGGTCTCTCTGACGGTAAATCCCCCGACATCTCTTTCTACGGGAACGGGAAAGGTGCTGTTTTTTGGGTCGAGAACCATCGTCTTGCCGATGGTTACCCCGTTGTGGGCGAGCCATTTGTCCAGACCCGACGACTGCTCTGCCAGCGTAATCTTGTTGGTAAATGACGCATTGAACGATGAGGTCGCGATGATCACCGTGCCACCCTGCATCAGGAACTGATCGATACCAAAGAGCTGTTTTTCATCAAGGTTCTCGGGCGCGACCACCAGCAGCAGGTCTGCTTCGGGGGCCACCTGGCCGCTTTTCAGGTCTTCCTCGGTAATGATATGTTCCCGGGAGAGTATTTCGCGCAGGGCGTTGAACTGCGGACCGGATGGTTGCCTCATTGCGTATTGCGGCATCGGTGGCGGCGATGGAGGCGTGTTGAAGGCAATGGTCTTGGTGAACCCACGGTCAAAACGTTTGAGACCGCTCATGAACGATCTTTGGAGGCTTTCTTTGTCAAAAGATTCCGGGAGCGGTATCTCAACTACCTGGTCGTTGCTGGTAAGAGTCATGTAAAACCAGAAGGTATTCTGGTCGAACAGGCTCGCGCTCATCGGCCTGAACCCGTATTGTGATTCGAGCTTATCCGCCAGTTCGCCGCCATTTTCCTCCGGGTCCATGATCGTGGCGTCAAGTTTGCCGTCGCTCTTCTTTGCAAGGTCGTCGACCAGGACCATGATTTCCTTTTTAAACGCAGCCAGTTCCTTTGGCAGCCGCTTATCCGCGGAAAAATAGCCGATAAACTTGACCGGCTGGGACAGGGTGGTGAAGATGTCGCCGCCGCCCTGGTAGCTGTAGAGCACTTTTTTGATGGACTTGGTGATGTCATATTCCGGGTTGCGCAGATCTACGTCAAAATCCTGTTCATCCTTGGCTTTAATCTCGATCAGGTCCCGAAATCCAAGTGTTTCAAACTGGTCGCCATACGTAATGAGGATATCGAAGTATGAGTTGGTCACCGAAGCCTGGTATTTGCTCGAAGTCTGGAACGGGACGGGGCGTATGCCGTATTTCTGGCCGGCTTCTCTTTCCATCTCAGGATTCTCGATAGGGTTGACGAACTCTACGCGAACCTTGCCTTTTCCGGCTATGGCGTATTCCTTTAACAGGTCACGAAGTCTGGGAACCAGCGGCGCCAGCAGCGGATGGGTCTGCGGAGAAAAATATCCGCGGATAAGCAGGGGTTCCTTGAGCTGCTGCAGGTAGCTGCGGGTTCCGTCGGAAAGGGAATAGATTTTTCTCGAGGTTATATCACTGCGGAAATTGGTGATCGGTGCCAGCCAGAAGTTGGCGACGATGAGGTTGGCGATAATCAGCGCACAGCAGAGGCGCAGGCGTCGGTGGATGGAACTGGTGGGATTGGACGCCCAGCGAATTTTCTCAAGCCCGTAGAGGTTGAGACAGAGAAATACCGCGGTGATACTGAGGTAATAGTAGAGGTCGCGAAAATCGACAACCCCGCGGGTAATCGATTCAAATCGCGATCCGCTGCCCAGCAGCTGCAGTATCTCGGAACTCCTGTTTCCGAAAAATCCGATCAGCGCGTCCGAGCCGATCAGGTAAAACAGCCAGCAGATTACGACGGTGGTAATGAGGCTGATGATCTGGTTTTCTGAATGTATACTTACGAAAAGACCGATGGCGATATAGGCCCCGGCGAGAAAAAGAGTTGCGAGGTAACCTCCCAACACCGGTCCCCAATCCATCTGGCCGAGAAAACTTACGGTGATCGGCAGGGGCAGGGTGAGAACAAGCGCAATCGTGAGAAGGCTAAGACACGCGAAAAATTTGCCGGCGACGAGAGTGAAGGGGGTTGCCGGGGAGGTTAAAAGGAACTCCAGGGTGCCTGAACGGTGCTCTTCGGACCACATGCGCATGGTTGTGGCTGCGCAAAGAAAGATGAGAAGGATGGGCATCCATTCAAAAAGCGGGCGTATCTCATCAATGTTGCGAGCGAAAAATGTTTCAACCCAGAAGAAAATAAACAGGTTGATCGCCAGAAAGGAGCCGAGAAAGATAAACGCCACCGGAGAGCAGAAAAAGGTTCCGAACTCTTTGGCGACGGTCCGTTTCAATATGTTCATCTGATGTTTCCCCCCTTATTCGCTTATTTCCGCAAAAACGGTTTCCAGATTCCTGGCTTCAAAATGCATGGAGTAGAGGTCCCACCCCTGGTCGTTGACAGTTCTGGCAAGTTCAGCTGTTGTGGCGTCCCTGTCACCATTGCTCTCAAGAGTGAGGGCGAAAGTTGCCCCTGGACCGGAAACGCTGTCGTTTTTATGAACAGCCACCGATTTGACGCCGGTTATGGTTGTAACCAAGGGTTCAACATCGTCCTGGTGAGCCCCTACCCTGATCAACAGCCGGCTGCTTTTGTTCAGCTCACCAAAAGGCGAATCGAGTGCTATCTTGCCGTTTTTCACGATTATTACCCGGTCGCATATGGCTTGAACTTCCTGGAGAATGTGCGTTGAAATTATTACCGTTGAGTTTTTCGCCAGCTCGGTTATGAGACTCCTCATCTGCTGGATCTGTGTAGGGTCAAGACCGTTGGTCGGTTCGTCCAGGATGAGAATTTCCGGTTTATGGAGAATAGCCTGGGCAACCCCGGTTCTTTGGCGGTACCCTCTTGACAGGGTTGCTATGGGGGCGGTTGCTTTCTCCTTCAAGGCGGTCCGCCTGACTGCCTCGATGATAAGGGGCTCCCTGTCTGCTTTCTTTATTCCTCGCAGTGAAGCAGCAAAATCGAGATAGCCTAGGATGGTCATCTCCGGATAGACGGGACAGTTCTCCGGCAGATAGCCGATTTTTTTCTGGACAAGACTTCTGTTTTCAGAAATTGAAAGCCCATCGATTTTGATGGTGCCGCCGGTCGGTTCGAGATAGCCGGTCAACATTTTCATAATGGTGGTCTTCCCGGCGCCGTTGTGGCCGAGAAGGCCGACAATCTCCCCTTTTTTAACCGTAAAGGATATGTCGTTAACGGCTGCAAAGTCGCCATATTTGCGGATGATGTTGCTAGCTTGAATCATTGTCGAGACTCCATGGGCGATGGTTAGGTTCTATGTGAAGTACTATCCTGCAGGTAACGGATTTACTCTCATAATAAAAAGAAGTTCCTGCAAATCAAGAGGGTAGAGGACAAGGAAGGGAAATGTAATTAAAATGTAATGTTATCACTACAAGTGGCGGCTAGCGGCGCCCTTTAGCGAAATTGAGGTGCAGTTGTTGTGCATGTGATAACAATGATGTTTAAATTACAACGTACAGGTGTTGTATATTTAATAACACTTTGGCTAACACCCTGAAGATACGCGAGAAAAGGTATGGCACGGGAGTTGCTTTTCAAAAGGCAACAGCCAGCTTAACGAGTGAGCTAGTCCATAGAATAAAGGAGATCGATATGAAAGTAATACAGCTTGACGACACCAGGGAGTTTACCCCGAAACAGATGAAGCGCTATTTTCTGGTCGAGGATTCGCCCAATTTCAAAATTATCAATTTCAACCTCGACGAAGGCGTGACTTTCCCGGTGCACTCCCATGACCTTGACGGGGAGTTGACAATCCAGGTTCTTGAGGGGGAGGGGTTTTTCCTCGGCCACGGTGACAGCAGGATACCGGCAACCAGAGGCGATATTCTTATTTCCCAGATCAGGGAGCCCCACGGGGTGCTGGCATCCACCAGGATGAGAATTCTGGTGACGATCGCTCCTCCCATATAAGCTTGTTTATACCCGGCACCAGGGGCAGATTCCGCTAGAAAAGGCTGGAGCATTACCTGCAAACCGGATGTCGTCGGATAGGACCAGGTCCCTGTATTTCAGCAAAGGACAGGGACTAGTTTTCACTAAGATCAGAATAGGCGTTCAGCCCCTGGGCGTGAACCAGGTCAAGAAGACGCTGCGGGTCCTGGTCGAAGATGTCTTCCACCGATTTTTCATGGTCGAGCTTGTCCTTGTAGGTGGTGATAAGGTTTTCCCTGGTCCAGCGCGAAAGATAGTAGTAGATAAGCTCCGGAAGCATGGTATGGATCGTTTCCCAGGGGTAAGGGTCAACAAAAGAAGATTTCTCGAGCTTGGTGATCGACAGGGTCTGGGATTTGTAAAAACTGTCGAGAAAGATGAGTTCAGGGGGAAGGTTTGCTTTCAGTCCCACCCTGCGGAAAAGGCGCAGCATGATTTCAAGCGTCTTTTTGCCTGAGGTGGCGAACCAGAAAGGGACGTAGATCTTCTTGGGCAGATTGAGGTTGAGAAACGATTTTATTTCAAGAATCAGCGCCGAAAGATCCACCGGCTGGCGGTCGACAAAGTTGAAGGTCTGGCCGCTGAATTCCTCGCGGTGCTCCAGCATGTGGTGGACGAGGTAGGGCAGTTTTTTTGCATTAGTATACGAATGCAGGGTGTTTTTTTTGGTGAACAGTACCGGCATGGATTCGTCGGCAACGGAGAACAGCAATCGGTGAAATCCCTGGATTTTATGGTCATGAGCACCATAAACTATCGCCAGTCTGACGCAGGAATAGTCAAGACTGCCGGTCCGGGCCATGAGGTGGAGGCTTTTCTCCGCCATCAATTTTGACTTGGCGTAGTTACTCAGGTTCGGTCTGAGCGAGAGGGTGTCCTGTTCGGTGAGATTTTTTCCTGGTGGAAGGGTGGCTGCAGAAGTCATGTGGATCAGCGGCACCCCGAGACCGGCGGCGGCGCGAGCAAGGTTGACGGGGCCCCGGTAATTGACCTCATAGGCGAGCTGGCCGTCGGAGCCGAGATTGGCCATGGCGGCGTTGATGATAAAGTGCGGGTTCACCTCGATCATGTAGCGGCGAATATCATCTTCCTCACGAAGAGAAAGTTTCTTGCTGCTTGGCGCCCGGATATCGATGGTATCTGCGTGGACTGTTTTATAATAATTGACGATGGTTCCGCCGATAAGGCCGGAGCCTCCTATGACAACGCCTACCTTTTTGTTCATACAGCTTCCTGTCCTATTGGGTTGATCGGTCAGCTGCCTGCGGTGAAAAGAGGCGGCAACTGCCGTTTTTATTCGGCAACAGGTAAAATGGTACGAATTTGCAGAAAAGGACGCAACAATTATTTGAGGTTATGGCAAAAGCGATATGATCGGCAACATGGTTGCCGGGTGGGGGAACTTACAGGGATCAAGGTAAAATGCCGGGACCGGTTGGTCCCGGCATTTCAACTAACGGCCATCGAAGTGGAGGGGATATCTCCGGTCAATATCCGAGCAATCCAGGGATAAACAGCGAGATCTGCGGGAAGAATGCTATAAGGAAAATGGCCACTATCGACAACAGTGAAAACGGCAATGCCTTGACTGAGATTTCCTCGATACTGGAGCCGCCGATACCGGAGGCGACAAAGAGGTTCTCGCCAAGAGGCGGCGTCTGGAAACCGATGGCCAGGGTGGAGACCATGACAACGCCGAAATGGACCGGATCGACTCCAAGGGTATACATAACCGGGAGCAGTACCGGGGTGAGGATCATGATGGTGGCAAGGGTTTCCATGAACATGCCGACAAACACCAGAAAACCGATTATAAGCGCCCAGATCAGATACATGTTGCTGGTGAAATTGAGCAGCGCCTGGGCGACGATTGCCGGGATCTCGTTTTCCACCAGCAGCCTGCCGAATACGGTCGCGGTAAAGAGTATCAGAAGAACCCTGCCGGTGATCCAGGTAGTGGTCTCAAGGGAGTGGAAGAAATCCTTGAGCTTGAGTTCCTTGTGCAGAAATACCCCGACAAAGACTGTATAGAAAATCGCTACGATAGCCGATTCGGTCGGGGTGAAGTAACCGCTGTAGATTCCGCCGAGGATGATGAGCGGGGCAAGTACCGACCAGATGCCGCTCTTGATGGTGCCGATCATTTCCCTGAAAGACCAGCTCTCGGAGATACCGGTATAGCCGGCTTTCTTGCTCCTGAAGTAGTTGGCAATCAGCACCCCGGTGGCAATAAGCATGGCGGGCAAAAATCCGGCTATAAACAGTTTGGGAATAGACAGGGACTGGAATTGGCCGAACTTTTCAATCGCTTCCGCCGGCGGCTGCAGCCCCATCCCGGAGATTCCGAAGATAACCATCGGAATTGAGGGGGGAACGATTACGCCAAGGCCCCCGGAGGATGCGGTGATGGCGGAGGCGTAACCACGGTCATAGTTGCGATTGACCATGGCGGGGATCATCAGCATGCCGACGGCTGCGGTGGTGGCAGGCCCTGATCCGGAAATGGCGCCGAAAAAGATGCAGGCGAAAACGGTTGCAGCACCAAGCCCCCCGGTGATTGGGCCGGCAAATGATTCGGCAATTTTAACGAGCCGTTTGGAAACGCCGGCCGCCTCCATTAGAGCTCCTGCGAGGATAAAAGACGGCAGGGCCATCAGCGGAAAAGATCCGACGGATCTAAAGGCGATTTGCACGAGTTTGATTGGGTTTTCATCTAGGTACATAAAGGCGGCCATCGCTGAAACACCCAGCGATACGGTAATAGGGGCTCCAAAAATCAGGAGACCGAGGAAGGCGCCGAATAAGACCAGGACTACGGTGGTTTCCATATTCTTTCTCCGGATCAGTTAGTAGTTTTTGTATTTGGAGCCGCTGCCGGTTCCGGTGAATCCTTCATGTCCTCGAAAAGACTCTCGAGCTCTGAGGAATCAGGATCCCTGATATCGATTCCCTTGACAAGTTTGAGGTAATTTACCTGGATAACTCGAATCGACATGAGTACAAAAGCAACGGGGAGCACTATGTAGAAATACTTCATCGGAACGCCGAGGGTTTGCGATTTCCAGAAAGCGTTCATCTTGTGGAAAACAAAATCGTAACTGAGGTAGACAAAATATAAGTTGAAAGAGAGCCAGATCATGTCGGCGATGAATTCACACACGGTCTGGACAATTTTCGGGAACAGCTTGAATTGAAAGGTAACCCTGTTGTGAGCAGCCATTTTGGCGGCGTGGCTTGGGCCGAAATAGGCGAACCAGACAAAAAGATAGGTCGACAGTTCTTCAATCCAGGATGAGGAGTGGTCGAAGACTTCGCGCGAGATTATCTGAACCAGCAGAAGTGATACAAAAGTGATCAGCAGCAGCCGGCAGATGTAACTTTCAAAATTGTCAAGTAGCCTGGTGAACAGTGATTTCATGTTCATTTTTAGCTCCTAGTTTGGTTGGACGAATGGTTTGCATCACGGGTCTGCTTTGCGTCACGGGTCTGCGGACAGGCACCTGGGCGTTATGTAGGGAAAATGCAAACAGGTGGAATTTTCCTAAAAAGCTCTCCGGTCCAGAATAGTGTTGAAAAAAGTGAACCGGAGAAGGGGGATTGGTGGTTTTCGCATAAGAAAAACAGCAATCCCCGGTGCATCAGCGTTGAGCAGCAATGCCGGACTTAGCGTCCGAGAACTTTCATGATGCTGTCAAATTTATCCTTGCCGCCGATGGAGTCATAATACTTCGGCCATACCGCGGAAGTTGCCGCTTCGATCCACTCTTTCTCGTCGTCTGCAGGAGCGCTGATCTCCATGCCTTTGGCTTCCAGATCCTTGATGATGGCAGCTTCGCTATCCTTGAGATACTGCTCGGAGTAGAGGGTTGCTTCCTGTCCTGCGTCAAGTACCGCTTTTTGCAGCTCGGGCTTGAGATCCTGGAATACTGCCTCACTGATTACGAGGGGCTCAAGAGAGAAGATGTAGCGGATGGTGGTTATGTATTTCTGTACTTCGTAAAACTTCATGGCGCTGACGGTGATGAACGGGTTGTCCTGTCCGTCGACAACCTTCTGCTGCAGGGCGGTGAAGGTTTCGGACCAGGCCATCGGGGTGGGGTTGCAGCCCCATGCCTGATAAGTCGCGATCATGATCTCATTTTTCGGTACCCGAATAATCAGTCCCTTGAGATCATCAAGAGTTGCAACCGGCTTTTTGGAGTTGGTGAGTACCCGGAAACCGGAATATGCCCAGCCGATGATCCTGACGCCGGCGTCTCTGATGGTGTTTTCAACCAGTTCCTTGCCTACCTCGCCATGGGTGAGGGTAACAGCGTCGTCAAGACCGAGGATGACGTAGGGAAGGGTGAGAACACCTACAGTGGGAGAAAAGGGAGTGATATTGTTGACCGCCAGCAGGGAAAAATCAAGGGTTCCCATGGCCGCGTCGTTGATGGTGTCCTGCTCGGAGCCTAACTGACCGTTGGGAAACAAAGAAACTTTATGCTTGCCTCCGGTTTTTTCAGTGAACAGTTCGGAAAATTTCTCGGCCAGCGCCCACTGGGTTCCGCCCTGGGCGTCGCCGATAGCCATTTTAAAGGTTTTGGCGGATGCTGCACTGCCTGCAAACAGCAGTGCGACGATAGCAAATACTGCAGGGAGAATTCGCGCTTTGTGAAAATTCATGGTTTGCTCCTATTTGTTAAATTAAGAGTTAATCAATGCATCAATTGCATTGATAGTTAAAAGATCTGGGACTATGTGAAAAGCTGAAAAAAGCAGAAAAAGAAGGGGTACGGCAGAGAAAGAAGGGTGATGCGTGGAGTTGGGCACTGGCGGCCAAGCGGGCGGCCAAGCGGGCAGTCTAGCTGGCGGCGATGCCGTCGGCGGCGGTCCGTTATGGTCTGTTCTTAAAAAAGGAATGTCGCTCGTGTTCATAGGTTATCAAGCAAAGTCTGAAGTGACGTAATGTTTGATGTTCAATATTTGATATCTGATATATCAGATGCTTATATGGTTGTCAAGCAAAATCTGCTACGCTCACACAATAAGAAACCTCGGTTTTACAGGTAGTTACATATAGTTGCAGCATTTTCAGCAGTTACCGTAATCATTTTTCTCAGGATGATATCCACTGCCGATTAACACCCCCGCCGCACCCATCCGGCAATTTATAAGAATGAGTATGGCGAGCTATGGCCTTTTTTAGGGGAGTCAAACGAGTGAGTCTTCGTTTTCCGCCACCTGGTAAAAGTCATAGATAAAATCTTTCTGGTACTCAAAGGACCAGTGCTTATCCTTGAGAATTGAGCCGGCTTCCCCGGCATCGCCTCTTTTCAGTGCTTCGATGAACTCATTGTGCTCCTGGCAGTTTCGTACCTCCCACTCGGCGATATAGTTCTGCCTGGGAAAGTCGTACAACCGGTGCTTGATGGGAAGGATGAATTTTTTGAGCAGTTCGTTGTCGCAGATGTCGATATAGACGTGGTGAAATTTCAGGTTGGTATGGAAAATATTGCTGAAATCGTCTTTTTCAAGATCGGCGATGATACGCTCATTCAGTTCTTCCAGTCGTTCAATATGGGATGGGGTGATCAACTCGAAGTTTGTCTGTACGATGAACGCTTCAACGAGTCCGACGGCATCGTAGGCTTTTTTTACATCGTCTATCCCCATCCGGTTTACCCGTACTCCCCTTCTGGGGAGTATGGTGACGAAACCTTCGAGTTCAAGATGAATAAGCGCATCCCTCAGGGGGGTTTTGCTGATACCGAGTTGCTTTGCGATTTCACCGATATTGATGGTTGATCCGGGTACCAGGTCTCCCTGATTCATCTGCGTCCTGAGGTAGGTGTATACCTGGTCACTCAGAGACGAAAACTGTAATGCGCTATTCATCTTATCCTCGTTCAAATAGTGTGGCGTTGGTGCTCTCTGGTTCTTTTGCTTCTAACATACTATAGATTCACACCATGTCAATGGACCAGATACCTTCGGCCACACGGTAAAGCAGGGTTTAAAGAAATTTTTCAACAGGGGTGTAATCCAGGTTGAATGCTTCGGCAACTGCCTTGTAGGTGATCTGGCCGTCGATGACGTTGGCACCCAGTTTGATCTCTTCGTTCTCCTGCATTGCTTTTTTCCAGCCCTTGTTGGCGATCTGTACAGCATACGGCAAGGTGGCGTTGGTAAGAGCGATGGTGGAGGTACGTGCGACCGCGCCAGGCATGTTGGCAACACAGTAGTGAACAACACCCTCAACAGTGAAGGTAGGCTCTGCGTGAGTGGTTGCCTTGGAGGTTTCGAAGCAGCCGCCCTGGTCGATTGCAACGTCGACGATTACTGCACCGTCTTTCATATCCTTGAGCATTTCGCGGGTGATCAGCTTGGGAGCCTTGGCGCCCGGAATGAGAACTGCACCGATTACCACGTCAGCCTTGGTTACGTACTCTTTGAGGATCGCAGGGTTGGACATGACCGGGAAAACGTTGGCCGGCATAACGTCGTCAAGATATGCAAGTCTTTCAAGGTTGGTGTCGAGGATGTATACCTGGGCTCCAAGACCGGCTGCCATTTTTGCTGCGTTGATACCAACCACACCGCCGCCGATTACTACAACGGTTGCGGGAGCAACACCTTTTACGCCGCCGAGAAGAACGCCTCTGCCGCCCTGGGGCATTTCGAGGTACTTGGCGCCTTCCTGGGCAGCCATACGACCGGCAACTTCACTCATGGGCACGAGCAGCGGAAGGGAACCGTCTTTCTTCTCGATGGTCTCGTAAGCGATGTTGATCGACTTGGCTTTCATCAGTGCCTTGGTCTGGGGCTCGTCAGCGGCGAGATGCAGGTAAGTGAAAACGATCTGACCTTCGCGGATCATGTCGTATTCAGAAGGCTGCGGCTCTTTAACATGCATTACCATATCGCAGGTCTGGTAGACGTCGGCAGGGGTGTCGAGAACGGTTGCTCCGGCAGCCACGTACTCTTCGTTGCTAAAACCTGCGCCGGCACCGGCATTGTTCTCTACATAAACCTCGTGGCCGTTTGCAATCATGGTAGCAACGCCGGTAGGAACCATGCAGACCCTGTTTTCCAGAACTTTGATTTCTTTTAAAATTCCAACTTTCATTATCCACCTCCGTGGGTATTATAAAAACATTTTTGAATTCGCAACCAGGCAACCGCCCGGCTGCGTTAGTTTGGGGGTTAGCGGCCGCCCTATTGATGGGCGACCGCTATATATATATTAAATTCCTTTTTCAATGGCATTTCTGATAGCCGCAACGACGGTGTCCACCTGTTCCTTGGTGATAATCAGGGAGGGCGCGAAGTTCATTACGGTGTTCAGTCCATCAAAGGAACTGTTGGTCCGGCCAACGATGACGCCCTGGCCAAGTACGTTGCCCATGATGGTCGCCATTTCGGCTTCTGAAACGGGCTCTTTGGTTTCTTTGTCGCGAACGAATTCGATACCGCAGAAAAGACCCTGGCCGCGAACATCGCCAACTATGGGCAGATCTTTGAGTTCGTTCAGTTTTTCAAGCATGTATTCACCAACGACCACGGTGTTTTCAAGCAGGTTTTCCTCCTCGATGATGCGAGTCGATTCGAGGGCGGCGGCCATCGGACCGGCGCAGCCACCGTAGGTGCTGATGTCGCGGAAGTAATTCAGCCTGGACGCTTCATCGGTGGTGTTGAGGAAAAGGTCGTAGACGTGCTGTTTTACAACGGTTGCCGAAAGCGGCTCGTAAGAGCTGGCAAGACCCTTGGCCATGGTGACGATGTCCGGATCCACTTCGTAGTGTTCGTGGCCCCAGAATTTTCCGGTTCGGCCGAATCCGCATACGACTTCGTCCATGATCAGCCAGATGTCGTGCTTCTTACAGATATCCTGAACGATCGGGTAGTATTCCTTGACCGGCGGGATGATACCGCCGCCAGCGGTGATCGGCTCAACGATCAGTGCGCCGATGGTGTCTGCGCCTTCTCTTGCGATGACGTCCTCAACGGCTCTTGCGCAGTCGATGTTACAGTCGGGGTAAGTCTTGTCGAACGGGCAGCGATAGCAGCAGCAGTGGGGAACTTCCACAAAACCTTCAACGAACGGACCGAAGTCCTGTTTCCGCTGAATCTGTCCGGTGGCGCTCATTGCGCCGATGGTGGTGCCATGATAGTCGCGGTCGCGAAAGAGGATCTTGTACTTACCTTTTCTCTCGGGAACGATATTGGAGGCCTGGCGTACAATTTTGAAAGCTTTTTCGTTAGCTTCAGAACCGCTGTTTGAGAAGTAGACCTTGTCGAGACGAGGCAGTTTCTCAAGAAGTTTCTGAGCAAACTTAATAGCCGGTACGTTGCCGAAAACACCTGCGAAATACGGCATTTTTACCAGCTGGTCATAGACGGCCTTGGCGACTGATTCGCGGCCATAGCCTACCATGACGCTCCATACGCCGCCGGAGGTCATATCGATGAACTCCCTGCCGCGAATGTCTTTTACGTTGATGCCTTCACCTTCGACGATGATCATCTGTTCCTGGGATTCAAATACTTTGTGAGGCTTAAGGTGGTGCCACAGACATTCCTTGTCCGCTTTGACCATTTCGTCCGCATTGTATTCAAGCCAATCTGCGTTTTTCATGAGCTAAATTCCTTTTTTCGTTGACGTATAATCAGCCAGTAACCGAATCAGCCCCGAAGAAGCTCGCCAGGTATCGGGTTACTGCATCCTCGTAATATATTTTTTGCAACTGGCAGCCGGCAGATCCCATAATGATGATCTGCCGGTGCCAGAAAATCGGACACCCTGTGAGGTAGATGCCCGAGGGAAAACTAACTGCGCTTATGCACCGGTTTGCGGACGCATATCTGCCTTATCGATTCCTGCAACGGCAACAGGCTTCTTCATGGCGTCGCGGCGGAACGGCTCGCCGAGTTCCATGTTGGTCATAACTTCGATGAAGGTGGTCTTGCCTTCTTCCATCTGCGCCTTGACAGCAGTTTTGAGCGCTTCGGTTACCTCTTCCATGCTCCATGCCTGAACGCCTTCAACTCCACACGCCTTGGCGATGGCTGCATAGGACACGTCGCGGTTGAGCTCGGTTCCTACGAAGTTGTCGCTGTACCAGAGGGTGGTGTTACGCTTTTCTGCACCCCAGTGGTAGTTACGGAAAACGACCATGGTTACCGCCGGCCAGGAATCACGACCACAGGAGACCATCTCGTTCATGGAGATACCGAATGCACCGTCGCCTGCAAAACCTACGACCGGAACGTCCGGCTTGGCAACTTTGGCGCCGCAGATTGCCGGGAAGCCGTAACCGCAGGGTCCGAACATACCAGGAGCGAGATACTTGCGTCCTTCTTCAAAAGTGGGGTATGCGGCACCCAGGGCGCAGCTGTTTCCGATATCGCTGGAAATGATGGCGTTCTCGGGAAGAGCTTTCACGATTGCCCGCCATGCCATACGGGAAGTGATCTTGTTCGGATCGGCTTCCTGTGCACGTGCGTTCCAGGTGGTGCCTTCATCATCGGCCTCGTGGTCCATGGTCTCAAGATCGGCTGCCCAGGCTGCCTTGACTTTGGCAACGGTGGCTTTTCTCTCTTCACGGTCAGCGTCGCCGGCGTTATCGGAGAGCTGTGCGAGAATGGCATTGGCAACTTTCTTGGCGTCACCGACGATGCCTACGGCCAGCTTCTTGGTCAGGCCGATACGATTGGGGTTGATGTCTACCTGGATAACCTCTGCATTTTCCGGCCAGTAGTTCATGCCGTATCCCGGCAGGGTGGAGAACGGGTTGAGACGGGTACCCAGTGCGAGAACTACGTCTGCTTTGGAGATCAGCTCCATAGCGGCACGGGAACCGTTGTAGCCAAGGGTTCCGGTGTGCAGGGGATGGCTTCCGGGAAACGCGTCGTTGTGCTGGTATCCGCAGCATACAGGTGCGTCAAGACGCTCGGCCAGAGCCTTGGAATCTTCGATCGCGCCACCAATTACTACGCCGCCGCCGTTGAGAATCACCGGGAATTTAGCGTTAGAAAGGAGGCTTGCCGCCTTGGCGATCGCGTCGGATCCGCCTTCGGGAAGCTCAAAATCAACGACTACCGGCAGTTCGATTTCGATCTGCTGGGTCCAGAAATCACGGGGAACGTTGATCTGGGCAGGTGCGGAAGCGCGCTTGGCCTGGATGATTACACGGTTGAGAACTTCGGCGATACGGGAGGGATGCAGAACTTCTTCCTGATAAGCAACCATATCCTCGAAAGCTGCCATCTGGGGAACTTCCTGGAAACCGCCCTGACCCATTGCCATGTTGGCAGCCTGGGGAGTAACCAAAAGAAGCGGGGTGTGGTTCCAGTAAGCGGTCTTAACCGGAGTTACGAAGTTGGTGATGCCGGGACCGTTCTGGGCGATCATCATTGACATCTTGCCGGATGCACGGGTGTATCCGTCAGACATCATACCTGCGTTACCTTCGTGGGCACAGTCCCAGAAGGTGATTCCTGCTTTCGGGAAAAGATCCGATACGGGCATCATCGCGGAACCGATAATTCCAAAAGCATGCTCAATACCATGCATCTGAAGAACCTTGATAAACGCCTCTTCTGTAGTCATCTTGATTTTAGCCATTGTAAGCCTCCAAAATTTTTTGTGTTCTATTGCCTCGATCATCCCAGATACTGAATTCCGGATACGATCTATGGATCGCCATAAACTACTGTTAGATATCTGATACATCAGATACCAGGATGTTGTCAAGATAAATTTAAAAGAATTATCTATTTTTGCGTGGCAAAATAAAAGGTAATTTTTGGCAGAACTCCAGATAATCTGAAAACCAAATAAAAACCTTACCTTAGGGACATAGGGGAATTTTAGCGAAGACGGAAGTGGGGGCTGTCGGTAAGGGGAAAAGGGAAAAAGCTTTGTTTTCGGCGCCTTTAAGGAGAAGCGGCGGTGCGTTCGGCCTGGCAGGTGACAGGGGAAAGCGGCCGCCGCCGGAGGGGGGTTATTCGTTTTCCAGATTCGCCGCGGAAACGAAGATTTTCTTGGCGTAATCTTCGACAATCCAGGTAACCGGGGTGCCTTTTGGCACGACAAAAGAGTCGCCGGCCTTGTATTCGTGTGTCGGACCGTCTTTTTCGACCACCTTCACACTGCCTTCCACTATGTAACAGAACTCAAGTTTGGGATGGTTGTGTTCCCAGCTGCCGGCGGTGCAGTCCCATATGCCTGCCTTGAAGTTGCCTGAGCTGTGCTCGAAATATGTCCAGTTGTTGGCGTGCGGCTCTCCTGTTTTGGGGTTTACTTTCGGCGCCGAGGTGTGCTTGAGTACTTCCGATTTGCCAATGGTTGTGATTTTTCCTTCAGACATCTATGTTCTCCTTTGTGTTCCTTATTGAAAAGGCGCCTCCTTGAAGGCGGCGCCATATGTCGTGTGGCTGCTGCTATTCTGCGCAGGATGAAATGAATGGGCTCTACTTGACTTTTTGTTCAAACCTGTCCGGACGGAAATCATCCAGGGGAAAGTCCGGCTGCTGACCGAGAACGATCTGGCTCATGACTCTGCCCATTATCGGTGCCAGCTGGAAACCGTGGGCGGAAAAACCGCAGACATGGAAAAGTCCGGGGACCTGTTTTGAACTACCAACAATGGGCACTTTATCGGCAAGGCATCCTTCAAACGCGGCCCAGCAGCGTATCATCTGGGCGTCTTTGAGGCCTGGAAGAACTTCGATCATAATCTTCGAGGCCTTGGTCATCTGCATCGGATCTATCCAGATTTTCTCTTTTTCCAGGTCATGGGGGGAACGGTATCCCCCGCCGACGATGATTGTGCCGTTCTGTGCCGCCATCAACCCGAGAAGCCGGCCGGTAAGTCCAAGGGAAGTGCCGTTCATCATATCCGCCATGCGGTCGGTAACCATCATGGTGGGGGCTGCGGAGAATACGGGCAGAGGGTCACCGAGCATCTCGGAAAACCTGCCGGACCAGGCTCCTGTCGCATTTATCAGGGTTTCGCCCTCATAAACCTTGCCATCCGCGGTCCTGAGCTTGAATCCCCAGGACATGGTCTGCACTTCGACCACCCTTGTCCGGGTTAGTATCTGTACCCCTTCGCGCCCTGCGGCGGCAGCGTAGGCTTTGGATGTGAGCATCGGATTGGCCAACCCGTCGGTGTAACAGACAAGACCTCCGACCACGTGGTCGGCGACGTTTGGCGAGAGACGCCTTACCTCGTTGAGGTCGACGACCACTTCATGGGTGTATCCGAGGCTGTTGAGTTTTTCCTGTCTCTTGACAAGGACTTCCATTTCCGCATCGTTTTCCGCCAGTCGCAACCGGGGAGAGACGTAAAAACCGCAGTCGCTGGACACGGTCTTGGGGTGGAGATCCCACATCTTGCGTGATTCAACGGCAAAGGGAATTTCCCTGAGATCACGTCCCTGGCAGCGCACTCCCCCTGAGTTGTTGCCCGAAGCGTGTCTTCCCGGCACATCCTTTTCAAAAACAGTGACGCTCTTTCCCTTTCGCGCAAGTTCAATCGCCGTTGCGCAGCCCATGAGTCCGCCGCCAACGATCAGTACATCAGCTTTCATCGTTTTCTCCTACTTTAGCGTTGGCGAGCTCCTGCAGGCTTACCGGCTTGATTGGCGGGCGCAACCTGTGCTGCCGTATTGTTTCCGGCGCAAGACCAGAACCTTCAGCGATAAGTTCAAAGACTGCCGAAGAACACATCCTGCCCTGGCACGGTCCCATTCCGCAACGGATGATCGCTTTTATTTCATTGTGATCGACATATCCTTCGGCGATGAATTCACGTATTCTGCCGGCAGTTATCGATTCGCATCTGCAGACGATGGTATCGTCTGCGAGTGCGTAGAGTTTTTTCGCCGGAGCGTAGAGGGCGTCGATAAAAGGACGGGGAAGCAGTTCCCGCTTGAGCTTCTCCTTTACAGGCGCTGACTGTTCGGCAAACTGTTGATCACTGAGCCGGTGCAGCTCCCTTGCAATGGTAAGGCCGGTGAGTCGGCCTTTGTATTCAGCTGACTTGGCTCCATGCACGAAACTGCCGTCTCCGGCAACGAAAACCGAATCGAGATTGGTACGTCCTTCGAGGGTGACGTCGGGGTGCCAGAAGCGCTGCACCGGATTCCAGGTATGTTTTACCCCAACCTGGCGCAGCAGCGAGGTATTGGGGATGATCCCCTCACTAACCAGCAGGGTGGACGCCTCGAAGCTGAGGGTCCGCGCCCCTTTCTTGCAGCTCACCCGTTCAACCCTGTCGGTGCCGATGGCCTCAAGGTGGCTGATATTACGGTGAAGCGGCACCTTTTTTTTGCGCGCCTTGGCCTCGACACCAGCTATCATCTTGATACCTTTCATCATGTAGTCAAACCGCTTCAATGCGCCCCCCACATGTTTCATCGCCGCCGTGATCTGGGATATCGGCGTGGTGTCGAGGATCGCGGTGATCGGGGCGTCAAGGGCCAGCAGATGCTCGGCAACAAGCCACACCAGCGGTCCGCTGCCACAGATCACTACCGGTTGCTTGGGCACCAGGCCGGAGTCTTTGAACAGATTCGACATCCCGCCGCAGGTCATCACCCCCGGCAGTGTCCAGCCGGGAAACGGCACCGGACGCTCCATGGCGCCGGTGGTAAGAACGATATATTCACCGTGCAGGGCTCCGGAGTAGCCGTCCCGTGAAAAGTAGACGTCGCCGGTGGCTTCCGCCTGCCACACCCGGGTTCTCGGCAGATATGTACCGCCGCCCTCGGTGAATTCCTTTACTACCTGTAACCCTTCGGAATAGTCGCTGCCGAGAATATTGTGGCGGTTGACGGTTGCCCGAGTAATATTGCGGTAGATCTGACCACCTGGAGAACTCTGTTCGTCAACAAGGGCAACGTCAAGGCCCTTGGCGGTAAGTTCCGCTGAGCAGGCAAGACCTGCAGGACCGGCTCCAACCACTATCGCATCATATTTAGTTTTCATTTGATCCTGTTACCCCTCAACCTGCTGCCGTTTGACGTTCATGCCTTCGTAAACCGGTTCAAGGCACGCCTGACGATTTTTCAGGCCGTCGATTTCCACCAGACACTCGAAACAGACTCCCATGAGACAGTAGGGGGCCCGCTTGTCGCCCTGGGCAGCTGAATGACAGAAGTGGTTGTCATCGTGGCCCAGAAGAGCCGCCGCGACCGTGACCCCCTCGGGGACGGTGCAGTTTTGTCCTTCAAAGATTACGTTCACCGTTTTGTCTGCAGCACCCGTGTCGCTCCAGCTGAATCTGCTATTTTGGTTAACCATCGGAGTCTCTTTAGTTGTTAAATACGGTAGGGCTTTTCCCAGAGAACCAGATCCTGGCCCAGACCTTTTTGAAGTGCACTTTCATACATTGTCATCCCCCATCCTATATCTTGGAGAATGGTACCGTTTGAGATAAAATATCTCTTTTTGTTGCTGTTTTTTTCGATTGAAGCAATGCCGGCGGCAATCTTGCCGAGATCGTGAATATCGCTTTCCTTGATTTCACCCCTGTCGATCATGTTGTGCAGCTGCAGGTGGGGAATGGTTCGCTCCTCTTTCGGCAGCATCATCCCCTCGATCTTGTAGGTTTTCTGCATTTCCCAGCAATCGGGGACGATATAGGCGTGGCGCAGGTAATCCTCTTCGACGTTAGCCCTGCCCGGCAGGGTGAGCAGGGAGCCTTCTTTCAACCATTTATCCTCAAACAGGGGGGTGTGGTCACCAGAGATGGCTGAGGTGATTACATCCTGGCCGCGGACGGCATCCTCAAATCGATTGACGACGGATACGTCGATATCGAGTTGCTCACCTATTTCCGTGCAGAACCTTTTGGCCGCTTCTTCATTTATGTCGTAGACCACTACTTTTTTAAGCGATGGCAACGCCTTGATAATTGCGGTGGCCGAGAATTTGGAGATGGGACCTGCGGCGATTACCCCCAAGGTCTCACTGTCATCGCGGGCGAGATACTTCGCGCTCAGTCCGACCACGGCTCCGGTCCTCATGCCGCTGAGAATATTCGCCTCCATGATGGCCAGAGGTCTTGCTGTCTCAGCGTCATTGAGCGTCATCAGCAGGATCGACCGCGGCAGCCCGTGTTTGGCAGGATTGTGGACGTTGGAGCCGTACCACTTGTTGCCGCACACCCTGAATCGGCCGCCGAGGTATCCAGGAAGGGCCATGAATCGCTGGTCAGGCCCCCCCTTAGGCATCCCGTCAAATTTCGGCTCTGGTGGAAACCAGATCCTCTGGCCATGGGAATTACGTGTTGATCCTCCCATTACATAGTCGCCCTTGCCGGCCAGGATAAAGACTTCACTCATCACTTCGATACATTTATCCATATCGGTGACGCCGGCTGCGATCATGTCCATCTGCGAAAGAAATTTCATTGCAAGTTGCGACGAAGACATAGTTACCTCACAGTAAAATTTTAAACTTCCACCTGCTTTTTGCTTGAGTTGAATATAAAATTTTATGATATATCACATATCAGACATCTGTCAAGAAGACGTTTTCGCACAGCAGAACAACTTTTCTTTTCGGCCTGGATGAGAAAGTGAAAATTATTTGTATACCAATAAATTATAGGCCAAGGGTTTTGCAAAAGAAAAGGAAAAAAATATGCCACTACTTTGATTTAACCAGCATCCTGTAGACCTCGGTCAGCTCGATGAACAGTTCATGGTCTCCCCCCTTGTCCGGGTGCAGCTGCATCGCTTTTTGCCGGTAGAGCCGGTTGAGCTCCTCTCTCGTCATCTTCTTTACGGCAAAGGAGTCGACTCCGAGCAGTCTTCTGATCTGCTCGGCGGTGGCACCGGTTTTGTGTTCGGGCCACCTGAACTGGCGGTGGGAGTTCATGAAGGCGCGCGCGAAGTCACTGATAAAAGAACGAGGACCAGGAGCAAAATCAAAAAACATGATCAGGTAGCGGGCAAGGTGCGGGTGCAAAGAGTCTGTTTCGGTTTTTTTTTGCCAGAATGTTTCATCACCTTGCAGGCAACATACGGCTGTTATGAGATACTCGCTGATTTCCTCAAACGCCAGCGCCTCCGGCATCCAGGACGCAAATGACTGGGTAAAATGTTTCTGCAGGTTGAAGATTGCATAGACATACTGGAAGTAACTGCCGGGATCGAGGACCTTTTCCTCCTGGACAAAGTAAAACTCACGCTCATCCCTTGACTGGCCGAGCAGCGGCCGGCAGCATTTTTCATGAAGCCGGTACAGCCGGCTCTGGTCTACAGCGCCGTATCGCAGATAGTAGAGTCTTCTCCGGTCGAACAGGTGGACCTGGGCACCAATCTGCTCGAGTTCCGTCGGGCTGAGCCTGGTTGCAGGTGCCGCTTTTCTCGCGGAAAAGAGGTCGAACCTGGTTCTTACCTGTTGCGGCAAAAATCGCCACAGCAGCTGTTCGAGCATCGCCTCCGGGTCTTCGGCTCCGGCCGCGCTCACCGCATCGACCAGAACCGTTGCAAAGAGGACTACGTAGTCGTCGTAGTGATGGAGGTAGCGTCTGGGATCGTCGCCGAGATCGAAGACGAGACGATGGTCAAAACCGCGGCCGTCACGACTGTAAGACTGACGGATTTGGTAGATAAATGTTCCGTTTTTATATATTTCTGCTAGATACATTACACAACCGCATAAGAGAGAAGCTTACAGGTATCATACCATATACCTCATCCTTTTGGTTTTGTACCTGTTGTTTTTTCAGCTCGCTTTATTGAGTAATCTGCATTGTTCCAGTAAATAGTGGGGTTGCGGCTACACGAAGCGGTGCTGGAGGATTTGCAAAACGTTCATATGATATGGCGGTTCGTCCGCATTTTGCCCTATGTTTGACCGATATGTCTGGCAGCTTTGCAACCATCCTTTAAACAGGGCTGCCTCCCAGCTCAAGAAGTACGGTGTTTCCGCCGACCTGGTGACCGTTACCGGTTTTGTGATCGGGATCGGGGTGGTGCCGGCACTCTATTTTCATCTCTACCCGGTCGCCCTCAGTTGTATCGCCGGCAACCGGATATGTGACGGTGTTGACGGGGCTCTGGCCAGGATTACGTCAATGAGCGATAGCGGCGGTTTTCTCGATATCGTCCTGGATTTTATCTTTTATTCTGCGGTGGTCCTGGGGTTTGCCCTGAGTGCGCCGGACACCAACGCACCGGCAGCGGTCTTTCTTCTGTTCAGTTTTATCGGAACCTCCAGCAGTTTTCTCGCCTTTGCGGTAATGGCGCAGAAAAGAGGGTTAACCTGTATGCGCTTTCCCGCAAAGTCTCTCTATTACCTGAGCGGGATTTGTGAATCGACCGAAACGATCGTAGTATTTGTGCTCGCCTGTTTTCGCCCGTCATGGTTTCCGGTTCTCGCGGTCTGCTTTGCGGTGCTCTGTTTACTGACGACAATTATCCGGGTCGTAACCGGCTACATGATACTGGCTAAAACGAGGTGACAGCAACCTATCCCGCCAGGCAGCCACCCGGACTCTTAACCGATCAGCGACTGGGTGTCGCTAGCCAGTTCGGTCCAGGTCACTGCGACCTTGCTGCCCTTGCGCACAACGTGACCGGAGGCGATAAAGAATTTACTTTTGGTTTATCGGGGAACAAGAATCAAGTTTTCACCGGAAAGTGACGCGATATTTTCCGCCATCAGCAGTTCGACAATCTCATCGCCAAAAGCTCTTTCTCCTGTCTGTTGGCGAGCTGTTTTTTTTCGTTGTGCGATAAAGGTACGGCAGGCGGCGACCGGCATCGTCCCGCCGTTGTTTCTGAGAAATTTAATGAGGGCGAGTACAAAGAACATTTTTTCCAGTTTCCTGCCCAAAAAAAATGTTGCCGGGTAGAGTGCGCCAAGAACCAGACACATCAGCAGGTAGTCGCCGTCGAGGCAGAACCTGACCGCAGCCATAGAACTGCCGCCTATCAGTATCATCACCCCGAGAAGGCAGGTAGCGTATCGAAGTTTCAAACCGGTGACCGAATCCGTGAGCTTGTGCCTAGCCATTATTTCTGGGCGAACCAGACGCCTGCCAGGATGACAAATGTTGCACAAATCTGCACTGCGGAAAGAGTCTCCCCCAAAACCAGCCACCCGAGCACCACAGAAAATACCGGAATCAGGTTGACGTAGGAAGAGGCCTTGTTGGCCGGAACCTTTTGCAGGGCGAAGTTGAAGAGCCCGTAAGCGCCCAGGGTGATCACCGCTCCAAGATAGAGAATTGCTAGTCCCGACTGGAGGTGAAAAGTGTCGGGAATGGTGGTGGAAGGTAGAAACAGCAGGGGAAAATAGAACACGGTACCGGCGAAAGCCTGGAGCGCGGTGAGGAAAAAGGGCGAGTATCTTGCGGCGAGATGTTTCAGGCTGATGGTGTAGCCTGTGGCGCACACCATTGCCAGGAACTCCAGGAAATTACCGAGCATGGGGTTGGGCGCATCGCTGCTGGGGTTGCTGGTGAGAGTAAGCCAGCACACGCCGCCAAGGGCCACCCCGGCACCGATCCATGCGGTGGATGCGACTTTCTCCTTGAGAAACAACGCGGCAGCCGTCATTGTCAGGATGGGTAGGATGGCGGTGACGACACCTGCCTGGGAGGCGGTGGTGTTGACAACCGCCTCGGCCTCGAACAGGAAGTAGAGGCACGGTTCGCAAACTACCATGAAGAGTATCAGCTTGTAGTCACCCTTCCGGTAGCGAAGCCCGCGGGCGAGCCTGGGGGCGACCAGCAAAAAACAGAGCGAGGCGACCAGCATTCTGCCGAAGATGACCACCTGGGGATGGTAGCCTCGAAACGCTATCTTGAGCGCGATAAAGGAGCTGGACCAGAGAAGCATGGCACCCAGCAGGGCGATGGTGGCAAGGGCTGGGGTGGAAAAGCCGGTTTTTTGCCTGGCGGCTGAAAGTGAAAACATGGGAAATATTTATGTGCTCACAAAAAAAACCCCCGGCCTGCCGGTCGGAGGTTTTTTTCACGTAAAGAGTTTTATCAAAGGAGGTGTGGTCAGTTCTGCAGCTCCCACTGCCCGGCACTGTTTCTACACGCGGTGGTGTAGGTCTTTTCGGTTTTGCCATCGATGGTCGCCAGGATCTCGGCCTGCCTGCACGGTCTCTCCGGTGCGGGATAATAAGCCGGTTGCGGGGTTACCTGATACACATTGCCGTTGTCGGGGTTGCTCCACCGGGTAGTTTGCCCTGATGGGGCGGTTTCATAGGTCTGGTTGAGTCGCTGCCGGTCATACTTGTCCATTTCATTGCCGACTATGTAGCCGAGCATGGTGCCAACCGCTGCGCCGATAAGGGTCGCCTCGGTATCGCCACCTATGGCCTGGCCGATTATTGCCCCGCCTATTCCTCCTATCCCGGCACCTTGCTGGCCCTTGTTGTAAGAAGTGTCGGCACAGGACGTAAGACTGAGTATCAATACCGGCAACAGCAGGATCACTAATTTCTTCATAATTTTTTTCTCCGAAAGCAGTGGTATAAGAAACAACTTAAAAAGACAAACCTTATCACACCCAAAAATACTCATCCTCGCCCTGGTATGCAAACTGAATCTGTGGTGGAATGAATTTTTTTTTTGTTAGGGTTGCGGCGCAGTCCGCTCCCAACGACCGATGTGTACTTCACTGGAACACAAGCTCCCTGAAATCGGATATGGAGGGATAGGTGGCCGAGTAGCTGGCCCCAAGGTGTGAACTTGGGGTGGCGATGTGTACCAGGTGGCCCAGCCCCGACCGGGTGGCGGAGTCGAGGACCCGTTCGGTGTCGTCGATGAACAGGGTCCGTTTCTTGTCGTAATCGATGAACCGGTGCAGCCTGTCCCAGAATTCAGGCTGTTCCTTGGCGGCTCCAACCTCTTTGGAGCAGACTATTCCGGTAAAGCGATCGCGCAGATCGATCCGGTCCATCTTGATCGAAAGCGTTTTCGGATGTGCGTTCGTAACGAGAAAGATCTCCTTGTTTTTCTCCTGGAGATGGTCGAGGAAAACCATGACAAAAGGACGAAGAGCGACGCGGTCGCTCACCTCTTTTTTCAGTGCGCAAATGTCAAGTTCAAGCTGCTGGGACCAGTGGTCGAGGTCGGTCCAGTAGAGGGTGTTTTCGACCGCGGCATATGTCGCCATAAGTTTTTCCCTGGCATTTTGTTCGGAGATTCCGAATTTTCCGGCGTATGTTCTGGGAACGAAATGTTCCCAGAAATAGTCGTCGAAATATTTGTCCAGCAGGGTCCCGTCCAGGTCAAGGAATACCTTGTCGATGTCGCACCAGGAAAAGTCCGGAGCTATTCGCCCGGTTGTCTCATCATGCTTGTTGTACGAGGTCTGCGAGGTCATCCAGTACTCCTGAAATGGTATCAAAAATGTGTTCGATGGAGGTCAGCCTGCCAGTGAGTATCAGCCGGCCGTCCGGGTTTATCCTGGCCGGTTGCTTTGGCGATTTTTTGTTGATGCGTACAAGATAATCCAGCAGCTTCTCCGGTGCAAGGGGGGTGTCTTCGAGAAAACTGAAGACAACGGAGTCGCTGCCTTGTTCGAGTTTGCTTATTCTCAGGACTCTGAGCTTCTGTTTGAGTTCGATGATGCGCATCAGGTTGACTGTCTCGCCGGGAAGCTGGCCGTAGCGATCCTCAAGTTCGAGTTTGAGGTCGTCGCGTATTTCAGCGGAGCTGTCGATGAGGGCGGCAATCCTCCGGTAGGTGATGTAGCGCTGACTTATATCGGGGACATAGCTCTTGGGGATGTAGGCGGATATCTGCAGGTTGACCTCCGGGTCGATCTCTTCTGCCGCCCCGGACCTGTCGCCGCTTGCGGCCTGAGCCTTGAGATCGGCAACCGTTTTCTGCAAAAGGTCGAGGTACAAATCATAACCGATGGCAGAGATATTACCGCTCTGGGACACCCCGAGCAGGTTGCCGCCGCCCCTGATCTGCAAATCGTTCATCGCCAGCTTGAATCCTCCGCCCAGCTCATTGCAATCCATCAAGGCACGGAGACGTTCCCGCGAATCCTTGCTCAGGCTGTCCAGGGAGTTGACCAGCAGGTAGGCGTAGGATTGGGTGGTGGAGCGTCCTACACGACCGCGCAACTGGTAGATTTCGGCAAGCCCGAGCATGTCCGCCCGGTTGATAATTATGGTGTTGGCCGAGGGAATATCCAGTCCCGATTCGATGATGGTGGTGGCGATCAGGACATTGATATCCTTGTTGACGAACGAGACCATGATTTTTTCCAGATCTTTGCCGACCATCTGTCCGTGGGCGACCGCTATTTTAGCCTCCGGCACCAGCTGCTGGATCATGGCCGCCATGCGGTGGATCGATTTGACCCTGTTGTGGACGAAGAAGACCTGTCCGCCCCGGCGAAGCTCTCTGGTGACCGCTTCCTTGATCACCAGGTCGTCAAAACGGGCAACGAAGGTTTTTACCGGCATCCTGTGCTCGGGGGGGGTGGAGATCACCGACAGATCGCGGATGGCCAGCAATGACATCTGCAGGGTGCGCGGAATGGGGGTGGCTGTGAGGGTCAAGATGTCAACCTCAGCGCGCATTTTTTTCATCTTCTCCTTGTGCGCGACGCCGAATCGGTGTTCTTCGTCTATGATCAAAAGGCCGAGTTTGCTAAACGATACGTCTTTTGACAACAGTCGGTGGGTGCCTATGACGATATCGCTCTGGCCCTCGCGAATTTCCTTGATGATACTGCGCTGCTGGGAGCTTGAGCGGAACCTGTTGAGGCAGCTTATGCGAACCGGGAAACCTTCGAGCCGTTCACGAAAGGTCTTGGCGTGCTGCTCGGCAAGCACTGTCGTGGGTACCAGGATTGCGACCTGGCGACCGTCCTCGACAACCTTGAACGCCGCCCGGATCGCGACCTCGGTCTTGCCGTACCCGACGTCTCCGCAGACCAACCGGTCCATCGGTTTGTCGCTGGTGAGATCATCGAGGACATCGTTTATCGACTGGCGCTGCCCCGGGGTCTCGTCAAAGGGAAAGGATTCCTCAAGCTCGTTGAACAGTTCGCCCGGGGGAGTGAACTGGTGTCCTTGCCGTATCTCGCGCTTTGCGTAGATGTCGAGCAGCTCCTGGGCCACTTTCCACACTTCTTCCTTGACTTTGGCTTTGGTCGTCTTCCAGGACTGGTGGCCGAGTTTGTCGATCTTTGGCTCCCGATCAGAGAGCCCCTGATAGCGCGAGATCAGGTTGAACCGATCGACCGGCAGGTAGAGCTTGTCTCCGTCCCGGTACTCGATCAGCATGAAATCGTTGGTCAGCGCATTGAATTCAATGGTGGACAGTCCCCGGTAAATCCCGAGTCCGTGGTCGCGGTGGACCACGATATCACCTTCGCTGAGTTCGGTAAACTGGACCGGTTCCCCTTTCTGTTTTCTTCGGCTCCTGGTGCCGAGCCGCATCTCTCCAAACAGTTCGCTCTCCGAGAGCAAGTGCAGTTTGTTGTCAAGAAGCGAGAAACCGCTGGATAACGGGTGGTCACAGAGATAGATCCGGTCGGAGGCCGTCTCGCTGACAGTTTTTTGCAGGTCAAGCGGCGGTTCCAGCAGTTGCACCTCGCTGCTGTGCCTGCTGAGGAGCTCTGCGAGATTTTTTGTATGCCGCGACGATCGGCAGCAGATGACGACCCTGTCGCCAAGTTTTTGCCATTTGAGAATCTGCTCCGTCAAAGGGGGCAGCAGACCCAGCTTGGAGCGCTTGAGCGAAATATCCTGCTTGAGCAGCAGGTGATCGGTGGTCCTTACCCCGATGGTGTCGTGGTTCTCCTTGGGAAAATCTGTTACATGAATCTGTTTAAACAGCCTGAACTGCCGATTGATCTCTTCTTTTGCCAGAAAAAGCTCTTCGGGGGCAAGCGCTGGCGAGCCAGCCCCCCGTGCTGCATCAAAGTTGGTCCTGATCCGCTCAAGGGTAAGGTCCAGGCTCTGGAAAACCCCCGCCGGGTCGATGGTCAAAATGACGGTCTGTTCCGGTAAGAAGTCAAGCACCGATGAGGTGGAGCGGGCAAGTCCGTGGTTATAGAGCGGAAGGAAAAACTCCATCCCCGTATAGCGCACACCGTGTTCGGTCTTGTCTATCATCCTCGCTGTTTCTTCACTGCTCCAGTCGTTTTCCTCGCCTATCCTCGCAATGGTCCTGGCGATTGTTCTGCGTTCTTTCGGTTCAGGACTGAGGAGGATATCGGTCACCGGCAGCAGGGTCGCTTCCTCTATTTCGCCCACTGAGCGTTGGCTGAACGGGTCAAAGGAACGCAGAGAATCGACGGTGTCGCCAAAAAAGTCAATGCGGATGGGGCCTTCATGGAGTTGGTCCGTTCCTATCATAAAGGGTGGAGGAAAAACGTCGATTATTCCCCCCCTGACGGAGTAGTCGCCGACCGATTGTACCAGGGAAACTTTCTCATAACCGAGATAGTCCAGGTTCCCAAGCAGTTCATCGTGATCGCAGTCCTCGCCCGCCTCTAGATATTCCACCGCTGTTGTAAGCACTTCTCTGGGCATAACCCTTCGTATGAGTGCTTCAATTGACGTGACCATGACCCGGGCGCTGCCATCGTGCATCCGGTAGAGGGAGGCCAGTCTTGCTGCGGTTATCCTCTGGTCGGGCGAGAGCGGGGTGTATGGGGGAATTTCGTGGCCGGGATACTGTACTGCCGGTCCTGGGGAGAGCAGATTGAAATCCTGTTCGAAAATTGAGATCTGGTCTTCGTCTGCAACTATGCAGCAGACGGGACGCGATTGGGCAACAACGGCGGCAAGCCCTGCCGGGCTTGCCCCTCTGAGTCCCGTAACAGCCAAGAGACTTTCCCCTGACAGTAGGGTGGTGAACTTTGTATCTAACATAAACCAAAATTGCCGGTTGTACCAAGGGTACAACCGGCAACCGTTGAGTTTTAAGGGATTAAACAGTACTGTTTTTTAAAAAACTGTTCAGAACGTTCCTCCGACGCTGAAGTCCCAAACCGAATCGTCTTCATCCTCCAGTGGGTCGAGATTATATCCCCATACCAGGCTCAACGGACCCATTGGCGACAGCCAGCGGATGCCTACCCCGGTGGATTTCTTTATGGAGTCGTTGAATTCGGTAAAGTTCTGCTCATCGTCGAGTACCTGACCAAAATCGAGAAAAACAAGCCCCATCAACCCCTGGGTCTCCAGCAGGGGGAAAATAAGCTCGGAATTTGTGTACCACATCTTGTCGCCGCCGATCCTCTCACCGGAAACGGGGTCAATGGGGCTTACCTTGCCGTATTCAAACCCGCGGATGGAGCTGAGTCCGCCGAGGTAGAACCGTTCGTATACCGGGAGTTTGTCGGTTTCGTTTTCAAAAACCTGGCCAGCTGCGCCCTTGAGGTGCAGGGTGGTGTTGAAGATCAGGGGGAAATACCAGCTGGTAGAACCTTCTACCTTGGTAAATTCCGCGTCACCGCCGAGCGGCCCTCCCGCATATTTGACGCTTACCACGTTGCGGGATCCCTCGGTGGCGCCGTATCGTCTGTTCCTGGTGTCGCGAACCAGAGAGAATTTCAGCGCGCTGGTAACGTGAAGATCCACGGAGTTGCGAATGATATAGGAGGCGTTTTCTGACACGTCGGTGAGATCGGTGTTGGTGAAACTGTAATTGCCGTATGCCCGCCATTGACCAAATATCGGGTAGCCGATCCTCACCCCGCCACCCTGGGATTCCTTGGTATAATCGTCATATTCACGTTCGGTGCTGAACAGGTCCATACCCCAGGAGAGTTCGGTGTCTTTGACATGCGGATTGGTGTAGGCCAGGTTGTACAGTGAACTTGCTCCGCCGATGTTGGCGCTCAGAGCGAGGGTGTCGCCTCTGCCGAGGAAGTTGTTTTCCGATATCTGGCCCATGAATATCACGTTGTCGACGGAACTGTACCCCGCACCGATGCTGAACGTTCCGGTACTTTTTTCTTTTACCTCGACGATGACGTTCATACGGTTGGGATCAATGGACGGTTCCGGGGTGATGTTTACTTCCTCGAAAAACTGCAGACGCTGCAGCGCCTGGGTGGACTGCCGCAGTGCTTTGGAGTCGAATATACCGCCCTCGGCTATTCGCAGTTCCCTGCGGATGACATTGTCCCTGGTCCGGGTGTTGCCGCGGATGGTAATCCTGTCGATATAGACGAGTGAACCCTTATCTATATCAAAGATTATATCCATGCGGTCGGAGTCCTGCGCCTTGAGCACCCTCGGGCGGATAGAGGCGAAGGCGTATCCCCCTTCCGAAAAATAGTCGGTGAGCTTGAGGATATCGTCGCGTATGATCTGCCTGCTGATATATTCGGTATTGCGAACGGAGAGAAGCTGTAACAGTTCGTCCTCTGAACCGAGATTGTCACCGGTAAAAGAGACCCTTCCAACCCGGTAACGGGTCCCTTCCTCGACCACGAATTTCAGGTAGAGCCACTCCTCTTCCTGGGTAATAACCGGATCCGCAACCTTGGCGTCGAGATATCCGTTATTGCCATAGAAGGCGACTATTTTCTGCATGTCCTGCTTTATCTTGGTCATATCCAGCAGCCCTGAATTGGTGAGCCAGGACATAAACCACCTCTCGCCGGTCTCGATCTGGTCGAGTATCTCATCGTCATCAAAGGCTTCGTTGCCTTCTACGGTGATCTCCTTGATATATATTTTATTGCCTTCGTCGATGGTAAACTCGACAACCGCTCCGGTGTCGTCGGGATAGGAAATCTTCGCGTTTACCTGGCTGTTGTAAAAGCCTTTGGTCTTGTAAAGCTGTCTTATCGCCTCTTCCGCTTCGGTTATCTTGGTTGGGTTGAGGATAAAATGCGGTGTGATATTTGCAGCTCCTTTCACATCATCCTCGTTGAGCTCTTCCACTCCCTTGAATATCACTGACTTGATGACAGGTTTTTCAAGGACCCTGAAAACGATATTTTTCCCTTTCGGGCTGTCGGAAACATCGATCTGCACGTCGTTGAAATATCCCATCCGGTAAATTGCCTTAAGATCCTCCCTGAGCTGGGCCTGGTCGTACAGGTCCCCCCCCTTTGTCTTGATCTTGCGCAGTATTGCTCCAGAGTCGATGCGGCTGTTGCCCTCCGGGGTGATGGAACCTATGCGTATCTCCCGCTGGACGTATCGCTCTATCTCGCCAACCAGAGCCTGCAACATATCCGGCAGTTGCTCCACCGATTCAGCGGTCTTGTAGTAGTATGTCGGGGTCTTGGGGGAGAGCAGGTCGAACAGTTTGATATCTATACTCAGCTGGTTGCCGATCACGGTAAGCTGGCCCACGCCAAGATTTTCGGTGCCGGTTTGCTCGGCTATTTTCTGCAGCTTGTCCGGGGGCGGCGGCCAGGTTCCACTGTAATCGACGAGTTGTTCCGCCTGGCTTCGCATCAGAAACGAGATGGAGGTGTCACCGAGCGCTTGCTGCAGTGCCCGGTCGACAATGGTCTGCAGCTCCGCAGCATTGCCGCCACTCTTGATGTCGAGCGGCAGGAAGGCTGTAGGCGGAGTTTGGGCGTAAATCATGGTATTGCAGAAAAACAGAACCGCCAAAACTGTTGCCAGGGCGCAAAACTTCTTCGCCTGATGTTGCGCTCTTTGGGCTCGTTTGGAATCTCTTGTCGTTACAATCATAAATCTATCCTCTATGTTTTCTCCGTGGCGCGAGCTGCCGATCTGTTCGAGTTTTAAAGCGTGGTGGAAAACTGGTAGTAGCTCAGTTTCAGTCCCTGCTGCAATTGATCAGGCAAAAACCTAAAACCTGCACATTATGCCATGTTTATTGTCAATTGCAAACCCCGCAGTCGATCCTGCATGAAAAATATTGGAATCTGCACCTATAGTAATGGTATCTATAAGTTACATGGCGATGGCACACACATAGGGAGAGCGCGGGGACCGGGGGCGCTGCTGCGTTGTTTGGTTGAAACGCCATGATGGTTGGCAAAGACTTTTCGCCGAGAAAGAAAATGACAGGTGGTATTTTGTTAAAGCATGCGGCCCACGGAGTTATCGATCTTTTTTTCCCCGATTCCTGCATTTTTTGCCAAAAAAGGATAATCGGATATGGCAGGGCCAGGCTCTGTGACGGTTGTGCCGCCACCATGATACCCCTTTCACCTCCCCTCTGTCGATGTTGCGGAATGCCCGTTGGTGGAGGCGTCGATTACAAGGTGCTCTGTGGAAGCTGCTTAAAAGATTCTCCTCCATATACCCGGGCACGATCATTTTACCCCTATGATGACAAGATGCAGCGACTCGTGACCGCCCTGAAATTTGGCAAAGACCAGACAGTGGCCAGCGCCATTGAGAAGCTGCTTTCCCGGTGCAGGATCGAGGTCCTGGCGCCGTCAACTTTTGTGGTACCGGTTCCATTGCACAAAACAAAGCTGCGACAGCGCGGCTTTAATCAGGCGGCGCTGATCGCACGTTTGATTTTCTGTCGGCAGCAGCCGCTTATTGTCCAGAATCTGCTTGAAAAAAAGAGGGAGACTGTGGCCCAGGCGAGTCTTCGCGCCGATGAGAGAAAGAAGAGCCTGAAAAATGTATTTTCTTTGACCGGAAAACACCAGATAGCGGGGAAAAACATCTGCCTGGTGGATGATGTCTTTACCACGGGAACGACCGTGGCCGAGTGCAGCCGTACCCTGTTGGCGGGAGGAGCAGCCTCGGTATCGGTGGTTACCCTGGCAAGGGTTTTGCTAAGGTGAGTGGCGTGAGTTTGGGGGCTGTCGCACTGACTGTTTTTTAATTTTTTTTTAAAAAAAATAGAACGACCTGAATCCCACGGTTTACAGTGAATCAAAAGACATTGTTAAGAGATATTGAGAAATATAGATTTATCTTTAGATAAATTTAGTAATATTAAGTTTAATTAAAAAATATAATTGTTGGTAACTTTGTTAATAAAGCTCTAACCATGCTTAATGTCGCCGAAATATCCGGGTTGTTGAAAATCCTCATAAAATAAGGGCTCGCCAAGAGGAACAAGCGCAGGCCACGCTATTACTGGGGTTGAGGAGAGATGTGTATAACTGCATGGGCTCATGATAAAATATGGTGAAATCGTCTTTGACGGCAACTCGGAATTCGAGTTTATTCACAGGCGTCACTTTTGCTCGTCGTGTGACTCCCATGCTATGGTTCATTGCAGGTGTTACTCATAGATCAGATCAGTTTTAAAGTAGTACGGTTTCGGCAAAACTAGTGGTGCTTACAGGTTTTTATTGTCAGATATTGATCGTAACGGGTCAATTTGAGGAGAGAGAAAGGTTCGTATATGATTTGGAATAATGTAAAAGAAGCGCTCAAATCATCGTTGTCGGACAACATCTATCAGCTATGGATAGAACCGCTCGAATTCGCAGAGAGTCAGGGAAAACAGTTTTATATCTCCAGTCCGGACCGATATTTCAGTGCTTACGTGAAACAGAATTTCGGATCTGCGATCGAGGAAAAGCTGCAGGAAAACGGGATAGACAACGCCAATGTGATTTTCTGTGAAGGACGGCAACAGGTTCCCGTTGTCTCCACGGCGGTCGCGAAAAAGAAAAAATCGCCGAAGGTGCAGATGCGTCTGCCTAATATTCCTGTAGGGGGTTCAAGGGTTCGCAATCTCCATCCGAAGTATACGTTTGAGGAGTTTGCCGTCGGTGAATCTAACATTCTGGCGGAGTCTGCGTGCAGATCAATGGTTGGCGACAGCGAACTTGTCGGTCCCTGTCTCTATATTAACAGCGACACCGGCCTGGGAAAGAGCCACCTGACCCATGCGGTCGCCCACCAGGTGCTGCGGGAATCACCCATGACCAGGCTGCACTATCTCACGGCAAAACAGTTTGCTGCGGAAATGGTTCAGGGAATAAAGACCAGGACCATGGATGAGTTCAAGAGAAAATACCAGGAACACTGTGACATACTTCTGGTTGAAGATATCCACTCCCTCACGGGCAAGAAAAAAACCCAGGAAGAACTCAACGATATCCTCGATTTTCTGATTAATACCGGCAAAAGGGTCATCGTGACCAGCAACAGCGCACCGGGGGAGCTGGTGGGAATCGATAATGAATTCCGATCCAGGATGACGTCGGGGCTTGTCACCACCATAAACGCACCCGACAGCTCCACACGGCGCCGTATTGTCGAAAGAAAGGCGGTTCAGCATCAACTGAACCTTGGCGAAGATCTGGTTGATTATCTGGTAAGTCACGTCAGGGGCGACGTGCGCAAGATCGATTCGGCCGTTATTGCGGTAAGGGCCAAGGCACAGTTGACCGGAGGCTATATCGACATGGATCTGGTCCGGGAGGTGGTCGCCTCGGTGGTTGGTCAGAACCTGAACCTTACCGCCGCCATGATCTGCGACCTGGTGAGCAGGCAGTTCAAGGTGAGTGTTAAGGAGCTGCAGTCAAAATCACGCAAAAAAATAGTCACGGTGCCGCGGCAGATAGCGATGTATCTGTCGAGGAAGCACACCGAAGACTCGCTGGCCGATATCGGCAAATTGTTCAACCGGGACCACTCCACGGTGTTGCACTCCATCAAGGTGGTCACCAACAAACTCATCCGTGACACGTCGGTCAATGCCCAGCTTGAGATTTTAGACGACAAGGTCAAACAGCTCTGAGCTCGACAGCGTCCGGCAGTTTGACAAATAGCTGCGCAGTGTTTCGCGCTGCGGAGCTATTTGTGGCGGATCAGGTGCGGCTTGTTGTCACAGCCGGCCTCAGAAATAGATTTTTTTTATCTCGGCGTCCATCTTTCTGGCGCAGCCGTCGGCCAGTTCGCCTGCCAGGCGCACGCTGGTTTTTATCATATCGTTAAGCCCTATACCTCCCCAGCCGAACCCGCAGATGAAAAGACCCGGGTTTTTCCTGGTAAATTCATCCCTCCAATGCAACAGCTGCGGATAGTTCTGTTCAAGCTGGGGAATACCGCTTGTCGGCCGGAGAACCCGGGAATAGACCGGCAGCTTGGTTATCCCCAGTATATCGCTTACGTCGCTCAGCGCCTTTTGGGTGAGGGTCTTGTCGTCCAGCGCAAGTCTTTCCGGGTGTCTTCTGCCGCCGACGAGGGTCTCGATAAGCACATGGCCCTTGGGGGTTCTATCGGGGAACATGTTTGAGCTGAAAAGCGTGCCGAGCAGAAATCTGTTTTCCTGTTCGGGAGTTAAAAACCCGAATCCGGGAGGGATGACAACATCGTCGGTGAAGCCGAACGCGACGGTGGTGATCCAGGTTTGCGGCACCGACTTCAGGGGCAGCTCCGGATCCAGGGGCGCAAGCAGTTCCAGGGTGCTGTTGATCGGCAGACAGAGAACCAGATTGGTGGTTGAAACGGATCTTGTTGCAGTTGTCACCGACCAGCCGTCGCTGGTCCGGTCAATTGACGTTACCTCGCTGTTGACAAAGAGATTCTCGCCCTGGCTCAGCGAGCTGCTCATAGTTGTTACCAGGGTATGCATGCCATCACCAAAACTGGTCATCGCGGGCAGGCCCTGCCGGTTGTTTACTTTTCCTTCTTTTCTTGCCGCCTTCATGCGCGCAAGAAGTCCTTTCAGTACCGACCCGTACTCTTTTTCGAGCGATCGTACCCCCGGCATCACGCTGTCGATTGTGAGTCTGTTGAAGTCGCCGGCATAGGTTCCGGTGAAGACCGCGTCAAGGTATGGCAGAAGTGCCGGGCCGAAACGGTAGTCGACCCACTTGGCGACGGTGGGTTCTCCCTGAAGAGGCGGTTTGCAAAGATCACCGAGGATCCGCAGCTTGTCAGGCCAGGAGATGAGAGGCGCCATGAGAATTTTTCGGGGAGTCTGCGGAATCAGGTTGAGCTTGCCGTTGAGGTAGACGTAGCGGACGAATTTGCTCAGGGGGGCCTTGACGCACTTGTGGTCCAGGCCGATGTCTTTGAGCAGCTGCTGCGATTCAGGGCAGTTGTCGAGGAATCCGTGAGGCCCGAGTTCGACGATGAAGCCGTTTTCCTGATGAGTTCCTACGGCGCCGCCCGGCCGGGAGGATTGTTCGATTACCGCAAAGTCATGGCCGGGGTCGAGTTTTTGCAGGGTGCGGGCAAAGCTCAAGCCGGAGACTCCGCCTCCAAGGATGATCGTCTGGTAATGATTGTTCATTGAAGAGTTGCTTTGAGTTGAGAATTTTCCACCGTGACTGTGACCCATCCCTCGCGTCTGAGCATGCCGGGGTTGTAGATTGGTGTCTGGCCTATAAGATCCACACCTTTTCCTTCATGGATATGACCGGTGATGCACAGTGCCGGGCTGTAATGTTCGATTACGGTCCTTATTGCGGTTGAGCCGACATGTTTTCCGGAATGTATCCTGTCGACGCCGGTATTGAAGGGGGGGGCGTGACTGACCAGTATCACCGGTATTTTGGCCTGCAGAAGCGGTTCGGCAAGCCGGATATATTCCGCCGCCTGACGAAAACCATCGACTGCCAGGCGGTGCAGCGCTTTTTCGCTGAATTCGGACGGAGTGTTGAACGGGGTGAAATTGGAGCCGCCGACGCCGATCAGGCAGACCCGGTCTTGTACCAGCCTGGCCTGGCCGTGCAGGTTGATGTCCAGCTGTTCCAGATAGTCATTGACCTCCCCGTGATCGAGGTTGCCGAACTGCGCGAGTACGTTGGGGTTTATGCGCATTACCGCATCAAGAACGTGCTTGGTCTCCGCAATACCGCCGTAGTTCGTGAGGTCACCGTTGAGCAGGACGAGATCCGCCTCCCGCAGTCCCGGTATCTTCTCAAAGACAGCGGTGGCCGAATGTATGTCGCTAAAGGCAATTATTTTCATTTTTCAGTTTTGCACGGTGCCGGCAGGAGTGTTTCCAGGCTCTTGACACCATATTATCGATGCTTAACATTTTGGCCGACTTTGGATAAAAAATCAATGGCCGGGAAAACAGTTTTTTCCAGCCACAACGAAATGCAACGAATGAGGAACTCGATGACTGCAGAAAAAGCTACTTATGAATTCAAGGCGGAAACCAAAAAACTGCTCGATATTGTGATCAACTCCCTCTATACCGAACGGGATGTGTTTGTCAGGGAGCTGATCTCCAACGCTGCCGATGCGCTCGAGAAGATGAGGCACGAAAGCCTGACCAAAACCGAGGTGTTCGACGATCATCTCCCCCTTGAGATCGCCATCGATATAGACGAGGAGAACAAGACCCTTACCGTCACCGATACCGGCATCGGGATGAGCAGGAGTGAACTCGAGGACAATCTCGGCACCATTGCCCACTCCGGTTCCAACACCTACCTGGCCGAACTGGTGGAAGCGGCAAAGAAAGACGTTAATCTCATCGGACAGTTCGGGGTCGGTTTCTATTCGGCGTTCATGGCCGGTAAAACCGTCAGGGTGCAGACGCGGTCCTGGGATAAAAGTGAGGGACATGAGTGGGTGTCAGACGGGACAGGGTCGTTCACTATAAGCGAGATGCCAGGGCTGCACCGTGGAACGAAAATTATCGTCGAGCTCAAGGACGATGCCGGGGATTACGCGCAGAAATGGAAGATTGAATCGATCATCAAGCAATATTCGGCCTTTGTCCCTTTCCCCATCAAGATTGACGCCGACACGGTCAATACCGTGCAGGCGCTGTGGACCAAGTCGAGAAATGAAATCAGCGATGACGAGTACAACGAATTCTATAAGTTTGTCGGCAACGCAGCAACCGATCCGATGTACAAGCTTCACTTTTCCGCTGACGCCCCGCTTGCGATCAATGCGCTGCTGTTCGTCCCGGAGGAAAATTTCGAGATTTTCGGGTTCGGCAAGATGGATCCCGGCGTCAATCTCTATTGCCAGCGGATACTGATAGACCAGCACTCCAAGAACATCCTGCCCGATTGGCTGAGGTTCTTAAAAGGCGTGGTAGACAGCGAGGACCTGCCGCTCAATATCTCCCGCCAGGCTCTCCAGGACAACGCTCTTGTGGCCAAGCTGAGAAAGGTAATCACCAAAAGATTCCTTAAGTATCTTGACGAACAGGCAAAACAGGAACCGGAAAAATATGAGAAGTTCTGGTCTACCTTCGGGCTGTTTATCAAGGAGGGGGCGACCTCGGATTATGAATACCAGAAAGAGATAAGCAAGCTGCTGCGGTTTGAGTCTTCCAAGTCCGAGGCGGGCAAGGTAGTCAGTCTGTCCGACTATCTGCTGCGGATGAATCCCGACCAGGAAGAAATCTATTTCATCAACGGTCCCAGCCGTGCGGCAATAGAAGCCGGGCCGTATGTTGAAATGTTCCGCAAAAAAGACATTGAGATTATCTATACCCTTGAGCCGATTGACGATTTCGTGCTGAATCATCTCGGGGAATTCGAAGGCAAGAAGCTGGTCTCTGCCGACCGGGCGGACCTCTCCCTGGACAAGGAGGATGAAAAAGACGCAGAAAAATCCCAGGACAGTGAGGAAGAGACCATAGATAAAGAGAGCGCTGCCGGGCTGACCGACTGGATGCAGGAAATACTCGCCGACTCCATTTCCGAGGTGGTGGTTTCCAAGCGGCTGGTCGACGCTCCGGCGATGATCGTCAACCCTGACGGGTTCATGACCTCCTCCATGGAACGGATCATGGCCGCCAGCCGCAAGGAGCATGGAATTCCGGGGATGGAAAAATCGAAGAAGAAACTGGAAATCAATCCCGGCAACAGCCTGATCAAAAGGCTTATCGAGCTGCGTAAAAACGACGAGGATTTTGCCAGGCAGGTGGTGTTTCAGATCCACGATAATGCAATGATCCAGGCCGGATTGCTGGTCGACCCGCTGAAAATGGTTGAGCGGAGCTATTCCATTCTTGATCGTATGGTTGGGTAACATGGGGTAGATTCTTACGGTTGCTTGCAGTAAAAAAAACTCCATGCCGAAAAAATCCGGCATGGAGTTTTTTTTGTGTGGATTCGACGAAATGAGTTATTCGTTGAAAATTTGCCGACCACAGACTATATGGATGTTGAATGAACCAATCTTACGAAATGGAGATGGCCATGGATAATATGAGAACGATACGCCTGCCGATGATATTGCTTCTTATTGGGATGTTGTTGGCGTTGTCTGCCTGTTATACCAAACCAGTGCGCCATCTGGGTGCCGACGTGTCGCTGCTCAGCGAAGGCGAGTCCACCAAGGAGGACGTGCTCATCTTCCTGGGCGACCCTGATGACCAAGTGCAACTTGACGGGAACAGGGTGAAATGGCTCTATCTGGACAAGAACATGAGCCTGATGGAAAAAACTCCGTTTTTCGGCAAATATGTTGGGGCTCCGGAAATAACCCAGGTGGTCGTCACCTTTAACAACGGGGTGGTCGAGAGTATCGACTACTCATCCAGCGACCAGGATGAACTGGAATGGACGGATGATTTTCCCTGGCAGAAGAGAAAGGAATGATGGATCAATACCAAAAAGCAAGATTGCGGATGGTGCAGGAGCAGCTTCTGAGCCGGGATATTGTTGACCAGCGGGTGCTCAAGACAATGGAGGAGGTGCCGAGACACTGGTTTGTCGACGATGCCATGAGAGTGCGCGCCTACGGCGACCATCCCCTGCCCATAGGCGCCGGCCAGACAATTTCCCAACCGTATATAGTTGCTTCGATGACCCAGTCACTCAGGCTCAAAGGGGATGAGACGGTGCTTGAGATCGGCACCGGATCGGGGTATCAGGCTGCGGTACTGTCACGGTTGTGCCGGCAGGTATATACCGTCGAGCGCGTGAATTCACTGCTGGTCAGTGCAAGAAAAGTATTTGATAAGCTGCGTTATTACAATATCCAGGCAAAGTTTGACGACGGCACGCTGGGCTGGCCGGAAAAGGGGCCTTTTGACGCAATAATTGTCACCGCCGGAGGACCGGAAATTCCCGAGCCGCTAGTGGAACAGTTGAGCGAGAACGGCCGCCTGATTATCCCGGTTGGGGATCAGCATGTCCAGGAACTGCAGCTTCTCGAGAAAAAAGACGGCCGGGTGACGGTTACCACTCTGGCCGGTGTCCGCTTTGTCAACCTTGTGGGAAAGTATGGCTGGAGCAGGTGAAACAACGGTGTCTCCAGGGATGATGCGCCGACTCTATGATTTCTGTATGAAATGGATCAGTTCCAGATACGGAGTCTGGGCCCTGTTTCTCATCGCTTTTGTCGAGTCCTCCTTTTTTCCGGTGCCCCCGGATGTGTTCCTGATCGCCATGTGCGTAGCGGTGCCGCATTTGTCCTATCGCTATGGTGCCATCTGCTCGATCGGTTCGGTTCTGGGCGGTGCGCTCGGTTATGGCCTCGGCTTCTGGTTCATGGACAGCCTGGGGATGACCGTTATTAACTGGTACGGTATGGCTGAAAAATACCAGGTGGTGCAGAACTATTTCCGGGAATATGACGTGTGGATTGTCGGGACCGCCGGGTTTACGCCTATCCCATACAAGCTGTTTACCATCACCGCAGGGTTTGTGAAGTCCAATTTCATAACCTTTATGCTGGTGTCGCTTGTGGCCCGGTCCGCCCGTTTTTTTCTTGTCGCCTGGCTGATCAGAAGGTTTGGCGCCCGTATAAAATACTTTATCGACCGATACTTCAATCTGCTGACGATACTCTTCGTTGTTCTTCTCGCCGCGGGATTTTTTACGGTAAAATATATGTTCTGATGCCCCCCTGGCGGCAGCATCGGTACCCGCGTCGTGATACTTTTGTCTTCTACGCGGGGACCTGATCCAAGTTTTTATGCACTTTTTCCCTGCCGGATAAAGACCCAGCTTGCGGGCGAAGAGTCCGCCTGGCTGTAGACATATCCGTCACTATTAAACTCCTTGAGTTTTTCCGGGGCTTCTATCCTGTTGGTTATGGCGAAATGGATCATCTGTCCCCGGGCCCTCTTGGCATGGATCGGGATGGTCTTGATCCGCCCGTCATGGTGCTGCCTGAACACTATCGTGATAAAAGCCGAACCAAGCTGGCCGGTGTCGATAACTTTTGCATATTCCGCCGAGGCGAGGTTGACAACCGTTTTTTCCCGGTGGCCCGCAACCAGCCTGTCTAGCTCTGCTGTCACCTCTTTTTTCCAGAACTGGTAGAGATTACTGTAACCTGAAATTTCGAGTTTTGCGCCCATTTCAAGGCGATAGGACTGCATCAGGTCAAGAGGGCGGAGCAGACCGTAAAGCCCGGAAAGGATCAGCAGGTGATCCTGGCAGTAGGCAAGCTCCTCCGTGGAATAGCTGTGCGGGGTTATGGCGTCGTAACTATCGCCTTTGAAGGTGAAGATGGCAGGGCAGCTGTTTTTCTGTGTGAAAGGCAGGGAGAAGGCGTTTATTTTGGCAATGGTCGAACGTCTCAGTCGGTCACTGGTTTTCAGCAGTCCGGCAAGCTCTTGATAGGACATCTGTTGCAGCCTCGCTATCAGCTGTTGGGTCTTGTCAAGCAGGAGCGGGATGGTAGAGATCTTGTCTTCCCGGACTTCGGGGTGCTGCGTTTTGGATGGAGCGGTTATAAGGAGCATAGCAGGAGAATAGTTGCAATCAAAGATGAAAAAAGGATAACATTGGCCAGGTGTTTTACTGAATTAATACAATATGTACGCTCTATATACCATAATTAAAGAGGTGACAGCATGAGTGAAAATCAAAAGGTGTTACAGGAAGTTGAATCTTTTCTCCAGCAGTGGCAGCCCCAGGAGCAGCCCATGCGCGGCAAATTTGAGCTTTTCGTCAACGAAGTGGCATCATTTGACGGGGTGACGCTCAGCTTTGTCGCCCGCCCCGGAGTGAGCTACTCTGTTCGCCCCAGGCACCGGAACCAGACGGACAGGGAACTCTTTGCCATTATCGACGTGATCGATGACGATCCCGGCGAGAGATGGCTCTCAGTCTGTTTTTACGGCGATATGATCAGTGACCCCGAACAGCGCGGAGAAGTGATACCCGGCGGTCTTGGCGGAGAGGACGGATATTGTTTCGATATGTTTGAAGACGACGGGGAATATGGCGACTATCTTGTGGCCAGGTTCAAGGAAGCGGTCGCCGCTGCGGCGCAATAAATTCATGACCGACAAGAGATAGGCGCTGCAGGGATCACCCTCGCAGCCGAAAAGAGTAGTGAGGTGTAAAACCCGCTGAGACAGGCACAGTCTCAGCGGGTTTTTTTTATTTTTACGCCGATACACGATTACGCTTTGGCATAAAAATTCGTCCAAATGGCCGATATTCGACTTTTCTTTTGGTATGCATTATGGTACTACAGTGTAGCAATACTACAATGTCGCACACAGAACTGTTTTACGGCCGCAGGCGGGTGTAATGGTTCGCCTGCATTTCCCCATGACCGCCTGGCGCCACCGTCGACGGTAAGAAACAGTGGGAGCGGGTGGAATAGAACAGTTCTGGTAAAGGTTAACCAGTGAGAGAAAAAATGAACGAAGCGTTGATTCTGGAGAAGCTGGACAAGCTCTCAGATGAAGTACGATCGATGAAAGCAGACATCCTCCAGGAAGTAAGGCAGGAGCTCAGGCTGACTCCCGGAACCGCAGTGCAGGCGGACGTAGCGGAATTGCTCGGCGGAGTGGACGAAGAGTATTCCAGGGAGAACCTGATGACCCTGTCCACCACTCTCCTGGGAAGTCTTGAAGAGCTCAATGAAGTGGTCCGGGCGGTCAAGTCCGGAATTGAATTCAAGGATGATATGGGGCCGGTGGTCAAACAGGTATACCCGAAATCCATAGAATTTTTCAGCGAACTCGAAGGGGAGTTTCATATCGACGAGGTTATTATCCTGCTGCGCAAGACCCTCACCAACCTGGATACCATGGGCGAGGGGCTTGACATGTTGCGTGCAGGCGTTGAGTTGCGCGACGAGCTGGTCCCCATTCTGCAGCTCATGTATCCGCGGATCCTGCGTTTTTTGAACGCTCTTCACGAAGGGGAGTTCCAGGCCGAAAAACTGGGAGACCTGCTGCACATTATCCTGCTGAATATCCACACCCTGAGCGATCTGCTGAATATGTTGCAGCCTATGACCGAACTGGTCAAGGAAGTGGGAGTGTTGATGAAAGAGACCGATGTCCTCAATGGAGTGAACGTCTGGCTCGATGGACTGCAGCAGGGCAGCGGCGCGGTGAGATTGGCGGGCACGTTGATCACATTTATGAGAAGGGTCGATTTCAGCGAGAAGCAGATCGAGGATGTCTGCCGGGTAATTGATGGACTTGATTTCAGTTATGTCAAACCGGTCGGGCCGCTTGGTCTGGTGAAAAAACTCAACGACCCCCAGGTTCAGGAGGCTTTCGGTTTTATGTTCATGATGCTCCAGGCGGTGGGTGGTTGCCTGCAGGCGTATCGCAGTGGAGCCGGTAGCCAGGAGGTCGCCAAGTAACAAGGTTGACAGGGGAGATAACCACCTCGAGTTGGTGATAGATAAACGGCCGGAAATCTGCTTCGGGTAACAAGGATGAGGCCATGAAGGCAAAAAGGAGAATAATGCTGTTATGAAAAAATTAGTCATACTGGGTGCCGGAAGCGGCGGCACCATGATGGCGAACAAAATGCGGAAGGATCTCGACGATGAATGGTCCATTACCCTGATTGACAGGGACAATGTCCATTACTATCAGCCCGGTTTTCTCTTTGTTCCGTTCGACATCAATAAACCACGAGAGATCCGCAGGAGTCGGCGTGAGTTCATCAAGCCGGGTATTGACTTTGTCATTTCAGAGCTGACCAATGTCGACTGGCAGAAACAGGAAGTTACCACGGCAACCGAGGGTGTGTTCAAGTACGATATCCTGATCATGTCCACCGGATGTGATGTCAGGCCGGAGGAAGTTGAAGGACTCCAGGAAGGCTGGAACAACGATATATATGGATATTACCGTTTCGATGACTGCCAGACGCTGGGCAAGGCGCTGAAGCGCTTTAATGGCGGCAAGCTGGTTGTCAATATAGCTGAGATGCCGATTAAATGCCCGGTGGCGCCTCTCGAGTTTGCGTTCCTTGCCGACTGGTACTTCCACGAACGCGGGATACGGGACAACGTCGAGATTGAATTTGTCACACCTCTGTCGGGGGCTTTTACCAAGCCGGTGGCGACCAGGGTGCTGACCGAGGCGTGCGGTGATAAAAATATCAAGATCACCCCTAATTTCGCCCTTGGCTCGGTGGATCATTCCAAGAAGGTGATCGAGGCTTACGACGGAACCCAGGTCGACTACGATATGCTGGTGTCGATCCCGCCCAACTTCGGGTCCCAGGTCATGATCGACTCGGGGATAGCGGACCCCATGGGGTATATCCCGGTGGACAAGCATACCCTCCAGCCAAACGGCTACGATAACGTCTGGGTACTTGGCGACGGCACCGACGTGCCGACATCCAAGGCTGGAGCGGTGGCACATTTCCAGGGCGACGTCATCCATGAAAACATCATGGCGTATATCACCGGGGGAGAACAGCATGCCCGGTCGGACGGACACGCGGTCTGATTCATAGAATCAGGCTTCGGGAAAGCCTACATAATCGACTTTAACTACGACACTGAGCCACTGACCGGAAAATATCCGTTCCCCGCCGTGGGACCGCTGGCGTTGTTAAAAGAAACCGAAATGAACCACATGGCAAAACTTATGTTCAAGTGGGCCTATTTCAACCTTCTGCTCAAGGGGGTGTGGCTCGGACCGCCGGATTTGATGATGGAGGGAAAACAGAGGATTCGTTAGCCGGCCGCTTCGGCCAGAACAGTCGGCGCGCGGGATAGCCATTAACCACAGTGAAGAGGCGCGCCTTTTATAGAGACGGCAGAAGCAACAAGAGCCCGGATGAAACGTCATCCGGGCTCTTGTGTTATACGACCTGTGAGAGGCAGTCTCAATCAGCAATACGCTCAGTTTTTAAAACTGTGCACGGGGGCGGGCATTCTTCCCCCCCAGGCTATAAACCTGGAAGATTTACCCACGTTTTTTATCGGCAGAATGGGACTTGCGCCAAACAGTCCTCCGAAGTTCACCTCATCGCCCGCCTCCTTGCCGGGAACGGGAATCAGCCGGACGGCGGTAGTCTTGGCGTTTATCACCCCAAGCGCCATTTCATCGGCAATAATTGCCGATATGGTGTCGGCGTCCACCGATCCGGGAATCGCCACCATGTCAAGCCCCACCGAGCAGACGCAGGTCATAGCCTCTAGTTTTTCAAGACAGAGCGACCCCTCTCCCACCGCTTCGGCCAGCACTGAGTCTTCCATTACCGGAATAAAGGCGCCGCTTAAGCCGCCCACTGTTTTACTGGCGAAAATACCGCCTTTCTTGACCGCGTCGTTGAGCATGGCGAGGATGGCAGTGGAGCCGGGCGCGCCGACTGCATCGACTCCGAGGATCTTGAATATTTCCCCGACACTGTCGCCGACGGTGGGCGTCGGGGCAAGGGAGAGGTCGACAACACCGAACTCGATTCCAAGCGACATCGAGACCGCGCGGCCGATCAATTCCCCGCACCTGGTAACCCTGAAGGTGGTCTGTTTGATCTCTTCGGCCAGTTCGTCGAACTGCAGGTTAGCGGGGAACGGGTGGTTACTTATCAACCGCTCAAGCGCCCGGGCGATTACTCCCGGCCCGCTGACGCCCACGTTGAGTACCGCTTCGGCTTCCTCAACCCCGTGGATCGCACCGGCCATAAAAGGATTATCGCCCGGCTGGTTGCAGAAAACGACGAACTTGGCGGCCCCGAACCCTCCCTGGTCCGCGGTTTTTTCCGCAAGATCCTTGACGGTATGGCCCATGATCGCAAGAGCGTCCATATTGATGCCCTTGTTGGTGGTGGCAATGTTGATCGACGCGCATACTTTTTCCGTGGCGGCAAGGGCGTCGGGGATAGACGCGATGAATTCGCGGTCGGTCTGGGTCATGCCTTTTTCAACCTGGGCTGAAAAACCGCCGAGGATGTCAACACCGACCGCACCGGCGGCACGATCGAGGGTCTTGGCTATCTCGATGAAATCGTTTTTCTCAAATCCGGCGCCGACCATGGCCACCGGGGTGACCGAGATCCGCTTATTGACAACCGGAATGCCGTATTTCTTGCTCATCTCGTTGCAGGTGGCGACAAAGTTGCCGGCGAAACTGATGATCTTTTCTTCAATATTGCTGCACGTTTTGGCGATGGTGTCGGAACGGCAGTCGAGCAGGTTGATCCCCATGGTCACTGTCCGGACATCCAGGTTTTCTTTCTGGATCATTTCCACAGTGGAGAGAATCTGGTCTGAGCGTAGCATATGGATCTCCTGTTCCTGTATAAGGAAAGTTGGCTTGGTTGAAATCTGGCAGCAATCAGTGCAGGGTTACCTCGTTGGTGACCTGGAATATATCGTTGTGCTGCATCATTATGGTCAGTCCGGATGAACTGGCGTGTTTTTCAAGTTCTTCCCGTAAAACCTCAAGTGAACAGGTGCAATTCTTCAGATCGAGCTGGAGCGCCATGGTGTACTGATCGGCTTCAAGCGTTGTGGCGAGATCGAGGATATTGATATTACGCTCATAACAGAACAGGCTGATCCCGTGGACTATGCCACCCCTGTTGGGACCCTGCACGGTTAGAATATAGGTTTCCTCCGGCGGCAGCACGGCTTCAGCCAGCTCGCCTTCGGTCAGTTCCTTGATTGAAACTTCAAATTTTGATTCGGTCTTGATATGGGATATGGCTGCCAGCACATCTTCCTTGGTGGTGCTCGGTTCAAAGGAAACGCTTAGAATCATGGTCAGGTATCCGCAGAGAACCGTCTGGTTGAGATCAGCCACGTCGCCGCCGAGCCGGAATATGGCTCCTGTAATACCGGCTATGATTCCAGGCCTGTCCTTGGACATGACCGATACTATCATCTGTTTTTCCATCCTCAATACTCCTGCTGGTACAAAAATTAGGTTCGCTCTGATGTTGCGCTTGCAAATCTTATATTATTCCATCGTTTGCTCAAATGAGCAAGCAGGAAAAATGAACTGCCGGGTCGGCCGGACCGGGGGAGGGATGAAATATTCAGGTTAAAGTATGGGTGTTTTCCGGTAATTGCTTGTATACTGCGTCATTTTTACTATTGTATCAGTAGTCGTTGTGATTTGCGCTGTGGAGCGCAGGGAGGAAACCGGAGTGAACCTGGTGTGTTGCGATATGAAAAAAGAACAATTTGTCACGGAGTTGCAGGACGGGGATCGGTTTGACGATCTGTTTCTGGTTAAAAATGTCAAGCTGGGGGAAACCCGGGCCGGCAAACCGTATCTGGTTTTGACCGTGATGGACAAGAGCGGCGACATCAGCGGACCCGTCTGGGAAAACGCAGAACATCTGAACTCTTTGTGTCGCGTCGGTGAGCCGGTGCGGGTAAAGGGCAGTGTCCAGCTCTATCGCGATGCGCCCCAGCTGAAAATCGACTCGGTAGACCCCTGTCCTGCAGATAGCGTTGATATTGGAGATTTTCTCCCAGCTTCCCCGAAATGCCGCCAGGAGATGGCCCAGGATCTGCAAGATATTCTGCGCCAGGTGGCAAACCCCCACCTGAAAAAACTTCTCAACTATTTTTTTAATAAAAGTCACTGGTGGCCCCTGTTCCAGGAGGCACCGGCTGCTAAAACCATACACCATGCGTATATCGGCGGACTGCTGGAGCACTCCCTGTCCCTTGCCAGGGTTGCCGGGTTCTTGGCCGATCACTATCCGGGGGTGGACAAGTCGCTGCTCGTGGCCGGGGCACTGCTTCACGATATCGGCAAGCTGACGGAGCTTGAGCGGATCGGCGGTGCCATTGAGTATACTTCCGGGGGCAGGCTCAAGGGGCATCTGGTGATCGGCTGCGAGATGGTGGCCGAAGCGGCCCGGCGGATCAAGGATTTTCCACAGGAACTGCTCGATCAGCTGCAGCACCTGATACTGAGTCATCACGGCCGGCTGGAGTTCGGTTCCCCCACGGTTCCCATGACGGTGGAGGCGTTTATCCTGAGTCTGACAGACGATCTTGACGCCAAGATGAACCAGATAGAACAGCTGCGGCGCAAACTCAAGAGTGAGGAGTTGAGCTGGACCGAATACCAGCGGGTTCTTGAGCGGTATCTTTATCTCGGCGGTCTGCGGGAACAGCAGGCCCCATCGGCGCCGGAAGATGACACTGTTCCGTCCAGACGACAGCCGTCCCTTTTCTAGTTCGGGATGAGGCCGGACCCATGGATCAGTCACCTCTCTGTTATACCCAGCTGTTCGGGCAGGATCGGGCGAAAAAGATGCTCAGCCGTGCTCTTGCCGGCGACAGGCTGCCCCACGCCTTTCTGTTTCGCGGGGAGGAGGGGGTTGGCAAACAGCTTTTTGCCAGGGGGGTCGCCGCGGCTGTCAACTGTCGGGATGTCAACAGGGTGGGGGCTTGCGGTATCTGCAGCTCCTGCAGAAAATTTATCTCTTCAAACCAACCCGATTATGTGGTCATAAGGCCGGACAAAGGAGTCATCAAGATAGACCGGATCCGGCAGTTGATCAGGGAGCTGGAGTTCGCCCCCTATGAGTCGCCGGTGCGGGTCGTGGTCATAGAAGATGTCCACGCCATGCGCCGAGAGGCGGCGAATGCCCTGCTCAAGACCCTGGAGGAGCCCCCGGCGAAAAACCTGTTTATCCTTACCGCCGAGTCCTCCCAGGAGATGCTGCCGACCCTGGTCTCAAGGTGCCAGGTGATTTTCTTTGGACCGCTGAGTATTGCGGATACGGTTGCGGTGTTGCAGCGCCACGATATCGATGCTGAAAATCGCCGCTTGCTGGCACAGCTTTCCGGGGGGAGTCCGGGAAAAGCTCTGGTCTATGAGCGCGCCGGCATGGTCCCTGTCTGGAGGGAAGTGGTCACCTTTCTGGGCGATCCGCGAGTAGATCCCAACAGGGATGCGGGTGAGTTGTTGATCCTGGCGGAAAAAATGGCTGCACTTAAGGAGGATTTCGCTGCTTTTCTGGGACTGTTGAGATACTGGCTGCGGGATCTGCTGCTGGCGCGCGACCAGGGCGAAAATGGCGGTGTTTCCGGCAGAATGTTGAAAAGCTGGAGTTCCGTGGAACTTTTTGCTAAATTGCGGGCCATAGACCGGGCCGAGAGGCAGTTGGCCGGGAACTGCAATAAAAACCTTGTAGCTGAAGCGCTGATGTTTTCATTGCAGGACTAGGTGCCTGATGTATGGTGATAATCACCGAAGGATGATGGTTTATGACAATTACTGAAAACCAGGAATCGGCCGAGGTGTCGACTGGAGAGTCAATAGAGAAAACGGGAGAAAAAACTGAGCAGGACATTTTTTTCTACCGGGTACAGTACCGCGATGACGGACAGTTTGTTACCGCGTCATGTTCGATCGACGGCCTGCCGGCCGACAGCGTGGTGATGGTGCAGACCGACCACGGTCTGGAACCCTGCAAAATCAGGGGGATTGCACCGATGTGCGGCTGCCGCGAGCATGGCAGGAAGGTGGACTTTGAGATAAAGCGGATGGCAACAAAATCCGAGCTGAACAAGTTTGAAAACCTTGCCGGAATCGAGGATCGCGCTTTTCAGATATGCACCGGCCTGATAAAAAAGCATAACCTGAAAATGAGCCTGGTCAGGGTCGAGAGATTTTTTAACGGCAGTAAGATGATTTTCTATTTTACAGCGGAAAACCGGGTGGATTTCCGGGGGCTCGTGAAAGATCTCGTTCAGGAGTTCAGGACCCGGGTCGAGATGCGCCAGATAGGGGTTAGACATGAGACCAAGATGATCGGCGGCATCGGCACCTGCGGCCGGGAGCTCTGCTGTTCGTCGTTTATCAAGAAATTCGACTCGGTCTCAATCAAGATGGCCAAAGAGCAGGATCTCCCGCTTAATCCCACCAAGATATCGGGGGTGTGCAACAGGCTGCTCTGCTGTCTGACATACGAATACGACACCTACCGGAGGCAGCGTAAAAAAATGCCGAAACCGGGCAGATCCATAATCATCGACGACGAACAGTACCTTGTACGGCGGCAGCTGGTCCTCCAGGATGCCATTATCGTCGAGAACAGTGTCGGCGAAGAAAAACAGCTGGAACGAGACCAGTGGCGCACCTATCGGCTGGCCAAAAAAGAGACGCAGGACAAGAGAAAAGAGAAAAAAAGCCGCGAATAGTGGCATACCATACAAGAGCTGCGGTACCAGAGCTTTTTCTACCAGAAACAGCAGAGGATATGACTACATACATAACTACTCCGATCTACTACGTGAACGCCCAGCCCCATCTGGGTCACGCCTACACCACAATCGTTGCCGACACCTACAGCAGGTTCCGGCGTCTTGTCGATGACAACGTCAGGTTCCAGACCGGCACCGACGAGCATGGGGACAAGATCGTCGAGGCGGCGGAAAAAGATAACGTGGCGCCAAAGGCCTATGTGGACAAAATCAGTGCCATGTTCAGAGATACCTGGCCGCTGCTGGAGATAGAACCGGATAACTTCATCCGTACCACCGATAGTGACCATGTCGCAGTGGTGCAGCAGATACTGCAGAAGGTATATGACAGCGGTGATATCTATTTTGATGAGTATACCGGACTTTACTGCCAGGGATGCGAACGGTACCTGACCGAGAAGGAACTGGTGGACGGCAATTGTCCCGACCATCAGAAGCCGCCCCAGCAGATTGCTGAAAAGAACTATTTTTTCAGGATGTCGAAGTACCAGCAGCAACTCATTGACCATATCAATGACAATCCCGACTTCATAACCCCGGAGAGGTACCGTAATGAGGTCCTGTCGTTTCTTGCTGAACCTCTTGAGGATCTTTGCATATCGAGACCGAAATCGAGGCTCACGTGGGGAATTGAGCTGCCGTTCGATAAAAATTTCGTCACCTACGTCTGGTTTGACGCCCTTATCAATTACCTCACCGGAATAGGTTATCCCGACGGTGACAAATACAAGGATTACTGGCCGGTGGCGGAGCATGTGATAGCCAAGGACATCCTCAAGCCTCACGCCATATACTGGCCGACCATGCTCATGGGAATGGGGGTACCTCTTTATCAGAAGCTTCATGTTCACGGATACTGGAACGTGAACGATACCAAAATGTCCAAGAGTATCGGCAACGTTGTCCGGCCCAAAGAACTGGTTGAGACCTATGGCGTCGACACCCTGCGCTATTTTACGCTTCGGGATATGTCTTTCGGTCTGGATTCGTCGTTTAACTCCGAGGCGATTGTGACACGGCAGAATTCAGACCTGGCAAATGATCTCGGCAACCTGTTCAGCAGGGTGAGCGCCATGGTCAAGAAGTACCGCGATTCGGTGATTCCCGGGCCCGATAAAGATGACGAGCGGGACCAGGAGCTACGTCAGGCGGCCGCAACAATGGTGGAGAAATACAGCGAGATGATGAACCAGTTCAAGTTTCATCTCGGCATCCAGGCCGTCTGGGAGTTTGTGGGGCTTGTCAACAGGTACATCGTGACCAACGAACCGTGGGGGCTGGCAAAGGACCAAGCGCTTGAAAAACGCCTTGATACGGTTCTTTACAACCTCGTTGAAGCGTTGCGTATCCTGGCCCTGGTTCTCAGGCCTGTGATCCCCGGAACCGCCCGCAAGATGGGGGACGGATTGGGGATTGGCCGGGACCACGACACCATAAGCTCCCTGACGCTTGGCGGGAAATGGGGGCTGCTTGTGCCTGGCGGCCGGTTGCAGGAAATCGAACCGCTCTTTCCCCGAATGGAGAAGAAAGAGGACAAACGACAGGATAAGCAAACATCGCCGACAGCAGCCAAAAAGGAAAAAAAGAAGGAAAAAGAACAGCCCGCCGAAGATGGGTTGGTATCATTTGATTATTTTAAAAACATTGATCTCCGAATCGCCGAAATCGTTGCGGCGGAACCGATCGAAAAATCCGACCGGTTGCTTAAGTTGACAGTAATGGCTCCGGAACAACGTACTGTTGTTGCCGGGATAGCCGAACATTACAACCCTGGGCAGCTGGTGGGCAGGCAAGTGATACTCGTCGCCAATCTCAAGCCGGCCAAGTTGATGGGTGTAAAATCACAGGGCATGGTTCTTGCCGCAAAAACAGTCGTAGACGGCAGGGAAAAACTGGTGCTCTGTGCGCCGGGCGAACCGATTGAACCGGGAAGTGGTGTAGCTTGATTGCAAGGAGAGGGAAATGTTTGTAGTAAATAATTTTATGATGGCCGTAGCGCAGCTTTTAGACTTTGTCCTTACCGCTTATGTGTGGATTATCATTGGTAGAGCGGTTGTCTCGTGGGTTGGGGCCGATCCCTACAACCCGATCGTCAGGTTTCTCTATGAAGCGACGGAACCTGCTCTGAGCAGGATACGCAGGGTTTTACCGATAAGTATGGGGGGCATAGATTTTTCGCCGATGATTCTCATCCTGGCGATCATGTTTGTGCAGAGCTTCGTGGTGGGGACCCTCAAGCAGATTGCGCTTGGGATGGGATAACCGGAGGTGCGATTTTGTGCAAGATGCAGCTCCTTAAACCATAACAGCTCGACGGCAGGCGGCCTTGCCGTTGATCAAAAACGGCTCTTTATCATTACACTCAGGAGGTGATTATGCTGACACCGCAGGCAATTAAGGATCAGGAATTTCAAACCAAATTCAGAGGTTATGATACCATAGAGGTGAAGGCGTATCTGGAGTTGCTGGCCGATGACTACTTTGAGCTTGCCGAACTGAACCGCAATTTGGAGGAGCAGCTGGAGACTCTTCACGTGGAACGCGAGGAACTGCAGGCGGACAACGGCGCCCTGCAGGAAGAGCTCCGGGCCCACCTGGCAACCAGTGTGGGATCCGAGTCGGAAATAGCGCAGGAACGAGATGCTAAAGAAAAAGAACTTGCCACCCTCAAGGAAAAACTTGAAAGGGTAAAGCAGGAAAACCAGACTCTTGCACAGGAGAACAGGGACTACCAGCAGAGCAATGAAAAGCTCAAGGAGGATGTCGAGCGGGCCGAGCGGGAAACAGCCAGGGAAAAGACCGAAACGGAGAAGCTGAGATCCAGGTTGGAGCTGCTTGTCGAACGCAATGAGGAGCTTAAACAGGAGGGCGCCGATTTCAAGACAACGATCCTCGCCGCACAGAATTTTGCCAACAATCTGAAAGCCACGACCGAAGAGAATGCCCGAAAATTGATGGAGGAAGCAAAGGCTGAGGTTGAAGGGTTCAAGGAAAGTGCGCAAGCCGAGTTACATAGGCTGCCAATAGAGATCGAGGAACTGGAGCAGAAAAAGTCACAGGTCCGCAGGGAGTTGCAGGAGTTGCTGCACAGCTACCTTGCAGCACTTGATCTTGATGGTGAAGCTGCCGAAGAACCGGTCGCATCGAGAAATTAACTTTCCGGTTGGGTATGCCTTATCTGCAAAGTTGTAAAAATGGCGGGGTGATCCTTGAGCTGCATGTGCAGCCGAAGGCCTCCAGAACCCAGATATCCGGTCTTTACGGAGAGCGGCTCAAGGTTGCCGTCGGTTCGCCTCCGGTCGACGGCAAGGCCAACAAGGAGATCGTATCCTTTTTTGCAAAGTTGCTGGGGGTGTCGAAAAAAAACGTGGAAGTTGTGTCCGGGCATAAGTCGAGACAGAAGGTTGTCGCCGTGGCCGGCGTAGCTGAAACGGCAGTGAGAGCGCAGGTGAAAGAGAGTATGTCCTGTGCCGGGTGAGAAAGAGGGAGAAATGGCCAGGTATCTTATCGGCAACTGGAAGTGTCACAAGAGCAGCGACTCGTCAAAGGAGTGGCTGGACAGGTTCGATAAAGCTTATCGCCCGCAGGACGGTCTTGAGGTTATCGTCGCGCCGCCCGCTGTCTATCTGGAGTCGCTTTCGTTTCATGTGAAGCGGCTGCAGCTGCGACATTTTTCTCTTGGGGCTCAGGATATTTCCCCTTTTCCCAGGGGAAGCTATACCGGGGCGATTGCCGCGGACATGGTGAAACCTTTTGCCTCCTATGCGATAATAGGTCACAGTGAGCGGCGCAGGTATTTTCATGAAACCGTAACGGATCTGGTGAACAAGGCTGCCGAGGCTGCAGATGTCGGGTTGACCCCCATAATCTGTATCGAAAACGGCGACACTCTCTCCAGCCTCTTTGCGCTCAAGGATATCGACTGTCCCGGGATGATTCTCGCCTACACGCCCGTTGATTCTCTAAACTTCAGAATCCCGGAGTCGGTTGCAAGGGTGGGGGTGGTCATCAAGCGGATCGCCAATTATTTTCCCCGGCGGCCCATTGTCTACGGAGGCGCTCTCAACGTGGATAATTTTCGGGAATATCTCGAAATTGACGGGCTGAGCGGTCTTTTCACGGCTACGGCGAGCCTTGAGGTACAAAGCTTTTCAACCCTTTGCCGGGCCATGGGCGCATCACTGTAGGAGAAAGCCTGACGGTCGGTTGGTTTTTCCGGTTCTATTTCTTTTTCTTGGGCAGCAGGAAAGCGGTGATAAACGCGGCTGTATTGATTCCTGAGAGAATCAGCCCTATCAGTCCCAGTGTCCCCAGAAACCCCGGTTCCCGGGAAATTGCGTCGGCGAGTATCAGGATTGAGGAGCCGACTATAAGAGCGGCAATGATCATCGCAATGCCCATGAGGCGGCTGGAGTTGTCGATGTTTTCCGCAAGGTGTTCGATGCGTTTGAGCTCGAGGTTCAGGGTAAAACGGCTGTGCCTGGCATGATCGAAAAAACGCTGGATGTCACGGGGCATTTCTTCGAGCAATTCCAGCGATGAGAACAGGGTTCTGCTGATTCTTTTCCTGATGGCGCTCATTGAGTAGCGGTCCATGACCAGGGTCTTGATCTGCGGCTCCACATGGGCCAGGACGTCAAAGGTGGGGTCGAACTGCTCCGCCACGCTTTCGATAATGGTAAGCGCTTTGGTCAACAGCATGAGATCTCCGGGACACTGGATGTGGTATCGCTGCAGCATGGAAAAAAAATCGGAGAGCAGGGCTGCGATATGGAGGTGGCCAAGGTCGATATTTTGAAATTGCCCAGTGAGATGGCGGAGTTCCAGGCGGAATTCCCTTTTTTCCAGGATAAGCGGGTCAACCGTTGTCAGTTCCAGGATCACCCGGCAGAGTCGATCGATGTCCCCCTTGATAACCCCTGTAACCAGTCGGATCAGCTGGTCCGTCGTCCTCCTGTCGAGCTGGCCGGTCATGCCGCAGTCTATGAAACAGATTTTCCCGCCCTCCAGCAAAAATATGTTTCCCGGGTGGGGGTCGGCATGGAAAAAGCCGAATCTGAGGCATTGCTTGAACACCGCATCGGTCCCGTTGGACACAATTTTTCTTCGTTCACTGCCTGGCAGGGTTTTCGGATCGATCGTTGACAGCAGCCTGCCTTCAATCTTTTCCATCGTCAGGACATTGCGGGTTGTCGCGTACCAATAGATCTTTGGAAAAAATATGTTTTCGTCGTCGTCAAAATATCGCCGCAGCCGTTCGGTGGACTGTCCTTCGATGACAAGATTTATCTCTTTGAGGAGTTCCCTGCTGAATTCCTTGGCGACAGCCGTCGGGCTGTACCCGAGGTCGGAAAAATACTGTTCGAGCACCTGGGCCAGGGTTTCAAGCAGGGCCATGTCCTCTTCAAGTAACTTCCTGGCTCCCGGCTTTAATACTTTTATCACCACCCGGCTGCCATCTTTGGTGGTGGCGCTGTGAACCTGGGCGATGGAAGCAGTGGCCAGAGGGGTCTCGTTGATGGTGTCAAAAATTTCCTCCATCCTTCCGGGAAACTCGAGCTCGAGTACCTCGTGGATCTCCGTAAAAGGAACGTGCCTGCAGCTGTCCTGGAGTTTCTTGAATTCGTTGGCCCATTCTCCAGGGATCAGGTCGGGGCGGGTGGAGAGGAGCTGGCCCAGCTTGATAAACGTCGGTCCCAGTTCCTCAAGGGCCATACGTATCCGTACCGACCTTGGCAGGGCCAGGGAGCTGGGCGACTGCGGCGGCGGTACCTGCTCGTCTGTACCTCCAAGGATCCGTAACATTCCGGAATCGACCACAAGCTGCTGGAAACCGAACTTTGACAAGACCTTGATTATTTCCGCCAACCGCTTGGTATTTCTGATGGTGCGCCTGATCGATGTAATTTTCATCAGCTGACTGAGGCTAGGTGGTTGATGGTACCCGGAGTAACGTTTTATTTCCTAAGTATATACTCCCGGACACCCTCAATGCAATTTAAAGATTTAATTTGTTGAGTAAAAATAAAGGGTTTTATCCGCTTTTGCGGTCTATAAGACTTGTCGTGCCGATTCAGTTGCCTCTCTGCTTTTTTTGTAAACAGTGCTCCCGGATCAATTGGCCTGGTAACCGGGAAAAGCTCGCAAGGCCAGCTGCTTGAGGGTCGGCTTGGCATTTTTAAAATGTGGTATCAGGGGCAGGATAACAAGTTCTGCGGAAACCGGCGGGGGAGGAAAAATCCGCAATTCCCTGTTCAGCTTGTCGCTGCCAGGTCCTGGGGAGGTGTCGAGTATGGTCGATCTTGTGCCGTCGGGACTGTTCATTTGCCGAAGGAAATCGAGTATCGAACCGATGTCGTTGTTACGGAAAAAATGGTCTATCTCTTTTTCCAGGCTGTTGTGCCACTTGACCAGGCGGTTCTGTTCCTCGCAATATTTGGCAAGGGCGGTTTCAAGGGCCTGATAGGTGCTGAAAACCAGCTTCTTGTGTTTATGTTTTTTAATAAAAATGGGGCCAAAGATAAGGTGGTTGAGCTTTTTTTCCGTGCTCTGGCCTTCGTCGCCTTGTTCGCCGAGGCTTTGCGGAAGTCTGGTGAATGTAAGAAAATCGAGGTATACGACACTGTCCGGGACCAGCAGTACTTTCATTGTTGCAAGCTCACCGGCTATGGTATCAAGAGTCGGCTGAAGCGATATTTTTGCCTGGTCAAGCTGTTTTTTATACTCCTCTGACTCGGTCTCGGCTTTTTTGCGAAAGCTGAAATATCGCGTAGCTATTTCCTGTTTGATTTCAAGTGCCAATATATTGGCGAGGTTATCCATTTGATACCCGGTCTGGTGAAGTATAAACATCGGCTAAGCCGTAGCAACAGTTTCTAAACGGTAGTATAGTATCATCTCGTCAAAGAATCATCTTTTTTAGAGAGCAAAAAGCGAACCATGCAGATATCCGACCAGCGTGAAGAAGCTGTAGCTAAAGTAAAGGAACATGCCGATATCGTTCAGGTCATCGGCGAACATGTAGAGCTGAAACGCAGCGGGGCGCGCTATCTGGGGTTGTGTCCGTTTCACGGTGAGAAGACACCTTCTTTCTCGGTGCACCCCGGGCACCAGTTTTTTCATTGTTTCGGGTGCGGTGAGTCAGGCGATGTGTTCAGCTTTGTCATGAAGTATCAAAATCTCAATTTTGTCGAAGCTCTCAAGCTGCTTGCCGAAAAGTACCGGATTGACCTGCCCGAGAACCGCCAGACCACGGAGCAGCAGGAGAAATCAAGAAAAAGGAAATTACTTTTTGAAGTCAATGAAAAAGCCGCCGCACGCTATTTTGATTTTCTGAAAAATAATGAGAAAGGCGCTGAAGCCGCCCGCAAATATTTGCAAAACCGGGGTATCGAGGATCGGATCGTTGAAAAATTCAGGATCGGGTACGCGCCGCCGGTGGAGGCTGCCGGCTGGAATTTCCTGGGTTCGACTTTTTCGCAGGAACAGACCAGAGCAGCAGTTGAGACAGGGCTGCTGGTGGATAACAAGAAAGGCGGAACCTACGACAGGTTCCGTGATCGGATAGTTTTCCCGATTTTCAATATCGCCGGCCAGGTATGCGGGTTTGGCGGGCGTATAGTGGGGGAGGGGCAGCCGAAATATCTCAATTCTCCTGAAAGCGCCGTCTTTAACAAGAGTAACCTGCTCCTGGGTCTTTTTCAGCAGAAGGAGTCCATTCGCAGGCACAACAGGGCCATTCTGGTGGAGGGTAATTTCGACCTTGTATCTCTGGTCGCCAAGGGGTGTGAAAATGTGGTCGCACCCCTTGGCACCGCCGTTACCAGAGAACAGTTGAGGCTGATAAAGAGATTTGCCGAGGAAGCGACCCTGCTTTTTGACGGCGATGAGGCCGGAGGAAAAGCAGCGGCCAGGGCCGTTCCTTTGTTTCTCGCCGAGCAGCTGGCCGGAAAGGTTGCGCTGTTGCCGGGAGGACATGATCCCGACACGTATATCCGTGAATTCGGATTGGCAGAGTTGTCAAGGATCCTCGGGGAGGCGAAAGATCTTCCGGAATTCGTCCTTGGTCGCCTGGTCGAACAGTTCGGGTTGGGGCTTGACGGAAAAAGGCGTATTGTAGAAGAGCTGGTACCGCTGGTTGAGGCGGCGCCGTCACCGCTGCAACGCAGTGTCTTCCTGTCCCATTTTGCACAGGAACTCGGTATGGCGGTGGAACAGCTGGAGCAGTTCATGGCTGCGCCCCGCGATGTGTTTGCCCAGCAACCACCAGAGCGGCCCAGGGCTGAACTGAGGGCTGAACCGCTGACCATAGCCCAGAAACAGCTGGCTGAATTCATGGTCCTGTACCCGGACCATTTCGAACTGCTGGCAGGAGAAGGACTGCGGGATTGCCTCGCTGGTTCTTTTGGCGAGATCCTTTTTCTTGAAATGGAAAAACTGTTGCGCGTCAACAAAGAGGCGGAGCCGGAAGAGTTGCTTACGGTATTGCCTGAAGGGGTGGAGAGGCGTTTTGTGGCCGAGTTGCTGCTGCAGCCGCCCCAGGGGACCACGGATAGCGATGGGGCGAAGGAGGATCTGGCGGAATTGGTCAGGTATCTGCAACGGTCTAGGCTGCAGAAGAGTTCAGCTTGCCTGCTGAAACAGATAGAGGAAGCACAGCATAAAGGGGACATGGAGTTGCTGCGACAGCTCCTGGAGCAAAAAATGGATCTTACCAGGAAGTTACACGAAGCGGATTCGTGAGGAAGCAATGGGGGGATGTTTTTTGGCTCTGGCGATTAATTTTCTTGACATTTGCTTCTGTTTGGATTGATTTTGAGAGGATATGTCTGAATTTTCGACAATAATTTAGCAGGGTCTGTCACTGGAATGTGGAAAACGAGGGTAGCGGCTGTGTCGCCGATACTCCCTTATTTGAAGCAAAAGAGGTGCAGGATGACATTGCCGCAAAATGATGATGAAACTATCAAGGATATGGATGAGGCCATGATGCAGCTGGATCAGGAAAACGGCTTGTCGTCCTATGATCCTGAAGATGATTACGAAGATGAAACGGCGGAGGATAACAATTTAGTGGACTTTGACGATCCCGCAGTAGAAAGCAGAAGTGGGGGGCTGGCAGACCGGAGAACCAAGCCGTTCGGAGAGAGGAACGCAAACGACCGGAGAAGGACGGCGCGAATCAGCGGTGATGAGTCCGGGACCCAGAAATCGAAGAGTTCTGCCGATCCGATGAACATCTACCTCCGGGAGATGGGAACACTGACACTTCTCAGTCATGAAGAAGAGTTGAAACTTGCCAAGGCGATGGAAGTTGGAAAACAGCGGGTGCAGGACGCCGTATTGAAGACGCCGCTGGCCATTCCGGTACTGCAGGAGGTGGTCCGGGGACTGGACCGGAAAAACGATAAGATCTGCCAGATTCTCACCGGGTTGAAAGACAACAGCCGGGAGGTGGTGGAGGAAGAAAGTGCTGATTTTCTGGCAAAAGTCGAGGAAGCCGCTCGTTGCGACCTGCAGCGGCAGAAGTTGCTCAAAAGATATCTCGAACTTGAGCCGCAGAGTCGGGAGGCGGAAGAAATCCTCAGTGACATTGAAGCCCTGGGGCGGTCTGTTTCCCATATTTTCCAGGAAAAGATCATCTGTGCCGACTGTATCAAGGCGATCGCAACGGGGCTTGAAGATCTGGCGAAAAAATTCCGCAAGGTACTGGTGGAGGTGATGACCGGCCAAGCCGTTGCAACAGACGGTGGTGAGGCCTTGATGGAGCCCGAGGAAATTGAGAAGCAGGTCAACCGGCAGATGCTCGCCGAATCCGGGGTAACGGAAAAACAGCTGGGGGATGTGCTCTATGAGATCGACAGCGGGTGGGCGATGTACAAGGATGCCAAGGAAGGGCTGGTCAGGGCCAACCTGAGGCTGGTCATTTCCGTTTCAAAGAAATTTGTCAACCGCGGCCTGCAATTTTCCGACCTGATCCAGGAAGGCAATATCGGTCTGATGAAGGCTGTGGAAAAGTTTGATTATCACCGCGGGTACAAGTTCAGTACCTATGCCACCTGGTGGATCAGACAGGCGATAACCAGGGGGATCGCCGATCAGGGACGAACCATCAGGCTGCCGGTACATATGATCGAGACCATCAACCGTCTGCTCCGGGTTTCCAAGGACTTTATGCTGGAAGAACACCGGGAGCCAAGTCCTGAAGAGATGGCCGAGCATCTGGGAACCGATGTGGCCAAGGTCAAGTCTGCGCTCAAGATAGCAAAGGATGCGATCTCTTTGGACACCCCGGTGGGAGAGGATGGGGAAACCTACCTGGCTGATTTTATCGAGGACAAGGATAAGATGGGGCCCGATGAGGTCACTATGGTTGCCAGCCTCAGGGAGTGTCTCCACCAGGTTATGTCGTCGCTGTCTCCGCGGGAGGCTAAAGTGCTCAGGATGCGATACGGTATCGATGTCGACAGCGACCACACCCTTGAGGAGGTAGGGAAATGTTTTGCCGTGACCAGGGAGAGGATACGGCAGATCGAAGCCCAGGCGATTATGAAGCTCAAGCACCCGTCCAGGGCGGGAGAACTGAAGGTTTTTATGACCGACTAAAGGGGTGACAGGCGGTAGACTGCGCTTTGCAGCTTGATTGCGATAGTGTCTATTTATCTTTATTTGATCAAAATAAGAGCATATCTTCTTTTGAATTCCATAGTTGACTGGATAACGTTGAGTTTTATTCCGGGGTTGGGTGTGACAGGGTTCTGGCGCCTCGTCAACCACTACACCTCCCCCGGAGCTGCTCTTGGAGCCTCCGTTGAAAAGAGTCGGAAAATTCAGGGAATCAGGACAAAGCAGCTTGACGGGTTCAGGGAAATCGGCAGGGCACGGGAACGGGCGCTGGTCGAACTTGACAGGATCGAAAAATCTGGCGGCCAGGCGATATGCTGGCAGGACGCGGATTATCCAGGCCAGCTGAGGCACCTGGTTGATCCTCCGCCGGTACTCTATGTGCAGGGAGATCCCTCCCTGCTGACCAGACCCTCCGTTGCTGTTGTCGGCTCCCGGGCGGCAACCGGGTACGGCCGGCGAATCTGTACCGGGCTCTGTTCCTTGCTTGCAGCAAAAGGGGTGGTGGTCGTCTCCGGACTTGCTCTGGGGATTGATACCCATGCCCACGAGGGAGCTTTGCAGTGCGGTGGAATGACCGTTGCCGTCCTCGGTTGCGGACTCGATGTAATCTATCCGAAACAGAACTTGTCCCTGCTGGAAAAGATCCGCCGTAGCGGATTGGTGGTCTCCGAGTATCCTCTTGGCACCCGGCCGGAACCGTTCAGGTTCCCGGCTCGCAACAGGATTATCGCCGGCCTGACTCAGGGGGTGGTTGTGGTGGAGGCGGCAAAAAAATCGGGTTCGCTTATCACCGCCCAGATCGGACTTGATCTTGGCCGGGAAATCTTTGCAGTCCCTGGACAGGTCGACTCCTTCAAGAGCGAAGGCACTCACTGGCTCCTGCAGCAGGGGGCGAAGCTGGTGCAGAATGTCGATGATATCCTGGTCGAAATGGACGGTGCGGCCAGCTGCGGTGCCGCAGCCGCAGGAAGGATGCGCGACGATCCTGCCCGGCTACAAAATTGTGCGCCTGATCTTGACCCGGACGAACATGCACTGTTACAGTGCGTCGACTGTTACCCCCAGAGCAGGGATGTTATTGTTGAGCGTTCAGGTCTCGATTCCTCGCGGGTGAGCGAGTTGCTGCTCATGTTGGAGCTTGAAGGGCTGGTCGAGCTGTTGCCCGGCGGGCAGGTGACAAAGGTTGGCGGCGGCCGAAGCGATTGACCGGCTGCAGGCGGCGATAATTTGTTCAATCAATAAACAGATCATACAAGGATATACCATGAGTCGAAAAATCCAGATTGCGCCCTCGATTCTGTCGGCCGATTTTACCAGGCTCGGCCAGGAGATAAGAGCCGTCGAAAAAGCCGGTGCCGATGTTATTCATATAGACGTGATGGACGGCCACTTTGTACCGAACATAACCATCGGGCCCCTGGTGGTCGAGGCGGCCAAGAGAGTGGCAACAACACCGCTGGACGTTCATCTGATGATCAGCGATCCTGACAGATATGTTGATGCCTTTGCCGATGCAGGTGCCGATTGGATAACCGTTCATGCAGAGGCGTGTACCCACCTCCACCGGACCGTGTCCAGGATCAGGGAGAAGGGCAGGAGGCCGGGGGTTGTGCTTAATCCGGCGACACCGCTGACGGTGCTTGATTATATCCTCGAAGATGTGGATATAGTTATGCTCATGTCTGTGAATCCCGGCTTTGGCGGCCAATCGTTTATACCCTCTTCCCTTGGCAAGATATGGCAGCTGCGGCAGACCATCGATGTCATGGGGCTGGACGTCGATATAGAGGTCGATGGCGGCATCAGTCCACTGTCCATCGCCGACGTGGCCGAGGCCGGGGCTAACGTGTTTGTCGCCGGATCGGCGGTCTACGGCAGCGACGATTACCTGGAAACAATAAGCGCTCTGAAAAAAAACGGGGAAGAGGGCGCTGCTCGGTACCGGGCGTAACCGGGGCCTTGAATTGCACTGGGGTGGGGATGTACAAGAATTTCACACAGACTAAGGCTTTTTCCGGACTCAGGCGATGTGCCCAAAGGCCGTACGACCTTACCCGGAAGGGTGCGCTGTTTGAAGATGACCGGCTGCAAAAATTTGTCTGCCGGTCGCCCTTGGTGAATCTGCACTACGGTACCCAGCGCATCGATCACCACGTGCTGCAGGGACTGTCCGACATGAGCCGGGAGCTCGAACTGGTGGAACAGTTCAAGGCTCTGCGAAGGGGGGCCGTGGCCAACAGGATAGAGGGGGTGGAGAGTGAAAACCGCCAGGTTCTCCACACGGCCTGCCGCGATCTCTTCAGCGCCTTGCCATGCCACCCGGAGGCTACGGCAAGCGCGGCGGGCCAATTGGATAAACTGGCCTCTTTTCTTGAAAAACTCGATTCAGGAGTGATTGTCAATCATCGACAGCAGCGGTTTACCTCCCTGGTTCACATCGGTATCGGCGGATCGGACCTCGGCCCGCGTGCGGTATATGAGGGTCTGAAGTGTTACGGTAAAGAAGGCAGGACGGTCAGGTTTATCGCCAACGTCGACCCTGACGATGCCGTAGCCGTGCTGAGCCAGGTGGACCTGTCGACAACGCTTGTCAATATCGTCTCCAAGAGCGGGACTACCCTTGAGACCCTGACCAATGAAGAGATCGTTCGCGCTGCCCTGAAAAAAGCAGGGCTTAACCCGGCGGATCACTGTATTGCGGTGACGGGTGAGGGCAGCAGGATGGATAACAGTGGTGACTATCTTGAAACCTTCCATATGTACGAATATATCGGCGGACGATATTCCACCTGTTCAATGGTTGGTGCGGCAAGCCTCGGTTTTTTTCTGGGAATGGAACAGTTAAAGCAGTTTCTGGAAGGAGCCGCGCTGCTCGACGAGATGGCCGAAGAAGAACGGCTTGAACAGAATATTCCGCTGCTGATGGCTCTGATCGGGGTCTGGAACCATAATTTTCTCGGCTGCAGGAGTCTGGCTGTTCTGCCTTACAGCCAGGCGATGCACCGGTTTCCCGCCCATCTCCAGCAGTGCGACATGGAGAGTAACGGAAAATCTCTGCAGAGAAACGGGCAACCGGTTGCATCGACTACCGGGCCGATAGTCTGGGGAGAGCCGGGAACAAACGGGCAGCATGCCTTTTACCAGCTGCTGCACCAGGGAACGGAGATTGTTCCCGTGGAATTCATCGGATTCAGACGCTCCCAGTCTGGCCTTGATCAAACCGTAGAAAACACGACCTCTCAGGAAAAACTCCTGGCAAACCTTTTCGCTCAGATGGTGGCTCTTGCGGCGGGTAAAGAGTCGGACAATCCCAACAGGGTTTTTCCCGGTAACAGACCCTCTTCTCTGCTGCTGGCACAACGCCTTACCCCCAAAACCATGGGGGCTCTTCTGGCTCTTTACGAGGCGAAAATTATCTTTCAGGGGTTCGTCTGGAACATAAACTCGTTTGATCAGGAGGGGGTTCAGCTCGGCAAGGCGCTGGCAACCAGGTTCATTGCCGAAATATCGAAGAGAGAATCCGATCCGGACAGCCTCGAAAACTATTTTCTCAAACAGCTCTGAAATGGCCGGAGTGGTAGTAACAGTGGGTGAATGACGGTTCAGTCGCAGGGGATGATCGGGGCCGATTTTTGTTGACAAAACGGCATAGCGAAGATATTCTCACACGCTGAATCAACTTTCATGATTGTATCTAGAAACGTATTCGAACAGTAGATCGGATAGATACGATTATGATCCAGCATTATTGAAATAAAGCTGAAGATCAGCCACTGGTGCTCGGCTTTAGTATGATTTTGGTTAAGGTAGAAGTTCAAACTGTAATTCAAAGGAGGAAATCATGGCAAAGCATGAGACGCCCTTGTTGGATCAATTGGAGAGTGGCCCGTGGCCAAGCTTCGTTACCGACATTAAAAAGCAGGCGGAAACAAAGCCTGAATGTTGGGACATCCTTGGTATCCTGGAGCTGTCCTACAAAGATAGAATCACTCACTGGAAGCACGGTGGTATCGTAGGTGTTTTCGGTTACGGTGGTGGTATTGTCGGCCGTTATGCCGACCTGCCCAAGCAATTCCCCGGTGTCGAGCATTTCCACACCGTTCGCGTCGCACAACCGGCTTCCAAGTACTATTCAACCGCCAACCTTCGCAAGTTGATGGATCTTTGGGAAAAGCACGGTTCCGGTATGACCAACTTCCACGGTTCCACCGGCGACGTTATTCTTCTGGGTACCCGTACTGAAAATCTCGAGCCGTTCTTCTGGGATCTGACCCACGAGATGGGACAGGACCTGGGTGGTTCCGGTTCCAACCTGCGTACTCCTGCCAACTGCATCGGCCAGTCCCGCTGCGAATGGTCCTGCTACGACACCGAAGAGTGCTGTCACTTCCTGACCATGCACTACCAGGATGAGATCCATCGCCCGGCATTCCCGTACAAGTTCAAGTTCAAGTTTTCCGGTTGCCCCAACGACTGCGTTGCGTCCATCGCCCGTTCCGATATTTCCGTCATCGGTACCTGGAAAGATAACATCCGCATCGATCAGGCTGCGGTAAAAGAGTATGTAGCAGGCAACTATCCTGCAAACGGCGGTGCCCACTCAGGCAAAGACTGGGGCAAGTTCGATATCCAGAAAGAAGTGATCGACCTGTGTCCGACCGAATGTATGTGGATGGAAGGGGACGAGCTGAAAATTGACGATGCCGAATGTACCCGTTGCATGCACTGCATCAACGTAATGCCCCGCGCACTGCGTCCCGGTGCCGACCAGGGTGCTTCAATCTGTGTAGGCGCAAAAGCTCCTATCCTCGACGGTGCTCAGTTCTCCACCCTGATCGTACCTTTCATGAAGGTATCCGCCGATAACGATTTCGAGGAACTGGTAGAGTTCATCGAAGGCGTATGGGACTGGTGGATGGAAGTAGGCAAGAACCGCGAGCGTGTCGGTGAAACCATGCAGAGACTTGGTCTTCCGACTTTCCTCAAAGTTATGGGTATCGAGCCGATTCCGCAGCACGTGAAAGAACCTCGTTCAAACCCATACGTATTCTGGAAGGAAGAAGAGGTTGAAGGCGGTTTCGAGCGTGATATCGACGAATTCCGTAGAAAGCACGCTGCTTAATTACGATTTTAATTTGAGCTAAAATTCATATTAAATACAAGGAGAATTAACAATGGGTTATAATCCGGACAAACCAATGGATGGCCGCATTTCAGATCTTGGTCCCCCACATTACGAACAGTTCTTTCCGGCCGTGATCAAGGAAAACAAAGGAAAGTGGCTGTGGCACGAAATCACTCAGCCCGGCGTGCTGATGCACAAATCTGAAACCGGTGCCGAAGTGTATACCGTTCGTGTAGGGTGCGCTCGTCTCGTATCTGTTGAGTACATCCGTGAAGTTTGTGATATCGCTGATAAGCATTGTGACGGGTACCTGCGTTTCACCACCCGGAACAACATCGAGTTCATGGTTGATTCCAAGGACAAGGTTCAGCCTCTTCTTGACACGCTTGCCACCTACGGAACCAAGTATCCCGTAGGTGGAACCGGCGCCGGTGTGACCAATATCGTTCACACCCAGGGCTGGGTACACTGCCACACTCCGGCAACCGATGCTTCAGGTGTTGTCAAAGCGGTAATGGATGAACTGTTCGACTACTTCACCTCCATGACACTGCCGGCACAGGTGCGCATCGCCCTCGCCTGCTGTCTCAACATGTGTGGTGCTGTTCACGCTTCGGATATCGCCATCCTCGGTATTCACCGTAAGCCGCCGATGATCGACAACAAGCGTATTACCGGCGTCTGCGAGCTTCCGCTTGCTATCGCATCCTGTCCGCTTGGCGCAGTTAAACCTGCAAAAGCTGAAATTGACGGCAAGGAGATCAAGACCGTCAAGGTTAATGTTGACCGCTGTATGTTCTGCGGTAACTGCTACACCATGTGCCCCGCCATGCCGCTTGCCGACCCTGAAGGCGACGGTATCGCAATCCTGGTGGGCGGTAAGGTTTCAAACAGAATTTCCGAGCCAAAGTTTTCCAAGCTGGTAATTCCTTACCTGCCGAACAACACCCCGCGCTGGCCGGAGACGGTTCAAGCGGTTAAGAAGATTCTTGAAGCGTATGCAGCGGACGCCAAAAAGTACGAGCGTATCGGTGACTGGGCTGAGAGAATCGGCTGGGAAAGATTTTTTGAAAAATGTGACATCCCGTTCACAGAGAAGAGCATCGACGACTATCGTCTTGCATATGATACGTGGCGTACCACCACGCAGTTTAAGTACAGCAGCCATGTAAAATAACAAAGCAGGAATGAAGGTTTTTAGCCGGAGTCGTTTTCGGCTCCGGCTGAACCGATGCTTTCTTCAATCTCTACAAATAGAGGAGTAGGATTATGGCACTGGATAAAGAAGCATTAAAAGACGCCATAGAGGAGAAAGCTACTAAATCTCCGAAGCCGCAGCTGTACATCAAGGATTTCTATGCATGTGATCCTGACAGCAAGCCGCGGGTTATCAAAAATGTCGCCAACGAGATGGTTAGAGAAGGCCGCCTTGCGTTCTGGTCTTCCGGTTCCACCACCATGTATGGAATTCCGTCACGTATTCAGGACGAGGAACACTCGAAGGAAGATTAATATCTTGTCTTTTTTGCGTCACCGTTCGTAGAGGCACCGGGAGCATCTGCTCCATGGTGCCTTTTCTATTTGTCCCCAAATCACCAGACAAGAAGATGAAAATTTACTGGTATGACCAGCTGGATTCGACCAACCGCAAGGCAAAAGAACTTGCCGAAAAAGGCTGCGAATCAGGTGTTGCAGTATGCGCCAAGGCCCAGACCGCAGGGCGAGGCAGGCTCGGCAAACAGTGGCATTCTACCGCAGGGCAGGGGCTCTACTGCTCCTGCATCGTACGTCCAACTGTTGGTGCCGAGGAATACCCTAAGCTGACCATGGTCGCGGGAGTTGCGGTGGCGAGGCTCCTCTCCTTAATGGTTGACAAAAAGGTTCAGCTGAAATGGCCCAACGATGTCTTTTTTGACGGTAGAAAATGTGCTGGAATCCTCGCAGAGAGTTCTGATCTTACGGCACCGCCAGAAAAGAGGTACGCCGTTATCGGCATAGGGATCAACGTCAACCAGAAGACAGGCAGCTTCCCGGCCGAGTTGCAGCAAAAGGTGACAAGTCTCCATGAACTGGCTGGCGTAACCTTTGATCTGCGGCTTCTTGGTGAAAAAGTGGTCCAGGCGCTGGCTCAAGAGATCGATATTTTTGAACAGCAAGGGTTCGGGCCTGTCCTTGACCAGTGGCGCAGAATGGATTATCTGCTTGGCAAGAACCTGACGTGCGTTGATGTCTATGGAGAACTGGTCAGCGGACTGTCTCTTGGCCCGGATGAAACAGGAAATCTCTATCTCAGGGGTGAGGACGGCCGCCTGCACAAGGTTCTCTCCGGTGACGTGGAGCTTGCGCGTAAGGCCTGACTCAAACGCTCCGGCTGATGATCGAATCGGCCGGAGCGATGGGAAAGAATGAAAACAGCTCAGTAGCGGTAATACTCGGGCTTATACGGGCCTTCAACCTTCACCCCTATATAGTCCGCCTGCTCCTGGCTGAGGGTGGTCAGGTTAGCCCCGATCTTCTGCAGGTGAAGTCTGGCGACCTTCTCATCGAGGGACTTCGGCAGGAAATAGACCTGCTTTTCGTATTTTTCAGCATTTTGCCAAAGCTCTATCTGTGCCAGGACCTGATTGGTGAAGGAGTTGCTCATCACGAAACTGGGATGGCCGGTGGCGCAACCAAGGTTAACCAGGCGTCCTTCAGCCAGGACGATGATTTTTTTGCCGTCGGGAAAGATGACGTGGTCTACCTGGGGCTTGATGTTGTCCCACTCAAGATCCCGTATTCCTGCGATATCGATTTCAGAGTCGAAATGCCCGATATTGCAGACGATGGCCTCGTCGGGCATCATCTCCATGTGGCCCCGGGTTATCACTTTGAGATTACCGGTACAGGTGACGAATATGTTGCCGATAGCGGCAACTTCTTCAACAGTTACCACGCGGTACCCTTCCATCGCCGCCTGGAGGGCGCAGATAGGATCGATCTCGGCGATATAAACCGTCGCTCCCATGCCGCGTAGCGCCTGGGCGCATCCCTTGCCGACATCACCGTAACCGACGACGACACAGTTCTTGCCGGCGATCATCACATCGGTGGCTCGCTTGATTCCGTCAATCAGGGATTCCCTGCAGCCGTAGAGGTTGTCGAATTTGGATTTGGTGACCGAGTCGTTTACATTGATGGCAGGACAGCCAAGGCTGCCTGCGGTTGCCATTTCGTTGAGCCGGTGAACCCCGGTGGTGGTCTCTTCGCTGATGCCGCGGATACCTGTCAACTCGTTATGGTATTTCTGGTGGAGAACCAGCGTCAGGTCGCCACCGTCGTCAAGCACCATGTTCGGTCGCCAGTCGTCGGGACCGAAAATTGTCTGGTCGATGCACCACCAGAACTCCTCCTCGGTTTCTCCTTTCCAGGCAAAGGTCGGGATGCCGGCTGCGGCTACAGCTGCAGCGGCATGGTCCTGGGTTGAGAAGATATTACAGCTGGACCAGCGCAGCTCTGCGCCAAGCGCAACGAGGGTCTCCATCAAGACAGCCGTCTGTATGGTCATGTGCAGACAGCCGGCGATGCGGGCTCCCTTTAACGGCTGCTTGCTGGCATATTCTTCGCGCAGCGCCATAAGGCCGGGCATTTCGGTTTCCGCGATCTCAATCTCTTTACGTCCCCACTGGGCAAGAGTGATATCGGCTATTTTATAATCGTTGGTCTGTTTGGTCATTGGGATATCCCTTTAGAAAATGATGACAATCTTCGTATCAGAGGTTTGCCGAATCCCTGAGAAGATCGGCTTTATCGGTCTTTTCCCATGTGAACGAGTCGAGCTCTCTGCCGAAATGTCCGTAGGCTGCTGTTTCACGGTAGATCGGTCTGAGCAGGTCAAGCTGGGCGACGATGGCTTTGGGTCTCAGGTCGAAATGGTCGACGATGAGCTGCTTGATCCTTGAGTCGGAAATTTTTCCGGTGCCGAAGCTGTTGACGTTGATCGATACCGGGTTGGATATGCCGATGGCGTAGGCAATTTGTACCTCTATTTCATCGGCGATTCCCGCTGCTACGAGATTTTTGGCGACGTAGCGACCATAGTAGGAGCTCGACCTGTCGACCTTGGATGGGTCTTTGCCGGAGAACGCGCCGCCGCCGTGGGACCCTTTCCCGCCGTAGGTGTCGACGATAATTTTTCTACCGGTAACGCCGCAGTCGCCGACGGGCCCGCCGATAACGAACCGTCCGGTAGGGTTGATGAAATATTTGGTGTTCTTGTCGACCATATCAAGGGGCAGGATAGGTTTTACGATCTCCTCAATCACCCCTTCCTTGAGCGCTTCGTAGCTTATTGTCTCGTCATGCTGGGTGGAAAGAACCACCGCCTCGATGCGCTTCGGGACGTTGCCTTCATATTCTATGGTCACCTGGCTCTTGGCATCGGGTCTGAGCCAGGGCAGTATTTTCGCCTTGCGCACCTCGGCCTGCCGTTTGGTCAAGCGGTGGGCCAGGGTAATCGGCATCGGCATAAGCACCTCGGTCTCGTTACAGGCGTAGCCGAACATAATTCCCTGGTCGCCTGCTCCCTGGTCGAGATCGAGACCGCTTCCTTCATCGACTCCCTGGGCGATGTCGGTGGACTGTTTGTCGATCGAGGTCATGACTGCGCAGGATTGCCAGTCAAAACCCATATCTGAAGAATTGTAACCAATTCCCTTGACCGTTTTTCTTACAACGTCTGGCATGTCCACCCAGGCGGAAGTAGTGATCTCACCGGCTATGAGCACCATTCCGGTGGTAACCAGCGTCTCGCAGGCGACCCTGGCCTGGGTGTCCTGTTCCAGGATGGAATCGAGTATTGCATCTGATATTTGGTCGGCAACTTTGTCAGGATGACCTTCTGAAACCGATTCAGAGGTAAATAAATAAGCTGACATCTTAACTCCTATGATTGGATTGTCTCGCGTAACTGTTCTATTAACGATTGCAAAAGGTACACATTGTACTACTAATTACAACAAAAGAACGCAAAAAAAGTATTTTATTTGGACAAAAAAAATCTGGATCCATCACCAAACGCTCATATTACAAAACATCACGGTCAGTCAGGCGGTGCTTTTCTGGGATGGCGAATGACAATTACAGTTTGAGAAAATAAGTTTACGAGAAAACCTTCACCTAAATGGGTAACAGGTGCGCCATTTTTTGTTGCGGCGGTGCAAAAGATGCTTACAGTTGCCCCGGTAACGACGGGAGGGCTCTATATCCCGATATTTCAGAATAATATTCCACCTGTAACGCAATAGGGATAATCAGATGACAATTGAAGCGGCCAAAGAAGTGCTTTTGACTGAAGAGCGCGGACTTTCAGCAGTGAGAGAAAACATTGGGGAAGAGTTCGTGAAGGCCATTGAAACCATACTGGCCAGTCGTGGAAGACTCGTTATTACCGGGATCGGCAAATCGGGGATAGTCGGACAGAAAATTTCCGCCACCCTCAACAGCACCGGTACGCCATCTTTTTTTCTGCACCCGGTTGAAGCCATGCACGGTGACCTCGGTATGGTTATGAGCGGGGATGTCGTCCTCGCAATCTCCTATTCAGGGGAGACCTCCGAACTGAACAGCTTGTTGTCCAGCATCAAAAAGCGCGGTAACCCGATCATTGCCATGACCGGGGGGCGTAATTCCTCTCTTGCCTTGGCAGCGGATATTGTCCTTGATATTGCCATCCCGAAAGAAGCATGCCCACTTGGGCTTGCCCCGACCACCAGCACCACCGCGACCCTTGCAATGGGTGATGCCCTGTCGGTTGTACTGCTGAAAAGAAAACAGTTCCAGGCGGAGGATTTTCGCCAAAATCACCCTGGAGGCAGCCTTGGCCAGCGTCTGAAAGTCGGGGTGTCGGAAGTGATGCTTACCGGCGATGACATCCCCTGGGTGAGCTCGGATCTGTCAGCGATCAGGACCATAGAGGAACTCAACAACAAAAACCGCGGGGTGGTATTGGTTCTCGATGATAACAAGGTGCTGCTGGGTATAGTTACCGACGGCGATATCAGGCGGGCTCTCACTTCGGGTAAAGTTCTCAATGAAATCGACGCCGCTGGACTGATGACCCACGATCCGATTACCATAGACATCGACCACATGGCAGCCGATGCCCTGTCGATCATGCAACGCCATGAAATCACCGCGCTGCCTGTGGTGGATGAAAAGCACCGCCTGATCGGTCTTCTGCACCTGCATAATCTGCTGGGAAAAGGAGAGTTCCGCTTCCTGGTCTGAGAAGGCCGGCCGATCGATACTGTCTAGCTTCTGCCAAAGGGCGGAAGCTGCAGGATCTCTTTGAAGCTGTCGACGTGATAGCGGGCCTCGAGATCGCTGTTTTTAAACGCGATCAGGTCGACGCCACAGGCTGACGCGTGCTGCTGGTCAACGATTGAGTCGCCGATAAAGAGTGCTTCCTCGGGGGCGCAGTTGAAATGGTCGAGAATCTCCAGCAGTCCGTCGGGTGCCGGTTTCGGGCGCTTTGCCGTGGCCGCGGTTACCACCTTCTCGAAGTAGTGGTCCAGGTTGTGACTCTCCAGGAGTGGGAGCATGGTATTGGTTCTGTTGGTGGAGATGGCCAGGCGGTATTTTTTCCACACCCTCTCAAGGAAGTAAACCAGGTCCGGTTCCATCTTCATGTGTTGCAAAAATGGTTCGTAGGTGATCTGCAGGCGGTACTCATGTACCTGGTCAAGGTTTGGAGAGCGGTGCCTGCTGAAAATGCGGGTGATCGCTTCAATCACGCTGCTCATGTGCACGTAATCTTCCTCGCCGCTATCCATTTTCGGCAATCCGAAGTGATCCAGCAGGTGGTTGTAGTATGCGATATTGGCCTGCTTTGAGTCGAACATGACGCCGTCGCAGTCAAAGACGATAAGTTTTAACATAACAAAAAGTACCTTGGATATAGCTTGTGAATCATCTCACAGGCCTGAAAAAAGCTGGTCGCAAAGCCAGTCAATTGCAAACCCGAGCAGTTCACGGTCATCTTCCATTTTGTTCATCTGTTGCTCGTCAGGCTTGATGCCGCCGAGCCGGTCTGTGAGCAGCCGGTCTTTGAAAGTATCGAGGTCGTACAGACTGAGGATAAACTTGTCCACCTGACCGACGGAAGGGATAAAACCGTTCCTGACAGCGTCGTGCTGCAGGATCGCGGCAAGACGATCGTTGAAATGGTTGTATTCGGCCAGCCCCTGATGCTGCCCGTAGGTAGCGGCCGTATTGACCCTGGCTTCGCTGAAGCCTTGGCAGTGATGCTCTTTTATCAGGACGAAATGTTCCTCAAGCCTGTCCCCGTCCACTCTCATCACCGCCCGCCCAAGCGGGTATGACCGGCACGCCGAGGGGCGATGGTCGTATACAGTGCATCCCCGCCTGCCGACGAACACGCAGCTGGCGCGGCCATCGTCCACCATGGTCAGGTAAAATCTGGGAAAAGGTTCTCCGGGTTCATGCTCCATGATTATATATTTCTCAAGCATCTCGCTTGAGCTGCAGCCGGCTCCCCGGCGCAGCCGGAGCACATCGTAGGGGGTGAGCGCCAACTCAAGCATGCGGCAGCATTGGGTGAAACAGCTGACCCCGCTATGGCAGTCGAACGTAAACCGCTCATCCTTTCCCAATCGATGGACAAATTGCGGTAACTGGACTCTATTTTCCATCTCTCACCTGACTAGAGCCTTTTCTTGCCGAGCACGGTAAGGACCGGGCTGGCGATGAAGATGGATGAATAGGTACCCACCACTATACCGGTGAGCAGGGCGAAGGCGAAGTCGTGAATGACAGCTCCGCCGACAAAGAAAATCGATGCCAGAACTATGATGGTGGTGAGCGAGGTGACGATTGTCCTGCTGAGCACCTGGTTGATGCTGTCGTTAATATTGGATTCCACCGACTTGTTTGCCGATTTTATCATGTTTTCCCTGATCCTGTCGAACACGACCACGGAGTCGTTGAGGGAATACCCGGCCAGAGTGAGTAAGGCGGTGACGATCAGCAGGGTGATCTCGATGTTGAGCAGCCAGCAGATGCCCAGTACCACGATGACGTCATGAAAGGTCGCGATGGCCGCTGCCAGTCCGAACCGTATGTCGAACCGAAAGGCCAGGTAGACGATAACGCCGGCAAGGGAGATAATAATCGCCTGGATCGCCTTGTTGCGCAGCACGGAGCTGACCGACGACCCGATTTCCGACTCGCTTTCCAGGTTGAATGCTTTTTCGGGAAATTCGTTTTTTAAGATGGTACTGACCTGCTGATCGAGATTTGCCACCACCGCATCGGATTTCTTGATCTTGATGATCAACCGGTTCTCGTTCTCCACTTCCTGAAAATTCAGGTCCTGCATATCGTTGCGGTGGAACGCGTTGCGCACCTCGCCAATGGTGAACGGCTGGTCGGCCTTATACTGGAGAAGGGAGCCGCCGGTGAAGTCGACGCCGAGGTTGGCCTGTCCCCTGGTGATCTGGATAAAAGCCAGCAGTCCGATAATAACCATTATGGACGACAGGGCAAAGGCGATTTTCTTCAATTTAAGAAAGTCGAGGGTGGACTTTTTCGCTATCAGCAGGAAGTTGAGTTTTTCCATCGGTTTTACAGAATTGATGGTGTCAAACATAAGCCGGCTGAAGAAAAGGGCGGCGAAGAGGTTGAAGACGATACCCAGAGAAAGTGTTACCGCAAAACCCTTGATGGGTCCGGTACCGAACAGAAACAGGGCCAGGGCCGTAATAAGCGTGGTTACCTGGGAGTCGACAATGGTCAGAAAGGCTTTGCCGAAACCGCTGTCGATACTGGAGCGTACCGATTTACCGAGTCCAAATTCCTCGCGCATCCTCTCAAAGATGAGAACGTTGGCGTCAACCGCCATACCTATGGAGAGGATAATACCTGCGATACCCGGCAGGGTGAGGGTGGCGTTGAGGATGGCCAGGCCTGAAAAGAGCAGCAGGATATTGAGGAGCAGCGCAAAATTGGCAATAATACCGGAGAGCCGGTAATAGATGATCATAAAGCCGAGAACGATAAGTGCCCCGAAAATACCAGATGTTAGTCCTTTATTGATGGAATCCTGTCCAAGGCTTGCCCCGACGGTCATGTTCTGGATAATGTCAACGGGGGCGGGAAGGGCGCCCACCCGCAGAACGATGGCGAGGTCCGACGCTTCTTCATGGGTGAAGCTGCCGGATATCTGGGCCGATCCGCCGAGAATCCGTTCGCGGATGACCGGGGCGGAACGGACAACGTCGTCGAGTACTATCGCCATGCGTCTGCCGACATTTTGTTCTGTAATATGGGCAAACACCTTGCCTCCCCGGCTTGTCATGTCGAGGCTTACGTAGGGTTCGTTGAAGGTGCCGCCAATCCGGACCTGGGCGTCTTTGACCATCTCGCCGGTCATGAGGATCTTGTTTTCAAGCAGGATGGGTATGGTAAATTCCTGCTTGGTCTGCTTGTCTACCTGTTTTTCAAAATATATGGAAGTATTGTCGGGCAGCCGTCCGGAAAGTGCCCGGTTGAGCTTTGCAACCGGTTCTCCGTCGTGCCACTGGCCAAGATGAGTTGCGTCGGCGATAAGCTCATTGAGATTGATTCCCGCTGATTCGGCGACCAGCCGAAATTCGAGCTGGGCGGTGTCGCCCAACAGTTTGAGCGCACGCTGGGGATCTTTTACCCCGGGGAGCTGGATGACGATCTCAGATGTCCCCTGCCTGATAATGACCGGTTCTGCAACGCCAAACTGGTCGATTCTGTTACGTAAAATTTCAAGGGACTGTTCTACTGCATTATCCTTGATATATTGTTTCTTGTCGTTGTTAAGAGTCAGGAAGATCCTGGGAAAACTGCCTTCTTTCGCCTCTACCCTGGCGTTGAGGTCTGGGAAGTCTTCACCAATCATTTTCGTGACCTTGTCGGTGGCGCTGCTGTTGGGCAGGGTGAAGATTACCGTGTCGGGTGAGGGGGAAGCTGTTCTTACAGCGCTTATGGAATTTTCCGCAAGCGTATCCTTGAGGTCGTTTGCGGCGAATTCAAGGTTGTTCTCCTCAGCCTTTTTCAGGTTGACCTTGAGAACCAGGTGCATTCCGCCCTGGAGATCAAGGCCCAGCCGCAACCCTTCCGGAGCCATGTAGGTTTTCCACCAGGAAGGAGTGTTGGCATAAAAAGAGGGCACCACAGTGACAACGGCGAGAGCCATTATGGCGACCAGAAGCGCGAGTTTGAGTTTGAGTGCAGTGTTCATGGATTTTCCTGAAATTATCGTAATATGAGCAAGAAGCGGTAATCAAATTAGGTCAAACCATGCGATTATACCGCAATGCATGAATCTTGCAAGTTCTGCGGTGTGAAATAGGGTGCATTTCTCAAGGCAAAGAACCAAATGGAGGTCGCTTGTCTTGTGTCTTTGCCTTTGCATGGCGGCCGGGTTCAGCGAGGTGAAATTACTGGGGGGCATCGTCGCTATAGTCGCAGTTGATTGCGTGTGCCATACAGGCGGCACCGAACCCATTGTCAATATTCACCACGGCTACTCCGGGAGCGCAGCTGTTGAGCATCCCAAGAAGCGCAGCGATGCCGCCGAGGCTTGCGCCGTATCCGACTGAGGTCGGCACCGCGATAACCGGAGCCCTGGCAAGACCGGCGACGACACTGGGCAGTGCCCCCTCCATTCCGGCCACGACAATGATAACGGATGCCTCATGGAGCAGTTGTTGTCTGTAAAACAGGCGATGGAGGCCGGCCACCCCGATGTCGTAGAGACTTCCCACCGGATGACCGAACAGCTCCAGGGTCAGCCGCGCCTCTTCTGCAACCCGAATATCGGAGGTCCCGGCACATACCACAAGGGCCTTGCCCCGGGTTTTCTGCATCCTCACGTCTGCCTTGTTGGCACAAAGCAGACCTGCAGGTTCGTGGTATTCAAGTTCTGGACAGCTGCAAAGAATCTTCGCTGCTTTTTGGGGGTCGACCCTGGTTACCAGTACGGGGCTCGCCCTCTTTAGCATGGCACGGGCAATGGTGATTATCTGCTCAACAGTTTTTGAAGCGCCGTAGATAACCTCGGGAATGCCGGTGCGTAAATGGCGCTGGTGGTCAAGATTGGCGTGCTCCATGATCTCCGATGGAAATCCGGTCAGCTGCTGCATTGCTTCCTCCACCGTGCAGGTGGCGTCCTTGACCCGGTTCAGCAGGTCGGTGAGTGTCCGGGGGTCCATAACTATTATCCCTGTTGCGTCTTTAGGTGATTGATTGTCGCCGTCCGTAGGGGGAAGCGGTTTCCAGTATAATTTACAGTTGCCCCCGCCCGGTCCTCAGCTAAAAAGGGGCTTGCCATAATATTGGCCGGGAAGTACACTTGACACTCGGATTGTATCTGTTCCTGCGTCCGGGGCCGGTCTCTGCTGCGCTGGATCGCAAACAAGAACGAACGGGACGGACGGTCCACATTGCCGGCAACACGCCGATAATTAAAGCAATATTAACCGAAGAGGTAGAGTAATGTACACCCAAATATATATACTGCGATTTCCCAAGGATGCCAGTGACCAACCCTATATCTACCGGCTGGTAAAAGAGTATGATATCGAGTTCAATATTCTCAAGGCCGATATCCTGCTCCAGCGTGAAGGACTCATGATCATTGAACTCAAAGGCACCAGCAAAGGCAACGTAAAGTCCGGGCTCGACTATCTCAGAAATCTTGGGGTGCGGGTGGAGCGCATGGCCGCGAGAATTCGTCGTGACGACGACAACTGCTTCCAGTGTGGCGCCTGTACCGGGGTCTGCTCCTCCGGGGCTCTCTATGTCAAGCGTCCGGAGATGGCTGTTGTCTTTGATGCCGAAAAGTGTACCGGATGTGGCCTGTGCGTCCCTATCTGTCCGGTTCGGGCGATGGAAGTGTCGCTGAACGACGAGCGGATCTTTGCAGAATATATGATTTAAAAAAAAAGAGCAGGCGCCGCATCGGCGCCTGCTCTTCCGGTGTTGTTAATGGACGACAGGGCCGACCGAGTCGTCTTCTTCATCCTTGCCTCCAAACAGAGTCCAGTCCGGCAGGTTGAGCTTGGGAAACCAGGATGACAGCTTTGAGCCGGGTGGATCACCCGCCTCGATACGGGCCAGGAGCTCGGTCGCGGTGGGCGCGATAGAGCTTTTCGGGTAAGCTGCCAGCAGATAGTTCAGACGGACTGCAGCCTGATCGTATTTTGCTGTTCTTACGTAGTATTCCACCACGAAGTATTCGTGGTTCGCCAGGAACTCGGTTGCAGCCTTGGTTCGCGCCTCTGCTTCAGCGCTGTAGGGGGAGTCGGGATACGCTTTGAGCAGCTGGTTGAAATGGCGGATGGCCTGTTCCGCGCCGGACGGATCTCGGTCGATGCGGTCTATGCGCTTGTAATTGCACATCGCTTTTTGATACAGCACGTAGGGCATGGAGGCGTTGGTCGGATGCCGCTCCTCAAACTCCTCATAAAGCATCAGGGCTTCGAGATATTTACCGAGATGGTAGGAGCAGTCGGCGGCTTTGAGTTCGGCCAGGATCGCTTCGGGGCTGAACGGGTATCTGTTCAATATTTCCTCGAAAAATTGCACAGCCGTGAAATATTTACCGACGTTGTAGTCATCCATCCCCTGGGACAGCAGCTTCCTGGCCGGCAGGGTCAGGTTGTCGTTTTCTATTACGTTGCCTTCTTCATCAATGGAGGTGAAGTTAAAGGTCTCCTTGAAGCCTGAGCATCCGCTTTGCATTGCAAGCAAGAGGATTACCAGTATCATTCCGGCTTTTCTGGACAAATGTAATTTCGTCAGGGTCATCAGGGCTGGTCCGGTTTGTTCAGCTTTTCATCAGTTGTAAATAGTTTTCAGCGGCCAGAACGGCAACCGCTCCCTCTCCCGCGGCGTTGACAATCTGTCGTACGTCCTTGCTGCATATGTCGCCTGCCGCCATGACTCCGGGAACCGCGGTTCTTGACTCGATGTCGGTGGGGATAAATCCCCACTGGTCGGCCTTCAGTTTTTCCAGGGGAAGTCCACTGTTGTTCGGGGTGACTCCGATGAGCACAAACACCCCCTGTACCTCAAGGACGGACTCGTTGCCGTCCTTGTTTTTCAGTCTGAGCCTTTCAACCCCGTTTTCACCTTCTATGGCCGTTACCACACTGTCCCAGATAAAATCGATCTTCTCGTTGGCAAAGGCGGTTTCCTGGATTATTTTCGTTGCCCGCAGTTCATCCCTGCGGTGAATGACGCTTACCCTGCTGGCAAACTTGGTGAGATACTCCGCTTCCTGGATGGCGGTGTTGCCGCCTCCCACGACTGCGACGTGCATGTTCCGGTAAAAAGGTGCGTCGCAGGTGCCGCAGTAAGAGACACCCTTGCCGCGCATTTCCTGTTCGCCGGGAACGTTGATGGTATTTGCCCTGGCGCCGGTACAAATGATCAGCGTGTCGCAGCTCACCCGGCTCCCGTCTTCAAGGTGAAGAACCTTTATGGCTTCGTCGTCAAGATCGACCTTGACAACGGTACCAATTTCTATGTTGAGGTCGAATCGTTTGGCGTGCTGAGTCATCTTCTCGACCAGCTCAAATCCGGTAATCCCTTCGGGAAAGCCGGGATAGTTGTCTACCCAGTCGGTCAGCAGCACCTGCCCCCCGGTAGCCCCCTTCTCAATGAGGACATGATCCAGACGCGCCCGTGCCGCGTAGAGCCCGGCCGCAAGCCCTGCCGGGCCGCCGCCTAATATAATGAGTTCGTAATGTTCTTTCATCGGTGTTGAATACGTCAAATGGGCTAAACAGAGGCTGCTGTTTTGTGACCGGGTAAACCCCGGGAAACGGCAGCCATGGCGACTGCTTTATTGAGCTTTCTCAATGAGAGCAACAAGCTGGGATTTGCCGACAGATCCAGTGATCTGGTCGACAACTTCGCCACTTTTGAAAAGGATCAGGGTCGGAATGGCGCGAATGCCGAATTTCCCGGGGGTTTCAGGGTTGTCATCCACGTTCATTTTGGCAATGGTTACTTTGCCGTCATATTCGTTGGCGAGATCTTCAATGACCGGGCCGATTGCCTTGCACGGACCGCACCACGGAGCCCAGAAATCAACCAGGGTGGGCCTGTCTGCCTTAATTACGTTATCAAACTCTGCGTCAGTCAGTTGCAAGACGTTTTCGTTTGCCATCATGTGCTCCTTTATTCATGAAATTTGTTCGTGTCTGATCGTCTGGTTACGGCTCCAAGCAGCCGCAAATAAGTCTGCTGTCCACTTTACCTGTTGCTCCATTGGCTGACAAGCATAAAAAGTGGCATGCCGGGTGCCAAACGCCATTGTTTAGCGATACCCTACAATGTTCATCAAATAAAAAAAAATCAAGGGGGGATTGTTTGACAGTAAAACGATCACCATGCTATATTGCCCGTCGATCAATGAAAAAAAGGGTGAAAAAAGGTGTGGTGCTCACCGCTATCTTTTGACATCAACACGATAACATAATAACAGCAACAGCCGGCCGTTGAGTCGGTCGATAAGGAGATAGCAATGGAAAATACACGTTCCGCTTCCCTGTTTGAAAACGCCAAGAAAGTTATTCCCGGTGGGGTCAACAGTCCCGTCCGGGCGTGTCGCTCGGTAGGTTGTGATCCGGTTTTCATCACTGGCGCCTCAGGGGCAAAGCTGACGGATGCCGACGGTAAGGAATACGTCGATTTCGTCGGGTCCTGGGGGCCGATGATCCTCGGTCATTCCCATCCGGAAATCGTCAAGGCGGTGCAGGATGCCGCGGCGCAGGGAACCAGCTTCGGCGCGCCCACGCCGACAGAAATTGAGCTTGCCCAGATGGTGGTGGAAGCGGTTCCGTCCATAGAAAAGGTCCGGTTCGTCAATTCGGGCACGGAAGCCACCATGAGCGCCGTGCGCCTTGCCAGGGGATACACCGGTAAAAAGATGGTGGTCAAGTTTGACGGCTGCTATCACGGCCACGCCGATTCCTTCCTGGTGAAAGCCGGGTCGGGGGTCATTACCCTCGGTATCCCCGGAAGTCCTGGGGTGCCTGACGATATCGTCAAAAATACCCTCTCCATCCCATATAACGACTGCGAGACCCTGGAGAAAACCCTTCGAGACCCGGCGCTTGACATCGCCTGCGTCATCGTCGAGCCGGTTGCCGGAAATATGGGGTGCGTCCCGCCGAAGAAAGAGTTTCTCGAAGACCTCAGGAGATTGACCGGAGAGCTGGGAATCGTCCTCATATTCGATGAGGTCATCACCGGATTCAGGCTCAGTTACGGTGGAGCCCAGAAATACTACGGGATCACTCCCGATATGACATGTCTTGGTAAAATCGTCGGTGGCGGATTGCCGGTTGGTGCTTATGGCGGGAAAAAAGAGATCATGGACTGCATCGCTCCAGACGGTCCGGTGTACCAGGCGGGAACCTTGTCCGGCAACCCGCTTGCCATGGCGGCAGGAATTGCAACCCTGAAACTGCTGCAGGCCCCCGGGTTCTATGAGCAGCTGGAAGAAAAGGCCGCTGAATACGCAGGCAGGCTTGCGGACATTAGCGCCAGTACCGGAATTGCGGTGACCCTTAACCGGGTAGGATCGATCATGACCGGCTTTTTTACCGAGAACGAAGTGGTTGATTTTGAGTCGGCGATGACCGCCGACACCAACCGCTATGGTCTCCATTACCGGCAGATGTTGTCCAAAGGTATCTATATGGCTCCGTCGCAGTTCGAAGTTGCCTTCATCTCCGCTGCGCAGAGCGGAGATGATCTCGAAAAGGCAATAAAAATGACTGAATGGTCATTCAAAAAAATGCTCGAAAAATGAATTTATATTGACTATGATAGGCAGTCGTGATATCAAACTCGGTTATGAACTCAGGGTTGTCCTGAGCAGAAGGTGGGTGGTGTGAATGTCGGATTTGAAAAAAGAATTTGTTCAGCTGCTCGCCAACTACGGCCATATCGGGTTCACTTTCGTCTCTGCGATACTGGTCGGTCTTGGCGCGGGGATTGTGCTTGACCAGAAAGTGTTCGATGGTCGCACCGCGCCATGGTTCACGTTTATCGGTCTGGCTTTTGGTATTGCCGCGGGGTACAAGACCCTGCTCGAAATTATCTGGCGAACCAAGAAGGAAGAGAAGGAAAAACAACAACAGAAAGATAAACGAGAGCACGAGGAGTAGAAATTTCTGTGACTGATGAGTTCGCGCCACTGTTGATGATGAAGGTGGCAAGCTGGATCGTTCTCCTTTGCCTGGCACTCGGTTCGGCTCTGTTTGTAAACCTTGATTTCGCCTTCTCGGTGCTGGTTGGGGGGCTGATCTCCATATGCAGCTTCTCGGTGTCGGCAAGCGATGTCAACAGGCTTATCGATAGTGTCACCGCTCTTCGCTCCCCGGAAGAGCGCAGGGAACGCGCCCAGCGGGAACAGAAAGGGTACCTGCTGAAGTTCTGGATACGCATTGTAATTATAGGTGTTGTCCTGTTTGTCGTTATCAAGTGGCAGCTGGTCAACATCTTTGGACTGATTTTGGGTTTGTCAACGGTGGTTATCTCGGTCACCCTGGTTGCGATCAGGCTGGCGGGGGGCTACTTATTCAGAGGGAGGAGGTAAAAGGAGTTATGGAACATCCGATACTATTTATTTCGATCATCCTGGAAAAAATGGGACTTCCGGTTCCGCACGGCCCGGTGGGAAACGGTATACTCGAGCAGTTGTGTGCGCCGTACATGACATATACCTGGCTGGTGATGGTATTCCTGTTCATTGTGGCCAAACTGACCCTTGGAAACCTTGAAATGGTTCCGGGCAAGGGACAGAATTTCTGGGAACTGGTAATCGGCGGTATGGACGATTTCTTTGCGGACAACATGGGCAGGGAGCTAGCCGATCAGTTTTTTCCGATGATCGCAACTTTCGGACTCTACATTGCCGTAGCCAACCTGATCGGGTTGATTCCCGGGTTCATGTCGCCCACTTCTTCGATCAACACCACTCTCGCACTGACCGTCATCGTATGGTTGTCTCATCACCTGATCGGTTTTCGTAATCACGGTCTGGGTTACTACAAACATTTCATGGGGCCGGTATGGTGGCTGGTACCTCTGCTGTTGCCTATTGAGATCATCAGTAACGTTGCCAGGCTGCTGTCTCTGTCCATCCGACTTTTTGGTAACATCATGGCTAAAGAGACCCTTCTTGCAATCCTCTTTATGCTCGCCGGGGGATTCTTTGCACCGCTGCCGATCATGATCCTCGGTGTTCTGGTCTCACTGGTACAGGCGATGGTATTTGTTCTTCTGACTGTGGTCTACTTTTCACAGGCGCAGGAGCACGCACATTAAAAAGATTACAGGACTGTGCTCCGGCGGATATGCGGAGCATCTTCTGCAAAATATTGGTTTTAGCGGTTTTAGGATATAAAGAAGAAGGCCAACTTACAAAACTTTTTAAAGGAGAAAACAATGGAAGGTAATATTCAATTAGCTCTGATCTGCGTAGGTGCTGCACTCTCTATCGGTCTTGCCGGACTGGGCGCTGGTATTGGTATCGGTTCTGTTGGTAACGGCGCATGTCAGGGCCTTGCAAGAAACCCCGAAGTTCAGCCCAAGCTCATGGTGTTCATGATTCTTGGTATGGCTCTTGCCGAATCAGTAGCTATTTACGGACTGGTTATCTCCCTGATCCTGCTCTACGCAAATCCGCTGCTTGGATAAAAGTCCATCAGGGATCATAACGATCAGTTGGTGATCGATAAAAGGACTGCAGGTATCTGCAGTCCTTTTTTTTTCATCGCAACCAGAGGAAAAAATGTCTGTAGAAAACGATCCCGATATTGTTATTTTTCCACGCAAAAACCGCAATGAAAAATCGATCCCTGAGCGTGGTCTTCTCCTGGTTAATCCGACCGAGGCGAAACCGAGAATAGACACCCTGCTCGACTCGGGTTGGAGCTCGCGGTTTCTTTTCAACTCAAGGCTATGCGTGAGCAAAAACGACTACTCTTTTGTCGCTGGGCCGGCAATCGGTGCACCGATGGCAGCTCTTGCCATGGAAAAACTCATTGCCCTTGGAGCGAGGCGGATTGTTCTCTGCGGATGGTGCGGGGCGGTTGACAAAAAACTGGCGGTGGGGGATATCGTCATTCCCGACAGCGCCCTTTCCGGGGAGGGAACTTCACCCTATTATACCGGAGAAAGCGAGATAGCTCCCTCTGGCAGCCTCACCGCGGAACTTCGCGATTTTTTCAGAGGTCAGGGGGTTGTCACGGCCACCGGGCGGGTGTGGTCCACCGATGCTGTTTACCGGGAAAAAAGGTCCCAGCTTGCGCAGTTGAACAGGAGTCGGGGGGTGGTGGCGATCGACATGGAATTTTCCGCCTTATGCGCCGTTGCCATTTTTCGGAAAATCGAGTTTAGTGCTGTGCTCATCGTTTCCGATGAGGTGTGGGGCGAATCCTGGAGCCCTGGTTTTACAAAAGATCATTTTCGGGCTCGTAAAGAGGCGGCCTATGAAGTACTGCAAAAATTCATTTCTCAATAGTAGGGGGAGACTATGTCGACCTTTCACCTGGTAAGCCTTGGCTGCGCCAAAAACCTGGTTGATTCCGAAGTCATCCTCGGCGCTCTTGACCAAAGTGGCTGGCAGCTGTGTGAAGATCCGGAACTGGCCGATGTGATAATAATCAATACCTGCGGGTTCATCCAGCCGGCGGTTGAAGAGGCCATTGATGAAATCCTGGCCATGGCGAATATTAAAAAGAGCAGGCCGGGGGTTAAATTAGTGGTCTGCGGCTGTCTGGTGCAGCGGTACCGCGAAAGTCTGGCAGCAGAGTTGCCGGAGGTCGATCTCTTTCTGGGAACCGAAGCGGTTGCGATGGTTCCGGAATTGCTCGATAAAAAAGTCTACGACCTTTCTAAAAAGGTGATTTTACCCCCGCAATATCTGATGGATGCTGCTACCCCGCGGATAATTTCCACGCCTGGTTTCAGGGCATGGCTGAAAATTACCGAAGGATGCGACAACCGCTGTTCCTACTGCATGATCCCGTCAATCCGCGGCAGGCTCAGGAGCAGGCCTATTGATGACCTTGTAGCTGAGGCAACAAATCTTGAGCGGGCAGGTGTCAAGGAACTCTCACTTATCGCCCAGGATATCACCGCCTACGGCAATGACCTTGGCAGGGGGACCAGCCTCGAGAAGCTGCTTGAACAATTACTGCAGAAGACCTCTATACCGTGGATTCGACTGCTCTATCTCTATCCGACGGGAATCAGCCGTAAACTTATCGAGCTGGTGGTAAATGAACAGCGGATAGTGCCGTATCTCGATATTCCGTTTCAGCATGTAAGTGACAACATTCTGAAGAAAATGAACAGACCTTACGGCTATCGGCAGTTGGCGGAACTTGTCGAAAAACTGCGCGGGGAAATTCCCGATATTGCACTCAGAACTACTTTTCTCGTTGGCTTTCCAGGAGAAACCGAGCACGACTTAGGCCAGCTTGAACAATTTATGTCAAGGTATAAGCTGGACCATGTGGGGGTGTTCGCATACGCAAACGAGCCAGGGGCTCCATCGGAAAATTTTCCGGGCCAACTCGAGGAAGATGAAAAGAACCGTCGCCGGGACCACCTGATGGGGGTGCAGGCCGAATTATCGGGACAGGTCCAGCAGAAATATGTCGGCCAGACCGTGCCGGTACTTGTTGAAGGGGTGTGCCGGGAAACCGAGTTACTGCTTGAGGGGCGAACAAAGTACCAGGCGCCCGAGGTTGACGGCTGCGTCTATATCAATGAAGGCACGGCTGCTGCAGGCGATATTGTGAACGTGAGAATTGAAGAGGCGAAGACCTACGACCTGATCGGCGGTATTGTTGCTTGACGCGCCAGCTGCGACTCGTGCTCGCGCATCCGCCGGATCAGGCCGCAACCGGCAGCAACCGTTGCCACATCGATCACTGGTGGTAACCTGGTTGGCTGTGCTGCCGGAGGCTGGTGTAAGCAGGTTACTTGGTGTTGACTTTTTCCCTAAGATCTTTTCCAACCTTGAAAAAGGGGAGCTTCTTGGGCTTCACCTTGATTTTCTTGCCGGTTTTGGGGTTTCTGCCTTCGTATGAATCGTATTTTTTTATCACAAAACTGCCGAAACCGCGTATTTCAATGGACTCACCCCGTGCCAGGGCTTCGGTCATCGTCTCGATCACGGTATTTGTAATTGCCGCTGCCTCACGATGAGGTACGTCAATATCCTGAGCCAACGCTTCAATTAATTCTGATTTATTCATACTTAACTCCTGTCTCCGGAAATCAAATTAGACCCTTTGTACAACGCTTTTTTTCAGTAATGTTGCGTCAATAGTAACCAGTCGTCGGCCATCGGTGGACGGCCTGCGGAAAAGTGCAGCAATAACAGTCAGTTACTGGATGACTTTGCTGTGCCTGATAAATAGATGCGCCTCTAACTACTTAGATTTAATCAGCTAATTTAATTTTTGTAAAGAAAATTCTATAAAAAAATCTTTTTAATATCTGAGGGGTTAAGTCGTCTGGTCTGTCCGGTCGGCAGCGAGCCCAGGGTAAGTTTTCCGTAGGCTGTGCGCCTGAGGTGGAGAACGGGGTGGCCGATATGCTGGAACATCTTTTTGACCTGGTGTTTTCGGCCTTCGTGAATGGTGATTCTGAGAAGTTGGTTTTTTCCTTTACGATTGAGATATCTGATGGTTGCCTTGGAGGTCATTTTTCCGTCAAGAATCACGCCTTTTTCCAGCTGGTCGACTTTATTCTGCGGCACCACTCCCCTGACAAGAGCTTCATAGGTCTTGTTGGTTTCAAAGCTGGGGTGCTGGATCTTCTGGGCTAGCTCTCCGTCGTTGGTGAGCAGCAGGGCGCCTTCGGTATCAAAATCAAGCCTGCCTACCGGAAAAAGCCGTGCGTCCACCCCTTTGACCAGGGAAGTCACCACCGGCCTGTTTTGCGGGTCGGACATTGTGGTAACGTACCCTTTGGGTTTGTTGAGCAGAAAATAGAGCTTCTCCTTTTCCGGGCTGACCCTGGCGCCGTCAAAGAGAACTTCGCTGGTGTCTGGATCCAGGGTGGTGCCCATCTCGGTCACGATCCGGCCGTCGACGGTTATCCTGCCTTCCCTGATATATTCCTCGGCTTTTCGCCTGGAGCAGAGACCGCATCTGGCGAGGTATTTCTGTAGACGTTCGGATTTCTTCATGTTACCGGTATCTGGCAGGGATGATGCGACAAAACTTTTCATCAACCTTCTTCTTGGTTTCGCAGTCGACCTCGAGGACATCAGTATACCAGGGCTTCATCCTGCAGTCTATGACGATCGGGGGTTCAAGACCGACGTGAAAACGGTGAACCGATGTTGCTTTTCCGTAAATGTCCGCCGCAGGTTCGAACCGGGTGAAAAAGGTCCAGACGAACTCCTGCATGGTGGAGGTTGCCTCAGCGCAGTTATCGACCAGTAGCAGAAACGGCCAGTTGTCTACCCCCTGGTGCTCGGCAAGTTGACCGGCTAGATCCGGGGATTCCGTGTAGGGGGGGGCCTGTACGACCAGGGTGCCTGGTAAAAAGACTGTCGGCTTGGTACAGCCAGCGGGCAGAGTTCCGTTGAATTCACGGGGCAGTTCCCTGCGTTTGTCCTTGCCAAGGCCCATGAGCATCGCCTTGGAACCCTTGTTCACCGAGGGGCCGGTATAATCGAGGGTGTCCTGGGAGACGTTGGCGAAGACAAAAAGATCACGGCTCCATACCACCCGTTCAAGTAGATGCACCCACAGTCTGCCAAAGTCGGTAATGTCGATGTCGCCGTCGGTTACCATGAGGAATTTGGTCAGCGAAAGCTGGCCTTCGCCGAGGATGCGCAGCCCGCAGCCAAATGCCTCCCGCGGGTAGCGATCGTGAACCCTGGCAGCTGCCAGACAGTGGAACCCGGCCTCGCCGAAAGTTTTCAGCTCCTTTACCCCCTTCATGACCAGAGGAAACAGGGGCGAGAGCAGGTCCTGGAGGAAGTCGCCGATAAAGTAATCTTCCTGTCTGGGGCGGCCCACGACGGTCGCAGGGTAAATTGCGTTTTTACGGTGATAGAGATGGGTGGCCTTGAACACCGGGTAGTCGTGCTGCAGGGAATCGTATCCGTAATGGTCGCCAAACGGGCCTTCGGGGTGACGCAGCTTCGGCGGCACTTCGCCCTTGACGGCGAATTCGGCGAAGGCGACCAGCCGGTGTCCGCCCAGGGGATCGTCGCCCATGGCCAACCTGGATCCCTGGAGCAGCGAGGTGAGCATCAGCTCGGGCAGATCCTCGGGCAGCGGCGCGATAGCAGACAGCATCAGCGCCGGGGGACCGCCTATGAAGAGGGTCATCGGCAGGGGGCGGTCTAGTTTTTCCGCTTCGTAGTAGTGGTAACCGCCGCCCTTGTGGATCTGCCAGTGGATTCCGGTGGTTGTGTCGCTGTGCCGCTGTATCCGGTACATGCCGAGGTTGTGACCCTTGCCGTCCGGGTGCTCGGTATATACCAGGGGAAGAGTTACAAAAGGCCCTCCGTCGCTGTGCCAGGAAGTGAGCATCGGCAATCTTGAGAGCCGGGGAGGGCGCTGCAACCTCTCCATGACCGGTGGATTGGCGTGCTTTTTAAGCCCAATTTTCATCCCGTCGAACAGGAGTTGCCGATTCTGCCACAGCTTTGCCGGAGTTAGCGGCATAACCGTTTCCGCAAGCCGGACAATGTCACGGACGAACTGCTGCGGTTTATTGCCGAATGCGAGCTCAAGTCTTTTGGCGGATCCGAACAGGTTGGTGGTTACCGGGAAATCGGATCCCTTGACATTGGTAAAAAGAAGGGCCGGGCCGCCGGCGGCGATAACCCGTCGATGGATTTCCGCTATCTCCAGATACGGATCGACCTGTTCTTCTATGACCAGCAGCTGGTTCTCCTGCCTGAGAACGTCGAGGTAGCTGCGGAGGTCGTAAAATTTGTTTGCATCCAACGGAGGCTCCCTATTGATCTGGTGTATGGTGAGGGTGGTTTTCGTTGAGAAAAAGAGTGTGGTATTCCTGCTCGGTCAGGTGTTGGCGTAACAGGTCCATAAAGGAATCGACAAAATTGATGATTTCCTCACTGGACATCCTGGCCGCCAGGGTCTGTGCCAATTCTTGACGCCCGGCGAGTTGCAGGAAGATGACAAGCGAATCCCTGTCAAGCTCTTCGGTGAGACCGAAACATATCTTTGCTCCATCGACTTTCATATCCGTTGTTGTCCGGTAAAGGATTTATGCGGTTGGATTGTCCCCGACAATTTTCCACCTGACACTGCGGTTTCTCGGACCGTCGTATTCGCAGAAAAAAATCTTCTGCCACGTTCCGAGCACCGGGCGTCCCCCTGCGATTTCAACAGTCAGGGAGCTCCCGGTAAGAAGCGCCATGATGTGGGAGACCGAGTTGCCCTCAAGGTGTCTGTACGGGAGGTTTGCTGAAACCATGTCCGTTAATCCGAGGATAATGTCTTGTTGCACGTCCGGATCAGCTCCCTCGTTTATGGTGAGTCCCGCTGTGGTATGGGGATTGAACAGGTAAAGAACACCTGAGTCGACCCCCTGCCGGCTGATGGCCTCGCTCAGCTCGGCGGTTATGTCGACAAGTTCCATGTGGCGTGTGGTGGTAACCCTAATTGTTCTGTCGGTCATGGCCTATCCTTAAAAAGCAGATCCAACCTGTGGAGTTGTGGGGATAAATTATGCTTCTTTTTTGCAAAAATGACGAACATTGTTGCCGCTCCGCTCCCCTGGGGTGGTGGTCATGGAGGAACGGAAGTTATGAAACTGTCAAACACCGGCCGGCCCTGTCCTGTTCGGTTGCCCGGCACCGGTGACGGACACTGTCCGGTGGGACACTATAGGAGTTTTTACCCGGACAGTCAATCTCCGACTGAAAGCTGCAGGTGCTGATGCAGATCAAGTGGGGATGGACTGGGTACTGACAATCTGCGCTGCCTGTTCAGGTGCGCCGCTTGACACGGCAGGGGGGGCTGATACTATAATGAAAGCGGGGCGGCTGCATCTGGCCCCTGTCTCTGGTTGCGTTGAAAACATAAACAATTTCTTTAAATTACGAAGGACCATGCTCCTTTTTGAGTTGACACCGGATATGGTGGTAGTGGTATATGTAATGTGGGTTCGACCAGTTTTTGGTGGAACAGGATTTGGGAAAAGTAGCGGATGATTGATGGACTCCTCAGTCGATTATACCGCAACACGCTACGAGGACATACGTTTCACCATGACAAGGCAGATCAGGTCCATCTGGATGATTAGCAGGGAGTACGGGGAGCTTGCAGGTGCCGGAGGGATTAAGGATATGGTGTGCCAGTTGAGCAGGGCTCTTGGTGCCGGGACTGCCAGGTCGGTGTCTGTGGTTATCCCCCTCTACGGATTTATCGACCCGGAAAAACACGGATTTCTCCCCCTTGAGGACCCGCTCGCCCCGGGCAAACCACTCTGCATCCCGATTAATATGAACCAACCTGATCGATCGATCAGGGAAGAGGCCGGATATTACTATAAGCAGGATGGACAGGTTCGGCTCTATCTCGTCGATGCGGTCCGCTTTCGTGAAAAAAAATCGATATACACATACACCACGGAGGAAGCGCAAGGCTCCGAATGGAAAAAAAGTTCGGCCGGGCATCATGACTATTTTGCCATGAACGTCCTGCACCAGAAGGCGTCGCTTGAACTGATGATCGCGCTCGGTGCAAAGGTGGATGTCATCCACTGCCACGACGGGCACACTGGTCTGCTGGCGGCGCTGATCAGGGAAAAAAGCGGGTATATCAGTTATTTCAGGGGGACCGGGTGTCTGGTTACAATCCACAATGCCGGCTATGGTTACCACCAGGAGATCGCCGATATCCCGTACGCAGTCTCCATAACCGGGTTGCCGGTACGAGTTGTCGAGTCCTGCCAGCTGGAGCGCAAGTTCGACCCGCTGCTGGTGGCCGGGGTTTATGCGCTGGTGAATACCGTCAGTGAAAATTACGCCAGGGAACTGCAGGAAACCGTACAGGACAGCATGACCGGCTGGCTCGGACATGAGCTGAAGAGGCGGCATATTGTCCTGGAAGGTGTGACAAACGGGATCGATCCCCGGTCTTTCCCGCCGAAAGTTTTTCCAGGAGTTGCCGAAAAAATGCACTTCGACCCGGCGGACCCCAAAGACACGTTAAGCGGTAAGAAGCGCTGCAAGAACGAGCTGGTCCGTCTGACCGGCGGCAGTTTTCACCGGGTTGCCGGATATGGACGACTCAGTGGCGATAGTGACATGGTGCTGCTCACCTATGTCGGCCGCCTGAACGAACAGAAGGGCGTTGATATTCTTCTTGACGCCCTGCCGCAGCTTTTTGCTGCAACCCCCGGGGTCCAGATGCTCGTCCTCGGCAGCGGCTGGACGGAAATTGAGGATCGACTGGTCGGGATGACGACTTTGGAAGCCTTTAAGGGCAGGCTCTGTTATCTCCGGGGGTACGACCCTGATCTTGCCAACCAGATTTTCGCTGCCGGTGATTTCTTTGTCCTTCCTTCCCGCTTCGAGCCTTGCGGCCTTACCGATTTCATGGCTCAGCTATACGGGAACCTTCCCATCGCCCACCTTGTGGGCGGACTGGTCAAGGTGATAGACGGCAAGACCGGGATAGGGTATGACGACAACAGTGCCAGGGGGCTTGTAGACGCTATCGAGCGGGCGCTGGCTCTTTCCGACAAGAAAAAAAGAAGGATGCAGCTGCGGGCGGTACAGACTATCCACGAGCGATATACCTGGTCGAAGGTGATGCACAAATATCTCGATCTTTACCGTAAAAGCATGCCGTGACCCTGCACCTGCGCCGTTTTGTCGGCGGCCAGGGTCGTGGGTATCGGAAGAGGCCGGGGGCAGCCTGAAAAAGTTCAAAAATCCTCGCTTTCGCCACTACCGGGTGAAAACGTGGATGAAGTTTACGTATAACGATCAGGGTATTAATTTTGGAGGTTGAGAGGATGACTATTAAAATTGGAATCAATGGGTTTGGTCGTATCGGCAGAAATATCTTCAGGGCTCTTGGCGAGGATGAAGCGTTTTCCGATATTGAGGTGGTGGGGATAAATGATCTTACCGACAACAAGACCCTTGCCCATCTGCTGAAGTACGATTCGGTGCTGGGAGTATACCGCAGGGAAGTGGAGGGGTGCGACGAAGGAATATACATAGACGGCAAGCTGATAAAAGTCTCAAGCTTCCGGGACCCCGCCGACATTCCCTGGGGTGCGCTGGGGGCGGAATATGTGGCCGAGTGCACAGGGTTTTTCAGGGACCAGGAATCGGCCCAGGCGCATATCGACGCCGGCGCCGCCAAGGTGATTATTTCCGCGCCGGCCAAAGGCAACGTCAAAACCCTGGTGATGGGGGTGAACGAGGACGATTATGACGCAACGCTTCACCACGTTGTCTCCAACGCCTCCTGTACCACCAACTGTCTTGCGCCTTTTGCCAAGGTCATCCTGGACAACTTCGGCATAACCTGCGGTCTGATGACTACTGTCCATGCCTACACCGGCAACCAGAACCTGCTCGATTCTCCCCATTCCGACCTGCGCCGCGCAAGGGCTGCGGCGTTGTCGATGATCCCCACAAAGACCGGGGCCGCGGCGGCTGTGTCGCTGGTGATTCCGGAGCTGAAAAACAAGTTTGACGGGCTGGCGGTGAGGGTCCCGACGCCAACGGTATCCCTTGTGGATGCGGTGATAGAGGTTGAAAGGGAGACCAGTGTCGCCGAGGTGAACCAGGTTCTCAGGGAAGCTGCCAACAGGTATCTCGGCTATTCAGAGCTGCCGCTCGTTTCCATTGACTTTCAGGGAGATCCGCACTCCTCGGTGATCGATGCGGAATCGACCAAGGTAATAGGGAAATCGGTCAAGGTGCTGAGCTGGTATGATAATGAGTGGGGCTATTCCAACAGGATGCTCGACCTGATCCTGCACATGGAGGCAAACAAAACGCTGTAACGGGAAAAGAATCAGGAGCGCAGCTGGCTGCTCGGAAACTGACTGTTTATTGGTGTACTATGATGGAAAATGATGTCGCGGCAATAGATTCGGATGCTCTGAAGGCGAATCTCATCGAGACTTCGGGGGAGGTCCGGATCAACCCTGAGCTCACAGTCCTGCTTGAGGTTGTGGACAACTACAAAGGGTTGCGGGCAACTCTTGAAAGACTGCTTTACGAGATCTGCCATCCTTTCCGTAACTGGAAGCTGGTGCTCCCGCAGCTCAGGAGTTATGTGCTCAAAAACAGTCATTACTACCTCGCACACGAGAAAGGGCCGGAATCGATCCGGCTTTTTCTTAGGCTCTTTGAAGAAGCCCTGTGCGACACCCAGAAGGATCAGCTGCTCCTGGCCCGGGCGGTAGGTGCGCAGATGGTCTGGTTTGACAAGCTGTTGGCCGGGTGTGGTGAGCAGGAAATGAAAACTTTCGCTCCGGTATTCAACGAAGCGTTTGTCCGGTTGACCGAGTTCGACAAATCCAATCCGGCGATCATGATGCAGTTCGTTCACGGACAGCATCCGCTGAAGAAACTGGGCAAGAGGCTCCTCAAGTTCGGCGATTTGCTTGATCTGGGGCCGTACCTGGGGTTTTTGGACAAAAGCCTTGAGCGATGCTATCTCTACTGGCTGGAAGAGGACGATCCGCTCTCCTGGTTTCTCGAACGCTGCTCGATTGATGCCGACGATTTTCACTCGTCGCAGCTCTTTACCCCCATAAGCCACGGGGTAATGCGCAACCATCTTGAAGCGGCAAGGGAGATGCATGGGAAACAGGATCTCAAGGCGGCGCTTGGCCAAAGTCTTAATCTTCCCGACCATATCGAGATAGTCAGGTATTATCGGTCCGTTCCCGACAAGCTGAAAGAGGCGCAGGAGGATTTCTCCCAGCTGCAAAAAAAGACCGGGGTGTCGATACACATTGTCGAAAACAGGAAACTGCTTTTCCTCTTCAAGATAATGGACACCAGGGGGCTTTACCTCATCCATGAGGAAACCCTCAGGGAGATCAACCGCAACCTTGTGCAGCTTATCAGGCAGCAGAGTTTTGAGGAAATCGAGGAATTCCTGCTCACCGCTTTCAAGCTGTTGAAGGCGAATGTCCGCAAATACCCCCATACCTCGCTGCAATGTATTCAGGTCCTTGGCGGTGAAGTGTTTGATCGGGGCAACAGCCGAATGGTGGAGACCTTTCTCTGGGAAGCGGTTCGTTTCGGCTTTCAGCATGCGGGGGTCATGGGGGTTGACGAAAACTGGCAGCCGCTTGTAAACCCGGCACATCTTGCCAATATCAGAGTGTGGCTGCACCTGATCATGAGGGAGCCGAAGTGGTGCTCAACGCTCTTTTCCGCCCTTATTATCCACATCAAGCTTTCCGGCACCTGCGTCAAGGATACCGACCTGTTTCAGCGCGATATTACCGAGCTGCTCAACCACCCCATCGAACCTATCTACAACCTGGCAAAACAGTTCACCAAGTTGATGCCGGTATTTTTCAACGAGATCGGTTCTGAGGGCGAACTGCGTGATGTCTCAACCGAGCTGGACGAGATCCATCGGCGCAAGGACGTATTGATTCATTTTCTTCGCAAGCAGGGTCATGTTGAGAGCTCCAACCTGATAGTCGACTTCATCAAGGCCATAATCACCTTCTGGAGAGACGGCACCAAAACCGCGCTCGCCCAGTTTCTGCCGGAGGAGGTGTATGCCCAGGTCAGGCCGGACGGGATCTACGTGGAGACTCAGTTCAGGTTGAGCAAGAGGTTCTGGAACCATTACGCTATTTCCGACGTTGAAGACATTCTCGCAATATCAAACAGCCGCATTGACGCATTTCTTGACCAGCAGAAAGACCTGGATGCCAGCGAATGTCGGCGGTTTGCTTTGCTGATCAGGATGTATAAACTCCTGCAGAAAAAATATAAGCTTGGATTCCAGCAGCTCAAGTCGGAGGTGACGCGGGCGGTCAACGACGGATTCCCCGAACTTGACATCCTGGTCAAGGAACTTGAGAATTCCGATATCGAAAAGGGGCTTGCTGCGATATTTACGGCACTTGAGGCGCTCAAGGAGATAATACTCTCAAAAGAAAAATTCGAGGCCCGCGAGGATATCTATTACAAGCGGCACATCGCGGTGGATATCCCTTCGGTGTACGGCCGTTATCGGGAGAAGAAATTTGATGCCTTGAGTCTTACCTTCAGGCTTGAAAACCTGGCTACCCTGTACCTTGAAAAGTTGCCGGAGACCATCAACCTGTCGATTATAACCCAGGCCACTTTCTATAATATTGTCCGCTGTATCAAACTGTTCATGCGCGCCCTGGCAATTGACGGTATCACCTCCAGAAGGTTGTCCATCTACCTGATGCTGCTGAAAAACTCACTCAAGGTGAGACGGTTTTCCTATACCCAGTATCTCGACATCTTCCGGGGAATGTCGGAGGGGGTAAAGGATATCATCTATGCGTTTTACACCAATATCCACCAGAATAACCTGTCGATCATCATTCCGCAGATAGGACCGGAAAAGATACTGAGCAAATACGCGTCGCTGTACGACCAGAAGGAGATGGGGACCTCGGTCCAGAGGTTGTCGGAACTGTTCATGCGCGAGCTCATATCTTCCACCTTCGGGCTCCAGCACCTCGACAACTTCATCCTGAGAATCCTGCAGACTCTTGAAAACCAGAAGGATCTGCTCGATCAGGAAAGTCTCGACCTACTGATGACCTATAATCCCGAACGGGCTCTTTCGCTCCTGCACAACCCCAACCCCTTCACCAACAATCTTATCTATCTCGGCAACAAGGGGTTCAATCTGGCGACGCTTTCCCGCCACGGCAAGCGGGTTCCCTCGGGGTTTGTCATCACCACGGAAATCTTTCGCTGCCGGGATATCGTGTTCGGCTACCGGAAAACCAGAGAGGAGTTCAACCGGCGGCTGCGTAGGGCGCTGAGTGAAATTGAAAAAATGACGGGGCGCAACTTCGGCTCTCCCGATTCGCCGCTGCTGCTCTCGGTGCGTAGCGGGGGAGCGATTTCAATGCCGGGAATGATGGCTACTGTTCATAATGTCGGATTCAACGAAGAGTTGATCGAGGAGACCGTCGCCCGTCACGGCAACCCATACCTGGCCTGGGACAACTACCGCCGCTTTCTCCAGTCCTGGGCGATGATCTCCGGCGTGGGTCGGGAAGAGTTCCAGCGGCTGATGAACGAGGCCAAGGCCCGGCATAATGTGGCGCTGAAACGGCAGTTCTCGCCGGACCAGATGAAGGAGCTCGCTCTTTCCTACCAGCGGCTGATCAGGCAGCGGGGGCTCGGTATGCCCGATGACCCGTGGCTGCAGCTTGTTCATGCCATCCAGCTGGTGCTTGATTCATGGGAAACGAAGAAGGCCAACGAGTATCGGCGGGTTATGGATGTGTCCGATTCCTGGGGCACCGCCGTCATCGTCCAGGCCATGGTGTTCGGCAACAAGAGCGGCTCGTCCGGGGCCGGGGTCGTCTTCACCGCCCACCCCTACCGCAAGGTGCAGAGGGTCGCGCTGTGGGGGGATTACGCCTATGGCGACCAGGGAGAAGATATCGTCTCCGGCCTGGTTTCAAGTTATGCCATCTCCGTTGAGCAGGCAAAACTCGATGGACGCTCGGAAGAGGAAACCCTTGAGAGGCGGTTCCCCCGTATCTACCGAGAGCTTCTGGACATATCGCGGGAGCTGGTCTATGACAAGCGGTGGAATCCCCAGGAAATTGAGTTCACCTTTGAAGGTCCGGACCCTGAGAAACTGTACCTGTTGCAGACCAGGGATATGATAACTATCAAGAAAAAGGAGCATCTCAACGTTTTTGTCGAAAGCGATGGGCTTGAAGCGGCTCACCTGGGCGCAGGTGTCGGGGTCTCCGGTTCCGCACTTTCCGGGCGCGCTGTTTTTACCGAGGATAATATCAACCGGCTGCGACGCGAGACTCCCGGTGTGCCCCTTATCCTGATCAGACAGGATACCGTTCCTGAAGATATCAAGGTGGTCAGCAAGGCCGACGGCCTGCTGACCGCGCGGGGCGGGCAGACCTCACACGCCAGCGTGGTGGCGGTGCGCCTGGAAAAGACATGCGTCGTCGGCTGCAGCAGCCTGAAAGTCTATGAGGCTCAGCAGTATTGCGAGATCAACGGGGTCCATATCGGGTTCGGCGATCCCGTTTCCATCGATGGACGTACCGGACAGGTGCTCAACGGGTTGCACGACACTGTCGAGGAATACCATATTCTGCCAATTTAGCCTGAATGCTACCAAAATATTTTTTCCGTGCGTTTCTTTGTCCCATAAGTACAATAATAGGAAGAACACGATAAACGATTAATAATACCTTCTCATACCACTACTCATAACCGAAGCAGCCGGCGGGGAGGTTCAGGGGGGGCCAACTTCTGAAATGTTGCGCAAACAACAAAGCGGGGGAAGTATGGTTAATCCAAAGTTCAAAAAGGGACCGAAACTGTTTTCTCTGGCCAGGAAAAAAGCTCTTATGCTCGATATTCCACAGGAAAAGGGCATTAAACTTGCCGAACTGATAGAACGAATTCAGGAAAAAGAGGGTAATGTCCCCTGTTTTCGCAAAAGAGATTTCTGCAGTGAAATGAGATGCTGCTGGCAGGCTTCATGTTCTGCCCAGATGGTGCCGATGGTTGATTAAAGGCGCGGCCTGACTACCTGTTTTCCGGAATACCGAGCTTTTTGAGGATGACCCCCAGGGGGCAGAACTTGGTAAATCCGAACTGGAACAGATTGAGGCCGACAAAAGCGGTGAAGAACAACCAGTATGAGCTGTGAAACAAGGGACTCGCCTCAACGCCGAACAGCAGGCTTATAACAATAAAGAAGCCGGCAATTGCATGTATCCAGTCTGTTATGATCATCGTCTCAATCCTGTAATTTTTTCAAGCATCTGCCTAACTTTTCCAGGTGTCAGAAGTCGGGACAGAAGAGGACCCTCATCTTCTTGATGAGTTCCAGTATTCTTTTGTCGGTGATCTTGTTATAGATGAAGTTTGCGTCCTTGCGATAGTCTATTATCCCCTGACTTCGCAGAATGTTCAGATGTTGCGAGACGTTGGCGTTGGTGGTCTTGACCTGGTCCCGTATCTCCCCGACAGACAGTTCCTTGTCCTGAAGCAGGCAGAGGATTTTAAGGCGTATCGGGTGCGACATCGATTTGAGCAGTTTGGACATTGCATCTATCTGATCATCCTGCATTGTTTCACCTAAGAAAGTATTTCATTTTATAGTTTAATAGCGATCCCTGAATTGTAAAGTAAAATCTTTCAAAACCGAATTTCTGCAAGGGATGGCTGGACAAGACCGAGCGAAATTAATGAGACGCTTATACAATACCGCCCCTCGTGGGCATTGTGCAACAGAAAAATATAGAGCTGGTCGGGGAACCTGTTCCAACAACTGTGTATTTCGACAAGGTTTTTATTTTCTTGAAGCAAGGATTTTCAGGGACCTGGATTTGTGTTGTCGCTGTAAAATTTTCTTGCTTTAGCCTCAGATGGTGGGTAGGCTAATTGGTGACATTGTGTCCGTTGTGACAGGATGTGGCCGGGACGGTTTTTTCCTGAAGGATTGACAGGTTACGAAATAAAGAGAAAAAGCCGCCGGCTGTTTTGTCGGGCTGACTGCTGTATTCCATTTCTACTTTGAGGAGATGGCGTGAATGGTTATAAGAATACACAGGCGGGAACAAAAGCAGCTAAAAGTTGCCGGGAGCAAAGAAAAGACTCAGACAACTATCCGGAGAACGAGAACTCAAGGACCAATCTGCTGAACAGACTTTATGATGAGGCCGCCGGGGATCCGAGGATATTCTGGGAAAACCGGGCCACCGAACTGCTCAGCTGTTCAAGACGCTGGGACACGGTTGTTGAAGGTGATTTCGCCACAGGCGGGCTGCGATGGTTCTCTGGTGCAGAACTGAACGCGTCCGTCAACTGTCTCGATCGGCACCTGCAAAACGGCAGGGGGAAAAAGGCCGCGCTTATCTGGCAGGGTGAAAACGAGTCCGATGCTACTGTCTTCACCTATGAAATGCTGCACCGCGAGGTCTGCCGCTTTGCCAACGTTCTCAAGAAGAAAGGGGTCGCAAAAGGAGACTGTGTTTCTCTCTACCTTCCCATGGTGCCCGAACTGGTTGTCGCGATCCTGGCGTGTGCTCGAATCGGGGCCATCCATAACGTAGTATTCTCAGGGTTCTCCTCTGTCAGCCTGCAGGCCAGGCTGCACCAGTGCAAATCAAAGATTCTGATCACCGCAGACGCGGTAAACCGTGCGGGCAGGGCGTTGCCTCTCAAGGCGAACGCCGATGAAGCGCTGGACGACTGTCCGGACATAAAAAGCTGCGTGGTGGTGCGATGTTCCAAGCGGGAGGTGCAGATGGTTCCGGATCGGGACAGCTGGTTCCATGAGGAGATGGCCAGCCCCGACATTGGCGACCAATGTCCTGCCGAAGAGATGGCCGCCGATGACACGCTCTTCATCCTTTACACCTCAGGGGCCACCGGCAGGCCGAAAGCGGTCGCCCACTCGACCGCCGGCTATCTGCTTTATGTGATGTATACCTGCAAGGTTGTGTTTGATCTTAAAGAGGATGAGCTGTTCTGGTGTACTGCCGATATTGCCTGGATTACCGGTCACAGCTACTCTGTCTACGGGGTGCTGGGACTTGGCGGAACCAGCCTGATTTACGAAGGGATACCCCTTTACCCCGATCCCGGCAGGTACTGGTCCATAGTGGAAAAATACAAGGTAAACATCATCTATACCGCGCCGACCGTGATCAGGGCGCTGATGAAATTTGGTACCGCGCCTGTTGAAAAATACGACTTGTCGTCTCTGCGGCTGCTGGGCTCGGTGGGAGAACCGATTAACGCTGAAGCCTGGCGCTGGTACCATGACATTATTGGCAAGAAAAAGCTACGGATTGCCGATACATGGTGGCAGACCGAGACCGGCGGGGTGATGATTTCTCCCCTTGTCGCATCTCCTCCGGAAAAGGCTGGTGCTGCGGCTCACCCGCTGCCGGGAATTTCTGCCATGGTCGTTGACGAACTGGGCCAGCAGGTGGAGCGGGGGCGGCCGGGACGTCTAGTGATCACCAGCCCGTGGCCGGGGATGTTCAAGGAGATCCTCAGAGCAAGAAAAAAAACGGATAGACGAGGCGGGGCGGTGACATCAACCGGCTATGACACCGGGGATGGTGCGAGAAAGGATCAGGACGGGTACTACTGGATCACGGGCAGGGTTGACGATGTCATCAATGTCAGCGGCCACAGACTGGGGACGGTGGAGATAGAGTCGGCCCTGCTGACCCATAAAAGCGTGGCCGAAGCTGCAGTGGTGGGGATACCCCACTCCCTCAAGGGCCAGGCCGTATATGCATATGTCATCCTTAAAAGCAGCTTTGAACAGAGCGGTGAGCTGCTCGAGGAGCTTCGTGATCATGTCCGCGCGATGATAGGTCCGGTGGCCACACCCGATGTCATCCAGTATGCCGAGATGCTGCCGAAAACCAGAAGCGGCAAAATCATGCGGCGGGTGCTGAAGAAGATCGCCGCTGATGAATATGAGCATATTGGTGATGTGACCGCGCTTGCCGACCCCTCGCTTATTGTCGATCTGGTTGAGGGAAAGAAGAAACATTGATATATGACTGATGTGACTGCGGTGCGTTCTGCAGTAATCAGCCGTTTGTCGCCGGCGTGTCAGGAATGGTATTCCGGTCACGCCGTTTTTTGTCATAAATGTCACGATATGCTTGAATCTGAAAGGAGAAAAAGGTTTACTGATCACTCAATGGCGAGTACTTAATCGGAGATATCCTAATGAAACCAACCCTGCTGAAACCTGAAAATGTCTGTTTGCACATAATCGATGTGCAAAAAAGTTTGATGGCAAAAATAGACCGGGCAGATAGTGTCATCGACAACATCGTACTGATGATTGAAGTGGCAAGAATTCTTGATATCCCCATTATAGCCAATACCCAGTATGAAAAGGGGCTGGGGCCTTACGTCGACAGGGTGGAATCATATATGGATGGGGTCATGCGATTCGACAAGGTCGAATTCAGTGCCATGGCTAATCCACGGACCCGCGCCTTCCTGGAAGAGTTGCCGTCAAAGGTGTCCACCGTCATCCTGGTGGGGGTCGAGTCACATATCTGCATTTACCAGACCGCCGCCGGGCTGCTTGATATGGGAAAAGACGTATGGGTGGTGACTGATGCGGTCTCCTCTATCAAAAGAGAAGACCATGAGGCGGGCATCGACCGGATATTGCGTATCGGCGGATCAGCGGGGCCAACACAGATGTTGATTTATGAATTGCTTGGCAGAGCGGGAAGTGCTGAGTTTAAGGAGGTGCTGCCACATATCATCAGGCGGCAGCAGTAATAGAGAGTTCGGGTAGCGGGAGATTTTCGGCGTCGGTCGGATGCGGCCGGTGAAGATTTCCATAAAGAGGACCGGAGCCGGGAGCCTAGGTCGGCGCGGCCCTGCAGACTAATAACAGGATCTTTTGTGTAGAATATGAAAGGTAATGAAATTCGCAGCAGATTTTTACAATATTTTGAGGATAAGGGGCATACCCCGGTCGACAGTTCGTCTCTGGTGCCAAAAGACGACCCGACACTGCTTTTTACCAATGCCGGGATGGTGCAGTTCAAGACCGTTTTCATGGGTGAGGACTCCCGCGATTACGTGCGTGCCGTAACAAGCCAGAGATGCGTCAGGGCCGGCGGCAAGCACAATGACCTTGAAAATGTCGGCTATACAGCGAGACATCATACTTTTTTTGAAATGCTCGGAAATTTCTCCTTTGGCGACTATTTCAAGGAAGACGCTATCAGATACGCCTGGGAATTTCTGACCAAAGAGCTGGGAATCGACCCGGCCAACCTGTGGGTGTCGATATTCGAAGACGATGACGAAGCCGAGCAGCTCTGGGATAAGATAGAGGATTTGCCCAAGGGCCGGATCGTGCGCATGGGAGAAAAGGATAATTTCTGGGCGATGGGTGATACCGGACCCTGCGGCCCCTGTTCCGAGATCCATATTGACCAGGGGCCGGCGGCGGCCACCTGCGGAAGGGACGACTGCAAGCTCGGCTGCGATTGCGACAGGTATCTGGAGCTGTGGAACCTGGTTTTCATGCAGTTCAACAAGGACGCGGACGGCACCATGACCCGCCTTCCGAAACCGTCGATCGACACCGGTATGGGGCTGGAGCGGGTCGCCGCGGTGTTGCAGGGAAAACTGAATAATTTCGAGTCCGACCTCTTTGGGCCGATACTTGGGCGGCTCGAAGAGCTGTCAGGAAAAAAATATGGCGAAGACCCCAAGGTGGACGTGGCCATGCGTGTTATCGCCGACCATGCCAGGGCCACCACTTTTCTCGTAGCCGACGGGGTACTGCCCTCAAATGAGGGCAGGGGGTATGTGCTGCGGCGAATTATGCGACGGGCGGTACGTTTTGGTAAAACCCTGGGGTTGCAGAAGCCGTTTCTCGATTCAGTCACCAGGGTCGTCGCCGATGAGATGGGCGGGGCCTATCCCCATCTTGCCGATTCAGCATCGCTGCTTGAAAAAGTGACCAATAATGAAGAGGGAAGGTTCCGCGAAACTCTGGAAAACGGTCTTGTACTCCTCGAGGAGGAGGTTGTGCGGGTGAGCGGGCTCAAGGATAAAACTATCCCCGGAAGCTTTATCTTCAAACTCTACGATACCTTCGGTTTCCCGTTTGATATAGTTCGCGATATAGCGCTTGAAAAAGGAATTGACTTCGATGAGCAGGGGTTCATGGATGAGATGGCGAACCAGCGGGACAAGTCGCGCAGATCGAGAAAAGACGAACAGGTAAAAGTACTCGGCGAGGGGGTCAGGAGTCTTGCTGCAGAGGGGCTGAAAACAGAGTTCACGGGCTATGAAGAGGTTGCCGGCAAGAGTCGCCTGCTCGGTCTGCTTAACGAGGCCGGTGAGCGGGTTGAGTCGTTGTCCGCAGGCGAAAAAGGCCAGCTGTTCGTTGCCAAGACTCCTTTTTATGCCGAATCCGGTGGCCAGATCGGCGACAGCGGGGAGATCTGCTCCGCCAAGGGCAGGGCAGCCGTAAGCACGACTGCGGTGCAGGGTGACGGTATTGTCCTGCACACGGCTGAAATTGTCAGCGGCAGCCTCAATCAGGGAGACACGGTCGAACTGGCGGTGGATGAAGAACGTCGCCGGGCGATAGCCGCCCACCACACCGCCACCCATCTTCTGCACGGCGCCCTGCGGGAGGTGCTGGGGGATCATGTCAAGCAGGCGGGGTCCCTGGTTGAGCCGGGCAGGCTCCGTTTCGATTTCACCCACTTCTCGCAGGTGAGCGTAGAAGAGCTGGACCGGATCGAGGAAATCGTCAACAGCAGGATACGGACCAACGCTTCGGTGGTCACCAGGGTCCTGGACAAGGAAGATGCGATGAACCTGGGGGCCATGGCGCTTTTCGGCGAGAAATACGAGGATAAGGTCAGGGTGGTGTCGATGGGTGACTTCAGTCTCGAGCTGTGCGGCGGCACCCATGTCCGCGCCTCCGGGGATCTCGGGGTATTCAAGATTCTGTCTGAAGGGGGAATTGCAGCAGGGGTGCGGCGTATCGAGGCGGTAGCCGGGGCACCGGCTTTTGTCGATATCCAGAATGTTTTCAGGAACCAGCACCAGATGGCCGAATTGCTGAGCGTGAACAAGCCTGATGAGCTTGTCACCAAGATCCAGGCGCTACTGGTCCAGCTTAAGACGGTGGAGAAGAGAGTTGCCGACCTCTCAAGGCAGCTTGCAAGTTCCGACCTCGACTCGTTGCTGGCGGGGGCGGTGGACGTGGCAGGGGTGAGGGTCATCGGCGCGGAAATTCCGCTGGACAGTCCGAAAACCCTGCGCGAGGTCGGGGATAAGGTGCGTGACGGCATGGGCAGCGGAGTTGCGGTGCTGGGAGGCGTGATTGGCGGCAAGGCTGCATTACTGGCGATTGTCTCCAAGGATCTTACCGCCAGGATCAAGGCCGGGGAGTTGGTCAACAGGATCGCCAAACATGTCGGCGGCAAGGGCGGAGGCCGCCCTGATATGGCCCAGGCCGGCGGACCTCTTGCCGACAAATTAGGAGAAGCCATGAGGTCGGTGGTTTCAGAGGTAAACGAGATTCTTTCCTGAGGTTCCACCTCGGTTTCTCTTTCCCAAAAAACATAGTTTTTCCCTTCCCCTTACCAACCACGCAACGGCATGGTTGGTAAGGGTGTCGTTCTTTCCCAACCACATAAATTAGTTGACAGAGTTGCATATTTACAGTAAGAATTTTTGGCTATAGTGAATGAGCGTTCATTTTTTTCTCTACTGTACCGGAACGTCTTTCCTGCACCAGATTTATTCGCGGTCATCATTCATTTATCGTAAATGAATGTTAAATTTTTTTTTTCGTTATCTTAGTTAAGCAGGAGCTACTAACATGGTTACGATGGATATCACTTTGTTTATTCAGATTGTTAACATGGTTGTACTCATGTTCCTCCTCAACGGTGTCCTTTACAAACCCATAAGGAAGATCATCAGGGAGCGATCTGAAAAACTGGAGGGAATGCAGGAAGAGATCTTGGATTTTGAGAAAAACGCAGCACTCCGGCAGGAAGACGTCGATGCCAAGATGGCTCAGGCGTCGGGCAGGGCCAAAAGGGCGCTTGATTCAGCCAGAGCCGACGCCCAGAAAGCCGGAGATGAAAAACTGTCCGCCATCAAGGCGGAAGTGGAAGCGGAACGGGACAAGAAACTCGCTGACCTGAAATCGCAAATCGACAGTGCCAAAACAAGTCTGCACGATGGGCTGGAAGGGTTTGCATCTGATATGGCAAGCAAAATTCTGGGGAGGAGCCTGTAACGATGAGAGGAGTGAGAGAAATAGCCGGCATTCTAAGCCTGCTTACACTGACATTGTGGTTCGCACTATGCTGTGCCAACTCCGCACTGGCTACAACCGAGCCAAGCCATGAAGCGGTGGCAACCGAACACGCTGTGGCTGCAGATGCCCACGGAGAAGCCGCTGGGGGACACGCGGCGACAAGCAGCCTGTCGGCAGCAAAAATCAAGGATCTGGGATGGAGGATCGTAAACTTCATCGCCCTGATGATTATCCTGGTCAAGTTCGGTGCCAAGCCGATCGGAGCCGCTCTTTCCACACGGCGAAACAAGATCAAGGATGAGATCGAGGATCTGGAGGAAAAGCGGGCAAAAGCCGAGCAGTCCTACGCCGATTTCCAGAGCAAGCTGGCAAGTGTCGAGTCAGAGATCGACAAGGTGGTTGACAGGGCGGTAGCCCAGGCCGAAGTGGAAAAAGCCAAGATTATCGAAAAAGCTGAGCAGGCAGCTGCCGACATCAAGCGTTCGGCTGAGCAGGCGGTGCTCAATGAGATAAGCGAAGCGCGGAAAATGCTCAAGAATGAAGTGGCGGAACAGGCTGCGGTAATGGCCCAAGAGCTGATTGTGAACAATCTCACTGATGATGACCAGGTGAAGATCATCGAAAACTATTTAGAAAAAGTGGGGGCAGTACAGTGAAACAGACAATCCTCGCAAAAAGATACGCCAAAGCAATTTTCACGGTCGGTCAGGAACAGAATACATTTGAGGAGTACGACACCATCCTGCAGGGACTGTCAGCGCTTTACGCTGAAAGTCCCGAGGTCGTTGATGCCCTGACCAATCCACTCTATCCGATTGATGTCAGAGAAAAGGTTATGACCGGCATCATCGGTTCCATGGAAGTAGACGCGGTCATGGGGAACTTCCTGAATCTTTTAGTTCAGAAAAAGCGTGCCGAGATATTGCCGGAGATAGCCGAGAGCTACAAGACAATGGTCGATGAGGCCAAGAACATCAGTCACGGCAATGTTGTTTCGGCGGTTGAGCTGAGCGATGAATTGAAAACAAATGTGCAAAAAGTTTTAGAAAAGTTAACAGGCAAGAAAGTCGAACTCACAACCAGTGTCGATCAGTCGATCATAGGCGGTATTATCGCCAAGGTTGGCGATTTGGTCCTGGACGGGAGTATCAGAACACAACTTGCAGGTTTAAAAGATTCCATCAAGGGGAGAGAATAGATGCAGATCAAAGCCGAAGAAATTAGTCAGATTATCAAAGACCAGATTGGTGCTTATGAAACCAGCGTAGATCTGAATGAGACTGGAACCGTTATCTCAGTTGGTGACGGTATTGCCCGCATCTACGGCGTGCAGAATTGCATGGCCATGGAGCTGCTCGAGTTTCCCGGCGGTATCATGGGACTGGCCCTGAACCTCGAGGAAGACAACGTAGGTTGCGCGGTACTCGGTAATGTAAGCCATATCAAGGAAGGTGATATCGTCAAGCGTACCGGACGGATCGCAGAGGTTCCGGTCGGACCGGCCATGGAAGGCCGCGTTGTTGACGGCATCGGTCAGCCCATTGACGGACAGGGACCGATCAATTCGGAACACTCGGCGAAAATCGAGGTACTGGCACCAGGCGTTATCGCCCGTAAGGGGGTTCACGAACCGTGCTACACCGGCGCCAAGGCGGTAGACGCCATGACCCCGGTCGGCCGCGGTCAGCGTGAGCTGGTAATCGGCGACCGCCAGATCGGTAAGACCGCGCTCTGTATCGACGCCATCATTGCCCAGAAAAACTCAGACATCCACTGCATCTACGTAGCGGTCGGTCAGAAAAAGTCAACCGTAGCCCTGGTTGTGGAAGCCCTCCGCAAGCATGGTGCCATGGAATACACCACGGTTGTTTCAGCATGCGCGTCCGATCCTGCGCCTATGCAGTATATCGCCCCGTTTGCCGGATGCTCCATGGGAGAATACTTCCGTGACAACGGCCAGCATGCCCTGATCATCTACGATGACCTCTCCAAACAGGCGGTCGCCTATCGTGAGCTTTCGCTTCTGCTCAGACGCCCGCCGGGCCGCGAGGCGTACCCCGGAGATATCTTCTTCAACCACTCTCGTCTGCTTGAGCGTGCTGCCAAGGTGAGCGATGAGTTCGGTGCCGGGTCGCTGACTGCGCTGCCGATTATCGAAACCCAGGCAGGTGACGTTTCCGCCTTTATCCCGACCAACGTTATCTCTATTACCGACGGTCAGGTCTACCTCGAGCCGAACCTGTTCTTCTCCGGTATCCGTCCGGCGATCAACGTCGGTCTTTCGGTATCCCGCGTCGGTGGTGCCGCTCAGGTGAAGGCAATGAAACAGGTCGCGGGAACGCTGCGACTCGACCTCGCCCAGTATCGTGAGCTGGCAGCTTTCGCCGCATTCGGTTCCGACCTTGATGCTGCAACCCAGGCCAAGCTGACCCGCGGTGAGCGGTTGGTCGAAATCCTCAAACAGCCTCAGTACCAGCCGCTGTCGATGGAAAAGCAGGTAACCATAATTTATGCCGGTTCCAACGGCTATCTTGACAAACTGCCGGTTGAGACCCTTGCCGACTACGAGGCGGAACTCTACAGCTATATCGAGTCCAACGAACCTTCGATCTTCACCGACCTCGTGGCTGAAGAACAGTTCACTGACGGTATAAAGGAGAAGCTCAACAAGGTACTGACCAGCTTTGGTGATACTTTCAAGGCGACAAAAGGTCTTAATTAATCACAAAAAGGTCAAGATATGCCGAGTTTAAAAGAAGTAAAAACCAAGATCACGGGGGTGAAGAAGACTGCCCAGATCACCAAGGCCATGAACATGGTCGCCGCGGCAAAACTGCGCGGCGCCCAGGAAAAGATGGAAGCCTTCAGGCCGTATACTGCCAAATTCAACGAGGCGATGTCCAACCTTTCCTCCGGGGCCAATACCAACGCATTCCCGCTGATGGAAAGCAGGGAAGTAAAAAATGTCGAACTGGTGGTTATCACCTCAGATCGCGGACTATGCGGATCTTTCAATGCCAACGTCATAAAGCTTGCCACCAAGAAGATGGAGGCGTACGAGGCGCAAGGTAAGAACGTCAGCCTGGTCTGTGTCGGTAAAAAAGGTTTTCAGCTCCTGAAAAGAAGCGGTAAGGTCAGGAAAAACTACAATGATACCATGGGAAACTTCCAGATGTTTCACGCCCGGGAGATTGCCACGGATATCGCAGCACAATTCCTTGAAGGTAATACCGACAAGGTCGAAATAGTATACGGTTCATTCAGGTCGGTCGCCGTGCAGGAACCCGCGTCAAAACCGTTTCTGCCGGTTCAGCCTGTTGAGAAGGATGAAGCGGAAGAAAGGAAGATTTCCGGAGACTACATATACGAACCTTCCAGCGAAGAGATAATGGAAGTGCTGCAGCCGCTCTACCTCAACGTCATGGTTTATCACGCCATGCTGGAAGTTGGGGCAAGCGAGCATGCCGCCAGGATGACTGCGATGGACAACGCCACCAACGCCTGCGGCGACATCGTAAGGAACCTGACCATCGTTTACAATAAAGCTCGCCAGGCTGCAGTAACCAATGAGCTAATGGATATAGTAGGCGGTGCGGAAGCCCTGAAATAATTATTTATCATATTGATAATCATAGACTTTTGAGGAGGGGTAAGGCCCAATGAGTGAACAGAAAATAGGAAAAATTATACAGGTAATCGGTCCTGTTGTTGACGTGGAGTTTGAGCCCGGCAATCTGCCTGCTATCATGAATGCCTGTATGGTTAGCAATCCAGGTATCAGCGACGTGGAAGACAACCTGGTCATCGAGATCGCCCAGCATCTCGGAGATAACGTCTGCCGATGTGTCGCCATGGACGCAACCGACGGTCTGGTACGCGGAATGGAAGCAAGGGATTCCGGCCGTCCGATCGAAATTCCGGTCGGTGCGCCGGCTCTTGGCAGAATCATGAACGTTGTCGGTCGCCCGGTTGACGGACTTGGTCCGATCGAGTCCGATAAAAAGCTGCCGATTCACCGCGATGCTCCCGCATTTACCGAGCAGGATACCGAAGTTCGCGTCCTCGAGACCGGAATCAAGGTTATCGACCTGCTGGTACCTTTCCCTCTGGGCGGTAAAATGGGACTGTTTGGCGGCGCCGGTTGCGGTAAGACGGTTATCATGATGGAGATGGTCAACAATATCGCCATGCACCACGGCGGTATCTCGGTGTTCTGCGGGGTTGGTGAGCGTACCCGCGAAGGGAACGACCTCTACCATGAGATGAAGGATTCCGGTGTTCTGCCCAAGGCGGCCCTTGTTTACGGCCAGATGACCGAGCCTCCGGGAGCCCGTGCCCGTGTTGCTCTTACCGGTCTGACTGCGGCTGAATATTTTCGTGATGAAGAGGGGCAGGACGTGCTCTTCTTCGTAGATAATATCTTCCGCTTCACCCAGGCCGGCTCCGAGGTTTCCGCTCTGCTCGGGCGTATTCCTTCAGCCGTTGGTTACCAGCCGACCCTGGCAACCGACCTCGGTGCCCTGCAGGAAAGGATCACCTCGACCACCAAGGGGTCCATTACCGCAGTACAGTGCGTATATGTACCTGCTGACGACTTGACCGACCCTGCGCCGGCGACAACCTTTGCTCACCTTGACGGTACCGTTGTTCTGTCCCGTCAGATTTCCGAGCTCGGTATCTATCCTGCGGTTGACCCGCTCGACTCGACCTCGAGGATCCTTGATCCGAACGTAATCGGTGAAGAGCATTACCAGGTAGCCAGGGGTGTCCAGGTTACCCTGCAGAAGTACAAGGATCTTCAGGACATTATCGCCATTCTTGGTATGGACGAACTCTCTGAGGAAGACCAGATGCTCGTTTCCCGTGCCAGGAAAGTCCAGCGATACCTGTCGCAGCCGTTCACCGTTGCCGAGGTCTTCACCGGTATGCCAGGTAAGTTCGTAAAGGTTGCCGATACGGTTCAGGGGTTCAAGGAGATTCTTGAGGGTAAACACGACGATCTCAATGAAAACTCCTTCTATATGGTCGGCTCAATCGACGAGGCTGTCGCCAAAGACGCCGCGTCCAAGGGATAAGAGGTTGCCGGTTCAACGGTAACGACGACAGGAGACCGGTACAGGTTGCTGACGCCGGTCTTGCTGGTCAATCAATTTGCTTAAGAGGACAGTGCGATGGGACAACAGATAAGACTTGAAGTTGTAACGCCGACCGGAGCAAAAGTCGACGAAGATGTCGATATAGTAAATGCCCCCGGCTTTGGTGGTGACTTCGGTGTACTTGCCAACCACGCGCCTTTTCTGTCTACCATAAAAATTGGTACTCTGACCTACGAGAATGGTAAGAAAAGAGAGGCCCTTATGGTCAGTGGCGGATTTTGTGAGGTTTCAAACAACAAAATCACCTTTCTCGTTGAGAGTGCTGAAAAGGGAAGTGAAATCGATGTAGAGCGAGCGATGCGTGCAAAAGAGCGGGCGGAGAAACGGCTTGCTCAGGCTGCGCAGCAGACCGAGGATTTCAACAGAAAGAGGGCCGAAATAGCCCTCCAGAGAGCCCTGGCAAGACTGAAGGTTGCAAAGATGTAAAAGCGGGACCAGGTTCTGCAAAGAATGAAAAGGGGCGCTCCAAGACTGGAGCGCCCCTTTTTTTTTGTTCGTTGGCCGTGGCGCCGGTGGAGGGCGGGATGATTGTCACAAATACAGCCACACTACAGCGGTTGTCATAGGCCGATGCCCCTGCAAGGCGAGGTCGTCACTGCAATGTACCGGTGGTAAACCCCAGGTAACCTGCGGTTGTGTTGTTGACGTAATTCCTGATCCCTGCGGTGATTTCCCTGGTAAGCATATCGAGAAACTGGTCGCTTTGCAGATTCTTCACGTCATCCTGGTTGGTTATGAAGGCGATCTCAAGGAGGATAGCCGGCATCTGGGCACCGATCAGTACGTAGAAGGGCGCCTGTTTTACCCCCAGGTTCTTGAGCTTGCTGAAACCGTTCTGCTTGGCCTTATCCAGGATAGAGTTGTGGACGTGCTGGGCAAGTCTTGACGATTCCTCTATCTTGGAATTTTTCATTATGTCCGACAGAATATCCTGGAGATCGCTCATCTGGTGGGTGGAGGTCGCGTTTTCCATAGCCGCTACACGCATCGCTTCGGCGTTGGTGCTCAGGTTGAGGAAATATGTTTCGAATCCCCGGACATTGCCGGAAGGGTGGGCGTTGATATGCAGCGACACGAAAAGGTCGGCATTTTCGGTGTTGGCAATGGCCGTGCGCTCTTCAAGGGGGATGAACACATCTGATGACCGTGTGAGGATAACCTCGCATCCCAGCTCTTTTTTCAGTGTCGGCGACAACAGCCTGGCAAGCCTCAGAACGATATCTTTTTCCTTGAGATTGTAGGCAGAAGCGCCGGGATCCTTGCCTCCGTGTCCGGGATCTATAACAATCTTATTCACCCCGAGCCCCAACTGCTGGGCCAGGCTGGGCTGGAACGCGAATCCATGGCCGCTGACCTTGTCAATATCGGCGACAGCTCTCAGGTTGTTGCGTCCGGGCACTGTTTTCTTGCTGCCCTTGAGAATAACAAGCCGACTGTTGCGTCCTGTTGGCGCGATGAAGATCCTCTTCTGTGCCGAGGCTGAAATTGCAACTTTTTTCCCGGTAACGCCGTTTTCACCTCGAACATCAATAACGACCCGGAAAGGATCGGGAAGACTGAATATCTTATAGCTGGAGAGCGATTCGATGTCGAGCACCACGCGAACCGTATCGGGGCTGAACTGACCGGTACGTATCCGTTTTAGCAGCCCGTCCTCAATGGGAACAGGGCTGCGGTAGCGGGGTTCGATGTAGCTTTTCTTGAAATCTATATAGAGCCGTGCCGGCCGTCTCCCGGTTTTTTCCAGCAGAACATCGTTATAGTTTACCGGGCCCGATGCCATGATAACCACCCGGGTGTATGTTTTTGATGACCAGTATTTCACCGGGAGTACATAGTTGAGTTGATTGGTAAGGTTGTTCCCGGACATCATTGCACCGGGCAGGGCGATGTTGTGTTCCTTGGAAAGTATTTTCAGCTGGTTTTCAGCTTGGGGATGCATGTCACCGGACTGATAATCGGTGACGATAACAGCGTAGAACTCGGCAGCCTTCTGCGGGTTTTTCTTTTTGTTCAGGTAGATAGTGCCAAGGGTGTAATAGGCGTCATCGGCCAACTTGTGCCCGGGAAAAAGCCTTACGATATCCTCAAAATAGGAGACCGATTCCTCTAGATCTCTGGGGGTATTGAACCGGTCGTTCATGTCACCGTAGAGGCGGCCGAGCATGAAGAGACAGGCTGCGGCGAAGTCTGACTTTGGACCTGCCAGGTAGATCCGGCGAAAATTGCTGGTTCCCTTGAGCCAGTTATCTCGTGACGAGGCCATTTTGCGGTTGGTCTGCAGCTGGGTGTAGAAAAATTTGGCCTCGTCGTAACGCTTGGCAATCTCCAGTCCGGAGGCCGGGCCGAAATCATCACCAAGGATTCTACCGGCTCCAATGCCAAGGACCAGCGCCGCAATAAGACTGGTTAAAAAAAATCGATACATGAGCTGTACAAACCTATCCCGACTTGACTGACATTAGGCACATATTGACTTCAGTTCGCAGCACCGATTGCTTTGACACGGTATCAACAGCGCCCCGAAGCGGCGCCTGGCGAAATTGAAGATTTTGGTTGCGCAACTGCGGAAAATAACAACACTATACAAAAAAGAAACAGTCATGGCAAAGCATTAACGCACTGCATTTTCAGGCTAGTTACTGTTTTCGCAATTCTTTTAGCCGGTAAAGGGTGTTGAGCGCTTCCATGGGTGAACATTCATCCGGGCTGATTGCGTCCAGCAGCTCGTGTATCCTGTCCGGCGGGGGCGAGAAAAGCGATAACTGGTCGGGGTGTTTCCTGTTTTTACTGGTGATTCGAGGGTTTTTTTCGCCGCCGGTTGTCTTTGCAAACTTGCCCAGCTCAATATCCTTTAGAATCTCCTTGGCACGCAACACTACTTCCTGGGGCACCCCTGCAAGGGCGGCCACCTGAATTCCGTAGCTTCTGCTGGTTCCCCCCTTCACAAGTTTATGCAGAAAAATAATGTTGCCCCGCCACTCACGCACACCAATTGAATAGTTGCGCACCCGGCTGTGGGACTTGGCGAGTTCGGTCAATTCGTGGTAATGGGTGGCAAAAAGTGTCTTTACCCCCCGTTCATTTTTATTGACGAGATTTTCCGCTACCGCCCAGGCGATGGACAATCCGTCGTAGGTCGAGGTGCCGCGGCCGATCTCATCGAGAATAACAAGGCTGCGTTCGGTGGAGTTGTTGAGGATGTTGGCTGTCTCGCTCATCTCAACCATGAACGTCGATTGTCCCTGCCTGAGATTGTCCATGGCCCCAACCCGGGTGAAAATGCGGTCGACTATGCCAATCTTGGCACTTTCGGCCGGAACGTAACAGCCCATCTGCGCCATCAGCACGATAAGTGCAGTCTGCCTAAGAACAGTAGATTTACCCGCCATGTTCGGACCGGTGATGATCAGCACCTCATCTTTTTTCTGGTCAAGATAGACGTCGTTGGGAACGAATTCGCCGCTGGGCATCATGCGCTCGATCACCGGATGTCGTCCTTCTACTATCTCAATGACATCTTCACCGTTGATTTCCGGGCGTCTGTAGTTGTATCTATGGGCGACTTCGCCATTGTTGAGCAGAACATCGAGCCGGGCCAGCAGGTTGGCCGTCTGCAGCAGCCTGCTGCTGCTGGCGGCGAGCCGGTCGCGTATTGCAACGAAAAGGTTATATTCCAGTTCCACCCGCTGGTCCTGGGCGCCGAGCACCTTCTCCTCAAATTCCTTGAGTTCGGCGGTGATGAACCGCTCTGCGTTGACCAGGGTCTGCTTGCGTATATAGTGTTCTGGAACCTTGTCCGAATGAACTTTACTCACTTCAATAAAATATCCGAAAACCCTGTTGAAACCGACTTTGAGTTTAGCAATTCCGGTGGCGCTTCGCTCCTTGTTTTCAAGTTCGAGGATAAGCTTTTTCCCGTCACGCTGCAGCGCAACCAGTTCGTCAAGCTCCTTGTTGTAGCCCTGCTTGATCAGGTTGCCCTCCCTGAGGGTCACCGGGGAGTCCTCGGCGATTGCCTGTTCAAGCAGGTCGTAAAGATCGGTGAGACAGTCGAAACGGGACCGGATATCGAGAAGTTCTGAGGTATCGCAATTTTTGAGCGCAGACAGAATCTGCGGCAGTGCACTAAGAGAGGTTTTCAGCGCGATCATATCGCGGCCGTTGCCGGATCCAAGCGTCATGCGGCTGTTTAACCGTTCGAGGTCGTAGACCGATTCCAGAAGGGCTCGCAATTCTTTTCGTGAATGACTGTTTTTGAAAAAATAAGTGGTGGCGTCAAGGCGGCTGATTATTTTCTCCTGCTGCTGCAGGGGAAAAAGAAGATGATTTTTGAGAAGCCTTGCTCCCATCGGTGTGCAGGTCTGATCCAAAATCGAGATAAGCGATCCCTGCCGGCTGGCACCGACTATGGTCTGCGTCAGTTCCAGGTTGCGACGAGACGCTTCGTCGAGGTGGAGGATGGCACCGGTTTCGATGGGGGTCAGTTTCTCAATATGGCCAACCGCGGTTTTCTGGGTCTTCCGGACGTGGTCGAGCAAGGTCGCTGCGGCCAGCACACCTTCATTGAATGTTGCGCAGCCAAAACCGTCCAGGGAGACGACACTGAAATGGTCGCAGAGCATCTCTCTTGCCGCCGGGACACTGTCCAGCCCGGAGCTGTCGCCTCCGTTTGAGGTGATGCAGATTCTAGGCAGTAACGCCTTGATTTCACCAAGCAGGGTGTCTCCAACACTGGTGGAGTTTTGTGCAACAAGCAGCTCCGCCGGCTGCAGCCTGGTTACCTGATCGAGAACGTCGGTGAGCTCCTGGCCGTTGCCACTGTATTCACCGATAAGAAATTCACCGGTGCTGATATCGAGAAAACTCACCCCGCAACTCGACGATTTTCCTTTCTCCCGCAAATTCAGGGCGCAGATGTAGTTGTTACTCTTATCGTCGAGCAGCTGGTCGTCTGTTACAACGCCTGGAGAGACGATGCGGATTACGTCGCGTTTTACTATGCCTTTGGCATCTGCCGGATCCTCTACCTGTTCACAGATGGCAACCCGCTGTCCGGCCTCAATGAGTTTTGACAGATAATTCTGCACCGCGTGGTAGGGAATCCCGCACATGGGCACCTGTACCGGGTCACTTTTCTTGTTTCTCGAGGTGAGGGTGATATTGAGGATTTTTGATGCGATGACCGCGTCTTCAAAAAACATCTCATAAAAATCGCCCATCCGGTAAAAAAGGATGGCGTCTTCATGCTGCTGCTTGATATCCATATACTGTTGCAGCATCGGGGTGAGTTTAACCGGCCTCTCTGTCTTTCCTTCTTTTGAAGCAGTAATCATTGTGCGTTGTTGGTATAAAGACTAATGAAATCAGGAATAAGTCTGTCAAAAGTGGTCTCGATATGCTCCGGGATGGTCCTTACCTCGGAGACAACCGTAATAAAATTATGGTCACCTGTCCATCGCGGAACAACGTGAAAGTGCAGATGATCCGCAATTCCGGCCCCGGCGATGGCCCCGAGGTTGCACCCGATGTTGAACCCGTCGGGATTAAGATGTTTTTTCAGGATAGCTGTGGATTGCCCCACCATTTTCATCACCTGTAAATTTTCATCACTGCTCAGCTCGGTGATACAGCTGATGTGGCGTGCCGGGGCCACCAGCAGGTGACCGTTGGCGTACGGGAAGCGGTTGAGCAGCACCACACAGTCGCGGTCGCGGTAGAGAAGCAGGTCTTCTTTGGCATGGCTGGCGTTGCCGGCAGGCTCGAATATGCAGCCGCCGCCGTTGACAACATTTTTCAGGACATGGTCGATACGCCATGGAGTCCATAGAGTTTTCATAATCGAACGCGTCCTTGTCAAAACGAGAAAATTTTACCGTCAAGACCGTTGTCGTCAACGGTGAGCAGCGCGTAACTTCCGGGCGCGCCGTATCGGCCTGTTCCCATGAAACTGCCGGGGTTTATCAATAGAGTGGTGCCCAGGTAATGGCAGATCGGTTGATGGGTATGGCCATAAATTATGCAGTCCGCCTCCGGGAAAAGGTCGAAAACCCTCTCTTCGATATTATGTCTGGGGCCTGCTCCGTGGGTGATGCCAATGAGAAATTTACCCAGTCGTACCTGTTGTTTTTCCGGAAGAGTCATACGGGTCATCTGGTTGCACATGTTTCCGTGGACGCCGTATACTTTTTTGCCCTGAAACGCGGAAAGAATCTCCACGCTGGTGAGATCTCCGGCATGGATTATCGCGGTGCATGATGCAAAAGCGCTCCTGCACCTTGTTATAAATTCTCCATCAGGATGATGGAGGTGGGTGTCCGATAGAATTCCGACTCTGATCATGTCTGCCTCCTTGAAAAGTCTTTCATTATACCTGTGAATTTTTCATGTGCATTGAAAAAAAGACAAATTTGCCATCGGTCTACCACCTCTGCTCGCGACCTGAAACCCCGATGTAAAGCAAGAGTGAAATCGTGAAAACATTATATTTCCAGGCGAATAGCTATCACGTGTCAGCACCCTTTGGGACAATGGCCTGATAATATCGGACCAGCATCTGCCCCCCGTATAAAGGCGCGTTTTACCGCCTGGATATTGATTTTAAAAAATATTACTTGGAAAAAGATTATCAAGGCAGGTATACTATGACGTTTAGTGATCAGCAGCCTGTCGATTTTGCGCCTTTTGCGCAGACAACGAGGCTGAAAGGCTACGGATGCCTGAGAATTGTCTAAACAGCCGGATTGTCGGTTTACTATTGAGCTAATATGGAGATGTACGATGCTGAACGCTTCTGATTTACGAAAAGGTCTGAAACTGCAGATCGATGGAGCCCCATACATAATTACGGATTTCGAGTTTTCCAAGCCCGGCAAGGGACAGGCTTTGTATCGCTGTAAAATGAGAAACATGATCTCCGGCAACCAGCTGGTCAAGACCTACCGGTCAAATGATAAATTTGAAAAGGCAGAACTGGAAGAGAGAAAAATGCAGTATCTCTACAACCAGAATAACGAGTACCATTTCATGGATACCGACAATTACGAACAGCTCTTTCTGACCGCGGAGCAGCTCGGTGACAACAAGAATTACCTGATCGACAACATGGAGGTCGAAGTCCTGTTTTTTGAAAGCCTGCCGATCGACGTGACCTTGCCGATCTTTGTCAACCTGAGTGTAACCGTGGCCGATCCGTGGGCCAAGGGCGACACCTCGGGTAACGATACCAAGCCGGTGACCGTGGAAACCGGTTATCAGCTCCAGGTCCCCCCCTTCGTGGAAGAAGGCGACAAGATCCAGATAGATACCAGGACCGGGGAGTATGTCACCCGGGTGAAAGAATAGTTTCATGCTCGGTGAAAAAAGGCTGAAGCTGCGGGCAGCCTTTTTCGATTCCGTCAGGCTCTTTTTCAAGAATAAGGGTTTTTTGGAAGTCGATACTCCTGTCCGGCAACCGGTGGTCATCCCCGAAGCCAACATAGTCCCGATTGAGGCTGACGGCGAGTATCTGCAAGCCTCTCCCGAACTCTGCATGAAACGGCTGCTTGCCCGGGGCCTGACCAATATCTTCCAGATATGTCCATGCTTTCGAAAAAACGAGATCGGTACCCTGCACATGGAAGAGTTCCGGATGCTCGAATGGTATCGGCGCGGTGCCCGTTATCATGCGCTTATGGATGATTGCGAACAGCTGCTGCGCGCGGTCGACAAAGACCTGACGGCGACCGGGATCGGCTGCGGCCCCGGCGGCGATAATTTTTTTGCCGAAACCGACCTGGATATGCCCTTTTTGCGGATTACCGTTGCGCAGGCTTTTGATGCATACAGCCGGGTACCTCTGGAACAAGCTGTTCGCGAGGGAAGTTTTGATGAAGTCCTGGTCGAGGATGTCGAACCGAAGCTGGGGGGTGGGCGGCCTGTTTTCCTTTACGACTATCCCGTGGAGCTGGGCTCGCTCGCCAGGCGCAAGGATGAAGAGCCGCACCTGGTTGAACGATTTGAGCTTTATATTAACGGGATCGAGCTCGCCAACGGATTCACCGAACTGACAGATGAGCGGGAACAGCGGACAAGGTTTCATGATGAGATAGAGGCGATAAAACAGGGTCGTAACGTTACGACCGCTTTGCCTGAACGTTTCTTGCAGGACCTTGAACATCTTGACAGCGCAGCCGGTATTGCCCTCGGCCTGGACCGGCTGCTGATGGTTGCCGTCAATGGGAGGGGATTAAAAGAGGTCGTCCCCTTTACACCGCAGGATTTGACCTGATAGAACTGCTCGCCGGATCCGGTTGAGCTTAGCGCTTTTTCTTGGCGTATCTTCCGTTTTTTCTTTTGACACTACCCTTGTTTTTGGGGTGAAACATGGATTCGAGAATTTTTCTCTCCCTGTTGCGCTCTCCCCTGTTGCGGCTCACCGGTATCGGTTTCAAGGTGTCGGCGCGAAGACCTGTCACGTACATCGCGGTTGAAAGTGTCCCCGGAGTTGGGGTGAAATCCTGGAATTTGCGGGCTGTGAGGCCGAGTTTTTTGAGATCGCTTGCAAGTTTGCCAGCGTGGTCAGGGGTGGACCCGGGATGGGAGGTGATGATATAGGGGGTGAGTTCTATAGATTTATTTCCCGTCTGCTTGGCAAGCTCACGGCATCTGGTGACAAAGTTCTGCAACAGTTTATGAGGCTCCTTGTGCATAAGCTCCAGCAGGTCGTCGCAGGTGTGTTCGGGGGCGATTTTTATCGCCCCGGGCGTATGATGGGCGATTATTTTCCTCATCAGTCGGGGAGTCTGCAGCAGCAGTTCCATGCGAAGTCCGGAGGAGATGAAAAGATGGTTTACCTTTTCAAGGTTGCCGACCTTTTCAAGAAGGCTGAGAAATCTCTTTTCGTCTATCTCAAGATTGGGGCACGGTTCCGGGTAGAGACAATCCCGCTTCTTGCAGGAGCCGATTGCGCACCCGGTACCGTAGAGGTTGGCGGTGGGCCCGCCGAGATCGCTGATGGTTCCTGAAAAATGTCTGGCCCGTGAAAATTCAGTGCATTCACGCACAATAGAGGCTTCACTGCGCGAGGTGATGGCTGGCCCCTGATGCCTGGTGATGGCGCAGAAAGAGCAGTTGCCCGAACACCCGCGCACGATGGTGACGGAGTCGGCGATCATTTTATGGGCGGGAATGTTCTGGTTTTCAGGGTGGGGCTTTCTGGTAAACGGCAATTCGTAGAGCTGGTCGAGCTCGGCGGTGGTGAGCGGTTTTGGCTGCGGGTACTGGATGACCCAATGGGTTTGCTGCTTCTGCAGGACGATTCTGTTTGAGTAGGCGCGCAGATGTCTGTCGAGCGCTGTCTCACCAACAAGGAAATTTTTGTTGTCCGCCAATATCTGCTGCAGGGAGGGAAGCACCAGCATCTCACGTGAGCTTTCCAGGCTGGTTGAACCAAAGAGGTCCGCGCACTCTCTTTCGGTGAGGCGCCTGCAGGTGCCGGCTATTTCGTCAAGGGGGAGGTTGCTGTGCAGTCTTTTTGCAATTTCGAGGATCGCTTTTTCTCCCATGCCGTATACGAGGATGTCGGCCTTGGCGTCGGTAAGAAAGGATCCCCTCAGTTTTGCCTGCTGGTAGTCGTAGTGGACGAACCTGCGCAGGGAGGCTTCAATTCCGCCGAGTACCACAGGAGTCTGGGCAAACGCAGCCTTGGCAAGAGAGGTATAGACAAGGGTGGCCCGGTCGGGGCGCCGCCGGTTCTGTTTTTCCTTTTTGGTGGTGCGATAGGGATTGCCGTCCGGAGAGTAGGCATCGTTCTCCCGTACCCTGCCGTTGCCGGTATAGTTGGCGACAATGGAGTCGAGGTTTCCCGCGGTTATGCCGCAGAAAAGACGGGGGCAGGGGAAGGCGGTAAAATCTGAGGTGGAGTCGGTTCGCGGCTGGGCGAGGATGGCTACCTTGTACCCGTGGTGGGTAAGAAGCCTGCCTATCAGCGCAATCCCGAACGAGGGGTGGTCAATATAGGCATCTCCGGTTATCAGCAGGATGTCGAGATCTTTCCACCCCCTGGCCAAACACTCCTCCCAACTTATCGGTATGGGAAGAGTGGTGGCGTCGGGACTGATCATGGCAATTCTCAAGGAGAAAGGACCGTGCGGCCCGTTACATCAAGCTCCGATTTACAAAGAGGTGGCAGAGGATGGATGCCGCATAGCCAAGAGCGATTATCGGGGTCCACTTAAGGTGTGCGTTGAATGTGTAGATGCCCCTGGCGGCCCCCATCAGCGCAACTCCTGCCGCAGATCCTATGGACAGCAGGCTGCCGCCGACCCCAGCGGTGAGCGTTACCAGAAGCCACTGGCCGTGGGACATTTCGGGATACATGGTGAGAACGGCAAACATTACCGGGATGTTGTCGACGATGGCCGAGAGGAATCCCACCATGACGTTGGCAAAGGTCGGTCCCATGCCGTGGTAAAGGAATGTCGAGACCATGGCCAGGTAACCGAACTGGGCGAGACCGCCCACGCAGAGAATGACGCCGTAGAAAAACAGCAGGGTATCCCATTCGGCGCGGGCGACTTTGCGGAAAATATCGAACGGGTCCGGCTTTGCGTGATAGGTCTGCTGCGACAGCGGATTGTCGTCAACGTCGTAGTTTCTGTGTTCTTTCTTCTTCAGGTAGTAGGAGAAGAAGCCGAGGTAGCCAAGACCGAGCATCATGCCGGTTGCCGGGGGCATATGGAGGAAATTGTGAAACGATACCGCGGTGACGATGGTGCACAGGAAAAGGAAAATGATCCTCTTGGCTCCAAGTTTCATCACGTATTTGTCTTTACTGGGCTGGGGCACTGCTTTGGGGATGGCAAAATTCATGAAAACAGCAGGCACCAGCCAGTTGACCGCTGACGGGAGAAATATGTCGAAGAATTCGTGGAAGTCGATGACGCCTTTCTGCCACACCATCAGGGTGGTGATATCGCCAAAAGGTGAGAAAGCGCCTCCCGCATTGGCTCCAATGACAATATTGATACAGGCGAGAGCGACGAATTTTTTGTCCTTGCCGCCCACCGCCATGGCGACCGCTCCCATGAGCAGGGCGGTGGTGAGGTTGTCGGCAACCGGGGATATGAAAAAGGAGAGCAGGCCGGTGACCCAGAATACCGCACGCAGTGAAAACCCCCGGGTTACCAGCCAGGACCGCAGTGCCTGGAACACGTTGCGCTCATCCATGGCGTTGATATAGGTCATGGCGACCAGCAGAAACAGGAAAAGTTCAGCATATTCCAGCAAATTATGACGGATGGCCTCTTCTGCCGCGTTGTTGTCGCCCAGTGAAGTGAAGGTGACGGCGACCAGCACCCAGATTACGCCGGCGGCCAGCAGCACGGGCTTGGATTTTCTCAGGTGGAGCTGTTCCTCGAAGATTACCAGCGAGTAGGCGGCAACAAAAAGGAAGATGGAGAAAATACCCATAAATGATCCGGATATGTCAGCGGCGTTGGTGGAATGGCCGCTGCTGGCAAAAGCTGCACCGGCCGGTATCAAAAGAAATGTTAGAAGAGGGAGAATTTTTTTCATAGAAATAATCCTGATTGAATTTAGCATGGAAATTGAACAATGCCGGCGATTATAACAGCCAAAATTTCAGGAGGCAAGAACAGACATGTGGTCTTGCAAAATACCAAGGAAATTAGCTGGCATAGGGAACAAAAAATGTTGGCTGGTGGTCAGCGGTAAGGGGAAAAAAGAGCGGGAACTTCATAAAAAAACCCCTTTGACCGGAGGCCGAAATGGCCTGGTCAAAGGGGTTGGCAAGCGCACCAGTATACGAACGGTGTTATTTTGCGGGCTCGGGAATATACTGGGTGAGCGGGCAGTTGTCGCACCCTGCTTCGGGAAGATCGGTTCCTTTATGGACGCGGTCGATCAGCGCGGCCACTGCGGCCTTACTGTCGGCGAACATGTGTTCCTGTCCGATCTCGTTGATCAGTCCGGTTCTTTCCATCACGGTCAGTACCTGGCCCTTGACACCGCACATGGCAAAGCCGAGCCTGGCGCTGCGAACACGTTTGCACAGCATCGCCAGAGCTTCCTCGCCTGACGCATCCATGTCGTTTATGCCGCGGGCGTCGAGCAGGATATAGCGCAGGCTGGGTTGTTCGGTACGGAATTTTGTCACCTGCTCGTCGAGGTAGCTGGCATTGGCAAAAAAGAGCGCGCCGTCAAAACGAACCACCGAGATATGACGACATCCCTTGAGCCGGTAATGGTCCGCGCTCTTGAGGACGTTCTCCTCGTTGATGGAAAGACTGGCGACCACTGGCCGCATGGACTTGTAGAGAAAAACAACCATAGAAAGGGCGACGCCCACCATGATGCCTTTGTCAAGGTGAGGCGCAAAATAGAGGGTGACTGCGAAACTGAGAATGGAGATCGCGCCGTCATACCACTGGGCTTTCCAGGCATGAATGAACCCCTTCACGTTGATGAGGCCGATAACCGCCATCATGATTACCGCGGCGAGAACGGCCTGGGGCAGATGGTAGAGCAGCGGGGTGAAGAAGAGCAGGGTGATCACCACCATAATGGAGGTAATTACCGAGGAAATCCCGGAAACAGCACCGGCCTGCAGGTTGACCGCAGAACGTGAAAATGATCCGGAGACCGCATAGCTCGAGCCGATGGAGCCGATCATGTTGGCAAGACCCTGGCCTATGAGTTCCTGGTTGGGATCAAGCTTCTGCCCGGTTTTGGCCGCCATTGCCTTGGCGATGGCAATAGCCTCCATGAATCCGAGCAAGGAGATTATGATTGCTGTCGGCAGCAGTTTTAAAAATGATTTGATCGTCAGGTCGGGAACGGAAAATTGCGGCAACCCTTCCGGGATCTGGCCGACCACCGCACCTCCCCCCATAAACAGCAGCGCGGAACTATCGAGCTGGGTGTTGCCGACCTTGAGCCGCCATGTGTTGCCGTCGGTGGTAACAGAATCGGGCAGAGCGTCTTTCGGGTAGAAGGTGTACTTTCCATCCTGCTTTGCCGCTGCAAACTTGAGGTCGCGAAGCTCAGTGCGCAGCAGGTGGCTCTGGTGCTTGGACTCCTTGATCTCCAGGGTGAGCAGAGCGATTTCGCTCTGTAGCTCTATCATCCTATGAGAAACGGAATGGGCGGTCTTTTTTTTCTCGGCGTCAAAAAGCAGTCCGAGCTCGGCACGCTGGTTGCCAAGTTTTTCTATTTTGGCGGTCGCTTCGTTGAATGCGGCGATCTTGCTGTCAATTCCGGCCATTTCAATGGTGCTGAGCGGCTGTCTTGTATCGTTGTTGAATTCGGTGAAATAGGAGATCACCGTGGCGATTGCAACAGCTATGAGCACATTGGGGATGCGTGGATTGATCTTTCGCAGAACCACCATGAGCGTGACGGCTCCCACCCCGTAGAGGAGGGTCGGAAGATGGGTGTAATCAAAAGCTGCTGCGACCACGCGGATCATGGTCTCATAGTGATGTTCCGCCTTGTCGACATAGACGCCGAAAAATTTTGAAAACTGGGACGACGCTATGATAATCGCCGCAGCGTTGGTGAATCCGTTGACGACCGGATGGGACAGGAAATTCACCACCAGCCCAAGGCGCAGCACGCCTAACGAGAACTGGAATATACCCACCGTCATGGCAAGTACTATCGAATATGCTATGAACTCGGATGAACCTGCAGTGGCGAGCGGTTCGAGGGATGCGGCGGACATGAGGGAGACAACCGCCACGGGGCCTGTTGCAAGCTGCCTGCTGGACCCGAAAAGAGATGCAATCATAGGGGGCAAGAAGGCGGCATAGAGCCCATAATAGGCCGGGAGCCCTGCGAGCTGGGCGTAGGCCATGGATTGCGGAATAAGAACGAGTGCTACGGTAAGACCTGCAATAAAGTCAATTTTGAACTTGCCCACGTCGTAATCTTTAAACCAGGCAAGAAATGGAAAAAGCTTCAGAATCATGTTATCACCTTTGTAAGTTCGGCCCATGCGCTGGAACAAAAGGCATGTCTGAACTCCTGCTAAGTTTTTATGTAATCAACTCCGGGCAGTTCCATGCCCCATCTTTTGCTGATGGGCCGGCAATGTGTTTTGTCCTGTGATAAGCGGGGCCTGTTCATCGGTTGTAACAGCACTTGGGCGGACCGCCTTTCCAAGTTCCCTGCGCCTTGTGCATCAACTGCAGCACCGGTCAAGCCGGGGGGGACGTCTTTGTCATTTGCCACTGCCCAAAAAGAGGCTTTGGGCGCAAAAGGGTCGGCCCTGGATATTCTCAGGACTGTCAGACGCGAGCTTGGAGGAAAGAGATCAGGATCAGCCACTGTAAAAACGTGGTGCTGCAACAGATGAATTGCCTCTGGTGCCCAAGGCAGATTCATAGGTTCTTCCATCAATTACTCCTCTTGAAAATAGTTAATATGTAAAACCTGGTGATTCGTCTGTAACTACAGATGAATCACGATTCATTTTTCTTTTGACTGGTAATCAAAGCGTGTTTTCAGATAAAGTCAAGAAAATTAGGCAGGAATAGTCATAATTTGGGAGCAGTTCTGAGAGAAGTTGAATTTTTTTAAAAATTTGGTTAGCTAAGAGTATACTTACGCTGAAGAGAAAATTTCGGGGCCTTGCTGGTGACCGCGTTCTGAAATCCGAGCCCGAATATGCCCGATTGGGGTCTTCCCATTAAAGAAAGACGGGAAAGAGCGCTTGCCTCGAGTTCTGGTCAGAAGGAGCGAAGATGAGTGAAGGGGACGGGAATATACGCATTCTGCTAGCCGATGATCACGTGCTCATCAGGCATGGAATAAAAAACATAATCTCCCAAAACAAACGGTTTGATATCGTTGGTGAAGTGGGGAGCGGCGACGAACTGTTCGATTTTCTGAAAAACGTTGAGGTTCATATCGTCATATTAGATATCAGTATGCCAGGCATCGCCGGCATGGAGGCGATAAAACTGGTGCGCAAGAACTATCCGCATATCAAAATACTTATCCTTACCATGCATGAGAGTAAGCAGGTGTTTTACAGCGCCATGTCCGCAGGTGCCGACGGTTACCTGATGAAGAACGACCCTGACAACGAATTGCTGGTTGCTTTGGAAAAAGTTGCCAGGGGGAAAAAATATGTCTCTCCCAACATGACAGAGGATTTTGCCAGCGACATGATTCTGATGTTTCAAAATGACGGCAAGAGTCCCACCGGCGAACTTACCAGAAGAGAAAAACAGATTCTGCAGTTGGTGGTGAAAGGGCTGACCAGCAGGAAAATGGCGGAAAAACTCAAGCTGAGTCAGCGAACCGTTGATCATTACAGGTCGAATTTGCTGAGAAAGTTCAACAGAAAAAACAGTGTCGACCTGGTCAACTACGTTATCCGCAACGGATATGTTATTTTTGACGAGTGATGTAAAGAAAAGGTAAAGAAATTACCATCCATATTTCGTGATTTCCCGAATATAATGTAAGAATTACCAGTGGATAATAACCGATTGTAAATAATTATCAGTTTGATATAGGTATATATACCAATTGTTGTTTTTTGCCGATCTGGTACTTGTCAATAACGGGTTTTAACAAAGCAAAATTTTCAATGAACCAGTTATTACAATATAAACAGAGAGGAAAAACAATGAACAAAGGTCAACTTGTTGCACAGATAGCGGAGTCCGGGGGATATACCAAAGTACTTGCTGAAGACGCTTTGAATAAGGTCTTGGCGCTGATGGCTTCGGCAATGGAGAAAGGAGAGAGGGTTACTCTGTCAGGTTTCGGATCTTTTAACGTAAAAGAGCGGGCTGCACAGAAGGGCAGAAATCCCCAGACCGGCCAGACGATTATCATTCCCAAACACAACGTGATCAAATTCAGGCCGGGGAAAAATCTATGTGCCAGGATCGGTGAGGAGGGAGACGTCTGAGATAGGATGATCTTTTCAGATGGTGGCGTATCGGATCCTTATGATCCAGAGCAGGGCTCCGGCCGCCACCATCAGTCCGCTGAGCAGCTGGCCCATGGTTAACGATGTGAACAGAAAACCCAGCTGCGGGTCCGGCTGCCTGAAGTTTTCCACGACTATCCGGAAAATGCCGTAGCCGATGAGAAAAAGGGCCAGTATCGAACCGTGGGGCCACAATCGCCTATTTTGTGCTGAAGCCTTCCACGGTTTTTTGTGTGCCGCCCAGACGAGTACAAAAAGCGCCGCACCCTCCAGCAACGCTTCATAAAGCTGCGATGGATGTCTGGGCAGGGGGCCGCCTCCGGGAAACACCATGCCGATTCCGGTTGAGGTTATCCGTCCGTACAACTCCCCGTTGATAAAATTGCCAATCCTGCCGAAAAATAGTCCGACAGGAACGGTGGCGACATAAATATCCGCAGTTTTCCAGAAATTAAGCGATTGCTTTCTACAAAACAGCAATCCTCCGGCGATCAAGGCGATACATGCGCCGTGAAACGACATCCCACCCTGCCACGTTGCCGGAATCTCGAGGGGGTGCGCCAGATAATATGAAAAGTTGTAGAAAAAAACGTACCCAAGCCTGCCGCCGAGAACCACGCAGAGGATAAGCACCATGTTGAGGTTGTCGAAATGGTCGCCCAGTCTTTCAAAAGAAAAATCCCTGATCTGTTTTTTTACGAGCAGGTAGGACGCCGCGAACCCGAGAATGTACATCAGGCCGTACCATCGCACCTGCAATGGGCCAAGGGCGAAAATCACCGGATCGAATTGTGGGTAGGGTATTGTATACATATGAGCCTGGGCGTTTTTATCTGTCGGTAATCTATAGCATTTTTAACTTTCTCAGATGAACCTGCAACACGGAAATAGCGGCGGGGGTGACTCCGGATATTCTCGATGCCTGGCCAAGGGATACCGGCTGGACCCTGGTAAGTTTTTCCACAACTTCGTTGGACAGGCCGGAGAGGGAGGAGTAGTCGATATCTTTGGGAAGCAGCACCGACTCCATCTTCTTGAACCGTGAAACCTGTTCCTGCTGCCGGTCGATATATCCCTTGAATTTAATCTGCAGCACGATCTCGTTTCTGGCACCACTTTTCTCAAGCGCTTCAACCGCCGCGAGCTCTTCAGGGGCAATGGGCAAAGAGGGCAGGCAGCCCATTGTTATCTCGGGCCTTCTGAGCAGGTCGGCCAGGGATGCTTTCTGCTTCAGCGGAGTCGACTGGAGGGCTGCAAGTGCTTCGTTGACTGCTTGTTGCGGACGCAGGAAAATGTTTTCCAGCAGCTGTATTCCTCTTGTAATGGCATCCTGCTTGGCCACATATCGCTTGTGATTTTCTTCGGTGACAAGACCGATATCGAAACCGGTCTGGGCCAGCCGGGCGTCGGCGTTGTCTTCCCGTAAAAGAAGGCGGTATTCTGCCCGGGAGGTGAACAGCCGGTATGGTTCCTTGGTGCCGCAGGTAACCAGGTCGTCGATGAGCACACCGATATAGGCCTGGGAGCGGTCAATGACCAGCGGCTTTTGGTTGCGGGTATAGCGGACGGCGTTGATTGAGGCGACAAGCCCCTGGGCCGCGGCTTCCTCGTAACCTGAGGTGCCGTTTATCTGCCCTGCGAGAAACAGGCCCCTGATCATTTTTGTTTCCAGGGACGGATGCAACCCGAGTGGGTCGATATAGTCATATTCAATGGCGTAGCCGGGACGGATGATCTTCGCCTTCTCAAATCCTTTGATGGAATTGACCATTGCCTGCTGGGTGGCCAGGGGCAGGCTGGTGGGGATGCCGTTGGGATAGATCTCCACGGTATCCAGCCCCTCTGGCTCGACGAATATCTGATGACGGTCTTTTTCGGGAAAGCGCATGACCTTGTCTTCTATCGACGGACAGTACCGCGCGCCTACGCCCTGTATGACCCCGGCATAAAGAGGTGATTCGGTGATCGAATTTCTTATGATCTCGTGGGTCTTCTCATTGGTGTAGGTGATGTAGCAGGGCAGCTGGGGAAGGGTGTAGCCGCCTCCCGATGAAAAAGAAAAGTGGGCCGGCGGATAATCGCTGTGCTGCGCCTCGAGCTGTGAATAGTCGATGGTGGTTGCATCGAGGCGAGGGACCGTCCCGGTTTTCATCCGGCCCATTTCAAAACCGTTGCTGCGAAACCACTCGGCGAGTTTTCGCGATGGGGCATCGCCCAGCCGGCCCGCGGAAAAATTTTTCAAGCCGACATGCACAAGACCGTTGAGGAAAGTGCCGGTTGCAACCACGACCGCCTTGCCAATGATTCTCTCGCCAAGCGAAGTGGTTATACCGCAGACGGTCCCGTCGTCCACTATAAGTCCCGAAACCATGGTCTGTTTTACGGATAGCCCAGGTTGTTTTTCAATGACAGCTTTCATTCGCAGCCGGTAGAGCAGTCTGTCGGCCTGGGCCCTGGAGGATCTCACGGCGGGTCCTTTGCTGGTGTTCAGGGTCCTGAACTGGATGGAGGTGGCGTCGATATTTTTTGCCATCTCCCCGCCGAGGGCGTCAATCTCTCGCACCAGCTGACCTTTGGCCAGCCCCCCTATGGCAGGGTTGCAGGACATCGCCCCGATAGTGTCGGCATTGATCACGGTTAGAAGGGTCGTACACCCCAGGCGCGCCGCGGCCAGGGCCGCTTCACATCCGGCGTGCCCGGCTCCGACGACGATTACATCGAATTGGTCTTGCGTCATGTTGTATGATTTGAATTGATTGTTGCTGTTGTTATCTGTTTTTGGGTTTTTCCCACCATACCAGCGCCCACCGGATCGGGGTTTTGCGCTTTACCGTCACATGGTCAGAGCCCCGGCGGACAACCCTGCTTTTCACATAGTCGCGCAGTGCCCCTTGCTCCTCTGGCGAGAGGTCCTGAAACATCCAGGCATAGGAGGCAAAAGCGTCTTCGAGGTTGTTGAAGGTGGCGTGCTTGTCGATTTCAAGGATAGACACATTTGCATATATACCCATGGTGTAAAGAACGTTTACGGTATATATGTAGTCGGGTCCCGGCTCAAAAGGTCTGCCGATTGCCTCGAAGGCTCCCTCATCAAACGGAGTCGCTCCCGCCCGGTCAGTGAGAAAGACATACCTGGCTGATATTGCATCGATTTTTTTTAGTGCGCTGTGGAGGTCGTAAACCCCCATCGACCGCGAAGCGATGGCTATATCGTGGGTATCGATGCCGTAATCTCGCCAGTCGTCCTCCCAGGCGGCGCAGACAGTGGTGATGTTGTCAAGCCCCTCTTCCTCGGCATGTCTTTCGAGAATTTTCAGCATCTCCGGAGAAAAATCCACGGCAGTGACCCGGCGGGCCCTTCTGGCTATGGGAATGGCGAGGGTACCGGGCCCGCAGCCGATGTCCAGAACGGAACAGGAGTCGTCCTTGGGAAGATGGGACAGAAACAGATCGACGTAATCGTTTTTGCGGTTGCGACTGTTGAAGGATTTGGCCTTGGCATCCCACTGCTCAGGACCTTTGCTCTTCCAGGCTTTTCTGGCCATGGCGTTTTGTCTCAGCGCTGCCCAGTCGATGTCTTGGTAAATTGCAGGGGTCGAAGGAACCATGGATCCTCTGGCTTGGAGAATGGTTGTGGGTTTGAAACTATCGTAGCTGTTACGGAACATAGATGCGCATATTTTTCAGAACCTGATGAGAATAGCACAGCATTGAGCCTTTAGCAATATGCCCTTGGCGAAGAGAACAAAAATGTTTGACACGGGAATAATAATGTGTTTATTATTTTCCTTTTGTAATTTTGTATTCCTGATGGGGAAAATATTTCCGGCAGGATAAACGGGCTGCGGCAAGAGAGGGATTTTACATTTCAAAACGTATTCTTGCGCAGACAAAAGAACAGTGAATGCTTCATGGTACGCCATGGGTTTCAAGTAAGAGGAAGTGAAGAATGAGCAAGCGAACTTTTCAGCCAAGTAATCTAAAACGTAAACGTACCCATGGTTTCCGCGAGAGAATGAGCACCCGTGGAGGCCGCGCGATTATCCGTGCACGCCGCGCCAAGGGGCGGAAAAGACTTTCAGCGTAACTTGGCCGATCAAAGACTCTTGAAGACGGACCTCATCCGGAAGAGATGGGAGTTTGATAGAGTTTACAGTAGGGGGAAACGCTTTCACGGTGAAAGGTTTAGTCTGATCTGCCTGCCGAATTCCACGGCTGAAAGCCGGATCGGAATAAGCGTTCACCGTAAAATTCGCGGTGCGGTAAAGAGAAATCGCATTAAACGAATTATCAGGGAATCGTTCAGGATTGAGAGGAACCGGTATCCTGCGGGGATGGACATCGTTTTCGCCGTAAGACCCGGTTTTTCCCTGAACAGCCCGGGCGAGATCCGTACGGCAGTGCGCGAGATCACAACCTCCTTTACCGGTTGTCATTAATGATGAAATGAAGATAGGCATTCTGTTTAGAAAAGCTTTAATCGGATGCATACGGGCTTATAAATATCTCATCTCGCCACTCCTGCCACCCGCTTGCCGTTTTACTCCCACCTGTTCAGCCTATATGATAGAGGCCGTTGAAAAACATGGAGTTGTCCGAGGGGCCGGTTACGGTCTGCTGCGGCTGCTTCGCTGCCATCCTTTTGCAAAAGGCGGGTACGATCCTGTGCCGTAAACGGGATTGCTCGCTGTTGAGTTTAGTGTAATCGGAATCCTGATGTTAAACCCCTTTCGCCACCATTAATGGACAGTTCATGGACACCTACAGAGCTTTTTTAGCTATCCTTATCTCCTTGGCCATTCTTCTCGGGTATCAATATTTTTTCGTCGGTTTTGACAAGCCTGCTCCGGAAAATGAAACTGCCACAACAGCTGTTACGACCCCTGGTGAAGAAGCCTCCGCTACTCCCCAGGCTGTTTCCCCTGCTCCGCCCGCCGAAGAGATCATGAAGACGCCGGTTGAAGCGGTGGTTTATGACCGCACCCCGGAAGAAGTAACGATCGACACTGATCTTTATACCGCAACAATCTCCGAAGATGGTGGTACCGTCACCAGTTTTGTGCTGAAAAAGCATATGGAGACCAAGGGTGAGAATTCTAAGGGGATGGAACTGGTAAAGACATCCGCGACCGAAGGGTTTCCTCTTCAGTTCAGCTGGGGAAGCGCGGTGGGAACGAAAATTCTCTACACCGCCGACAGCCGCAAGCTGACCCTGTCAACAAACGACAGCAAGGCCGAACTTCACCTGGTTGGACGAGCCGGTAACGGATTGACGGTGGAGAGGGTGTACCGCTTCGACAACCAGAGCTACCTCATGGATATGACAGTAAAGGTGATCAACGGTTCCGGTACAATACTCCAGGGGGCGCCGCATGTCGGCCTGGTCAATAAGCCTTTTACCGGCGGTACTGCGGGGCCGGCCAACAGATTTCTGTTCAATGGTCCGGCCATTTACCTCAACGACGAGTTGAGCCAGGTAAAAGCGGACGAGTTTGAGGAGGGCCCCAAGGTCATGCAGGGCGCGATCGACTGGGCCGGATATGAAGGAAACTATTTTCTCTGTGGAGTTGTTCCCCTTGATGGGGCGGCGACCAGTTTTACCATGCAGGGTACCCAGGACCTTGTCCGCTCCGAAATCGGCGGAGCTCTTGACACACTTCAGCCTGGAAGCGCAAAGGAGTACAAGTATCACGTCTTTTACGGTCCCAAAAAACTTAAAATGTTAAAGGAGATCGGCTTCAACCTCGATCGGTCCGTTAATTTCGGATGGTTTGATTTGATCGCAAAGCCGGCGCTGTGGCTCCTTAACATGTTCTACGGGGTGTTCCACAACTACGGGATTGCCATAATCCTTGTCACCGTACTGTTTAAAGGTGTGTTCTGGCCTATTTCCCAGAAGGGAATGAAGTCGATGAAGAATATGCAGAAACTGCAGCCGAAGATGGTCAAGATCAAGGAGAAGTATAAAAACGATCCCACCAGGATGAACCAGGAGGTGATGAACCTCTACAAGACGTACAAGGTCAATCCCCTGGGAGGCTGCCTGCCAATGGTGCTGCAGATCCCGGTGTTCTTTGCCCTGTACAAAGTACTTCTCCAGGCAATTGAGCTGCGTCATGCGCCCTTTATGCTCTGGATTACTGACCTCTCCGCCCCGGACCGTTTGTGGCTCGGGTTTCAGATTCCCTATCTCGGAGGTTTGCCGGTATTGACCTTGTTGATGGGAGCTTCCATGTTCTTACAACAGAAACTGACACCCACCACGGCCGATCCGACTCAGGCGAGGATCATGATGTTTCTGCCGGTTATTTTCACTTTCATGTTTCTTAACTTTGCATCGGGATTGGTACTCTACTGGTTCGTAAATAATTTACTTTCCATTCTGCAGCAGGTACTGATCAATCGAGAGAAAAAAACAGCGGCAGCCTAGCGCCTTACCGTCCGTCTGCCTCTTTTGACGTGAACGAAGCAGTGGTGCTTTTAGCATCCGTAGTTATTGTTCATGAAAAGGTGGCTGAAACGATTACGGACAAGGTGCCTTAAAAGAGATACAATTGAGAAAGGTTATGTAATGTCTTCAAATAAGAAGGATTTCTACGGAAAGGAAGTCACGGAAGCGATACGAAAGGCATGCGAGAGTTTGGGTGTTGCGCAGGAAAAGCTCGACATAGAGGTGATAGAGACAGGCTCGACCGGTATCTTCGGCCTTATCCGCAAAAAAGCGCACATACGGGTGGAGGTCAAAGCCGACGCTGAGGAAGATGTCGAGGTTATTCAGGTCGACGAGATGATCGCCGCCAACGGCGGTAATGGGAAAAAACAGGGCAAGAGCAAGACTTCCGGCAAAAAACCACCAAAGGCGGATCAGGAGGAGTCGCAGAAGCAGCCTCCTCCAGCTCGGGAAAACACCAACGGCAAGCCGGCAGAAGAGCTAACCGGGAAGCCGCCTGTCCCGTCACCCCAGAGGGCAGCTGACGAGCAAGGTGGCGGCGAGCAAGAGCAGCAGGATTCGCAGCCGGAAAATGAGGTAAGCCCGGAAGCTGTCGCTCTGGTCAAGCAAGAACTGCTCGACCTCGTCAGGCTGATGGGGTTTCCCTCGTCGGTCGATATAGAAACCAAAGGTCTTGCTGTCGGCTGCACCCTGAGGGGGGAGTTCGAAGAGGAACTTGCCGGTATGGAGGGTAAGGTCCTTGACAGCCTCCAGTATCTGCTGCGCAAGATTATTATCCGCAAGGTTGAAGAAAAAGTGCGGATTAGCGTAGATGTCGGCGATTTCAGGGAAAAACGTCTTGAGGAGTTGAAGGTGAAGGCCGCAGAGCTGGCCGTTCTTGCCAAGGAGGAAGGAAAAACCCAGGTACTGCCCGCCCTTAACCCTTCGGAGAGGCGTTCCATCCATATGGTTCTCCAGGAAGACAAGGATATTCGCAGCAGGTCGGTAGGGGACGGACTGTTTAAGAAGATACTTATCTATACACCCGGCAAGCGCAACAGAGGACCGAAAAAGCGCGCAGGTTCCCGGGCAGGCCAGAACAAATCGAATCAGAAGAAAAAATAGCGACGGTTCCGGCCGTTTTACACTCATGGAGTGTCACAGTTTCCACGCGTGTTCTGCAAGCGGTTGCCGGTCGTTGACAAGGTCGTATCCCCCGACAGTGGTAATATCGTTTGAATTGGTGATGACCGAGGCTGCAAAGGAAAATCACACAATTTTTCATGGGCGTGGTAATTTTATGCAGCAGCGGTTTAAACCTCGCCCGCCTGGTTCAGTGAGAGTTCCGGACAGACGTGAGGTGTACTGGTGAACAGATCCTATAACGACTCGACTATTGCCGCCATTTCCACTCCGCCCGGAGCAGGAGGAATAGGCATAATACGTATCAGCGGGCCGGCGTCCCTGACGATTCTGCGCTCGCTTTTTACCCCCAAAGATAAAAAATGCAGTTACCAGAGCCACCGGCTCTACTACGGACATCTCCGAGACCCGCAAAGCGGCAGGATCGTCGACGAAGTGTTAACGGTCTATATGGCTGCGCCTGCAACGTACACCCGTGAAGATGTGGTGGAATTACATTGCCACGGCAGTCATCTGGTGCTCGGCAACGTTCTCGAGCTGGTCCTCCATGCGGGTGCGGATCTCGCCGACCCCGGAGAATTCACCAAGAGAGCCTTTTTAAACGGCCGTATTGATCTCACCCAGGCCGAGGCGGTTATTGACATTCTTGCCGCCAAGACAAGAAAAGGCGTCGATCTCGCCCAGGAGCAGCTTTCCGGGTCGCTTTATCACCGTATTGATCCGGTCCGCCAGTCACTTGCCAGAGGTCGTGCGGTGGTTGAGGTCGCAATCGATTTCCCCGATGAAGATGTCGAGATAGCAGATCATTCACAGCTGATCAGGCAGCTTGAAGACGAGGTCGTTGCACCCCTGGAAGAACTTCTCGCAGGTGCCGGACGCGGCAGGCTTTACCGTGAAGGGATTTCGATGGTCATTGCCGGTCTGCCAAATGTCGGTAAATCCTCCCTGTTGAATACCCTGCTCCAGGAAGAGCGAGCCCTGGTCACCCCTTTTCCCGGAACGACGAGGGATTCTATCGAGGAGTTGATAGATATTGAAGGGGTTCCGGTAAAAATCGTCGATACCGCCGGAATCAGGTCCGGGGCGGAGGAGGTTGAGGAACTTGGTATCCTCCGTGCAAGAGAACTGATAAACAGGGCCGATCTGGTGCTGTTTCTTGTGGACGGCACCGCAGGCCTTAGCGAAGCTGACAGGACACTCTACCGGGAGGTGTGCCATAAACCAGTCATTGCGGTGGTCAACAAGGTTGATCTCTGTGGCGGGAGGGAGTTTGACCTGGCACAACTTGACGGGCTAAAGAGTCAGGTGGTGATTTCCGCCAAGGAACAGATCGGGATAGCAGGGCTTAAAAAAGAAATATACCATCAGGTCGTCGCCGGAAATGAACAGTGGGAAGAGCAGGGTTGTGCTCCAAATTTCAGGCACAAAGTCGCCTTGCGGGCGGCGTTGGAGGCGGCGCGGCGGGTTATGATAACCCTGGAGCAAGGGTTGACCTACGACCTGATCGCGGTTGACCTGCAGGAGTGCCTCGACTGTCTGTCGGAGATTGTCGGCGAAACGACGGCCGAAGATGTGCTCGATGTTATTTTTCAGCAGTTCTGTTTGGGCAAATAACAGGAAAAGGCTGGTTGATGAATAGGATATTAGACTGCATTGAAGAGCGTTTCGGGTCGCCTGCAACTGAGATGATCCCTCTGTCCGCGGCCGGGGGCCGGTTTCTGACCAGAGACCTTGCCGCCACTGGGAATATGCCGGTTTATGACGAAGCTCTTCGTGATGGTTATGCTATCGCAATTGACGACAACCCAGCTGATGACCAGGGCAAAGAACCGTCTGATGATGAGGCTTTTCGGTCCGGAAAAACCGGGGAGGGGATGCTGGAGTATGTCATCGACCGGGAAATAGCTGCAGGCTGCAGTGACATTGTTCCTCTAAGGCCAGGATATTGTCACCGGATTTTCACCGGTGGGGTGGTGCCAGCCGGTGTTGACATGGTCGTACCCTTTGAGGAATGCAAGGAGGAAGGGGACCGTGTGGTCATCAACTTGAAAGAATTTGCCGCCGGCCGCAATTATATAAAGAGAAAGGGGGCTGAAGTCCGGTGTGGGGAACGCCTGGTTGAGCGAGGGGAGAGGGTCTGCAGCGATCATATCACCATGCTCGCCTCGATTGGGATTGACCAGGTTCCTGTGGCTCGTCGACCCAAGGTCGCCTATTACTGCACAGGCAATGAACTGGTGACCGCCGGCGAAAGGCTTGGGACAGGGTTGAAGAAGTCGCTCAACGGATGGGTCCTTTCTCAGGCAATCGTCGCGGGCGGCGGACTCGTTGAACGCGGGATGGTTCTTGGCGACGACCGCCAGCTGCTGGTTTCGACTTTTGTCGAGGCAGCGAAGAGCAAGATCGACCTGGTTATTACCACTGGAGGCATGGGACCCGGCAAGTATGATCTGGTTAAGTCGTCTTTTGTCGAGGCCGGGGGTGACGTTGTTGTTGATTTCTTACCCATGCGCCCTGGGAAATCCCTGCTGTTCGGCACGATAGAGCACACAGCGTTCCTTGGTCTGCCGGGACCCCCTCCGGCCGTTCGGACTCTTGCAAATGAGCTGGTCGGGCCGATTCTGAAACGGATGCAGGGTGCCAACCGCTACTGGCCTGAAAAGTTTGAGGCACAGATACTGCATGATCTAAGGCTCAAAAGAGACGGGGTGACTCATTACAAGAGCGGGGTCTATTTCATCGAGGGCGGTAAATCTTTTGTAAGACAGTCGAAAAGGCTTGAACCTGTTACCTGTTATATTGTCACCGAGCCGGGTCGTCGGCTTGTTAAAGAGGGCGAGATGGTAACAGTTCACCTCCGTGAATAACCGCAATTTTTTTCATTTCTGGCATACAGGACAGTAGTAGCTTGCTCTGCCCCCGATCATTTGTTTCTCTATCGTCGTCCGACAAACTGTACACGGTTGGCCTTGTCGCCCGTAAACCCTGAAGTTTACCTGGAAATATCCGGTTTCCCGACTGGCGTTTACAAAGTCGCTGATGGTTGAGCCGCCGCATGCGATCGCCTCCGAGAGTACTTCTCTGATACAGGTCGCCAGTCCCTGCCATCTGCTGGGACTTATTGTGGCAATTCTCCTGGCCGGCCTGATTCCGGCCCTGAACAGCGACTCGTTGGCGTAGATGTTGCCCACTCCGGCAACGACCTGGTTGGTCATAATAAGCTGCTTGACTGCAACCGTGCGATTGCGGGCGAGCCGCTGAAGGTAGGCACCGTTGAAGATTTCTGAAAAAGGTTCCGGTCCCGTGGTGCGGTAGAGTGTCTTTTCAAGGGATGCGACCGTTTCGGCTGGCACGTGGGTGATCGAGCCGAAGCGTCGGCTGTCGTTGAATCTCAGCAGGGTTCCGTCAGCAAAGCGCCATTCCAGGTGGTCGTGTTTTTTGCGTGGGGTGTCCTGCTCAAATATGCCGAGGTTTCCGGTCATTCCCAGATGGATGACAAGAAGTGCTTCATGGTCAAAATGAAGCTGAAGATATTTGGCCCGCCGACTTACTGCAACGAGCTTTTTTTGCTCGAGGTCATCCCTGATCCTGTCGATGTCAAAAACGGTGCGAAGGGGCAGCCCGCTGTACCAGATGTTCTCTACGGTTCTGCCCAGCAGGTGTTTGCGCAGACCCTGGCAGGTCACTTCTACTTCGGGTAATTCGGGCATAGAGAGGTTATAAAATTTGGCGGAGGGGTTTTTAGGGTTCGCGGTTATCGTTGATAACGCTATAATCGTTATTGTCAATTCAGGCAACCCCTCCCTACACGCTAACCCGCTGTTTTCAAGAAAAAGCTTGCAGTTTCAACGGTTGCTGCTAATTATTGGCCTGAGGGAGCGTTGTGGTCGTTCAATATCGTAAAAAAATAAAAAAATGAGGATGTTATGGATGCTATCGGGGGACTCACCGCCTACGACCTGGTTATAGTCGGTCTTTTCATTCTGCTGGTAGGCCGGGGAATCTGGCTTGGTATGCTCAAGCAGGTAACGGGACTGCTGGCTCTTTACTTCGGCTATTTTGCTGCAAGCCGGTATCATGAGCAGATTTTTCCAATGCTGAAAAACGTTACCGACAACCCCAAGGTCATGTTTCTGACCAGCTACGTGATCCTCTTTATCATCACCTATATCGTGATAATGCTGATCGGCAAAGGGTTGAGCATGGTTGTCCAGATGACCATTACCTCTTGGTTTGATAAGCTTTTCGGCGCACTGGTGGGTTTTGCCAAGGCGGCTATCCTTGCCGTGTTGCTCCATATCGTTCTGGGAACGATCCTGGCACCGGAAAACCCAATGCTCAGAACCTGCAGAACCTGCGGGGCGTTAAACGGTGCAGCCGATTTCACGCGGGAATTCATCCGCAACGAAGAGGTGAGAAAATCCCTGCTGCAGCAGCAGCCGGCGATTTCGCTCGACGCGGTAAAGAACTATCTGGCGCCCGCAGATGAATAGACCCTCCCGGCTTATATGATGAAGAAAAGATCCTTTGTAAAACCCCTGTCGTATGTCGAACGGTTTTACCGCGATTCGGCTGACAGCCGGTCCATGGTGTCGGTCATGGTCAAGGTCAAGGACACCGACCTGCATATTCTCGCCGACCGGGATGTGTCTAAGAAGGCGCAGGAACTGGCCCTGCAGTACAGACTGCAGATTGAGGATTATATACGGTGTGTTCCCCGGTTTGAACATTCCCTGACGCCGCTTAGCCCGGATCCGCTGGCTCCGCCAATAGTCAAAGCGATGCTGAAAGCAGGAGAAAAAACCGGCACCGGACCGATGGCTGCAGTGGCAGGATCGATCGCCGAGTTTGTCGGCACTTCTCTGCTCAAAAGCTACTGCAGCGAAATTATTGTCGAAAATGGCGGTGATCTCTTCGTCAAGAAGGACCGGGAGGCGACCGTCGCCATTTTCGCCGGGGAATCTCCTCTTAGCATGCGGGTTGGCGTCAGGATTGGAGCCACGAAAATGCCGACCGGGATCTGTACCTCTTCGGGCACTGTCGGACATTCGCTTAGCTTTGGCCGTGCCGATTCCGTCACCGTGATTGCCCGCTCGACCCCCCTGGCTGATGGTGCCGCCACCCGGCTTGGCAACGAAGTGGGCAGGGAGCGGGATGTTGATGCCGGGATAAAGCGAGCGCTTGATGCCTCCCGTTTAATTGACGGACTGAGTGGCATAATCGTCGTATGCGGCGACAAGCTGGGTGCGGTGGGTGATGTTGAGCTGGTGCGGCTTGGCTCTGGTTCGAACACGTGACATATTGCAAGAGATGCCAATATGTATTCAGAAAAACCGGTTGCTCCAACCAATTGGATAGTTGGGCGAAATTGGGGTATACTGGAGCTAGGGTATCAGGGTGCGATGCCCATGCACTAACCATATCAGAGAAATTTCAGGTGCAGGAGGTAGTTCATGTCATCTCGTGCAACAGGATCATACAACCGGGATCTACGTGGTCTGGACCGCTGCTATCTTGTGTTCTATCTCCGGGTATTTGACGGTATGAGCTGCAGAATTCTCGGTCATCTGCTTGATATCTCTGAAAAAGGATTAAAACTCCTCTGTGAAAGTCCGGTTGAGCTCGATCGAAAATATCGCCTGCGCATGCGGTTGCCGAGTCCGTTGAAGGATAGAAACGAGATCATTATCGATGCGACCAGCAGGTGGTGTATTGCAGATGAAAATGCCGGTTTTTATCAGGCCGGATTCCAGATCAAAGGGCTCTGTTCACGCTCCACCACTCTTATCAGCAATCTTATCAGGGATTTCAGTTACCGGAAATCTGCACCGTGAAGGGGGCTGTTACCAGCCTTACCACCCTCTCTTCCTGCCTACCGGGGCCGTGCTTCTGCAAGCAGATCTTCGCGGAATTTCTCGACAAAAATTTCGAGTTCCTCCTGCCACGTTGTGAAAAGTGAGAGGCCGGCATCCTTTAATACCTTATTCTCAAGAATTGAGTTTGCCGGACGGTGCGCAGCGGTAGGGTATTCTGACGTTGTGCAGGGATGGATAGAACAGTCGATCTCCATCTTTTCAAGGAAATAGCGAGCCGCTTCATACCAGCTGGAGTATCCTTCAGACGTGGCGTGGGCTATGCCGGTAATATCGGTGTCGAGCAGTTTGCCGATCTGTCTGGCCAGAGTGTAGGACCATGTGAGTGAGCCGAACTGGTCGTCTACCACCCTGAGTTCGCGGTCCGGGTCGGAAACAGCAAGCCTCAGCATCGTCTTGAGAAAATTTCCGCCGGTGGCGGAATAGAGCCATGCTGTTCTCAGGATCAGGTGGTTGGCGCAGTATTGTTGTACCGACTGTTCCCCGGCAAGCTTGCTTTTGCCATACACTGAAAGCGGGTTGGTGGTGTCTGACTCGAGGTAATGGTCGGGGACACGCTTCGCCCCGTCGAAGACGTAGTCGGTGGAGACGTGGATCAGCCTGGCATTGTGCCGCTGCACCGCCTTGGCGAGATGTTCCGGCCCCCTGGCGTTTATCTCCCAGGCAAGTTCGGACTCTGATTCACACTTGTCGACCGCGGTATAGGCGGCACAGTTGATGACCGCCTCCGGACGGTTTTCATCCAGACAGCGGTCGATGCTTGCGCGGCTGCCGATGTCTACCTCCGGAATATCGCAGCCGACGATTTCGTTGTCTCCTGCAAACAGTGAACAGCAGTCTGAGCCAAGTTGGCCGTTGGCACCGATTATCAATATTTTCATTGTAAGGACTCCCTTATGGCGCCATCTTTTTTTCGGCAACGATGTCGGCTATGTATTGGCCGTATTGGTTTTTCAGCATGTCCGTTGCCAGGTTTGCCAGCTCATCCAGGGTAATGTAGCCAAGTTCGTAGGCTATCTCTTCGATACAGGCCACCTTCAGTCCCTGTCTCTCCTGGACCGCCTGGATATAACTTGAAGCCTGCTGCAGCGATTCATGGGTTCCGGTATCGAGCCAGCAGAATCCGCGGCCCAGCGGTTCAACCCTGAGTTTGCTGCGTCTCAGGTATTCGTTGTTTACATCGGTGATTTCGAGCTCGCCCCTCGGAGACGGGGTAACCTGCTCCGCTATGGCGACAACATCGTTGTCGTAGAAATAGAGCCCCGGCACTGCATACTTTGACTTGGGTTTGGTCGGTTTTTCTTCAATGCCGATAACGTTCCGGCATGCATCAAACTCCACCACACCGTAACGTTCAGGGTCTTTTACCAGATAGCCGAAGATAAGCCCGCCCTCATCAAGAGCGGTTGATTCCCTCAAAATTTTTGAAAAGCCCGGGCCGAAAAAAATGTTGTCGCCGAGAATAAGACAAACGCTGTCGGTCCCGATAAAATTCTTGCCGATAAGAAAAGCCTGGGCCAGCCCCTCGGGTTTTTCCTGTATCGCGTAGTCGATGGAAAGGCCCAGATGAGATCCGTCGCCGAACAGCTCCTGGAAATGAGGCAGGTCGTGGGGGGTCGATATTATCAGGATTTCCTTTATTCCCGCGATCATGAGAACCGACAGGGGGTAGTAGATCATCGGTTTGTCGTAAACGGGAATCATCTGTTTGCTGATGACCTTGGTTAACGGGTAGAGTCTTGTACCGGAGCCTCCGGCAAGTATGATGCCTTTCATGATAAGCGGTTAGAAAAAAAGGAAATCTGTTGTATTGAATGTTGCCGTCAGCCGGCTAATTTTTTACAATCTGGAGTTTGTGAAAGTGAAAACGAAGACACAAATATAACGGAGCGGTGCTCAAAAGGAAAACAAAAAATGGTTAACACATCTCTTCCATGTTTCAAAGCCTATGATATAAGGGGAAAAGTTCCTGAAGAACTCAATGAGGATCTTGCCAGGAAGATAGGTATCAGCTTTGGTGCGCTCTACAATCTGAAGAAGGTGGTTGTGGGTCGCGATATCAGGCTTTCAGGCGAATCGCTATGCCGCGCCCTGGTTGAAGGTTTGCTCGATGTGGGGGTGGATGTGCTCGATTTGGGGGTGTGCGGCACCGAAGAGATTTATCACGGCGCCTTCAGTCTTGAAAAAAACGGCGTCGACGGCGGGGTGATCGTTACCGCCAGTCATAATCCTGCCGATTACAACGGCATGAAGTTTGTGACCAGAGGGGCGCGGCCGGTTACCGGCGAGTCCGGTCTACAGGAGATGGCGGCAATGATTACTGGTTGCCGGCTGCCCGGCCCGGCGGTGCAGCGGGGTAAATACAGCCAAACGAACAACAAGGCCAGCTATGTGGATCATCTTCTGGGATATGTTGATCTGGATGAACTGAAGCCATTGAAAATAGTGGCCAACGGTGGCAACGGCTGTGCCGGTCCTGTTATCGATCTGCTGGAAAAATCGTTGCCTTTCACCTTTGTCAAGCTGCACCATAGGCCCGACGGAACCTTTCCAAACGGAGTACCTAACCCGCTGCTGATTGAAAATCGCAACCAGACCGCTGAGGCGGTAGTGAAGCACGGTGCCGATTTCGCAATTGGCTGGGATGGTGATTTCGATCGCTGTTTTTTCTGGGATGAAAAGGGAAATTTCATCGAAGGGTATTATATTGTCGGCCTGCTGGCGCTTGAAATGCTGAAAAAAGAGGTCGGCGCCACTATACTCTATGATCCGCGGCTTACGTGGAGTACACAGGAACAGGTGACGCGCGCAGGCGGCAATTGCGTCATGACCAGGACCGGACATGCCTTTATTAAGGAACGCATGCGTATGGAAAATGCGATCTACGGCGGGGAGATGTCCGCCCATCACTATTTCCGTGATTTTGGTTTTTGTGATTCCGGCATGATCCCCTGGCTCGTGGTGGCCTCGCTGCTTTCCCGCACCGGCCGGAAGTTGTCCTCGCTGGTTGCCGACAGGATAAGCGCCTATCCGGTTTCAGGCGAGATCAACAGCAGGGTCAAGGATCCCGACCGGGTTATCGCCGATATTAAAAAGAGATACGGAGAGGGGGAACTCGATTTTACCGATGGACTCTCGGTTTCGTTTGATGATTTTCGCTTTAACATCAGGAAATCAAACACCGAGCCGTTGTTGCGGCTGAATGTAGAAACAAGAGGAAACTCTACTCTTTTGAAGGAAAAGACTGCAGAGTTGCTCGGAATTATTCGCCATACCAAAGAAGTGTAATACCCTTGTAAAAAGGAGGCGTTGTTCAGGTGCTGGCCCCTGCCGGGGGTAGTCCTGAAACACGTTGATATATTGTGGAAGAAATTGAAAAGAGGATACCATGGTTAAGATACAGCCGGTAATACTGGCAGGTGGCGTTGGCTCAAGACTCTGGCCGCTGTCGAGAGAAAAGTACCCAAAGCAGCTGCTCAGCCTGGTCGGGGATAAGTCGCTGCTGCAGACTACGCTGCTGCGGGTTGCCGAACTGCCTGGCATGCTTTCGCCGGTTGTGGTGGCGGGGGAGGAGCATCGGTTTACCACTCTGGCACAGATTGAGATGCTTGACTGTTTTCAGTCGTTTGCAATATTACTGGAGCCGATGGGCAAGAACACCGCGCCCGCAATCTGCGGGGCCGCTCATTACTGCAAGTCCATCGGCGAAGATGTGGTGCTGCTGGTCCTGCCTGCCGACCATGTTGTCAGCGATACCGAAGCTTTTGTCGAGGCGGTCAGCCGGGCACGGCTGCTTGCGCTGGAAGGGTCAATCGTGACGTTTGGGGTTGAACCTACCCAACCGGAAACGGGATACGGCTATATTGAAAAGGGAACGGGGTGCGAGGTCGTTTCCTTTAAGGAAAAACCCGACCTCAAGACAGCTGGAGACTATGTCGCCAGCGGCAACTACTTCTGGAACAGCGGAATGTTCGCCTTTACCCTGTCGGCCCTGCTCGATGAGATGCAGCTGCACGCCCCCGAGATTTTCAGTGCCATGGGTGAGGCGGTGCAGGCAGGAGGGGTTGACGGAAGTTTCTTTCGCTTCGATAAAAAAGCCATGACAAGCTGCCCGAGCGATTCCATAGATTACGCCTTGATGGAGAAGACCGCAAAGGCGGTCGTGGTCGCTGCTGATCTCGGCTGGAGCGATGTCGGTTCATGGCAGGCGTTGTGGCAGGTGCAGGAAAAGGATGAAAACGGCAACGTGACCAGCGGCGATGTGATCCTTGATGACAGCCGCAACTGTCTGGTCAGGTCGGAGAAAAAACTGGTTGCCGCAGTGGGCCTTGAAAACACCCTGGTGGTCGAAACTGCCGATGCCGTCCTGGTTTCTCCCCTGTCATGCTCCCAGGATGTGAAAAAAATTACCGCGAGGTTAAAAAAGGAACAACGAAAAGAGTTCAGTGTACACACCACCGTGTATCGGCCCTGGGGGAGCTACACCGTCCTTGAACAGCAGCCGCGGTTTCAGATAAAGCGTATAACGGTCAATCCAGGCGCAAAGCTCTCTTTGCAGATGCATCATCACCGCAGTGAACACTGGGTCGTGGTATGCGGAACAGCCAGGGTGACAAACGGTGAGAAGGTGACGCTTCTTCATGAAAATCAGTCAACGTACATCCCGGCCGGCTCGATGCATCGGCTGGAGAACCCCGGAGTTATCGAGCTTGAACTGATCGAGGTGCAGAACGGGACCTATCTTGGCGAGGATGATATCGTCCGTTTCGATGACGTCTACGGACGAGAAGATGGGTAATAATAGAAGGCGTTGCGCCGGGTCCGGCGCAACGTGAGCACGGCCCAAGGCCGGCATGTCTGTTTTCCTGGTCGGCAGGTGGCCTGGGTTTAACCAATACTACTATCGGTAGATGAAGCCGCGCCGCTGGTTGCCGGTCATGGTTTGTAAAAAACTATTCTTTTTTTTGCGCACTGAACGCCTCGATATATTTTTTCAGCGTTTCCCGCGCTTGCTGGGATACTTTGGAAAAGACGACGCCCGCGGCATAGGTTCCAGCCGACTTCGAGGCGTGGGTGACTATGCCTTCTATTTCGATAAGGTCGTTTTTAAGGCCGATGGTGATGCGTATGATCGTGCCGGAATTGACCAGTTGCTGCGTTTCCAGCTTGATTCCGTCCAGGGATACGTCGAGGGTTCGGCCCATGGAATAGGGGCCGGGGTTTCCGTCGCTGTCATAAAGTATGTAGTCGAGCAGGTGGAGGATGTCGTATCTTACATATCTTCTTCTCTCTTGTATGCTCATCTGTCTGCTTTCTCCATTATGTGAGTATGCCCCCGGCGGCGGTAGGTGCGGCCTGCAGTTCGCCTGTTTTTTTTGTTATGCCTGGAATTCGCTTTTTCCTGTTCCAGCCCCTTCAGGATAGAGTTTGTGGATTGCGTCCCTGTTCGCATCGACAACTCCGCGTTCGGTTATGAGGCCGGAGACCAGGCGGGAGGGGGTTATGTCGAAACCATAATTGGCGGCTTTGGTTCCGGGTGCGCAAAGCGTCACGTTGCTCATCGCGCCGGTCGCGTCGAGCCCCATCACCTGGGTGACTTCGTTTTCCGAACGTTGTTCTATTGGGATATCAAATCCGTTGTCAATATTCCAGTCGAAAGTTGACGAAGGCAGTGCGGCATAAAAAGGTATCCCGTTGTCCCGTGCCGCCACCGCTTTCAGGTAGGTGCCGATTTTGTTGGCCACATCTCCGGTGTGGGTTGTCCTGTCGCTGCCGACAAGTACCATGTCGACCAGCCCGTGCTGCATGAGATGGCCTCCGGTGTTGTCGCAGATGAGGGTGTTGGGGATTCCTTCCTGCTGAAGCTCCCAGGCGGTAAGCCGTGCTCCCTGGTTCCAGGGTCTTGTTTCATCCACCCACACGTGAATATCGATACCTGCATCCCTTGCCGCGTAGATGGGGGCGGTGGCGCTTCCGTAATCGACAAAAGCGAGCCAGCCGGCGTTGCAGTGGGTGAGAATATTGACCGGCTCTCCATTTTTCCTGCGGCTGATCTCGGCTATCAGCGCCACGCCGTGTTCGCCTATTTTCCTGCAGAACAGGGCGTCTTCATCGGCTATTTCGCAACCGGTTGCAAAAGCCTTCTCTCTTTTTTCGCCAACAGTCTGAACCTTGTCGATCTCCCGGTTGACCCGCTCGATCGCCCACTTGAGGTTTCTGGCGGTGGGGCGGCTGTTGCCCAGCGCGTCACTGTATTGGTTCATAAATGAGCTGAAGCCGGATTCCGGTGCTTTCAGGGCGGCCAGGTACATGCCGAAACCGGCGGTTGCACCGATGAGTCCAGCCCCTCGTACATACATGTCGGAAATTGCCGTTATCGCGTCTTCGGGATCGCGCAGTTTCTCGATAACGATCCTGTGCGGGAGCAGCCGCTGGTCAAGAATGCAGATTTCCTCTTTGTTTGCAGGGTCGGGCCATATTGTTCTGTGGTGGGTGCCGTTTATTTTCATAGTTTCCCTGTCTGGTCCGGTTTTTTTGCCGGCAATAATATTTTGCGCTTACCTGATTTTGGCCTGAATTTATTCGGAATTCTACTAAAAGTAAATCCGGTTTTCGGCAAAAACGGTAGGGCCGCTCAGAAAAAAACATACATAAAGTACAAAAATGTAATGAAAAATGATTAAAAATAACGTAAATGTATTTTTGTTTCGATATGGCCGGTGGCGATGTCGCGACGGCTTGTTTTGCGACAAGTCCTGTGGAGGGTGATAGGCCTGGCTGGCGGGGAGGAGGCGGCCGGGGCGGTTGCGTCTGGGTGAATGAACAGATAAGGGAGGAGGTTATGGATAAAGCGGATACCGCATTTATTCTTGCGGCGGCGGGGCTGGTCCTGCTTATGACGCCTGGATTGGCTCTTTTTTATGGCGGCATGGTGCGCGGAAAAAATGTTCTCGGAACTATTATGCAGAGCCTGGTCCTTATTTCGCTGATATCGATTGAGTGGGTCTACCTCGGGTATACCATGTCCTTTGGTCCAGATCTCGGCGGACTGGTCGGGGATTTGTCCTGGTTTGCGCTCAGCGGGGTCACAACCGCACCCAGTCCCGACTATGCGACGACGGTCCCGCAGACAGTGTTTATGATCTATCAGTGCATGTTTGCCATAATAACCCCTGCGCTGATAACTGGCGCGTTTGCCGAACGGGTGAGGTTTGTTCCCTTTCTGGTATTTTCGCTGTTGTGGGCGATATGTGTTTACAATCCGGTGTGTCACTGGGTTTGGGGTAAGGGAGGCTGGCTTGGAGCTCTTGGAGTTCTGGATTTTGCGGGCGGTATTGTTGTTCATGCAACATGCGGGGCTGCTGCTCTTGCCGGAGTTCTCGTACTTGGTAACAGAAAGGGGTTTGGCCGGACCAGCTTTATGCCTCACAATCTGCCCATGACGATGATGGGCACCGGCCTGCTCTGGTTCGGATGGTTCGGGTTTAACGGCGGTTCGGCTATGGCCGCGGACGAAGTGGCGGCCACAGCATTTGTTGCAACCCATCTTGGAGGGATGGCCGGAATGTTTATGTGGGTGGTGATGGAGTGGGTGACCCAGGGCAAGGCGACCACTCTCGGGGCGGCGTCGGGGGCGATAGCCGGGCTGGCGACCATTACCCCGACTGCAGGTTTTGTCGCCCCCAATGCGGCCATTGCCGTCGGCTGTGTTGCCGGTGTGGTATGTTTTGTCGCGGTAAATTCAAAAACCAGACTGGGGCTTGATGATTCTCTTGATGTGGTCGGAATCCATGGTGTCGGCGGGGTGGTAGGCACCCTCTGTCTCGGCCTGTTTGCTTCGACGAAAGTGAATCCGGCAGGCGCCGACGGTCTTTTTTACGGCGGAGGGGTAGGTCAGCTTGGCAGCCAGGTGCTGGGGGTGGTGGTTGTCGTTGTCTATACTTTTGTCGTAAGTCTGGTGCTTTTCAAGGCTGTCCATTCGTTTATGGGGATGCGTCTTGAAGGTGAGGCGGAGGTCCAGGGGATGGATTCGACCGAGCATTCGGAAACCGCCTATAACAATTAGGCGGCCCCTGCAGGTGTGCTGGAGCCTGGCCTTGGGCTCGGTCCGGGAAGTGGGCGTCATGGAGGAGTTGCCGCTTGCGGTATGCTGAACTTGTTGTAAAGTGTTGTTCTTGTAAGTATGCTTTGGCTAAATAAACTTTAAGGCTCGGTGGTGGGTCTGGTTGACAGGCTCTGTCGACCGTCTATCGAACAGGCTCCGGGTTGTGCCGGATTCATAGGTGAGTGAAGGTGATGAACATGAAGAAGATTGAGGCTATTGTCAAGCCTTACAAATTAGATGACGTAAAAGATGCTCTTAATGAGCTGGGTATTACCGGAATGACCGTGTCCGAGGTCAAGGGCTACGGCCGCCAGAAAGGGCACACTGAAATTTATCGTGGCGCCGAGTATGTTGTCGATTTCATCCCCAAGATAAAGATCGAGATTGTGCTGCCTGCCGACCAGGTTGATGCGGTGGTGGAAAAGGTGCGCGCCGCCGTCAACACCGGCAAGATTGGTGACGGCAAAATTTTTGTCATCCCCGTCGATCGCGTGATCAGGGTGCGGACCGGCGAAGAAAACAGGGATGCGGTGTAGTCGGATGCTGGAAGCGTTTCGGGCAGAACGGCACCGTCTCAGGATCAGTTGGTCTGCAGGCAGCGACAGTGGCGCGATACTGGCGTCCCATACCGCAATTGTCGACGAATATATCGTTGGCAGTTTTAAAACGGCACAGCTGGGCGTGTGCATGGAGGGGATCTGCCTGGTGGCGCTTGGCGGTTATGGTCGGCAGGAGATGTTTCCGGGTTCCGATATCGATCTGATGATTCTGTATCGACCGGAAGTGAAAGATTGTATCGCGCAGGTGGCCGACGCGGTGTTGTATCCTTTATGGGACACTGGGCTGGATGTCGGGCACGGGGTGCGGACCGTCGAGGAATCGATGGTTCATGCCGATGAGGAATACTTTTTCCTGGTGGCCCTTCTCGATGCCAGGTTTCTCTATGGCGATCGCCAGCTGTTCGAGGAGCTTTTGTCGGAGTTCAACCGCAGGTTTGTTGACGGTCACCGCGAGATTTTCGTTGATAGGATGAAGATGTTTCGGGAGTCGAGGAGGGTTAAGTTTGGCTCCCACAGCTATCTTCTGGAGCCGCACCTGAAAGAAGGTCGCGGCGGCATGCGTGACATCCAGGCGATGATGTGGACCGCCAAGGTGGTTTTCGGGCTGAAGAATCTCGATGATTTTCAGGATGCCGGGTTGTTGCTTGAAAACGAAAAGAAAATGTTCCTGCGCGCCAGGGAGTTTCTCGTGCGTCTGCGCTGTTATATGCACTATCTCAACGATCGCAAAAGCGATCAGCTTTTTTATGAGCAGCAGAGCGAGGTGGCTCAGGGGTTCGGGTATCGTGAAAATGACGGGGTGAGCGGGGTTGAGCATTTTATCGGGGATCTCTACGATGCCCTGCACACCGTAACCCTTACCACCGATCTGTTTTTCGATCACGTCGATGAGGTGCTTGGAATTTGCGATAAAGGGCTGAGGGTGAGTGACAGGCAGGTTGAGAAAGGGATCGAGGTGAAAGGGGGGAAGATCCATCTCACTGCCACCGGCAAGCAGATGGCTGCCAAGCCGCAGATTATAGTCAGGTTGTTTCTGGTCATGGCCCGCACCGGGTTGCCGTTGCACCACAGGACCAGGAAAAGCCTGCCGGAGGTTGTCGGCCTGATAGATGACAAGCAGCGGTGTTCTCCCCGGCTGGCGAAGACCTTTTTCGCGCTCTTGTCCGGGGCAAAAGATATCTACGCTGTTTTGAGCATGATGCTTGAAACCGGGGTGTTGCAGGCCGTTATTCCCGAATTTGGCAGGATAGCTACCCTTGCCCAGTATGATCTGTATCATATTTACACCGTGGACCGGCATTCCCTCCAGGCTGTGGCTGAGCTGTATTCACTTGCAGACTCTGAATCCTGGGGTAATGTGATGGCAAGCGTCAAGGATCTCAATGTGCTCTATCTTGCCGCTCTGCTGCATGATATCGGCAAGGGGGTGGGGCGCGACCATTCGGTTGAGGGCGCTCGCCTGGCAAAAGGAGCCGGGGAGCGGCTCGGGTTTGATGAGGCGCAGTGCGACGCTATTGAATTTCTTGTGCGTTATCATCTGTTTATTCCTGAAAATGCGTTGAGGCGCGATCTCAACGATGCGGTGTTTATTAAAAGATGTGCAGAACTCATAGGCGACCTTGACCGTCTCTCCATGCTGTACCTGCTGTCGGTTGCGGATTCAAGAGCTACCGGTCCGTCCGCCTGGAGCGAATGGAAGGCGGCCCTTATGGAGGAGTTGTTTCTCAAGGTTACGCCGTATCTCGATTTCGGCCACCATGGCGTTCACGATGTGCTGGCCCATGAAGAGCAGGGGGTGGAGTGGCTCCGCGACCAGGTGCGTGTTCACCTTTTGGCGGAAAAGGAGCTCAGGGTCGACCCGGAAAGGCTCAGTACCGATTATATTCTCTCGTTTTCTCCGGAAACCATCGCGGAGCATGTGGTGATCCAGCGTGACAACTTCAATCGTATTCGCCAGAAAGCCCTGGTGCGGGCCGCTGAGGTGGATGACGGCTGGCAACTGCTGGTGATGACCGTTGACAGGCCGGGGCTGCTTGCGAAAATTTGCGGGGTGATGACGCTTAACAATCTGACCGTAGCCAAGGCACAGATCTTTACCTGGTACGACAGCACCGTAGTGGATGTCCTCAACGTTCAGCCGACAGACGGGCTAGGTTTTGCTGAAAAGGACTGGCAGAGTATTAATGAACAGCTCGACCGGGCGGTAGAGCACCGCATGGGGTTGAGCCACCGGCTCTATTCCAAGCTGGCCTCGGGGTACGGTGGGGCGCCAAGGCCCGGCGGCCAGGTGAGCACCAAGGTGGTTATTGATAACAACAGTTCGGAGAACTATTCGGTGATTGAGGTCTATGCGCCTGACCGGCCTGCGCAGCTTTACTATATAACGCAGTCACTGGCCGATTTCGGCATCAATATTCACAAGGCCTATATCGCCACCGAGGTGGAGCAGCTGATTGATGCTTTTTATGTTCTGGATACCAACGGCAGAAAGCTGCTGGACGAAGAGCTCAAGGAAGAAATCACCCAGGGTGTCCTGTACGCCATAACACATTCGGTTTAAGGCACGAATATAAATAATATGTTTAATTTAAATGCGTTGGGCTGTTTCCTACGATTTTTAAATAACAAAATTGTCATAAAATTTCATTTTTTATTGCAAAAGATGTCATAAATGTTATTTTGGCGTTGTGGTCAGTTGCAGCATAGGATGCAAACGAAAAACAATATAATTTTGAGTAATAGGAGACAGGAAAATGACCAGGGAAGACATCATGCAGATTATTGAGGACGAGAACATTCAATATTTTCGTCTCCAGTTTGTAGACATCTTCGGATTCATGAAAAATGTTGCGATTCCCAAAAGCCAGATAGAGAAAGCTCTTGACGGCAAGATGATGTTCGACGGTTCCTCAATTGATGGTTTTGTACGGATTAACGAGTCGGATATGTACCTGAAGCCGGACTACGATACGTTTACCATTCTGCCGTGGAGAAACAAGGAAGGCGTGTCGGCGGCTCGGATTATCTGTGATGTCCATAAGTCCAACGGTGCACCTTTTGAAGGTTGTCCGCGGGTGAATCTCAAGCGGGTACTGGCTGAAGCAAAGGAACTCGGGTATACAATGAATGTAGGAACCGAGGCCGAGTTTTTTCTTTTTGAAAAGGACCAAAATGGGGTTGCAACCACAATAACCAATGACGTCGCCGGGTATTTTTCGCTTGATCCGGAAGATACCGCCAACGACTGTCGCCGTGAGATTATCGAGACCCTTGAGAAGATGGGTTTTGAGATCGAAGCGTCCCACCATGAGGTCGCCGAAGGCCAGCATGAGATCAATTTCAAATATGCCGATGCTCTGACGGCTGCTGACAATACCGTCACTTTCAAGTGGGTTGTCAAGAGTATTGCCTCAAAATACGGATTGCACGCAACCTTTATGCCGAAGCCGATTTTCGGTGTCAACGGTTCGGGGATGCATACCAACCAGTCACTCTTTAACCTGGATGGCACCAACGCTTTTTATGACGAATCAGATCCGCTGCAATTGTCCAAAATCGCCTACGCTTATATTGCCGGCGCCTTAAAAAATGCGCGTGCCTTTGCTGCAGTAACTAATCCTCTGGTGAACTCCTACAAGCGTCTTGTCCCCGGATACGAGGCTCCGGTCTACTGTGCCTGGTCGGCGTCCAACCGTTCGGCCCTGATTCGTATCCCGGCCGCTCGAGGTCTTTCCACCAGAACTGAAATCCGTTGCCCGGATCCGAGCTGCAACCCGTATCTTGCGCTTGCGATGATGCTCAATTGTGGCCTTGACGGAGTGAAGAACGACCTCACACCGCCGCCCTCCGTAAATAAAGACATTTTTGAAATGACCAGCAGCCAGATGATGGAAGAAGGAATCATGGTCATGCCATCATCCCTGAAGGAAGCCATTGAAGAGTTGAAGAGTAATCCCATCTCCAAAGCTACCCTCGGCAATCATATATTCAACAAATATATCGAGGCAAAGGAAAAGGAATGGGATGAGTACAGGATCGCAGTAACCGACTGGGAGTTGAAAACATACCTGGGGATTTACTGATACCTGGCCAAAGCCACGGTGACTGATCTGCAACCCGCAGTCCTTTTTTGAGGATTGCGGGTTTTTTTATGAGCCTTGCCAAATATTTTTTTTCTAAGTAAAGAGTGAGGTAATCTGACAGAACAGGATATATGGCTAAAAAGAAAACTGATACCGAAGAACTGATCGCCGCAACCCTTCCCCGGGTCGTAAGGGACAAGGGGTGGGAAAAGCAGCTGGAGTTGCATAAGATATTCGTGCATTGGCGCGATCTTGTCGATGAGGAGGTGCATGTTCACGCAGCACCGCTGAAGATCGAGCGCGGGATATTGTGGATTGAGGTGGAAAATTCCTCCTGGCTGGCACAGCTCCAGTACCGGAAGGTGGAGATGCTGGAAAATTTCAATTCATATCTCCAGATGGGCAGGATTGTCGATATAAGGATGGTTTTGCCCAGGGAAAAAGAGAAAAATCCGCATGATATGAAGGATAACAGCGGACCGCTGATACGATTCGTTCCCCCTTCCAAGGCGCAGATCGCTGAGTTTTCCGGTCAGGTCGGTATCATCAAGGATGAAAAATGCCGGGAAGCTTTAATGCAGTTCTGGTATCTTGCTAATGCTTGCAGGAAAGAGAAGAAATAACGCTGGTACTGGATTTTTGTTTATTGTTTTTTTATACATCGTGGCTTGAAATGTTACATCAAAATGTCTGTAGTGCTATTGGCAACACGCCTCTTGTGCGGATAAACCGTCTTGGTGGTAAAGAATCGGTTGAGATATATGGCAAAATTGAAGCGACCAATCCGGGCGGGTCGGTAAAGGAGCGCATCTCGCTGTCCATGATCGAGGCCGGAGAGGCCAGTGGCGAGCTGACCAGAGACAAAATCGTCCTTGAGGCGACCAGCGGCAATACCGGCATCGGCCTTGCCATGGTCTGTGCCGCCAAAGGGTACAGGTGTGTGCTGGTGATGCCTGAATCAGCCTCGATTGAACGGCGAAAAATAATGCAGGCGTACGGCGCGGAGATTTTGCTGACCCCCGCCGCCAGGGCGACGGATGGGGCGATTGAGAAATCCTATGCAATGGTGCGGGAATTTCCAGATCGCTATTTCCTCACCGACCAGTATAACAACGAAGCGAACTGGAGAGCACATTACAACCAGACTGCGCCAGAGATATGGAAGCAGACTGGTGGGAAAGTGACCCATCTTGTGGCCACTCTCGGCACCTCTGGAACCATTATGGGGCTTTGTGCCTGGTTCCATGAGTTTCAGCCTCATGTAAAGGTTATAGCGGTAGAACCTCATCTGGATCATAAAATTCAGGGCCTCAAGAATATGAAGGAGTCGTATAAGCCCGGCATCTTCGACAAGTCGGTACCGGACCAGATTGTGCAGGTAGATGACGAAGACGCCTTTGAAACGGCCCGCAAGCTGGCTGCCAAAGAGGGTATTCTGGTCGGCATGAGCAGTGGAGGTGCCATGGCGGCGGCAATCGACTACTCCAGGGACCTTGACAAAGGCATGATTGTGGTCATTCTCCCCGACGGCGGCGAGAGATATCTGAGCACACCTCTTTTCACCCCGCCAAAGAAAAACGACGGGAAAAAGAATCAGCTGCGTTTTTATAACAGCCTCTCGAAGAAAAAAGAGGAGTTTGTGCCGCAGATTGAAGGACGGGTTTCTTTCTATTCGTGCGGGCCGACGGCTTATGAATTTGCCAACCTGGCGCTTTGTCGGAGATTTATCGTATCAGATCTTATAACGCGGACCCTGGAGAGCAAAGGGTTTCAGGTAGATGCGTTTATGAATTTTACCGATCTGGATGATAATACCATAGCAGGTGCCGAGGCTGCGCAGAAACCGCTCAAGGAGTTTACCCGACACTATATCGATTCCTTCCTGCAGGATATGGAAACTCTCGGGGTGAAGAAGGCCACAGGGTATCCCAAGGCATCGGAAAGCGTTGGTCACATGATCGAGATAGCCCATGAACTGCTGCATAAAGGATATGCCTACGAAAAGCACGGCTCCATCTATTTCGATATCTCCAAGAGCAAGAAATACGGTCGATTGTCGGGGATAGACTTGAGCAAGATCCAGCTGGGAAAAACCGTCGACCTGGACGACTATGAAAAGGATAATCCCAGGGATTTTACTCTGCTCAAGAGATCAACCCTCCAGGAGTTAAAAAAGGGAATATTCTATGAGACCGACTGGGGGAACGTGAGACCGAGCTGGCATGTTGAGTGTTCGGCCATGGCGCTGCAGTACCTTGGCACAACTATGGATATTCATACCTCCAGCCGCAATCTCATCTTCCCGCACCACGAAAATGAAATTGCCGTAGCCGAGGCTCTTACCGGAAAACAGCTCGCCAATTACTGGCTACACTCCGAGCTTGTCCTGGTGAATGGCAAGCACATGTCAAGCGACGCGGGAAACAACATTACCCTGAAGGAGCTTGTTGAAAAAGGCTATACCGCTCGCGAAGTCAGGTTCATGCTGCTTTCGGTCCACTACAGAAAGCCCCTTGATTTCTCCTACAAACGGCTCGACAGTGTCCGAACAGCGCTGCGGCGGCTTGATGAATTCACTTGTAAACTTAACTGTCTTCCTGGCGGCAGGCCTCACCCGGAGGTTGCTGCGTTTGTCTCCGGCATGGAAGAGCAGTTTTACGAGGCCATGAACGACGATCTCAATGTTTCCAAAGGGATGGGGGCCATTTATAATTTCATCAGGAGGCTGAACCCGATTCTGCAGGTGAATCACCTTGATAAAGACCAAAAAAATTATATCCTTGAAAGCCTCAAGAAACTAGACCGGATACTGAATGTGTTTCGGTTGCAGGGGTGCCCCCTTGCTCCTGACGTCAATGCCCTTATCCAGAAAAGGGAGCAGGCCCGGTTGGACAAGGACTGGGCTCTGGCTGATCGGGTAAGGGAGGAGTTGGTGCAGAAGGGGATCACCGTGATCGATACGGAAAACGGTCCCGTATGGAAACGAGCGCAAGATATGGATTAAAAGTAAGAATGAAGTTGCTTTTTGGAAAACTTCGGTTATTATGTCGTCCGTGCAGGTTTTTTGCCTGCACAGCTGAATATATCACCTAAGCGCCCGTAGCTCAGCTGGATAGAGCAACGGACTTCTAATCCGTAGGTCAGAGGTTCGAATCCTCTCGGGCGTACCAATAAAAACAGCCACTCAGACACTTTGTCTGGGTGGCTGTTTTGCTTCCAGGACAGCTGTAGGATAGTAGATATTGTTGTTTAAGAGAGAATACGTTATTTTTGGTTCTTCTGGATTAAGCGTACTTTTGATATGAGAGCTAGATTTTTAGAGGCTCTGAAGTCAATGAATTCTGTAAATAGCCACGACTTTTTGAGGTGGAGAACTCCTCATCTTGCATTCTCTCCTTCCTTCTCTTGTTCAAAGGGAGGGGGAGGAAAGAAAATATTTGAAGCGAAAAAAGCTGCCAAAGCAGAACATTTTCCTTCTTTGACTCGTCCACAAACCAGCAATACTAGGCGATACTGAGAAGTACGCTTAACCCAGAAGAACCGAAATCGGATACACACCTCAATAAGAAAGGCAAGCCATGCACTCGGAGAACAGTGAAACTCCCGGACAGAACAGATCACAATCCCTCAGGAACCAGATTTACGAGATACTTAGCGAAAAACTGCACCGCGGAGAACTCCTGCCGGGCTCAGTAATAGATCAGAAGAAGATCTGCAAGGAACTCGGCATCAGCCGCACTCCTCTCAACAATGCCCTTATCAGATTGGATGCAGAAGGTATCGTCACCATTCATCCCCGCAGCAGGGTTACCGTAAACATCCTTGAAGAAGAGGATATTCAATACCTCTACGGAATAATAGGAACTATTGAAAGCACCCTTGTCGCCAACGGGTTTGACAACTATACAACTGAAGTCCTGGACCAGATGAGTGAGCTGAACAAGCAGATGAAGGAGTATGTCCGGGAAGGGGATTTACGCTCTTACTCGCTGCTTCATTATGAGTTCCATCAGTTTTTTATAATGATGGCACCCAATATGTTCGCAGAAAGAATCCTACGCCCGATCAAGAACAGACTCTGGGACTTTCCGGCAAAATCTTTTCCTCAACAATGGTACCTGGATGCATGCGCCGAACATGACAGAATTCTCGAGGCTATCCGTGACAAAGATCTGGAAGAAGCGGTTTTCTGCATGAAAGATGTTCACTGGGATTTTGAATACAACAAAAAGTACATTCGAGCGGTCTATTTTTCTCAGAACAACAGACCGTAACCTCAAAAAACAAGGAGATAACGATGAAAAAATCCAATTTTCTGCTGTCGGTTGTCAATATTGACTCCTTGTCTGTGTGCAAAAGTGACCCACAAAAAGTAAAAAGAAGTTTCCATTTATCCTCTGAGTTTTAAACTCTCATCCCAAGGTAGCCCAAGTTGATTTCTGAAGGAGTCTGTAAATAAAATTGTGTAACTGCTTACAATCAATTAACTTCGCTAAGAAAATGAATTGACGTGAGCAAAGAATCCGACAAAGAAATCCCGCAGTCTTTGGCCGCTGAACTGGCCAAGAACCTTAAAAGCGAGAAAGACCTATCAGCCCTGAGCCGTGAACTTGTAAAACTCACTGTAGAAACAGCGCTGGGGAAAGAGATGGAGGAGCATCTCGGTTATGTCAAGCATGCCAATGAGGGCAGAGGAACTGGCAACAGCCGCAACACCACTTCTAAAAAGACACTCAAGGGACACATCGGCGAGGTGGAGATAACCACGCCCCGTGATCGCCAGGGCAGTTTCTCACCTCAATTTATCAAGAAGGGATAGACCCGTCTCACCGAATTCGACGACCAGATCCTGGCCCTCTACGCAAGGGGGATGACAACCCGGGATATTGCAGCAACCTTCAAAGAAATGTATGGGGCAGAGGTCTCCCACAGCCTTGTTTCAAAGGTTACAGCGGCCGCGATCGACCAGGTTATGACCTGGGGGGAAACTTAAGGGGTACAAACGCTCCAGAGCTTTGCTTACCTTTCCCTCTTCTCCATTTCTTGGTAAAGCGCTGGACGCAGTCGTAACTCCCGGCGTAACCTTCTGTGCGCAATAGCTCAAAGAGGCGGCGGGCTGTTATCTTACGCTTCCCGGGACGCTCCCAATCCTCGTCAAGCAGCTTCTCCAACTGGGAAACATACTCATCAAGTAGGGGCTGGGGTTGAATGGTGCGTTGATAAGTATGTTCTGTTGCACCGCTTAGAATAAATTTACGGACTGTATTTCTAGACAACCCAAGCTTACGACTGATACTTTTATCCCAAGCCATTCTGCAAAATGTAAACGACGATTTTTTCTATAGTCTCCACTACTAACATCCTCCATATCCTCCGTGATAGTTCCATCATGGACGGGGTAACATAGAGGGGTCGATTTTCGACGCTGTTTTTCTCGAAAAGGGGGCATTATTGCACGCTGATTAACATTAATGAAATGGTTCTTGTTTCTCTGCCACAACAATACATTACTCAATTGCTAGCCGGCGAGATTAGAGTCCACTTACAGTATCCTGCTGAAAGCCAGTTGTAGGATCAGCAGTAACCGCGTATTCCACTGATCCCGGCCACCCATTCCAGATGATCGCGGCCGGGTAGTCGGAGCGAAGCGACGCTGTTATTTGTCCATTACCTCGTTGGTTGCATTGACGTCAAGTTTGCTTTCATTTTTCTCATGGATTCTCCTTTGAGTTTTACTCTGTGTGCACAGTGCACCAGCCTGTCCAGGATGGCGTCTGCAAGGGTCGGATCGCCGATCTGTTCGTGCCAGAGGTCAACAGGTAGCTGACTGGTCACCAGGGTTGATTTGAGACCGTGGCGATCTTCAAGTATCTCTAATAAATCATGTCGTTTTTCGCGATCCAGCTGCTCCAGGCCGTAGTCATCCAGGACTAATAAATCTGCCTTGGCCAATGATGTG